>NZ_CP197412.1:4564260-5216297 GCF_052161625.1 Brakhagea slesvicensis
GAATCGCGAAGCTTTGTCATGCGTTCATGTGGATAATGTCCATCTCGATGCCCTGGGTTTTTCCCTCGTTAGGCTTGGGATGGGTTTTCGGTTCCGCAGTCGGCTTGGTTGGAGTATTGCTCGCCATCGAACACCGATCGGTCTCCGAACAATCTCTCGAAAAAATGAACTTGGCATTCTTTCAGTTGAATGCTGTGATAAGCGTTATCTTTTTAGTTGTCGGTACGGTGGACGTTTGGTGGTAGTCGAGGTTTTGCGAGACTAGTACCGATGAAGGAGTGATGAACCAATGGTAGCACCTGAGATACAAGACCGATTGCGAGTTGTTCGCGATAAAGTGGAGCAAGGCGGAAGGCTGACGATGGAGGATGGCTTATTCCTTTCGTCTCCAGAGACACCGCTGCAGGCCGTCGGTGAATTGGCCAATTACGTTCGGGAGCGGATCAATGGAAACGTTGGGTATTACAACATCAATACTCACTTAAACCCTACCAACGTTTGTGTTTATCGCTGTCGGTTTTGCGCTTTCCGCTCGGACTTGCGGGATCCAAAGGGATATGTGATGAGCGATGAGCAGATTCTCGCTCGAGGGCAAGAGGCAGTCGAAAACGGCTGCACCGAAATGCACATTGTGGGAGGGCTTCACCATCAACGGGGATACGATTGGTACCGAGGGATAATCGAAAACTTGCACCGAGTCTATCCGCAGATTCATTTGAAAGGGTGGACCGCGGTAGAGATCAATTGGTTTGAGTTCCTGACCAAGATGAGCTCCAAAGCCATCCTTGAGGATTTGCGCGAGGCAGGGCTAGGAAGCATGCCAGGTGGTGGAGCGGAGATATTTCATCCCGAGGTTCGGGATCAGATTTGCGAGCACAAAGCGAACACACATAAGTGGTTGGAAATTCATCAATCTGCGCATGAAATCGGGTTGAAGACGAATTGCACAATGCTCTATGGGCATGTGGAGCAGGCCTATCACCGCATCGATCATCTGTTGAAGTTGCGAGGGTTGCAGGATAAGACCGGAGGTTTCCAAACATTCATACCGCTGGCGTTCCATCCGGAGAACACCAAGCTTTCGCACTTGAAGAAGCCTTCCGCGTTGATGGATCTTCGGACAATGGCGGTATCGCGGTTGATGCTAGACAACGTTCCTCACATCAAAGCGTATTGGATCATGCTTGGTATCGGTACGGCCCAAACCGCATTGGCTTACGGCGCCGACGATATCGATGGAACGGTCCGACATGAACTGATCTATCACGACGCGGGGGCGACGACACCGGAGATTTTGAGCGTGGAGCAGATCAAGCAATTGATCGTTGAGGCAGGGCGCGAGCCTGTCGAACGGGATACCGTTTACAGACGCGTGTATCGCAATCCTGATGACTTCAAAGCATGGAGCATTGGGGAGGATGTGCCCGTCTTGCTCAGTGTTTGATCTGGAAATTGTCTTGTGTGGGATCGGTAGTGATGCGGCGTTCCGATGTAGAACGCTTCGTGCTCGTGGGTTGAAAAGCACGGATCAAGTAATCGAAGGAACGCTGTACATCGATCCGATCCGAGCAGGAAAAGTAATCGATACAAACCGCTCGATGTTCCGGCCAGGTATGAATGGCGACGTGTGATTCGGCGATGATAACGACCCCGGTCAATCCGAAGGGCGAGAACGCATGGAAGCAACGCTGGACGATGGTGGCTCCGGATAGTAGCACTGCTTCGCAAACGATCTGCTCTAATTGTGCAGGCGTATCCGGTATGTTTTGGCAACCGGATAAATCGAGAAACCAGTGTCGACCTAACAGTGTTTCGTCCGTGTTCATCGGGTGACCTCTTCGTTCGCCACGCCGCAAAGTCGAACAGCGGTCAGGATAGCTTGGGACATCCCCGTCGCCTTCGCAATATTTCTCCACGCGATGTCATGAGCCGTTCCGTGAGCGACACTGGTTCGAACAATGGGGAGGCCGAGCGTGATGTTCACGGCGTCGAACATATCGAGTAGTTTGAGGGCGATGTGACCTTGGTCGTGATACATTGCAACGACGGCATCGAACTCACCCTCGGCTGCTTTCGGCATAAGGGTGTCAACGGGATAGGGGCCTGAGACGTTGAAACCGGAAGCTGCCGCTTTCGCGGTTGCTGGAGCGATGATGCGCCATTCTTCATCCCCGAATCGACCAGATTCACCTGCGTGGGGATTGAGCGCGGTGACGGCGATCTTGGGATGACCATCGAGGGCCAATGAGCGTCGGATACGAGCGAAGACGCGGTGTGCCAGCTGGATCTTTTCGATGATATTGTTTTCAGTGATGTGTTCGAACACGTCCCGAAGCGCCATGTGGAGCGTCACGTGCACCACGCCTAACCCCGCTGGTCCGCCATGTTTGGGAGGTCCAGGAGGAAGGTAAAGCATCATCGCATGATCCGTCACATTGCACAGATAGGCCAGCAGTTCGGTGTGTCCTGGCCAGTCGTGGCCCGCCAATTGGAGCGACTTCTTTTGAAGCGGGGATGTGACGACGGCATCGACTCGGCCAGCGAGGGCGAGATCGGTAGCGCGCACCAGCGCGTCGTAGGCAGCTTGGCCCCCCTGAGCTTGAATGGATGGTTCGATATGGTGTCCCCAATCATCGGGCCCCGCAGGGATGCAATAAACTTGCTGGGGCGAAGATTGGCAGGGTGTGAGGGGAATCGATTCGGGAGAGTCGACGATTTGGATATCCAAGTCGACGCGGGTGACGTGGCAGGCGAGTCGCAAAGCTTGTGGCGATCCAATCACGACGAACCGAGCGGCTTGTTGCAGCTTTGGATCGGCAAGCGACTTAGCCGTGATCTCCGGCCCGACGCCGGTGGGGTCGCCAAGCGTGATCGCGACGATGGGGCGTTTGAAGGAATCGGATTGCAAGGGATTACTGCTTTCTCGCGGCTTCGATGGAATTTTTGAGCGTGTTACCGCTGATGGTTCCGCGCCAGATATCGGCGATCTTTCCCTGTTTGTCCAGGACGATTGTGGTGGGATAGCTGAATCCTCCCGACTTGAATAGCAAACTGACTTGCTGACGTGAGAATTCGACTGGATCCCAGTAGATGGGCATGTCTTCGATCTTTTCTCGATCCAGGTACTTCTTCGTGTAGAAAGCCAGGTCATCCTTGGTTTCAGGAGACCGATCTCCGCATGCGACACTCGCGAACTCCACATCCTGGGAGTCGATGTATTCCTTTTGCAATGTTGCAAACTCTGGATATTCCATCAGGCAGGGCCCGCACCAAAAGCCCCAAAAGTGGAGGACGAGGACTTTGCCTTGCATCTCAGCGAGATCGAGTGGTTTTTCGGTAAATAGGAGAGGCTGCAAATCGAGTTCCCCGATTGGGGTTCCTCGAAGCCGGGTTTCTTCTCGCCCGAGGTAGACCAGAGCAGTGATGCCAACGGTCATGAAGAGGGCTGCCAGCAGGAGCGGAAGGTAGGATGGTTTTGCAAACTTCTGGGGGCTTGGAGCAGACGAGGTGGAATCGCTCATAGATACCCTTTGCCTATCGATATGGGAGATGGGAAGCGGCGAGGCCCTGTCGGCGACAGGATCGATCTATTCTTCGAGATTTGGCCATCCAGAAAACCCCAAACTTTGTTCAAAATCGGTGGCGGGGTTGCCACTGAGGAGAAATTTCTTGTAAGAATGGGAGTGCCTTGCAATCCTCTCTCTTGGCACAAAGAATCAAAGGCTGACGCTCGGAAACCAGAGTTAGGTGTATGCACGTGCAGAGAATGTCGATGGACGGTATCGAATATCGAGTGGATAACTCGAATCATGACCCGTTGGGTATCGCTGCCTATCAAACCAGTGGGTTCTTCGATGAAATGTTCAATGAGCGCGGGGAGGCTCGTGCCGCAGCAAAGTTTCTTGTGAACAAGCTGGCTGGGTTGGCGTCTGGGGAGTTGCAGCTTCGACAGAAGGCGGCCGATCACGAATTGCTCAATATGGGCATCACGTTCAATGTCTACGGTCATGCCGCTGGGACCGAAAAGGTCTGGCCCTTCGATTTGATTCCACGAATCATCGAAGAGATGGAGTGGCAGTCGATTGAGTTGGGCTTGAAACAACGCATACGAGCTCTGAACATGTTCATCGACGACATGTACCACGAACAACGGATCGTGAAGGATGGCGTCTTCCCGGAGTACATGGTGCAAACGAGCAAAGGGTATCTACACCAAATCCAGGGGATGAATCCGCCGAAAGGAATTTGGTGTCACATCACCGGCACCGATTTGGTTCGGGGGGCTGATGGGCAAGTCTATGTGTTGGAAGATAACCTTCGATGCCCATCCGGGGTGTCGTATGTGATCGAGAACCGGGAAGTGATGAAGAGGACGTTTCCTCAATTGTTCGACGGCCAGTCGATCTTGCCCGTGGAAACGTATCCCGAGCAATTGCTCAAGATGTTGCAATATGTTGCACCCGAGGGGGTGAGAGATCCGACCGTGGTGGTGCTGACGCCAGGTATCTACAACTCTGCATATTTTGAACACTGCTTTCTAGCCCAGCAAATGGGAGCGGAGTTGGTCCAGGGGAGTGATTTGTTGGTCCACGATGGTTGCGTTCACATGAAAACGACCAAGGGACTGAAACGGGTCGATGTCATCTACCGACGCATCGACGACGCGTTCCTCGACCCGGATTGTCTTCGAGCCGATTCGACCTTGGGTGTGCGAGGGTTGATGGATGTTTACAGAAAGGGACGTGTGGCGCTGGTGAATGCGCCTGGTACGGGGGTAGCGGATGATAAAGCCGTATACGCATATGTACCGAAGATGATCCAATATTACTTGGGAGAAGAAATCAGTCTCCCGAATGTCCCGACGTACTTGTGTGCCGAGGAAGAAGAGCGGCAGTATGTGTTGGACAATATCGCAGACTTGGTTATTAAACCTGCGAACGAATCGGGCGGTTACGGTATTATGCTCGGTCCAAAAGCAACGAAGGAGCAACACGATCAATATCGGGACTTGATTCGATCGAATCCTCGCAATTACGTCGCGCAACCCATGTTGGCACTTTCGACTGTTCCGACGCTTTGCGGCGACAGGCTTGACGGACGCCACGTGGACCTTCGCCCCTACATTTTGTATGGCGAAGAGATTTACATTGTCCCCGGTGGATTGACCCGCGTCGCGTTGGTCAAAGGCTCGCTCGTCGTGAACTCCTCTCAAGGAGGCGGCAGCAAAGATACTTGGGTTTTGCGATCGAAAGGCTAGGGAATTGAGATGTTATCACGAGTCGCCAATTCGATATTTTGGATGAGCCGCTACACCGAACGTGCAGAAAATGTAGCGCGATTTATTGACGTCACCCTCAACTTGACGATCGACATGGGATTCGATCGTCAACTGCAGTGGGAACCGTTGATTTACACGACGGGGGATCATGAGCTCTTTTTCGAGCGGTATCCCGTTGCCAATCAAGAGAACGTCATTCGGTTTCTCACCTTTGATGATGAGAACCCGAACTCGATCATGTCCTGCCTGCAGCAAGCTCGCGAGAACGCCCGAACCACACGAGAAATGATTAGCAGTCAGATGTGGGAGGAATTGAACAAGTTCTACTTGCTCGTTCGCGATGCTCGCAACGATTCTCGTGCGATAGCTTCCCCGTTTGAGTTCTTTGGACGCATCAAGCAAGCGGGCTATTTACTGGAAGGGGTGACCTATGGGACGATGTCGCATGGCGAAGCATGGAACTTTGGACGCTTGGGGACGCTGATCGAACGCGCGGACAAAACCTCCCGAATTTTGGATGTGAAGTTCTATCTGCTCCTTCCGGGTGTGGAGCTGGTCGGGACCCCTCTGGATATCAGTCAATGGGGAACCTTGCTCAAGAGTGCTAGCGCGCTCGAGATGTATAGAAAGCGATTCGGACGGCTCTCACCGAAGCATGTCGTTCAATTCTTGTTATTGGACCGCAACTTCCCACGCGCGGTACGCTTCTGTATCATCCGCGCGGAGCAGTCTCTGCTCAACATAACGGGAGGAACTCCCGGTAATTTCAATAATCGCCCCGAACAATTGCTGGGACGACTGCGAAGCGAGCTCGATTACATGCACATCGACGATATCATGAGCGTCGGACTTCATGAGTCGATCGACGATTTGCAACTTCAGCTCAATACAGTCGGAGAGGCAATCTCGGATACCTTTTTTGCACTCACTCCGCAGCTTGCCGCGAGTTGATGCCTATTGCTCCCAAAAAGGATGGACATGGATTTAAGGGGACGGACAGCGCTGATCACAGGCGGGACGCAAGGGGTCGGGGCGGCGATTGCTAAGAGGATTGCCAAGGCGGGTGGAAATGTAGTCATCCATGGCAAGTCGGAGGACGAATTTGCGAACGCTACGGTCGCGGCCTGCCGAGCCACGGGGGTCGAGGCGACCTTGATTTGTTCCGATCTCTCCCTGCCCGTCCAAGAAACGTTGAGGCTCCTTTCCCCCGAGTCTCACCCGGCATTGTCTCACGTTTCGCTCCTCGTCAACAATGCAGGTGTCTTTATCGATTCCTCGTTCTTGGAAATGGACGAGTCGACATGGTGCAAAACGTTTCGAATCAACGTGGAGACGGGGTACTTTCTTACGCAGGCGTTTGCCAAGCGGTGGATCGCACATGGTACCGCCGGCCGAGTCCTGTTCACCGGATCGATCAATGGATTTTTGGCGGAGCCTGGGCATACGGCATACGATGCCTCGAAAGCCGCAGTCGGCGGGATGGTCCGATCACTGTGTGTGGCGCTCGCTCCACACCGCATCCGTGTGAACTCTATTGCTCCAGGTTTGGTACGAACCCCCCTGACGAACCAAGTCCTCGAGGCACGGCCCGACGTGTTGCGTTGGATGGAATTGCATACGCCGAACGGTCAAGTACCCGATGCGGAGGTGTGCGGTGGTCTGGCGGTCTTTTTGCTAAGCGATGAGGCAGAGCACATCCACGGTCAGACCATCTTTGTCGACGGAGGGATGAGTATTTGGCAGCAACCCGACCTCCCAATCGATTGATGCGATCGACATCGCAAGGAGCTTAGCCATGGAGGGGACTTCGGGATCGATCCGAGTCGCATTCACCAGTGATATCTTCGAATACCAGGCGACGGGGGGAATCGGTCGCTACTTTTCGGAATTGATCGCGCAGCTCCATCAACGGCCCGATTGCCGTGTCACCATCGACGCTTGGGTGCACTGCTGCACCTACCTACGAGATAAAAGGGAGTTGCATCCGAGAATAGCCCCTTACTATCTACCGAAGTTTCGGGGGGCGGGAAATCTCCTGCGATTCGTGAATCGTGTTTGTCGACCCCTGCGAAGTCGACGCACCGATATTCGGCACTGGACCTACTACCCTAAAGGAGACGTAGATTGGTCGGTTCCCAACGTCGTTACCTTCTACGATATGATCCATGAGAAGATTGCGAACAAGCAAAAACTGTTGCCGATTAAGAAAACCTGTGCGGAGAGAGCGGCTCATCTGATCGCAATTTCGGAGTGTACGAAACGAGACATGGTCGAGTGGTTACAAGTCGCTCCAGATCGAATCACCGTGGTCCCACTCGCTTCGGATTTGCATAGCCATTTCAAGAAAGAGGTTATTGAAAATCGTTGGGAATTGTTGACCAGTACGACTCCGATTGCACAAGGCCGATTTATCCTCTGGGTCGGTGCACGGCATGGTTATAAAAATTTTCAGGGGCTGATTCACGCACTGAGCCAGTCACGCTGCAAGAAGGAAATTCAAGGGATCGTCTGTGTTGGAGGGGAGCCCCTTACCCCTGCGGAGCGAGAGAGTTACAGCAAAGTGGTAGGAGCGGAATTCCCCATCCACGCACTCAGGGCAGACGACCTATCGTTGGCGGCGCTCTATGCTCATGCGTTTTGTTTTGTCTGCCTTTCACTCTATGAAGGATTTGGTATTCCACCGCTCGAAGCGATGGGGTTGGGATGCCCAGTGATCTCATCGAACCGGAGTTCGCTCCCGGAGGTCGTGGGGGATGCAGGGATTCTCGTGGATCCAGAATGTCCACACGAAGTCAGTCATGCGATCGATTTACTTTGGGAATCCGAGTCAAAGCGATTGGAATTCGCGCGATTGGGAGGGCATCGCGCGGAAGCATTTTCGTGGAAACGTTGTGCGGAGGAGACTTGGCAAGTCTACCGAAAAATTGTGGCCAACGAACGTGCAGGGCTGTGATGGACCGATCCCACTGGTCCCGCGTATACTGACGTCCATGTTCGACTTCAATACCCGTCTCGTCACAATTAGCGCAGGGACGCTCGGCTGTTTAGCCGGCGCGGTCGGTGTTTACTTGCTGCTGAGACGAAAGTCCCTTATTGGCGACACCATCTGCCATGCTGCCTTGCCAGGCATCGCATTGTCTTTCCTCCTCCAAGTCCTCGCAGGGGGAGATGGGAAAAGTCTCCTGTTCTTATTGTTGGGAGCCGCAATTTCCGGGGGGATGGGATCGCTGAGCGTTTTGGTGCTGGGGCGGTTTACGAAACTCAAACCCGATGCGATTCTTGGCATCGTTTTGAGTGTTTTTTTTGGATTCGGTATGGTTCTATTCAGCATCGTGCAACAGTTGCCAGACGGCAATGCTGCGGGGCTTGAGAATTTCATTCTTGGGAAGACCGCCTCGATCGTGACAATCGATTTTCATATGATCTGGATCGCGACGACCTTAGTGTTAGGCATGCTGGTCTTGTTTCGAAAGGAGTTGCAGCTCCTTTGTTTCGACAGTGCCTTCGCCGCGTCAAATGGGTGGCCTGTTTCCTGGCTCGACCTTCTCTTGATGACTTCGGTGCTCCTGGTGGTCATTGTCGGAGCGAATGTTGTCGGCGTCATTCTCGTGGTGGCTCTGATGGTGACACCGCCTGTCTGTGCCCGATTTTGGACCGAGAGGCTAGGTCGTACGGTTTGGTTGAGCGCAGGGATCGGGGGAATGTCTGGAGTATTGGGGTCGCTGGGGAGCCTCTGGGTGGAACGTCTGCCGACGGGGCCATCGATTGTATTGGCAGCTACATTTTTTTTCCTACTCAGCTTTTTGTTTGGTACTCAAAAGGGGATTCTCTGGAAAGCTTGGTCGCATTACCTGGCTCAGCATCGAGCCGATACCGAGCATCTTCTTCGCGCTGTGTTTGAAGTGCTCGAATCGAGAGGGGTGGCTCCCCAACCTCACGGCCAGATTCGATCGGAAGGGGTCTCTCCCAGTGCGCTCATCCAGATGGGATCGTGGGGGGACAGCCGATTGCGGCGCGCGATCGATATTCTCTGCCGACAGGGGTTAGCAAATCGGAACAGCCAAGGAGACATCGTTCTAACCGCGCGTGGTATTCAAGAATCGACAAAAGCCGTGCGGCGGCACCGGCTGCTAGAGATTTACTTTTCAAACTTGGCTGATCTCTCCCCCACGGCCCTGGATCGAGGAGCGGATATGCTCGAGCACGCTCTCGATGATGACATGCTGGCCCGTTTGGAAGCGGAGTTCTTGCCGATGGAGAACGCTGACCGAGTTCCGGCAAGCGTCCATCCCATCTAGTTAGTTCAGCAGACCAACCACACGGGATGCGGGTAGTCCCGTGATGCTTTCGAGCACATTGTTTCCAATCGTGCGAACCGCTCGGTGCCACATCGTGGCTTCATCGTCGAACACCAATTCAGGTACCGCAGGGAGAACATGCCAAGCTCCGTCGACGATTTGTTGTTCCAGCTCATGGGGACCCCAAAGGGCGTGGCCGATGTAGAGCCGAAACGGATTCTGGCTTGCAGTGAATAACTGCTTCAAGTGATCGGCTTGGGCGGCCAAGTACACTCCGAATTCGTTTCCACCTTCGGCGAGCATTTTGTCTTGGTGGATGGCAACAATGGGCCCGCTCTGCGGACCCCCGAAGTTTATGTGTGGGGTGGAGATCGCCATCTCATGACTTGCTCCATCCGAAATGAAATTCCAGACAGGACTAATGTCTATTTCGAGCCGCTTATTCAGCACGATTCCGATAGCCTGTTTAGCAGAATGTTCGACCACAATACAAACGGACCTACCATAGACAGAATCGGTCCATTGCGGCGCAGCGACCAATACAGTACCTGCTAGCGAGATCCGCGGAACCTCGGGGCCAACGGATTGTTCTTTCCAACGACTCATAGTGAATCCCCCCCTTCTTCTCTCCCCCTGCGGTGTTCCGTGTTGCATTGGCAAACACCCAGCTTCGTTTTGGCAAAAACACAGCAAGGCAACCGATGCCATTGTCAGAATGACAATCGAAAACCGTCGAGGGTTCTTAGACGATGCAAAAAATGTGCCAAACCGGTGAATCGCCATAGGTGGTCTCGGTTGAGGAATCAACGGAGGTCGCTAAGCTTTACGGTTTGGAATCCACGGTGAAGCGACCTCAACCCTCAGTGCTTGCGATCGAAGTGTGAGATAAGGTGTTGGAATGAATTTGCAAGATCTTCGGCGAAACTACACATTTGGCTCGCTTCGACGCGAGGAGTTGCCTGATTGTCCGCTCACTCTCTTTCAGCATTGGTGGGTCGAGCTGCAGTCTGCCGAGTTGCCTGAGTGGTTTGAATCCAACGCGATGACCTTATCCACGCGAACGCTGGATGGAGGGGTTGCAGCTAGAACCGTGTTGCTCAAAGGGATTGATGAAGGTTTTTGTTTCTTCACCAACTACGATTCGGATAAGGGCCAACAACTGGGAGAGAACCCCAACGCCTCGCTCCATTTCTTTTGGCCTTGCTTTGAACGTCAGGTGAGGGTTCGAGGCGCGGTGTCAAAGACTTCCGTAGAAATGTCAGACCAATACTTTGCAGCGCGGCCTCGATCGAGCCAACTGGGTGCCATCGCATCGCCTCAATCCAAAACACTCCCTCATTCGCAGGATCTTCAGGAGTATGTAGATCGATTGGAGCAGGAGTATGCGGGACGCCCCATTCCTCGCCCTGGCCATTGGGGCGGCTATCGGCTCATTCCCAGCGAAATCGAGTTTTGGCAAGGGCGACCATCGCGTCTCCATGATCGATTTCGATACCGACGTATCGAAAGGAGTGGACCCTGGACCATCGAACGCCTTGCTCCTTGAGATGAGTCGGTCGCATGGCGTTGGAATCGCCGGTCTCAGCCCAAGCCATACCATCGACAACCTTCTAATACCCCGCTGGTTGCCATCTGATTCGCGATGAATAGGCGATCATTCCAACCAGCGTTTGCATGTGCCACCTTGACCTGATCAACCAGTTCACGATCTGCGTTGGCGACCAAGATGGATCGAAACCCTGCGGTGAGAGCCGCCAAATCGTTGCCGGAATCGCCAGCAAAGAGTACCGATTCAAAATCGCAGCCCTTCGTCTCTGCCCACCACTGCAAAGCAAGTGCTTTCGAGGCGGCGCGTGGAAGGACATCGATCAACCCCTGTGCCGTAAAGGGATCTAGGCTTGCAGTGATCGCAAAAGGTGCAGAGATCGCATCCAATTCATTTTGCATTAGCATCGCCAAATCAAATGTCGAGTCACGTGGACAATCATAACTGAGTTTGAAGCGAGATTGCTTCTCCTTGGCCTGCAGGGTCAGTCCATCGTACTGTCGAAAGCGATGCTCGAAATCAGCAAGCTCCGCGCCCTCTAAAGTCGCTTCGAGATGTTGCGCATATGCAGCCATGGATTCCCACCCATTTTCATTGCGCTGGTAAATCGTTGTACCGACATCCGCAATGATCCAATCTGGAATAGGAAGGGAGAACGATTCGATCGCAGAAACAATCGATCCCAAATGCCGCCCCGTCGCAAATACCAACGGAATCTGTCTCATCGCCAGCAGTCGCTTCAATGCGTCCAAGTCTTCTGTATTCCCTTCTACGCCGGGCAAAGGAATCAGAGTCCCGTCCAAATCGGTGGCCAATACGAATCGACCAAGTGGTTTAGTGCTCATCGTTTATTCTCTCACTAACCACATCAGTTGGAGGGGGGCAATCGAAATTGCCTCCGAAGTACCGATGGTCTTTTGGGTTAACTGGTCTTGAAAGAAGCGTCCGAAGCCAAACGTTCGGAGCACATTGCCAGGGATAGTTTGCGGGTCTTCGGAGAAATTCGCGATGACGATTGTCTGATTCCCTAGGTGACGTCGAACAAAGGCTAGCACGTGAGAATTGGAATGCTGAATCAACTCCATGTCTTGTGCAGCAAAAGCAGGGTTGGCCTTACGGAGACGGATCATATGCTGCAACGATCGGAAGACGCGTTTGCGGAGCGACGTGTCTTGACTCATCGATTCATCGAGTTCCTGTAGGTACTCCCAACGCATCTTGGGACGATGGACCCAGCGCGTATCACCTGCTTTGGCGGGATCCTTCACAAAATCATAGTCATTTAGCGTTGCCCACTCTTCTCCCATATAAAGCAGGGGAATACCCCCGACGCTCAGCGTCAGTCCTTGCAATAGTAACATCCGTCGGATCGCTAGTTCTTTCAGACCTTCGTCGTTTCGCTCGATGGCTTGTTCAAGCCCCGCGAGCGAAGCGAGCGTACCACTGATACGCATATCCCCAGTCTTCACGTCGTGCTGAAATGGAATACCGTGGGCAAACGAACCGGGGAATTGACCTGTATAAAAGGCGTTGAGAAATTGCCGGTGGTCATACGCGTTGATACCGATGGCCGCCGCATCGGCATCGTCAAAAGTCCAACCGATATCGTCGTGACAACGAAGATAGTTGACCCAAGCCGTTCCGGAGGGCAAACGGTGTCGATAGCTGAGGGATCGTACCAGAAGATCCGTCTTGCGCGTCGCAAGAGACTCCCAAAGCAACGCCATCAACGTTGGGTTGTAGGAAATCTGGCATTCCATGGGATCGATGTATCGCACGACTTCGTCGGGATGGACGATCGCCTCCGATTTGAATAACAATCCGGGCGTAGCGATTCGAGCACAAAGATTGTAAGCCCTTACCAACGTGTGGGCTTGGGGCAAGTTTTCGCAACTTGTTCCCATTTGCTTCCAAATAAACGCGACGGCATCGAGTCGTAGAATATCAACGCCTGTATTCGCAATGAAAAGCATCTCATTCAACATCGCGTTGAATACGCTCGGATTGCTGTAATTGAGATCCCATTGGAAGCTGTTGAATGTGGTCCATACATATTTTCCCATTCCGTCGTGACGTGTGAAGTTACCACGGCGCACGGTTGGAAAGATTTCTCGTAAAGTCCGTTCGTACTGAGTTGGAATTTCTGCATTTGGAAAGATGTAGTAATACTGTTCAAATTCCCGATCCCCACCTTGCGCGGCACGCGCCCATTGGTGGTCGTCCGACGTGTGATTGAATACAAAATCGAGAACCAGACAGATACCCGATTGTCGCAAGTCCGCAGCCAATGCCTTCAAATCGTCAATCGTTCCGAGGCGAGGATCGACCGATCTGTAATTGCTAATGGCATACCCACCGTCATTGTTTCCTGGTCGAACCGCGAAGAGTGGCATCAAGTGCAGATAGGTAATCCCCAGCTCCTGGAAATAGGGAATACACTGACGGAGTTTACCAAGATTGTCGCTAAATAAATCGACGTATAGCGCGCCGCCTACGATGCGCTCACTCTCAAACCAATCGGGTCGGTTGATCCTCTGCCGATCCATGTTCTGAAGCGCTGGATCGCGCGAGACCCATGCTTCTATCAGCGTCTGCAGGATACATTCCAGATGATAGATGAAGTCGTACCGAGATCCATAAAGCTCGAATAGCAGACGAAACAATGTCTGCCAGTATTCTTGCAGACGCTCTTCGAACTCCACTCGAAGGATACTCTTCGCCTCGACCCCCAACTGCTCCCAAACCGAATCCAGCCGCCGAGCCAATCGCCTCAAGGAGAGTTCGGCCTCCAAGGCGAGATCAAGGTTTGACGGATCAGTCGATTTGATCATTCGGAATGACGATTTGGTCTAAGAAGTGATAGTAGTCAACACCTTCGAGGATTCCTCGTGCATGCGGCGCTGATGCGAAGTATATGCGTGGTCGGTTTCGCAATCGCTCTAATTCTGGACTGTAATTCGATACAACAACACCTAAGGTTCGCCCTGTGAGCATCCCTTCGTCGTTCCCTGAATCCCCTGCCACCAAGACATTCTCCGGAGAGAATCCCCACTTCCATAGTACATGCCGAAGGGAAAGATCGCTTCCGCCGCGAACCGGAATAACATCCAAATACATTCCGAGGGACAATAGAACCTTAGCCCGTACACCTGCCTCGCGCAGCATTTTTTTTATTTTAGCGATACTCGGTGCAATCTTGCTGTCCCATAAATAACTGACCTTGTAATACGAGAGGTGCTCTTCGTCCTGCAAACTCAATCCTGGCTGAGAATCGAGAATAGCTCGGACCTCCTCTGGCTTCCAGGCATAGCCAATTTGCTTCTGCCAAGTGATATCGGGAGCGAGCCCCTTCCCGTAGTGCAACTGAGTCCCCGCATCCGATTGAATCAAATCGGGCCTGGGAAGCCTCAACGATTCAATCAACTCCAACGCGCTCTTCAACGGGCGACCGGTCGCAATTCCAAAACCCACATAGTCGAGGTTGCAAACACGATCGACCAATTCTCTCAGTGCATCGTCGTCACCGGTAAGAGTATTATCCAAATCGGTGATCAACAATCGATCAAAGCTGGGCAGACGGCGAGTGGCGGCGACATTGCAAAGCACTGGAGATGGCGAATTCTCGAGGATGTCGGCCAAATCTCTTAGGTAGCGATCCGCGTGTTGTTTCCAAGTATAGTGCTGATGAACTCCACGTATTCCGTTCTCCGACCATTCCTGCCATTGAGCTGGTTCGGTCAACACTCGAAGCAATGATTTTTCGATATTCTTATGATCGAGAGGATCGATCAATAAGCCATTCTGGCAATTGGCTAGAATGTCCCGCGGACCGCCATCGTTGGTAGCGACGACCGGCAATCCTGTCGCAGCCGCTTCGAGTAACGTGAGACCAAACGGTTCGGTAAGAGCGGGATTGATAAACAGACCTCGACGATGGACAGCAAGCCGATAAAGGTCTGGAACCTCGTTCGGAGAATGCCACTTGGGATAGGCGACCTGCCCGTAGAGATCGTACATATCCACAAGTTTTAAAAGCTCTACGAATACATCTTGCTGACTCGATGGCAGACTATCGAGATCGCTTCGCGTACCAAGAATGAGGACAAGATTCGCGCGCTCTCGCAACTCACGACTCTCTCCAAATACTCGTACGATCGTTGAGATGTTTTTTCGCTCGTCCGGCCGTGACATCGCCAAAATTATGGGTTTCTCCGGCTCCCGAAGAAACGCTCGAATCCTGCCATCGATCGAAGGAACTTCCCAAGCCTCGGGCGGGGGAGAAAACAATCCTAGATCGACCCCGGGCGGGATCACCTCCATGCGCCCGGGTACGTAATGATCGTATACTGCGTACTGCGTGTCGACTTCCTGATTGGTGCTCGTGACTACCATCGTCGCTGTCTCGAGCGCTATCTCTTCTGCCTCGATACGAGGTTTGAAATGATACTTTTTATCAAGGTGATCCAGGTCTTTGGCGTGGATAGAAAGCCTCTCACGCTTGACTCGTCCAAGCGAATGCCCCGTAAACACATAGGGGATATGCAGTAGCCTCGCGAGCTGGGCCCCGGCAAGCCCCGCATCTGCATAATGACCGTGAAGGATGTCTGGTAATCCTGTTCGTTTGAAATGCGAAAGGACTTGATCCACGAACAGTTCTATATAAGGCCACAACAACTCTTTGCGAAGATAACGTTGAGGCCCAAACGGAACGCGAACGATCTTTGCGCGATCCGTAATCGGCTCTTCGACCTTGCTGTATTCGGGCCCAATGCGCGGATCGATAATTTGCCGCGTGATCAGCTCCACTTCGCGCACTTGTGGATGCCGAGATAGCTCTGCCGCTAACTCCAACACATACTTCACTTGCCCGCCCGTGTCTGCATCGCGACCTAACTCAGGATCGCGTGCGCGGATCAAGCCATGCAAACTGATTAATGAAATCTTAACCTGCTCAAGTTTCGTCATCGTCCTGCAATTGGTTCATGCCACGACATGTCCATCGCGACTTTGTTGGAAACGTAAGTCTTAAGCACAAACTTAAAACGAATGATGTCAAACAACCATAACAGGCTCGGACGATAGAGACAACCCTTTCAGCACATCCCCATCGAGAGGATGTTTTTATGTGGCGACAGATTGTCGTGCCACTTCCCTATCGATAGATGCTCTTTGCGTCGGGAGAATCATCGAGTGTAGCGATGGTTGCATCAGGAAACTCCCATCCTTCCGCAGGGGGCGCGATCCCAAACGCTTGATGATATTCGCGTTGATGTTTTTCTATCCACAATTTTGTTTTGAATGTGGAGTCACCTGGCCAGTATGTGTCAGAATGTCGGACTCGATTTCTCGCCAATTCGAAATCTTCTTTGCCGGCTGCAGCGATAGCGAGATTGGTCCAAGCTGCCTTATTGGTGGGATGGCGGTCGGCTACCTCCTGCCATTCTCGCTCTGCTAGATCCCATCGTCCCTGCTTTGCAAAACCATTTCCTTTGCGTACCTGCGACGAGCCGATCCAAAACCAAGGAAGATCGATCATCGCTTCGGTGCGAATGGGGCTCGAGGCAACCAACTCCCAAGCTGCACGCGACGAAGCCATCAAGACTCGACCGTCATTTCCCGGTATGTGGTAACCCAAATCGAAGTACCGTTTCTCTGCCGATGGCAAATCGAAGTGGAGCGTCTTTTCCGCAACGCGCTGTCCCGATGCGACGTCGGTGATGGTCCAGTGGGTCACGACATACTCGGGTATCTTCTTTTCGCCGAAGAGCATGGTCTTCAATGTTTTTCGCTTCGGTGCTTCATCTTGTTTCAACCTTGCATTGACAATGTTTCCTTGCAAGATGAAGTCCGCTCCTACCGTTCTGGCGGCGCCGATGGTCGCGGAATCGTTCGGTTGCGAGTCGTAGGATACGAGTTGAATCAAACTCACGCGTTCCAATTCGGCTGGATGGATGGCGAGGAGATTGGCGGCTTGGTCCGGTTCGGTCGATTGCAATGCGAATTGGAGTTTCGATGCAGCTTCTTGAAGGTCCGCGTTGAGCATGTCATTGGTCCGCTGAGCCCGCGATGCGATACCCACGGGGCCCACAGCAACCTTGACTGGGCCCGGGCGAGGAACCAACGCAGCTTGCCATGTGTAGATGGGAGCGGACATCTTGCAGCCAGCTCCAGCGAGGAGCAAACAACCGAAGTAGGCAAGGAAAGTAATTCGATTCATCTTAGTGCTTAAAACGGTCGAAAACCGAATCCATAAAAAAGCGAGTAGAGAATCGCCAGGAAGTAATAGGCAACCAGGAGGAGTGCGATACAACCCACTGTTCTCCAAAAGGACAACTGTCCGTGAATGACATCAAGGACGGATGCAACTCCGTTTCGATAACGTCGCAGCGACTGAATGGCTTGAAATAGTTTCCACGTGGGAACGGCATACATCAAAATCGAAAACCCGAAGTAGATCGTGACAAAAAACAAGCCACCTATTCCTCTTGCGTTGGCGAAGCGGAATGCCAGAAATTGCACCAATGGAACGATCGTCCAAAACGCTGTTATGAGAACTCCGAGGATAGCGACTAAGATTTGCCACCGCAAAAGGGATTTGAACGTAGCCCCCATCTCTTTCGTATCGGATGAGCTGAGCCCGGGAATCTCCGAGCCCGATGAATGGGAATGATATGGGTTGACGCTCAATGCGAGTTCCTCTTCTGGCCTGGTGTGCAAGGTCCCGTTTCTTCGCTAGTAACGACCTCGCGACAAGGGATTCGAGGCTTGTTGAGGATTGGTTCCCGGTGGGGTTTGCCCCGAAGGACCAGGGGCCGATAGATGGTTCGATGCGGTCCCCTTGTACTCGATCCAAAGCAACGCGTCGTTTCGTTGTCCGACCGGCGGGATGATGCGATTGATGCCGAACAAAGTGGGAGGGTTCCCGACCAACGAGTTGTCGACGGGCCCAGATGGCGTTGCCACGACACCGCATGAAAGCAAAAGGACTTGATCGGTTGGCCAAACAAATCGTTCACGTAGACGCCACGAGACGACTTGAGGCACTTCGATCTGCACGCTCTGTACTTGGTTAGGAGCTAGCGGAAGATCGATCTTGACCGGATTGAGCCTCTCGACTTGGTCGATCTCGCACTGAAGCAAAAGATCCGCAGAGCGCCCATCCAAACTAAGTAAAGGACTTACTTGAAGTTTAAAGCCCTCACGAATTTCATCGGTTACAGGTTGGTAGGGTGGAAATGCGACAGCTGGATTACGGACAAATTCCTTGAGGTAATTGCGAGAGCGGAGTTGTTCCATATGTTGCAATTGGCCGTTGTAAAGCGGAATCTCGACGGCTTGCAATTCGCGTGCATCGGAACGTTCTCGCAGTTGTGCTAAGAAAATCGCTCCATTCTCCTTTGGCATCAACCAAGCGGAAACGCCAGCGGAATCCGATGGTACTGACCGCATCAATCCGAATGCTCTGGAACGCCAGTTCGGGTTGGAGATCGTGATGATGCGAAGTCCAAAGATCTGAGGTTCGCTGGTCCCATTGACAAACTTTTCGTAAATGGCCGCAACTTTCCTCTGCATCTCCGGTGTGTGGTAGACGCGCAGCGTGTCCTTGTCGCCACTCAAAACCCCAAACGGCTCGTGAAACCAAGCATCGCTACCCGTCTCGCGAATGATCCAATCCACTAGCCATTGCTGTGGTTTGTCCATTCCCTTGACGTTTTTCGTAAAGGGGCGAATGTCATACTCCACCCACTGTTGTCCCGCATTTTTGGGAAGCGTGAAGTCTTGCAATGCCTTGGGAGCGGCATTCGGCTGCGGGCTGCCCGGACTCTCCAGCGAGGGAATCACTGGAGATGCGGATGGGGAAGCGGTTGTGGCCGGAGGAGGACTTTCCTGCGCTGTCGCGATCGTGACAAATGCCATCGACAAATACACGATCGAAAGGAGAGTTCTCATACGAACCTGTCGAATTCTAGCGCTGCCCAGGAGCATCCTTGCTCTCTCCCCTTTTCTATCGTCCCATTGGATCACGGATTCCGACTGTCTAGTGCAATGGCTGCACTCGACATCGTCGATAGCAAATCGCCGCTCCAAGGCCAATAGCAATGGCCTATCGCTTCGGCGGAGCAGCTTCACGGACAACCGCTCCCAAATCGGGATGAAGGACTAAAAGGGCGAACCGCTCTACATTTTCGAGCTCACCGACACTCACTGTTGTGTAGTCGAACCGACCGCGCAGATCGGTATACCCGTCCTTGTAGAAACGCACCGTCCCATCCATCCCACGAGCATACACCTTCACATAAGCTCCTTCGACGGGACGTGTCCCTCCCTTCTGCAACACTTGGACTTGCCCCGCATTGCTAGCGAATTGCGTTCGCAGGGAATGGGAATACATCAGTAGGGTTCGCGAGACACCACCAGAGACAACTTCTAGCATCAAGTTGGAATTTCGAAACTCGTGGGGAATGGAAATAGCATGGGTTCCCCACCGCGATTCCTTTTGGACGGTGATGCGATCCTTCCGATTCGATTCGATTCGACTCCAAGGTTTGCTTTCCCCACTTTGAAAGGGATAGCGGCTGAATTGCAACTCGACATCCATGGGGTAAAAGCGAATTTCGAACGAATCCACGTTGCGGTATTGCACCGAAACGGAGTTCCCGTCTTCCAGCAATTCCAACGAAGGTTCGGACTCGGATTGCGTTGCCAAGGCCGTTTCACGGTCGCCAAAGAGAATGCGTTCCGACGTACTTTCCGAGCTCCTCAACTCGGACTCGCTGGCGAGCTCCATGCCGGTTTCCAAGGAATCTCGCTGCGCTATGTGGCGGCGCATTTGTCGGAACAGAGTCTCCCATCGACCATGTGGGTAGTCGATGTACCTCGAAGCAATTTTGCTCGCTGATGGGTAATCCCTCGTTATGACTGCCAAATACGCTTCCATGTAGTCGATTTGCATCTCGGCTCTAGGCTCTGCTTGTGCCAGTGCAACGCGATCCACCTTTTGAAACATCGCCATGGCCTCGTCGATGCGATTCTGTAATAGGAGGTAGTACACCATGCTCAATCGATCCATGGGCGCGAGATTCGATTGATAGGTGATCTTCTCTAGAACTTGATCGTATTGAACCCGAAACGCGTCGTTTAAGATTTGCGTTTTTTCGCCCAGTGGATGAAATCGAGCCAGCACGAGAGGACGAAAGTCGAAGTGCTCAAACACCATTCTGGATTCAGCATCGATATCGACAAGATCAGAATGGAAGAAGGGTAATCCGTACTGGATCCAGTCGGTAGCACCGTTCAAGTGTTCGCGAATCCGATCTCGATCATCATGCTTCCATCCATAGGCCCACACCCTCGGGTCAAACGCACCCAATTCCCGCAAAACTTGAATGCACTTCGCGAAGAAGTCCTTATCGCTCAGCCTCCACAAGATGAGCTGCAAATCTGTTTTGTGAAGGTTGCAATCTTTGAGGTATGCGAGAACTTGCTCCGGGCTTCCCCAAGCAGCGACGTACGACCATTCGGATTGATCGATATCACTTGGAACTGCTTCGACGCGTAGGTTGATTTCCTTTGCGGATCCTGCACTTTTTCCATCTTGGCTAATCTGAGCTCCCAACATATTAAATTCGCCGGCCATGGGCATATAAAAGAGGGAGTTCATTTCTTGGATACCAAATGGAGCGATTTCTACATCGCTGGCAGTGAGAAACTTGGCTTTCGCCAATGGGAGAGCGCCGCTCGGCAATTGCTGTAGAATCTGCCCCTTCCACGGAGTCGGATTAGGATTGGAAACGACGCTCCTCAGTCGATAAATCCAACCGCGCACCAAAGGCTTTTCCCCCCAAGGCTTGTTCGGATCGACTGTCTGAGAGACGGAATAGATCTGCTGGCTCAGCAAGACGCTTCCTGCCTCCTTCTCGCTTTCGATCGAATGGATTCCTTTCGCAAAGAGGATTGCGGGGGTCGGTGATTCGATTCGCCATTCGTTTTCGATAACTTGAAACGTCGCGCCGGTCTGCTCGAAAGGTAAATCGAGCATCGCCAACGCCATAAGAGCGGACGTTCCGGTCTCGGTCGCTTGTTCAAAATGGAGCGGCAGCCTTGCACCTCCATCGGAAAAACTCGAAAGAAGTTCGATCCAGAATGAATTGGGCGTAATGAGGGAAGGCTTTTGTTCCTGCAGTGGAATCTGTAAGTAGTGAGTCTCTGCCCATTTTCGGGTCGACTCCATCGCTTCGTATCCCCTTGCCAATTGGTCCTTTAAACGCAGTTCGACCTCTGCTAGTTCACGGCGAGCCGAACGACTTCGATTTGCCTTCATCTCCTTGTCCTTCGATTCATCGCTCTTGATCGCGATCTTTTCGTCCATTTGGAAATACATGTCGCTTCGGCCACTGCTCCTTCCAATCGGGCCGTTGGACCACTGAAGGGCTGGATCCAGAAAATCCATATTGTTGGCATTACGATCCATTGCTTCGGATTTGTCCAATCGCATCGCAGTCATAAAGACTCTGTCTAGTCGATCCGTAGGAATTGGATGCGTTTCAAGCCATTCTCGCATCCAACGAAGCAATCGAGGCCTCTCCTCTGGAATGCGATGAGCAAGCAACACCTTTTCCGCAGCATTTAGCTGCATCATTCGCCATGGCTCGAGGTATTTTGACAAATCCTTTTCGAGCAAGTAGTCGTCGATAAATTGGTGCACAGACTTGTTCCGAACGAAAGGACGGACCACTGCATCGAAAAAGGGACGGTCATGTCGATACAGGAACAGATTGGTTTCGTGGGAAGCAAGTTCCGTGTAATGCTTCTTCTTTTCTTCAAGCGATAGATTGTGCCATTTCAGAAGCGGGGACCAACGATTCAACAAAGATTCCGTCGGCAGTAGTCCTCTATAAATACTGGCAACGTCTTGGAGCGAGGCGACAATTTTGATTCGAGTTCCCTGCGCATCGGCAATCTTGATCGTTTCATTAGCGTTTACAATCTGTGTCGATTTTTTCTCTGCATATCGCTTGCTCGTTTCCAGAGTGGCTGCCAGCCGACGATCAATCGTCGATACCGTGGAATGAGGCAATGCAATCGTCACACTCGCAGTATTCCATTCATCGACAACCACGATTGTAAGTTGGCTAAAGTCCTTTATTGCCTCCAACGGAACATCCAATTCCCCTTGCGCTCCTAACTTCAAATTGCCAGCCAAGTAGCTTGGAGATTTGAGAAACTCGTATTCGGCAATTCTCCCCGCTGAAATTGGTCCTGCAGCCTCTTTTTTCGCATCTTCGGCGGCAGCCTGCGGTGAAGCGGGCGCGAGCGATGGCAAATCCTGCCCCGCTTCTGGTAATTGTGTTTCGTTGTTTGTTTTTGTTACTTCCCATGGTTGGAGGAGCATGCTCGGTGTAGGCAGCATGCTGCCTGGATAGAACTTTGAGTTTCTGCGATCCAGGACGTATTGGTATTCTTCATCGAGCTTGAGTGCGGAAAGAAAGAGGCTTGTTGCGTAAGGTACGACTTGCGATCTCGGACTCGTCCCAGTGCGTCGGAGGGAAGCGAGAGGACTGGAGGATGGTAAGTAGGTCGAAGCTAGGATATGAACTCGTGCTGCAGGGGTCGCGTTATCCACTTGGAGGTGAACTCGCTCCTGATCGATCGAAGGTGTTTGAATGCACGTAAGCTTGGGGACGGAGGATTCCGCGATCCACTCCGATGAGGCGACAACACCATCCTGCGAAATTCCTTGGCTAACGGTGATCTCAGTCGATTGCTTCCCAATGTGATCGGTGAGGAGGTAGCGGCCCGGCGCTAAGGGCTTTCCTGTCAGCTTGTTGTTGTTGAGCGTTAGACTCTCCGCTATGTGCCGAATCGTTTGCCCGAATCGAATTTCCTTCAACTCGAATCTCGGAATATTGGACAAGCCGAAGGAGACTATTGGGTTCTCGGTTACGATCGGCAACTCCAAGCTGTCGTGTGATGATAAATGAAGCTTGGCTGGCCAATCCGGCGCGATCGGCCCGATCGGGATGGTCCGTGCTTCCATGCCAGGCATAGACGCTTGTATCGAGATCACATTCGGAAGCGCACCGAGTCGAACAATTCCATTCTCATCGGTCGCCAATCGAAATCGGGCAGGCTGGGAGATACCGGTTTGTTTACAAAGAATATCAAGAGGCTGCCGCCCAATCGGTTCACCATTGCGACCTTTAACCTCCAGCAAAAAGCCATTTGGTGTTTTGCGAACAAATGCATCTGGAATTTGTGCGAGCTCTGAGGTTTGATTGAGAAAGACCTCCATGCGGTCGGATACATCTACATACGTATCGTTCGATAGCTTCTTGATTCTTCCTTTCAGTTCCAATTCCACTTTTGTCAGTCGTGGAGGAATCATGAGGGATGGAAGCCATTCTTCATCGTTGGAGAGGTGGGGAATGACCAACTCCTGCACCGATTCGATTCCGTCTTGGTCGATCGAACGGATTTCCAATCGAGCTTGGTCAAGCTGCGAAACGGTCGACAACTGTCCGTTGCAGTAAAGCGTCGGGCGAATCGCGAGGCGTGGCTTCGCACCCGTTAGCATTTGTTGGGGATCCCCGAGCAAAGCGCATCGAAGCGAGTAGGTTTCCGCGGCATGTCGAAATGACTCGCGCGTCGCGAAATCCCCTCGCGACAATATGAGCCGCTCGACCTTATCTTCATTCGAGAAGGGGATAACGATATTCCCATCTTTGTCTGGGAAAAACTCGCGTTCTCCAAACCAAGCTGTCGCTGTAGGGGCATGTTTTCCGTCTTGATCGAAAACACGGACGATATGCCCCATGTCGCTCGAGGAATGCAGTCCAACCAATCCACCTTTTTGAATCAAAGCTCGGCAGCGACGCCCCGATGCGAGCAGATCGACGGCCCAAATCCCCTCACCCTCAAGCTCAGGAAGAAGAATATCCTCGCGGTGCAATCGGTCGCTTGGTTCGGTATAGTTCATGGATTTTTCAGCGTTCGGCGCTAATCCATCCAACTCGATTCCTGCATGAATACCCTCCATCGTTCGGAGCAATATTTCTTTAGCATTTAGTTTGTAGATCTTTACGGTGACTTTGGGGGTGTTCTTGAACCAAACGCTGAGCCGAACCTGATCTGGGCCTCGAAACACATTCGGATTGTTCTCTGCAAAATGAAGATCAATCCTGTTTTGAATATCTCTTTGTTGCGAAGGCGAAAACTTTGCATAGTGAACCTTGCTATCACCTATACCAAACAAGATCGATGTGCGAGCTTGCGTTGTTTGGAGATAATCTCGATCCAACCATTTCGAGAACTTTTCGAGCGGTTCTCCCTTTCGAAAGAAGTGTTGCAAGAAACGTTCGATGAGCGAGATATCCTCGCCGATAGGTGGAAGTAAGCAAGATTCGCGAAAGTCGACGTCGAATCGAACGGGAAAGGTGTTCTGGTTTTCCTCGCGTAAGTCCAGACGGCAAATGGGCCTAGTATTCGGAATTGCTAAATAACTTAGGAAGCGATCCAGGTCATAGTTTTCCGACTTTTCGTCCAAGAGCAATTGCTGATATAGGACACTGGCCTTGAGACTATTCTGAGAAGGAGGAAGATGGGAAACAAATTCCCAAAGCTCCCCGAGGTGTTTGCTCCGAACCTTTGGGTTGTCCAGGGATTCGTAGTCGATCGGACGGATGCAGCGAAGTCGTGCTTCTATAAATGCCGAGGACTCGTGCAACTTTGGAACAAGTTGCGAAAGAGCATCGAGTTGTTCGGCGCTCAGCAATCGATGGATGGACGCCCATCCAAAACCATTCGACTGGGGATGAGATAATTCCTCCGCTAGGACTTCGACCAAACCTGGAATGTCGGTTCGTCGCAACGCACCGATCCAATCGACCTTGTCCATCCGCGATCGAAGCAAGCCCAATGAAAGGAGAGGGGTGGGATCCTCAATATGCGTATAACGGCTTTCTTCATAGAACCGCTTCAATCGATCAGCAAGCTGCAACTCACCTTCATTCACTTCGGTCGAGAGCTTTGCCGCTTCATCTTTCTGCGGGGCGGGATGGCTCAATTGCAAGCCATGATTTTGCTCAAGAAAGCGTTTGGTCGCATCCGGATTGCGGGAGTACTCGAGCAAGTACTGTCGAAACTCCAGCTTGCTACGAAGAGGAGTCGAACCGAGCTTTTCTCCCCATTCGTTGAGGTAGGCACGACTCTCGTCGATTCGGCCCGTAGTTTGGAGGTGGAGACAATGAAAAAAGAAATAGTTTTCCGTGCCGGGTATTAGCTCGCTAAGCAGTTTGGCTCTGTCCTCTGACAAGGCAAAACGCTCCCGAAACCTCTGCTCCGTCCGGTCGTCAGCTAGAGTCCTGACGGGAAACCAACCAAGCCCGAGGGCGAGCAAGCCCGCTGTCGACAGGAGGTGCCAAACTGGATTGCGTCGCAGGAGCATAGTCGCGAGCCTTTCGATTGCCTAGAAAACGGAGAAGGAAATTTGCGGCAGAGATGACCAGAAAGCATACTTCCCAGACGAAGCGGGGGCGGAACAGGTTCCCGAAAATCGGAAAGGGGGCAACCGTCTTTCCGATTTAGACATTGCTCAGGAACGATGGCGGTAGGCGCGAACTGGGATCCAGCAAGTTTTTAACTGGGCATGCAGCAGGGAATTGGAACATTTATTTCACCCAAGTGATTGGAGAAGTACAATGAAAGCCACTCCCCTTTTTGTACTTATCAGGGCCCTCGTTTCATGGTTTCTTGGTTAACGGGTTACTTCAAGCACTCGAATCAGCAGGATAAGAGCCTTCGTGGCAACCTGACTTTTGGCCAGACAACGTTTTCAAAGACTTTTCGTTCAACGGGCCAATTCTTCCGCCAGCAGGTATGGGTTTGGCCCCTTGTTGCCTTCGTCATCCTGGCAACCCTCGGGTACTTTGTGAACGGTTCGATCAAGCATTCCATCGAGTCGAGTCTTCAGTCCGAGCTGTCCACGCTGCTTCATGTCGAGCGATCGATGGTGGAAAAGTGGTTGCAACATCAAGAATCCAACGCGATCGCCCTGGCGAGTCTTCCGGACGTGAGGGCTGCCGTGCTCAAGATCTTGGATTACCAAGAATCGATGTCGGCAGGCAAAGGGCTTGGTACAGGTGAAAAACCGCTGTCGGAGGAAATAGAAGAGTGGCGTGGAAAGCTGAAACAGTTCTTGCTGCCCGGAATGTCGGCCCATCATTTCATCGGGTACATCGTTGTGGATCGAGAGCAACGTGTGATCGCCGCACAGACGAAAGAAATCGTCGGGCAGGTTGTCCCACAATACTCCTCGTTCTTAAACACCGTCATGGAAGGGGAAACGACGGTAAGTGCCCCATTTCCGAGCGCGATGCTCTTGCGAGATCCGAATGGGACGATGCGAGCCGAGGTGCCTACCATGTTCGCGTTGTCGCCGGTCCGAAACGAAGACTTTCAAACGGTTGCATGCATCGGGTTCCGTATCCGGCCCGAGCGGGAGTTTACTGAGATTCTGCAACTCGGGCAGATGGGAGATTCAGGGGAAACCTATGCTGTCGACAAGAACGGGTTGATGGTATCGAACAGTCGTTTCGACGAACAACTGATATTGTCGGGCTTGATTCCGGATCGTGTGGGAGCTGCATCCATTTTAAGTGTTCAAGCTAGGGACCCAGGTGGGAGTCTACTCGATGGATACCGTCCCAAAGTCAGGCGAGGCGATTTACCGTTCACTTTCGCATGTGCCTCCGCGCTAGAGGGAAAAACAGGTGTCAGCCTCGACGGGCATCGCAACTATCGGGGTGTTCCCGCTATATCGGCGTGGACATGGTTACCCAAATATGAAATGGGAATCATCACCGAAATTGATGCGAAGGAAGCCTTTCAACCGCTCAGCATTTTGCGTTGGACGTTTTTTTCCTTGTTCTTTCTTCTGATTCTTACGGCGGTCGCCATCTTTGTCTTTACCTTGGTCGTCGCCAGAATGCAGCAGGAGGCCAGGGAAGCTGCGATCGAAGCGAAGGAGTTGGGGCAGTACCGTTTAGAGACCCTCTTAGGCACGGGGGCGATGGGAGTGGTATACAAGGGGCATCATTCGATGATGCGACGCCCCACTGCGATCAAGCTATTGAAGTCGGAAAATGTGAGCCCCGCTGCGATCGAACGATTTGAGCACGAAGTCCAGATTACCTGCCAATTAAACAATCCTCACACCATCGCTATTTATGACTATGGGCGAACACCCGAAGGTGTCTTTTATTATGCGATGGAGTACCTCGATGGCATCAATCTCCAGTCGCTTGTCGATCGCTATGGGCCTCAGCCTGCGGGCCGAGTCGTCGAAATCCTGAAGCAGATTTGCAGCTCCCTTTATGAAGCTCATTCCTTGGGGCTTGTTCACCGTGACATTAAACCAGCGAACATCATGCTGAACCGAAGAGGTGGTGAATGCGACGTGGTGAAGGTGCTTGATTTCGGTTTGGTCAGGTCACTCGAAGAGGATTCGCACGGCGAATCGAGCAAGACGATGACGGGTACTCCGATGTACATGTCTCCCGAAGCGATCCAGAACCCCAAATCAATCGATGTACGTAGCGACATCTATTCGCTCGGCGCGGTGGGGTATTTTTTGCTGACCGGTCACTCTCTCTTTCAGGCCACCTCGCTGGGAGAGCTTTTTCAGCATCATATTGATTCGGTTCCGCTCCCTCCGTCACAGCGAAGCGGTGTTTCCGTCGATCCCCAATTGGAGGGGGCTATCATGGCTTGCCTCGAGAAGAGTCGAGCCAATCGGCCTCAAACTGCCAAAGATTTGGCGATCAAGTTGGAGTTGGTGGCGACGAACGACGATTGGTGTCGGGAGAAGGCGGAGGCATGGTGGTTGCAGCATGAGCGCGAGAGCCGTCACGACCGCGATGTGCCGCAGGGCGACGACCCGCAAAGAACCCCAGGAACTAGTTCGAACAACAAGACCGTCGCGAACGGAAAGACGGAAGGCCCCAGTGCGAAAACGGTCTCAGGATTTGAAACGACGATGGTCCATGGCCAGCGCGAGTGACATGGTATTGGAGTGAAATGGTATTGGAGTGGCAGAGGGGAGGGGTTTTACGAGATGAGCCCTGCGCAAATTATTGGTTCACGGGTTCGGAAAAGGTTGGGTGAGCGATGGCATCCCATTGGTCGCCAGAATAGATCGATCGACCACCATCTACCGGGAGAGCGACGCCCGTGATAAAGGGTTGTCGCGCCAGGAAGAGTGCGGCGTTTGCGACATCATCTGGTGTGCCGTGCCGTTTTAGCAAACTTTGTTGGCGAATACTTTCTGCGGCGTCGGCAGAGATGCTCGAGTCTAGCATGACTGGCCCAGGCAGGATGGCGTTGACGCGAATGTTGGGATTGCGAGTCGCGAGTTCGACTGCGAGGGACCGCGTTATGGTTTCGATGCTCCCTTTGCCAACAAAATACGGTGCGAAATGACGGTAGGGGCGATGGACCGCCCAATCTCCGATTAACAGAATCGCACCTCCCGTCGATTGCGTTACCATCTGCAATCCAGCGGCCCGTGAGCAAAGGAAAGTTCCCAACGTATTGACTTCGAATTGCTGACGAATCTCCCGTTCGGAGATCTCCTCGAACGGTGTCCAATCCCAGATCGCTGCCGAATTCACGAGCACGTCGATTCGCCCGAAGCTTTCGACAATTTGCCGAACGGCTCGCGTTGCAAAGTCGGGATCGTTCACTGACCCCTGCACCACTCGCGTCTCGGTTCCTCGCGACTGCAGCTCTTTTGCAAACTCGTTAGCAGTCTCTATCGAGTGATTGGCATGGAGAACGATCCGGTAGCCGGCGAGGGCGAATGCGTTCGCGATCGATTGACCAACACGCTTCGCTCCGCTGCCTGTTACCCAAGCGACCGGCTTCACCGCGTCGGTGTTGGGCACCCCACCCCCCGAGTCATTTCGTTTCAAGGTATACTCCGAGTGTATTTTCGCGTTCACGCAAATAGGAAATCTGACTATGACCAATGCACCGATCGCATCGTTGATCGCTAGTGGGACCAAGCTCTATCTGGATTCGATCGACCCAACTCTCGTCGAGCAAAACATCGCGTGGGGAGCAGTTGGCGCGACCAGCAATCCGATTATCGTTTCAGGGTTAGTTCGTACAGGACGATTCGACGACTTGATCCGATCTTTTATAGCAGAAGGACAAGATGATGAGACAATCTGCTGGCGGGTGACCGATCGATTGGTTCGCGATGCCCAGGAAGCCTTCCATCCTGTTTGGAAAAAGACGGATGGCAACGCCGGCTGGGTAAGTTTTGAACTGGACCCTCTGTTGGAAGACCCCGAATTGGGACTGCCGCACGATACGCGGGTTTCGCAGTACATCGAACTTGGAAAGAAGTGGTCTCAAGGGCACGACAATCGCATGATCAAAGTGCCTGCAACTCCCGCGGGGATCGACGCATTGGAAGAGTTGGCCGCACACGGCGTAACGCTGAATGTCACCTTGATCTTTACTCGCCGGCAGTATGAGCTGGCTAGGGACGCTGTCTGGCGCGGAGCGAAGAGACGCTCCAACCTGAATTCCTTCAAGAGCGTTTACAGCATCTTTGTTTCTCGAATCGATCAATACACGTTGGATCGATGCGGTCAGCTTTCCGCTGCAGCTCAAGGGGAGTATGGGATATTGAACGCCAAGCGAATCTGGCAACACAACCAGTCATTTTGGAGTCAACATGCGACGCCTTTGGAACAGGAGATCATTTTCGCGAGCACCGGAACGAAGAACCCGTCGGATGTCCCATGGAAATATGTCTCCGCGCTAGCGGGCTCCGACATCCAGACCAATCCGCCAGAGACCAATAACGCCGTAGCAGCAAGCCAAGAGCGATTTGTCTCTCGGGTCGCAGAGTTGATCGCTCCCGCGATTCAAAGCGAGCTCGATGCTGCCGTGGATGTGGAGGATTTGGAGCAGACGCTTATGGAGCAAGGCATCGCAAAGTTTGTCGCACCCCAGAAGCAACTCTTGGCAACCATCGCAGAGAAGCGAAAGGCACTTTAACGGGCAAGGGGCTGCGAGGCGACAGTCCCTGCGAAGCGTCCAGTGTGGAGAATGTCCGTTGTGCAAATGAAAACACAACTGTCGAGAACGACAGTTGTGCGGTGTTTGGAGCCCAGAACAACCTGCTTGGCTGCTCTGGGGAGACACGATTAGGCCGCTTAAGGATCGAGCAGCCTTAGGTTGCTGCAGTCGCGGCTTCGGAAGTGGGAGCCTCTCGACTCTCGCTCTTGAACTCAAGCCGGGTGACTTTGCCGTCAGCATCCTTGAACGCTTCCACGATGATCGTGTTTTTGCCTTCAAAAGTACCGCGGAGAAGTTCTTCCGACAGTGGATCTTCCACACGTTGTTCGATCGCTCGGCGAAGTGGACGAGCACCGTAATCAAGGTTCGAGCCTTGCTTGATAATAAATTCTTTCGCTTCATCGGTAAGGATGAGGTCGAATCCACGATCACGCAATCGTTCCTTGACCTTCGACATTTCGAAATCGATCACCTTCTTCAAGTCCTCTTTGTTGAGGTGCCGGAAGATGATGACGTCATCGAGACGGTTGAGGAACTCTGGACGGAAGACTCGTTCGATTTGGTCCATCACGCGAGCCTTCATGCTGTCGTACGACGCATCATTATCCGGCTTTTGGAAACCGAAAGCCGATTCGTTCTTGATCGCCTCCGCACCCGCATTGGTGGTCAAGATGAGGATCGTGTTTCGGAAGTCGACGTTCCGACCAAAGCTGTCGGTTAGGCGACCTTCTTCCATCACTTGCAACATCATATTGAACACATCGGGGTGAGCTTTCTCAATTTCATCGAGAAGCACGACCGCGTAGGGGCGGCGGCGAATCTTTTCGGTAAGCTGGCCACCTTCCTCGTATCCGACATAACCTGGAGGTGCACCGATGAGTCGGCTGACGTTGTGCTTCTCCATGTACTCGCTCATGTCGATATGGATAAGCGCATCGGAGTCTCCGAAGAGGGATTCCGCGAGGGCTTTCGCCAGCAGCGTTTTACCAACCCCGGTTGGACCCGCAAAGATAAAGCAACCGGTGGGACGCTTCGGATCCTTGAGGCCGGAGCGACTGCGTCGGACGGCTTTTGCCACCGCACTGACCGCTTGATCTTGGCTAACAACGCGTTTGTGAAGCTCTTCTTCCATGTTCATCAACCGGAGGGAGTCCTCGGTGGTGAGACGTGTAAGAGGTATACCGGTCATCTTCGAAACGACTTCCGCAACGACTTCCTCGTCGACTACTCCATCGGTTTCTCGGCTCTTTTCGCGCCAATCGCGGGTGATCTGCTCTTTCTTGCGTCGCAGCTTATCGGCTTGATCGCGAAGGCTGGCAGCCTTTTCAAAGTCTTGATTGGCGACCGCATCTTCCTTCTCTTTGTTCAGACGTTCGACTTCATCGTCGATGTCCTTCAGATCGGGTGGTTTGCTCATCGTTCGGAGCCGGACACGCGCGCCAGCTTCGTCGATGACATCGATCGCTTTATCTGGCAAGCATCGTGCAGTGATGTAGCGCTCGCTCATTTCGACGGCAGCAGCGATCGCGTCGTCGGTAATCTGAACGCGGTGATGCTCCTCGTATCGCTCCTTCAGGCCTTTCAAGATTTGGATCGTTTCCTGGGTCCCGGTCGGTTCGACCATGATTTCCTGGAATCGTCGCGCGAGGGCATTGTCCTTTTCGATGTATTTTCGGTATTCATCGAGCGTGGTAGCGCCGATGCACTGGATTTCGCCACGGGCGAGGGCAGGTTTCAAAACGTTCGCTGCATCGATCGCACCTTCGGCTCCACCGGCACCGACCAAGGTGTGGAGTTCGTCGATGAACAGGATGGTGTTTTTCGCGCGGCGAACTTCATTCATGACCGCTTTGATGCGTTCTTCGAACTGTCCTCGGTATTTCGTTCCGGCGACCATCATGGCCAAATCGAGCACGACGATCCGCTTTTCAGCCAAGATCTCGGGGACTTCGCCATTGACGACGCGCTGTGCAAAGCCTTCGACAATGGCTGTTTTCCCAACACCCGCTTCGCCGAGTAGGACTGGGTTGTTTTTGGTGCGTCGGCAAAGGACTTGGGTGGCTCGTTCGATCTCTCGTTCGCGACCGATGACCGGATCGAGTTTGCCTTGGCGGGCGAGCTCGGTGAGGTCGCGACCAAAGCTATCGAGAGCGGGTGTCTTGCTCTTCCCGCCTTTAGACGATGCGCCCGGTTCGGAGGGGTTGTTCCCTTCGCGTCCACCGCGCTCGCCTACTTCGGCACTCTCCATGCCGTGGCCGAGGAGATTGAGGACCTCTTCTCGGACGTCGTCCAATTTCATCCCCAGGTTCATGAGGACTTGCGCTGCGACACCTTCTTGTTCTCGCAACAGACCCAGGAGGATGTGTTCAGTACCGACGTAGTTATGGTTGAGGTTGCGGGCCTCTTCCATGGAATACTCGATAACCTTCTTCGCACGGGGGGTTTGAGGAAGCTTTCCAATGGTGACCATCTCAGGGCCGCTTTGGACGAGCTTCTCGACTTCGAGACGAATCTTGCGAAGGTCGACATCTAGGTTTTTGAGAACGTTCGCTGCGACCCCGCTACCTTCCTTTACCAAACCCAAAAGGATGTGTTCGGTCCCGATGTACTCGTGGTTGAATCGTTGTGCCTCTTGGTTGGCAAGCTGCATCACTTTGCGAGCGCGGTCAGTAAATCTTTCGTACATATCAAAACCTTTCGTAGGTTGCCCAAGCCTCCGCGCTGGCGAGCATCGGAGCCTGGCCTAGGGGTGATTCGTTGTCTCTATTGTTGCCATCGAATAGACTCTGTCCATGCGTCAAGGGCTGACTGCAAGGGGCTATCTACTATCGTTCCGTACTACCTAGCGATCGAGCGAGACCGGCCTGCAACGTGCAACCGACGTTTGCAATCGTGTTTCGCCATGAGGCGACTACACAATGCAAACGCCGTTCCATCCATTCTGGCAGTCGTCGCGTCGATCGCGCGTCATCTGGTCGCGTCGCACCTCCGAGCCAAGCGCGCAAGCTTGCCTCACGATCTGACGCTATCCACCCCGTCCTCCATTGTGAAAAATCAGAAGCAGTCCTTTATCGGTTCGATTCGTCCGCATTTTCCGAAAAAGCGGAAGTTTCTCGCAATGCGTAGAGAAGAGCGAACCCGCATGGTAGCGATCGTAACTCTTTTGTCAGGGAGTGGGAGGGGGGAGAGGCTTCGATTGTCGTTTCCCACGCAGACACCGCTCCTTTTCAGTCGCGATCTCCTGGGACCAATGGGCTGCTAAATCCCTTCGTTGCAGCTGTTGAATTGCTTCGAGCGCCGCGTCCCATCGCCCTGTTCGTCGGTACACGGAGACCAACAGTAGAGAGGACTCGATGTCGGAGGGATGTTTCGCCAAATTTTCCAAAAGGTACTTCTCGGACTCGAAGTAGGAAGCTTGGAGATAGGCGGATTGGGCGAGGATGAGGTTTTGGTCGCGATGCTTTCGAGTGTCTTGCTCAGGCAGTTCCCCGAGCCAGGCGTTCTTCAGCGCCGAGCGGATGACCAAGCATGCGATGGCCAACCAGAGGGTCCTAACGACCCAAACAGGGAGCCACTCCGGCCAAACGAAGGATGCGATCAAGAGAAAGCAGACAAACCAGGCAAACGCGATCGCGGTGACCAAGGCGGACGATTCGGAACGGTTCCAGGTGCGGAATGCACCGGGCCAGGTGATCGATAGGGTTCGGATGGCAAACGGGAACATGGACCAGAGCGATGACGAAGTGGTGACGACGCAGACCCCGGGAGCTTACCAACATCCAAGAACGGTGCGGAGACCAATATCGGCCTCGTCGGAGCCGTTTTTGGGGTCGTTGCCACCCAAATCCCTTCATCAATTCCGATGAGAATGTTAAGAAAGGTTGAAAAATACGTTGCTGCGACCAGTTGCGAGCAACAAATCGCTCGTAGTTAAACAACCGAAGATTCTTTCTAAAGTAATCCCCCGGTTTGAATCGAAACTAGGTTCAGAACGGCCTTTTCTGTTCTGGATGGCTCGCAGGAGTCAATACCAGTACGGGGAAGCTACCGGGCTGAATTAGGGGGGAAAGTGCATGCAATCCGCATATCTTGTGCGGAGGCGGCTAGCGATTTGAACGTACGAACTTCGTGTACGAACGAGTTGATTAGTCAGCCGCTCATCTTCTGCCCTGACCAAAGCTTGGTCTGCCATACAAACAGGTAACTCTGCAAGCGGAACGGAATCGAACCGTCGTAGGGGTGCGGTCGCTCGCGAACGTTTCATTGGCGAACTGTTTGTCCTCACAGGAAAGCTTTGCACCGTCGTCGTTGGGAACGGAGTTCTAACGATTGCAACGCAAAGTGGCTGTTCACGATTGTTAAGCCCAGACCCAGTTGTTGGGCGAGGGAGGTACGATTGGCTTTTCAAGGCCTCGTACTCCAGCGTCTAGCTAGGGCGAATACTGTCAAGCACAGAACATCACCATGACTGTGCGGACTCACTCACTATTGGAAGGTAACGGAGACCAAAAATATGAAGGTGTTCACCACAGGCCAGGTCGCGAAGATCTGCAAGGTGGCCCCGAGAACCGTTAGCAAGTGGTTCGACTCCGGCCGTCTCAAAGGATATCGCATCCCCGGCTCGCAAGACCGACGTATCCCGCGAGAATATCTCATCAAGTTTTTGAAGGAGCATGGTATGCCCCTCGGAGACTTGGAAGATGAGGCCATGGCCAAAGTCCTGATCGTTGCGCAAGATCAGGTCTTAATCGAAAACTTGAAGCGAGAACTCCCACTTGAGAAAAGCTTCAAAGTATCGGTTGCTGCTAGCGGTTTCGAGGCAGGCATTCAAGCCGAAAGTTTTCACCCAGATTGCATGATTGTCGACTTCTCGGTCGGCAAGCTAGAAGCACTGCAAATCTGCCAAAACTTACGCAAGAATTCTGATTTCACTGAAATCATTCTGATCGCTCTGCTTCCCGACGACGGCAATACAATGAGCTTCGATCGGTCGAGCATCAATGAAACGTTCAAGAAGCCATTTGACGCACGTCTTTTGGCCGAACGTCTCCGCACTTTGATCGGTGCGAAGAAGGAACTTGTTTAAGTCGGGGCATTGCAACCGCACAAATAAAAAAACCTCCGCTAAACCAGCGGAGGTTTTTTTTTAGTTATATCCGATGCAGAAAAAGCGTCGGCGTGTTAACGGCGGTCTCCGCCGCGATCTCCACCGCTGGAACGACCGCCACCCCCTCCACTGCTACCGCCACGGCTTCGACCTCGTCCGCCTCCGCGTCGGAACCCGCCACCGCTACCACCACTGCCACCGCTGCCTCCACGATCGCCGCCTCGGTCACCGCCTCGGCTTCGACCTCCGCGATCTCCCGTGCGTGCATCGGTGCGTTCAGGTCGATCGGCTCGTTCTGGCTTTTCATCAAAGCCGATGTCATCGCCGAGATCATCGCCACCGAAGTCATCGAGATCGTCCGATCCTTCCGAGGGTGCCGCGAATTCATCTTCCATCCCCAGCTCTTCCAAAGCTCGACGACGCGAGAGCTTCACGCGGTCGTGATCGTCGATGTCGATGACAATGACTTTCATCGCATCTCCGACCTTGCATACCGAGTCGACACTTGCGACATAGCCGCTGGAGAGTTCGCTGATGTGGCAGAGCCCATCTTTGCCGGGTAGGATCTCGACGAATGCACCGAAGTCCCGGACGCTCGAAACGATCCCGTCGTAGATCTTGCCGATTTGAACCGTGGCGGTGCAAGCCTCAACACGACTGATCGCGCGCTTCGCCGACTCGGCGTCAGCGGAAGCTACTGTTACGTTGCCTTCATCGTCGACATCAATGGTCACGCCGGTCTCTTCTTGGATCGCGCGGATGTTCTTGCCGCCAGGACCGATCAATGCACCGATCTTGTCGGAATCGATCTTGGTTCGAAGCAATCGAGGTGCGAACCGGCTGGTCTCGCTACGCGGACGGGGAATGCAAGTGAGCATCTTGCGGAGAATTTCGATGCGAGCTTCGCGAGCTTGCTTCAAAGTACCGCGAATGATTTCTTCGCTGACCCCTGGGATCTTGAGATCCAACTGGATTCCAGTGATCCCGTTTTGCGTTCCCGAGATCTTGAAATCCATATCGCCGAAGTGATCTTCGTCACCGATGATGTCGGTGAGCAATACATACTGATCTTTGTCTCGGACGAGTCCGATGCTGATTCCAGCGACGGGGTTGGTGATTGGAACCCCAGCGGCCATCAGCCCAAGACAGCCACCGCAGACGCTGGCCATCGAAGACGAACCGTTGCTTTCGAGAATGTCGCTGATGACACGAATCGTGTACGGGAAATCCTCGGGATCGGGAAGCACCGCTTCGAGCGATCGTTCGGCAAGCATCCCGTGGCCGATTTCACGGCGGCCCGGAGCGCGAATGGGCCGGCATTCTCCCACGGAGAACGGCGGGAAGTTATAGTCCAACATGAATTTCTTGCTGTACTCGTCTACCAACCCGTCTACGCGTTGTTCGTCTCGCGGTGTCCCAAGGGTCACGGTGATGAACGCTTGCGTTTCACCCCGTTGGAACAAAGCCGTACCATGCGTACGTGGGAGCAAGTCGGTTTCGCAGTGGATAGGTCGCAAGCTCTTCGCGTCGCGTCCATCGGAGCGTCGCCCCGAAAGAATCAAATCGCGAACCACTTGGTTTTCCAAGGTGTGCCAAACGTGACTGAGTTGATTTGGACATACGGCTCCCTCGGCAGATGGATCGGGGATCAGGGCCGCGACGGCTTCGGCTTTCAACGCTGAGCAAGCATCGTTGCGAGCCTGCTTGCCTTCGATTTGCTTGGCGTCTTTGAAGCGTTCGTAGAAATCCGCTCGCAGTTTCGCCATCAATTCTGTCGTGTCTGGCGATTCAAACGTGGTCTTGGTCGGCTTGACCTTATCGAAAAACTCGCGTTGGAGCTCGATCACTTGTTTACAGACATCGTGAGCAAACTTGATCGCTTCCAGCATCTCTGCTTCAGGCATCTCTTGCGAGAAACCTTCGATCATCATGACTTCTCGCTCGTTGGCCGAAACGATCATGTCCAGTTCGCTCTCTTCGAGTTGAGCGTGGGTGGGGAACGCAATCAATTTGCCCTCCACCTTGCCAACTCGGCATGACGAAATCGGGCCCTGGAAAGGCATTGGACTGATAAACAAAGCGGCTGCAGCTCCGTTCATGGCGAGAACGTCTGCGTCGTTTTGAACGTCCGAACTCATCACAATCGCTTGGACTTGGACTTCGTCGATGAACCCGTCCGGGAAAAGGGGACGAATGGGACGATCAATCAATCGACTGGTGAGAGTCTCTTTGGTCGTCGGGCGACTTTCCCTTTTGAGGAACCCGCCGGGAAACTTACCTGCAGCGGCGAATCGTTCACGATAATCGCAGGTAAGGGGGAAAAAGTCAGTCCCAGGACGGGAGGGGCCGGTCGTCGTCGCCACGAACACGACGGTATCTCCATATTGGCACACGACGCTGGATGTCGCTTGCTTGGCCAAAGCCCCAGTCTCGAACGAGAGAACCGAATCGCCAATCTGTTTTTCTACACGAATCTTTACCACGAATTTCTTTCCTTCCAAAAACCTATGCCACCCGCGCGATGCTCAAGAGACCGGCAGTGGCTTCTGCAAAACTCAAGTCAATAATCGAGCGACCGCAAGACGGCCGAAACTTCTTCCCCGAAATGCAACAGCAACCGGGACTAACTACGGGCTCCGAGCCGAGAGCTCGTAAGCCAAACAAACCCGCCACGCAAGCGGGACACACTCCAAGCGTCTTCACGACAACGCATTCCGCAGCGCATTTTCTCGAAGCCGCTGCAAAAACACCATCAAAACTACAATTCTGCCCGACCCTCTACGCAGACCGGAAAAACCAGCCGATCGCGGCACCAGACAGCAAGGCGACGTTAACGCGCCAGAATACGCCAACCCATCGGATCACCGTCCGAGGAATTCGGCAGCACAAAACCAGCCACCACGCCAGGCGAACCACATCGTTCGAGTCCGCGTTCAACGCCAAATCAGTCGGAAAAGCGAGCAAGGGCTGGTGTGAACCAGCCCTTGTCGCGATGAATTCATTACTTTCGAATATTCAGCTTGCCAATGATTTCCAAATAACGCTGTGGATCATGCTTTCGGACATAATCCAGCAACGATCGACGCTTGCTAACCATGCGAAGGAGGCCGCGGCGACTGGAATAGTCGCGAGTAGCCGACCGCATGTGCGTTGTCATCGAATTGATTCGCTCGGTCAAAAGAGCGATTTGGACATCCGCAGAACCGCTGTCGGCTCCACTTTTCTGAAACGCTTTGATCAGTTCTTCTTTTCGTTCTTTGCTAACGGTCATTCGCCAACCAATTACCTTGGGTCCAGCGGTGTTCGACAAGTTCCGAGCACCAGTACATCCTAGTTTTTAAACCATAAGATCGTGGAATCCTAGCTATTTTTTTAAGCTTTGCAACGGCAATTCATCGGCCGTCATGTATAGAATATTGGCCAGAGCCTCGCGGTTCCCTCCAAATTCGAATCCTCGCCCTTGCAAATCGTGCCTGCATGCTCCTCCCTCGCTCCTCGCCGACCCGAATCGCATTCTATGCCGCCGCTGGCTACTCGGGCCCAATCTGCCTCGATCAGATACCCATCTGCGGCAGGCTCGCTGGACCGGTCCGCGGGTGGCGAAATGGGCCAGCACTGCCTGAGTAAATTGAGGCGCAGCTGCTCGTGAATGACGAAGATGAATTGATCGAGTCGGCATTGGCCGGGGACAGCAGTTCCTTTGAAGTCCTGGTTTTTCGCTACCAGGACAGGCTTTTTACCGCCATGATCAGCGTCGTCGGCGGTGCCGAAGAAGCCGAAGATGTCGTTCAGGAAGCGTTTATCCAGGCTTATCTCAAGCTGGATACGTTCCAGAGAAATAGCCGATTCTTCACATGGCTCTACCGGATCGCATTTAATTTCGCACTGGCCCGGCGACGCAAGGCGAGGAATCTGGTCTCGCTCGACGAGGCCCGAGAAAACGTCGGCCACGAGCCTGAATCGGAATTGGATGCCCCCGATAACCGCATGACCCGCTTCGAAGACGCCAAATTGGTCCACAGCGCTCTAGCACTGCTCACCGAAGACCATAGAGCCATCCTCGTCCTTCGCGAAATGGAGGATATGGCGTACGAAGAAATCGCTGAAGTCCTCGATATTTCCATCGGCACGGTCCGATCAAGACTCAACCGTGCCCGATTCGCCCTCAAAGCCCAATTAGAAAAGTTCCCCGAATGGAACCCCAAAGCGTAACGAATCGCTAGCGAGGCTTTCGCCAAGTTCGGTGATAGCCCAGTCGCTCTAGAGACTGATAAACCTCCTCCAGCGTCTTCTCACCAAAATTCGCAATGCTCAAAAGCGTCTCCGGTGTGCTGTTGAGCAAATCCCGAACGGTGAAGATCCCTTTCTCTTCCAAACAATTCGTTGTGCGAACCTGCAACCCTATCTCCGCGGTGCTGAGGTCCAATCGCTCCTTGAGAAGGCGGGCTTGTTCTTCGGCCTGGCTAATCGGTACCCGAGTCATTCGAATCACTCCTCCGTGATGGGGACATTCTTGTCCAATTGAAAAGATGCAAATCATTCGCTCTCGATCGCAACGCATTGACCATCGTTGCACCGAAGTAGTGTGCCGCTCCAATATACCAACCCGCTTCTTTTTTGCACTCGCTCTGCGCGAAATTATCAACGCATGCTTCCCGCTCGAGCTTCTGCATGAGCACGCGGCGAATGCTAGCGATTAGCGAAGAAGGTCCGGTTTGGTCTCTTGAACGATTTCCCGTATTTGCTGACGTAGCTCAGGGGGCAGATGGCGGTACTCTTCGTCCTGATTGTCTCCCTGGAGAATCGATTGTTCGCTTCGGTATCGGAATAGCGGAATGGATCCTTCTCAAGATCCCCCGAAACAAACTGAGCGTTCGAGTGTCGTCCCAAGCCCAGTCCAAGAACGAGGAGCGCCAATCCGAAACGAAAGGCCACGAGTTGCGCGCGGGGGCGGGGACAGTTATTGCTCATCGATTCCGTCATCCAAGTTGTCTGCGTTTGATCCTATCACGGAAGTACCGCTAGAACGATCCCAACAATCCAACCTGCGATGCTGGAGGTGAGCGCCACCGCCTGGTTATGTTGTGGACCGAACCCGGATGAAACTTGGCGAAGGCGAGGTGGTGTTTCAGTCGGCTAGGGCCGCTTTTCAGAGATGGGAGCAATTTCGACTCAATTGGGTGGAAGCGTGGTCGCCGGATACTCCAATCAAGTCTGGCGAGGTCGTAGCCGTTTTGGGACGAGCCATCGGCTTGTGGTGGTTAAACTCAGCCCGAATTGTTTATGTTGTGGATGAACCAGGGGCGATGAGCAGGTTTGGCTTCGCTTATGGCACACTTCCGGGCCATGTCGAGAGTGGCGAGGAACGATTTTTGATTGAATGGAACCAAGCCGATGACAGCGTTTGGTATGACATTCTAGCGTTTTCCCGACCTAACCACATCTTGATCCGCTTAGGATACCCCTGGGTACGACGAGCGCAGAAACAATTTGGACGGGACTCTGCGTTCGCGATGCTCAGTGCGATCAAGGAACCGATCCAACGAAATGAATGACCAGTCACCAAAAACGCAGGGTCCGTGACACCAGCAGAAATCAATGCCTTAAGCTTCATGCTAGGCGACAAGAATGCCGGGCCATTCAAGCTAGAGATCGAATGGATCAAGGTAGAGCGGAAAGGGGTATCGAAATGAATTCACTACTTTTACCCTACATTTTCAACATCATCATTTTAATTCCAATTGGACTTTTGACCCTTCTTGGCGGCGAAAAGGGAGGTCAACTCGCTTGTCAAAATAAGTTCCCTGAGAGCGCAGGGTTCCGAACTATCCTCGGCTCATTGTGGACGGCAATTCTAATCGGTTCGGTATTGGGGCTGTTCTTTCCGATAACGATGTCGGCGTTGCTTCTGATTCAAGTCATCTACAAAACACTTTGGCTATTGGTTTATACGATTCCTCGCATGCTCAACAAGCGAATCAACGAAGTCCCTTGGGGAATCGCATTGACATTTCTGATAATCGTCGTGTGCTACCCTTGGGTCATTCCGTGGACGCAGTTATTCGGAACCAGATGAGCGGTTTGCGTGGCGGCAAACCAGTCAAGGCTCCTTATTACAAGGGCTTAGAACTATTCAAAGAGACTCGAAGTCGATCATGAATCTCTTCACCAATCTCCCATCGAATCTACCCGACGAGCTTAGCACCACATTGCTTGAGGCCGACTACGTGCGTATCGAACGGATCGTCTCTCACGGTCACTCATCGCCGGATGGGTTTTGGTACGACCAGGACCATCACGAATGGGTTGTTGTGCTGAAGGGATCAGCGAGGTTGCAGTTCGAGGATTGCATGGTTGAGATGAAGCCCGGCGACTTCGTAAACATCCCCGCCCATAAAAAGCACCGGGTCGAATGGACGACGCCCGACGAACCGACGATCTGGCTGGCGGTGTTTTACGAAGAAGTGAAAGCGAACAGGAAGTATTCGACCGACACATGATGATCGCTACTGCTATTTACCTGGGGATCGTCCTCGTGATGAGCCTTGCCTGCTTTGTTGCTTACGGCTGGGATAAGAGGCGTGCTGCCAACGGCGGTCGCCGAGTGCCGGAACAGACCTTGCACATCTTGGCGCTGCTGGGCGGCTGGCCCGGTGCGTTCCTGGGTCAGCGACACTTCCGGCACAAGACAAAGAAACTGTCGTTCCTGATCGTCTTGTGGGGCATCGTCGTGCTGCACGTTGCCATATTCGGGACAGCAGCGTATGTGTTCTTTGGGAACCCACTTCAAGGAGTGATGAACCACGGATGAGTGTCGTTTGGCGCTTCAAACGGTACCACTTTTGGCTAGACTCCATCCCGTTTGATACTGATACCGTTTGACACTCGATTTTTCGGCAGACGACCCGGTTGGCGCTCTGGTACTATTTGCACTTTTTCGTGAGCGTACAGGATGCTCGCCGAGATTTTCTCGCGGGTAGGGTTGCGTCGTGGCGCTCTGTTCCCTACTTCGATTTGCGAAGCTGACTTCGCATTCGACGCTTCGCAGCATGAACGGTTGCGTTATCAGCTTTATCGCGACACTCCTGCTCCCGGTAGGTGCGCACAAGCAAGCTTGGCGGCCATGCCGAGCGGATACTCTCGGAATTACTATGACCTACACCAGCTTGCAGAAAGCCCCATTGCCCAGAACGCTCTCCTTGACCTGAACCTTTTGGAAGATGTGATTCAGTTCAAGTCTCGCTTCTATCACTCCTCATGGGCACACTACGAACAGGCACGACCTGGAACCTTTCGGTTACTTCCCACACCTCAGGGCGATAAAGAGCTCCAAGCTGACTATCAATACATGGAGTCGATGTTCTTTTCCAAGCCCCCTACTTGGAAGCAAATAATTGATTCACTGCGAGCACTCGAGCAGCGAATCAACCGCGTTTAGAGTGGTACCTTGGTCACATCATGAACCAAACATTTTTGCCCGTTTACCTCCTCGTATCGTAGCCACCCAAACTCATCGGATTCCTCAGAGCAGATGGTTTCGACAGCCGTTGCGGCAGCGCGGGGAACTTCGCTCAATCCAGCAAAGTTTTGGAGCGAATCCCTACGCGAGTAGGGTGAAAAACGCTGCTGCTCAAGCCACCGAAGCAAAATCAACCATTCCCCAAGGGCACGAATAGAGGGTTAATGCGATGGCAACCATTGGTCACGACAAGGGAGAGCAATGGTCCCTAGTTGGCCTCGCCTCTTCCATAGCTTGCGAACGTCCAGGCAAACGGAGCTCGAACAGGAATTCCCGTTGCATGTCGTTTGTGCGCGGCTCGGAAATTCGCCAAAGATTGCTCAACGCTCGTATCTCTTGGTGATTTCCGAGGACTTCCAGAGAGCGATTTCATCACCGAAAAAAAGCGGCACGATCAAGGTCAAAAGCGGCACGATTTCCGGCACGGTACGCGCGCGCACTCGATCGCAGGGAAACGCAATCGACCAACAAAAAAACTGTGAATTGTGCACTACTGCTGGAGAATCAGCAGGAAATTAAGCGGATGGGGAGGGATTCGAACCCACGGTAGCCTTACGACTACTCCGGTTTTCAAGACCGGTGCATTAAACCGCTCTGCCACCCATCCGACCCATGGAATTGAGATGCCAATTCCCTACATTGCATAGCCACGAGCGTTTGTAGCTCTAACTTTAGTCAGTTCGGAAAATTTCCGCTATCTCAATCTGCGTTCACGCACCGCTGAGGTTAAGAATCGGACTGTGTCGCGCGCAAAATCTTTTCCATCTTGCGACCCTTCGCAAGCTCGTCGACGAGCTTGTCTAGATAACGCACTTTTTGGGTGAGCGGATTTGAAATCTCTTCGACTCGATAGCCGCAGATCGCGCCTGTGATCAAGTACGCATTCGGATGCAATTTCGCGGACTCAAAGAATTCAGCGAATGTCGATTCATTGGCAATGTGAGCTTGAATCTGCTCATCCGAAAAACCGGTTAACCATCGAATGATCTCGTCGAGCTCGTCGTTGGTTCGCCCCTTTTTCTCCACTTTGGCGAGGTAGAGCGGGTAAACTTTTCCGAAGATCATCGTCGCGATTCGTTCGTCGTGATTCATCATGTTGCTCCTGGGATTTACCGTCGCTTCGAGCGTTTTCGCTGTCGCGTTCCTACCACCCGTTGATCGTCCTCGTCGGAGTCGATGGGTTCACCGATTCGTTCACGCATCCGCAGAATCTTGTCGCGCAGCGCGGCGGCTCGCTCGAATTCGAGATTCTCCGCGGCGGCTAGCATCTCCTCTTCCAGTGTCTTTAAATAGGCCTCGGTGATTTTCTCCCCTTGCGGATCGCGTCGCACGATGTCTCGAGCCCTCTTGCGATTCTCTGCCGCTTGGTGAATGGACGCGGTGACTTGCTTGCGAACGGTTTCCGGTGTGATCCCGTGCTCTTCGTTGTATGCCTCCTGGACCTTGCGTCGTCGCTCGGTCTCATCGATTGCCGTGCGCATCGATTCGGTCATGGTGTCCGCGTAAAGGATAACCTTCGAGTTTGCATTTCGCGCCGCCCGACCAATGGTTTGAATCAACGATGTCTCGCTTCGAAGGAATCCCTCTTTGTCGGCATCGAGGATGGCTACTAAGCTGACTTCTGGCAAGTCGAGGCCTTCCCGGAGTAGGTTTACCCCCACCAGTACATCGCAGCGTCCATCCCTAAGTTCTCGCAGCAATTCGACGCGTTCAAAGGCATCCAACTCGCTGTGCAGCCATCGGCACTTCAGATCGTTGTCAACAAAGAAGGTTGCAAGGTCTTCGGCGAGGCGCTTGGTCAATGCTGTGACGAGCGTTCGGTCCCCCATCTGAATCCGTTCTCGAATCTGCTCCAGCAGATGCATAACCTGCCCCCGAGCTGGGACTACTTCGATAATCGGATCGAGCAAACCGGTTGGTCGAATGACTTGCTCCACGACTTCGCCCCCTGTTCGATCAAGCTCGTACTCGGCTGGCGTAGCGGACACAAAGATAACTTGATTGATCTTCGCTTCCCATTCTTCGAATTTGAGTGGCCGGTTATCGAGGGCGCAGGGGAGCCGAAAGCCGTGGTCGACGAGTGTCGTCTTTCGGCTCTTGTCTCCTGCATACATGGCTCGCACCTGTGGGATGGTCACGTGCGACTCGTCGACAAGGAGCAAAAAGTCTTTGTCAAAGAACTCATACAGCGTGTCGGGACTCGACCCCGGCAGTTTGCCGGAGAGGGGACGCGAATAGTTCTCGATGCCAGGGCAGTGCCCGGTGTGGCCAAGCATCTCAATGTCAAACTTCGTTCGAGCCGCCAGTCGTTGCGCTTCAAGGATTTTTCCTGCGGCATTGAATTTCGCCAATTGCTCCTCCAGTTCTTGCCGGATGACGCGAATCGCATTTTGAATTCGATCCTCAGAGGTAACGAAGTGTTTGGCTGGGAAGACATAGACTTCGTTCAATCTCGAGACCACTTCGCCGGTCAACGGATTGATGATCGAGATCTGTTCGACTTCATCCCCCCAGAATTCAAAACGGTAGGCGAACTCTTCGTAGGCAGGCCAAAGCTCCATCGTATCCCCGCGCACTCGAAACTTGCCTCGCTCAAATGCGATATCGTTGCGCTCGTATTGGATGTCGATCAATCGGAGCAAGAGTGTTTCGCGGTGGATCGATTCGTTGCAGCGAATTGCGACCACCATGCGACGGTAATCTTCTGGAGAACCGAGTCCGTAGATGCAGGAAACGCTTGCGACGATGATGCAGTCACGTCGGCTGACCAACGCGCTGGTAGCCGCCAACCGCAGTCTATCGATCTCTTCGTTGATCGACGCGTCTTTCTCGATATAGATGTCGCGCTGAGGGATGTAGGCTTCGGGCTGATAATAGTCGTAATAGCTGACGAAGTAGTGGACCGCGTTTCGAGGAAAGAATTCCTTGAACTCCGCATAGAGTTGTGCCGCGAGCGTCTTGTTGTGGCTCAGCACCAAGGCCGGCCGTTGGACCCGCTGGATCACGTTGGCCATCGTGAAGGTCTTTCCAGAACCCGTCACTCCCATCAATACTTGATGCTTGCGTCCCTGGTTCAGTCCCTGCACCAGCGCTTCGATGGCTTGTGGTTGGTCCCCGGCAGGCTGAAAACGGCAATCCAAGTCGAAAAGTTGGGCGGTTTTAGGAGCAGTCATCGCTGAGTATCGTATGGAAGTGGAAGATTCACGCCGACAGACTGCTATTGTCGGAGGATTCGACGGGGTGACAACCGCCGCCCGTGAGGACGGCGGCAATATTCCAGACCGGATCTCTAGTCGACCATGCGGCCCGCCACGGTGGTTTCCAGAGTGATTTGTTCCCCGAGAGAGGTCTTCACCACAATTTCTTGCTTGATCGAACGTTCATCACCTAACAATTCCCCGGTGAAGGTCATCGGGATCAAGTGAAGGGGCTTTTCCCCAGGAGGAATCGAGAAAGAGAATCTCGGGTCCTCGCATTCGACCGAGACGATCGAGAAAGGTTTCTTGGCCCGAACCATCAGTTTCTGTTGAACTTGCTGGCCGCTTTTGACGTCCCCTACCGAAACTAGTTTCGGCGTGATGGTGACTGGAGGAACCACGCGGGCGTTGACCGGGAGTGTGAACATTCCTTCGTTCGAATCGTTGGTGACGACAGTAATCCCTTCCATGAAATCGCCGGCCGGAGCGGATTCCTTGAGTGTGATCCGCATCCGATAGTTGGTCATGTTTCCTTGGCGGGACGCAGGGTCCAGTCGGACCTCCAGATGGCTGGTATCTCCACGCACATCTTGGATGGCCCAGTCCCTGCGTCCGGCATAAGAGATTTTGAGATCGACGGTTTTGGTTGAGCCGATATCCACGTCCCCGAACGAGATCTCGCCCGGCTCCACAACGATGTCGGAGCGGATTTTTCCGGAGACCAGCAAAGTCACCTCGGCGTAGTAGGGGCGATCGATCACCACGGTGATCGCCGCCGATTTGGCCCCCAGGAAGGACTTTGTGTTGAACTGGGCAACGATTTCGCCCTTTTCCCAAGCCTTCAGCGTGTTCTTGGTAATGATCGGCTTGGTGCAACCGCAGCTGCTGCGAACCGAGGCGATATGAACGTCTTCCTCGAAGCAGTTTTCGAGGACGAATGCGTATTCGGTCTTGGCGTTACGGCTGACAGTGCCAAAGTCGTGCTTCGTCTCCTTGAATAGCTTTTGAGCCCAATCCGCACCCGAGGCGAAGGGGACGAAAGCGATCGCGACGATCCACGCGGCGAGAAAGCGATGGACAACTTGCTGAAAAACCATGCGGCGAAACTCCCTTTGAGTAGACGTACAACCTCAGGAGTCATCGGCAATCGGCCCCCGCAAACTCGATTTCTTTGGAAAGATTTAACGGCAAAGACTACCCAAACCCTCCGGTCCATTCGAAAGGAAACGAGGTAGCCACCCTCCAGGGGATTGCTATAATTTCGGGTTTTCTCCGGTGAAGAGACCGGTTTGCTCTAGATTCCGGCCCTCGGTCGGACCCCTTCGATGGATCTCATGAACAACTCGACTTCGAATCGATCGACATCGGAAGCTCCTTCTACATCAACAGCTAGCAATACCAACACCGCTCCGGATCTGCTGAGCGAACGTGTTCTCGTGCTGGACTTTGGATCGCAATACGCCCAGCTCATCGCCAGGCGCATCCGGGAGCAGAACGTATACTGCGAAATCGTTCGCCACGATATTAGCGCCGAAACCATTTTGGCTCGCAAACCTGCCGCGATCGTGTTCTCGGGCGGACCCTCGAGCGTTTACGAACCCAACGCCCCGAAGTGCGACCCCAAGATTTTCCATCTAGGAATCCCCGTTCTTGGAATTTGCTACGGAATGCAGCTTGCGTCGCAAGCCTTGGGGGGACGCGTCGAGCCCTGCAATCGCAGGGAGTTTGGACGCGCGAGACTGCAAGTCAAATCGATGGAAAAGTTATTCGCAGGCTTCCCGCATGAAATCGATGTTTGGATGAGCCACGGCGACCAAGTTCGGGATTTGGCCAATGACTTCGAGACCCTCGCGTCCACGCCGACTTGTCCGCACGCGGCGGTTCGCCACAAAACCCTACCTATCTATGGCCTGCAATTCCACCCCGAGGTATCCCACACCTCGCTGGGAAGCACCCTCATCCACAACTTCCTGTATAACATCGCCCATTGTGAGGGACGTTGGCATCTCAGCGACTTTGCCAATCGCTCCATCGAGCATATCCGAGATGTGGTCGGCAACGACCGAGTTATCTGCGGACTCTCCGGCGGGGTGGATTCGTCGGTGACGGCAGCGCTCCTGTACAAAGCGATCGGCCCACAGTTAACCTGCATCCTCATCGACAACGGCTTGCTGCGGAAAGACGAGCAAGGTGCGGTGATCTCCGAATTCACGAATCACTTCCAAGCGGATTTGCGAGTGGTCAATGCCAGCGACCGGTTCCTGGGTGACTTGGCTGGTATCATAGATCCACAAGAGAAGAGGCGACGCATCGGCCACGCCTTCATCGATTGCTTCAAAGCGGAAGCGGAGAAGATCAATGGTGCAAAGTATCTTGCCCAAGGGACCCTTTATCCCGACGTAATCGAAAGCGGTGCAGCTCTCGATGGCCCTGCAGCGACGATCAAACTGCATCACAATGTCGGTGGATTGCCTGAACAGTTGGGGTTTGAATTAATCGAACCCCTTCGCGATCTCTTTAAAGACGAAGTCCGGAAACTGGGGGTCGAATTGGGATTGCCCGAGCATCTGGTATGGAGGCATCCATTCCCTGGTCCCGGTTTGGCCGTGCGATGTTTGGGCGAGGTTACCAAAGACAAACTGGATATCTTGCGAGATGCCGACGAGATAGTGGTTTCGGAAATCAAGAACGCCAACTTGTATCGTCAAACCTCCCAAGCGTTCGTGGTCTTGCTGGAATCCCAAAGCGTGGGTGTGATGGGAGACGCGCGAACGTATGAGCGAGCGGTTGCGGTGCGCTGTGTAAATACCGACGACTTTATGACTGCCGACTGGAGTCACCTGCCGTATGACTTGCTCGCAAAGATCTCGACACGAATTATTAACGAAGTCCGCGGAGTGAATCGCGTTTGCTACGACATTAGCAGCAAGCCACCTGCGACGATTGAATGGGAATAAGGAAGTTCAATGAACCGTCAGTTTATTTATCAGATCGAAAGCCTCACCAAACGCCACGGACAAAAGGAAGTTCTCAAGGACATATGGTTGGCGTTCTATCCGGGCGCTAAGATCGGCGTTCTGGGATCCAACGGCTCCGGTAAGAGTACCTTGCTCCGGATCATGGCGGGGGAAGACAAGACGTTTGATGGAGTTGCTCGCTTGAGCAACGGATTCGTCGCTGGGTATCTCCCTCAAGAACCGCATCTCAATCCCGACAAAGATGTGCAGGGGAACGTCGAAGAAGCGGTCGCTCCTCGCCGAAAGGTTTTGGATCGTTTTAACGAAATCTCCAATCTGCTCGGGGAAGTCACCGATGACAAGCAGATGGAGAAGCTCTGCGACGAGATGGCCAAACTGCAGGACATAATCGATGCTCAAAACCTGTGGGAACTGGATCGGCAAGTCGAGCAATCGATGGACGTGATGAATCTTCCTCCGGGAGATGCAGATGTAACCAAGCTCTCTGGGGGCGAAAGACGACGCGTCGCGCTTTGCAAATTGTTGATCCAGCAACCCGATCTGCTACTTCTTGACGAGCCGACGAACCACTTGGACGCCGAAGCCGTCAACTGGCTTGAACAGCACTTGGCACACTACCCTGGCACGGTAGTCGCCGTGACGCACGATCGTTACTTCCTCGACAACGTTGCCCAGTGGATCTTGGAATTAGACCGAGGATCAGGTTTCCCCTTCGAAGGGAACTATACGTCGTGGCTCGAGCAAAAACAGAAGCGACTTGCTATTGAGCAGAAGTCAGCTGCAGCGCGTCAGAAGACTCTGGAGAAAGAGTTGGAATGGATCCGGATGTCTCCGCGCGCCAGACAGGCGAAGAACAAAGCGCGGATCAATGCCTACGAATCCCTGGCTGCCCAACAGTTCGAGGAGCGACCCGATGAGTTGGAAATCCAAATTCCACCCGGAAAGCACTTGGGCGAGGTGGTCGTCAATGCCGAGCATGTCACCAAGGCTTATAACGACCGCGTCCTCGTCGAGGATTTGAGTTTCCGTCTCCCCGCTGGGGGGATCGTCGGAGTTATTGGTCCGAACGGCGCCGGAAAGACGACGCTCTTCCGCATGATGACAGGGCAAGAAAAGCCAGATGCGGGGGAGTTGCGAATCGGAGATACGGTCGAGTTCGGATATGTCGATCAATCCCGCGATACGCTTAATGACAACAATACCGTTTACCAAGAGATCTCGGGCGGACTTGATTGGTTGGAAATGGGAGGCAAGAAGTTTAACTCGCGAGCTTACGTCTCCAAGTTTAATTTCAAAGGTACCGATCAAGAGAAGAAAGTCGGGGTTCTCTCCGGTGGAGAAAGAAACCGCGTTCACCTCGCCAAACTCCTGCGACGTGGGTGCAACGTCTTGTTATTGGACGAACCGACCAATGACTTGGACGTCGATACGCTGCGAGCCTTGGAAGAAGCGATCATGAATTTCGTCGGTTGCGTGGTGGTCATCACGCACGACCGTTGGTTCCTCGACCGAATTGCGACGCACATTCTCGCGTTCGAAGGGGATGGGTATGTTCACTGGTGCGAAGGGAACTTCCAGACCTACGAACAGCAGCGAAAGGAGCGATTGGGTATCCACGACGACGAGCCTCGCCGCTTCCGATACAAGAAACTCGCGACTTAAAATGGCTGAGACTCCGCTCCGAGTTGATGTGCCGCGCTGGGAATGGCTGGAGGAGGTCGAGCGATGCCTCGCCTTCCAGTCTGTCGACTCTCGGGAAGGCTATCTAAGTCAGGTGGTGGACCACGCGTCGAGATACGCGGCGCTCAATCCAATCCGCGTGAAAACCAATGCCCGCGGGTGCGTCGCCTACCTCCTGGTCTATCCAGGAAAGCTCGCCATGGTCGGTGGAGTAGCCCCGGCATCGGATTTGCGATCGGAGCAAGAACTAAACGAGACCGCGTTCTTATTGCGATCGCTCGTGGAATCGGTTCGAGATGAAGTTGAATTGACGCAAGCGGTGACATTTCCCGCAGAGTTCGACGCCGAGTTTGACGCATGGAGACGAAGATGCTTTCAGATCGCTGGGTTCCAGCCGATCGCCGTATTGAAGCAGTGCGCGTTGGACTGCGCGAATGCTCCAGTTGAACTCGATTCGTTAAGCCATGTTGCGAAAACAGCATCTTCACCGTTGTCGTTTGTGCCTTGGACGAGAGAGCTCGATTCAGAATTCGTGCGCCTCGTCGATCAAACGTATGATGGGACGTGGGATGTTCCAGAACTCAACGGTGTTCGGAGCACCAGCGCTACTCTTGAGGGGTACGCTCGAACGGGATTGGACAGTGGATCGATTCGCAAGTGGTGGCTAATCGGGCACAGGGACCATTACGTCGGTTGTTTGCTGGTTTGCCGACACTCGCCGAAGCTCTCCGAGTTGCTCTACCTTGGGATCGTTCCTGAGGTACGAGGCAAGGGGGTGTCAGGTGCCGTGATGAAATTCTTGTTGGATTGGTGCCGCGAACAAGGAGTTGGAAGAATCCTGCTCGCTGTCGACGCTCGGAATACGCCGGCGTTGAAACTCTACGAACGATTCGGATTCGAGGACATCGGAACGGCTGAAGCTTGGTTCGCCCCTTTCGATCGCACTGCATTGTGAAAGCGGATTTTGCTAGCGAGAGGCTTGCGTTGCATGCAGGTCGGTTGGGGGCGGTAGAATGGAATTGTCTCGCTAATAGGCGGAATAGACTGGACTCACTCTTGGTAGGAAGCAAACCATCATGTCGACTGCAAGCAGCAATTCTGATTCCTCTCACGTTGGGAGCCAGATCGACACAGAAACCTTGCTTCGTAATATTGGACGTTTCCCGTCTCAGGTAGTACCTTTCGCGGTTCTCAAGGAATTGCAGTCACGCGGAGCCGCGATTCACGATTCCTTAGTTGCGTTAATTAGTAAAGAGCTCAAATGGAACGAAAGTCCCTTAGGCAGCTCGTCCAACGCGTCATTCTTCGCTTTCGCTTTGCTTCCTCCGATCGTCACCCAAGAGGATCAGCCTCTGATCGAAGCATTGCTCTCTACTTCTTTCCATAGAATTGATGGGGTAATTGGTGATCTCAGTGGGGAAGCGATGCCGCGCCTGATCGCCAATTTCTTTCAGAGCCAGAGTGCGGAAGAAGTATTCGGCTGGATCGACCGCATCCTGAGCAAACCAAGCATGGAGGAGCTGACCTGTCACCCGCTTGTTAGGGCTTTGACCATTGCTGTTGCAATGAGTTGGTTGGATCGAAGCGAGGCAATCCCTTTCCTGGTCGAGCAATTGAAGAAGCGGTCCAAAAAGCAAAATGACTTGGTATCGGCGTTTATCGTTTCTGAGTTAATGGATTTGTCTGCCCGAAGTTTTGAAGAGGTCGATTCCTTGGTCGTCGAGTGTTTTACTCGGCGTCAGATCGACGAGTCGTACATCCATCTCGACAACTGGGAGAACGAGATTGAGAGCGTTATCGATCGATCTACAGAGGTTGCGACTGCCTGGGATGATTGCGCCGAGGAATTGGCGAAATGGTGCTATGACTTTACTACCGATGACTTCGATCCCGTAAGTGCGACTTACCGCGCCAATCCATGCGGCAGTTCGAATTCGAAAGGAAGCGAATCACAGGCCCGCATCTTGGTCGAACAACTCCGAGGCGCGTCGAGCAATAGTTACCCACGAGATGCCGTTGCAACGCTGGAGCGTGAATTTCCTGTTGCCTACCAAGCGATTGTTGAGCTGATACGCGATGAACTTTCTCGAACCCAGCCGGACTCTAATGGGGAGTGCGGAAGGGGCGCGTATCTGGCATTGGTTCTTCTCGTTAAGGAAAGTATGCCGCTGCCGCAAGATCTGGTGCAAACGATCCTGCGATTGCCTGATTCTCGTCTGGATCAGATGTTTGGACACCAATTTGACTTGGTCGTGAAATGCATTGCTCAATCACCGATCCAGGACGTCGGAATCCTTGAGCAATGGATTTGGGATCCGGATCGATCCGATGCAAATCGTCGCGCCATGGTCAGTTATTATTCGTACGCTTGTTACCGCTACGCGTTGGAACGCGAAGTCGCCATCGAAGCCTTGGCGAAAGGACTGCGCAAGGCACTGACACAGGCCCCATCGTTGATCGGTCCGTTCGCCGAGAATCTCGCCTTTCTGACGCCTACTGAGCATGCTTTGCTTCTCGAGGAAGCATTCGAAGGGTCGGATGTGGAGTGGGAGATCGCGAAGGACGATTTGCGACATATGATGGTCGACGTCCGTGTTGCGAAGGAAGTCTTTGAGGAACACTTTCAGATCCATCAAAGCATCGAGGAAATCGTTTCTGCAGGGGAAATGTTTGACATCGCAGCGATTCGAGAAAAACCAGCTGCTCCGCTAGTTTCCCATCGGACTGTCCAGAGACCCACTGGATTGGAATTGACTCAGCCAAGCTTCTCGGTGACAGGAACCATTCGCAATGAGGAACGGACGTCACGCAATTCCTCATGCCCGTGCGGAAGTGGGAAGAAGTTCAAAAAATGCTGCATGAGAAAGTAGTCGTTGCGTCTGGCTTTTTGGGTGAGTCACATTGGTCTGCTCCCCAAAAGTTGGCTCATGCTCAACGTTGTTCTTCCCTCCGCGTTCTCCGCGGTTAACTCTTCTTAGGCAGATTGGTAATGCCGTCCGTCTAGAGCTTATCCATCTCACTGCTACTATTTGAATTCCGTGGTGAATCAACCGCGGAGGGCGCGGAGTGGCTAATCGCCTCCTCTCGCGTTCGGTTCTCTTCTTCGCGCCGTGGCGCCGTAGCGAGAAATTCTCCACTGGCCTGGATCCAAAGAGAGTGGCGCGCCAAGGCGCCAAGCTCGCCAGGGACTGAGTTGAGAATCTGAGGAGGAGCGCGGAGTGGCTAATCGCCTCCTCTCGCGTTCGGTTCTCTTCTTCGCGCCGTGGCGCCGTAGCGAGAAATTCTCCAATTGCCTGGATCCAAAGAGAGTGGCGCGCCAAGGCGCCAAGCTCGCAAGGGACTGAGTTGAGAATCTGAGGAGGATCGCGGAGTGGCTAATCGCCTCCTCTCGCGTTCGGTTCTCTTCTTCGCGCCGTGGCGCCGTAGCGAGAAATTCTCCAATTGCCTGGATCCAAAGAGAGTGGCGCGCCACGGCGCCAAGCTCGCAAGGGACTGAGTTGAGAATCTGAGGAGGAGCGCGGAGTGGCTAATCGCCTCCTCTCGCGTTCGGTTCTCTTCTTCGCGCCGTGGCGCCGTAGCGAGAAATTCTCCAATTGCCTGGATCCAAAGAGAGTGGCGCGCCACGGCGCCAAGCTCGCCAGGGACTGAGTTGAGAATCTGAGGAGGAGCGCGGAGTGGCTAATCGCCTCCTCTCGCGTTCGGTTCTCTTCTTCGCGCCGTGGCGCCGTAGCGAGAAATTCTCCACTGGCCTGGATCCGAAGAGAGTGGCGCGCCACGGCGCCAAGCTCGCCAGGGACTGAGTTGAGAATCTGAGGAGGAGCTTCGGCGTCTCGTAACGTCTTCACAATCTGGTCGGCCGAACGCCGAGTTCGCTTTCTTCTTGTCAAAGTCCTCCTGCCATTTAATGCGATAGACTTTAAAAACTCCTGGATCAACTTTTGGGGAGCACTCAATTCCTAAAGTTCTTGGTCTCTATGGTCCACGGCTCGCCTATTTTCCGTTGGTCGCTCTCGCCAAGGAACATCTTGGAAGACTCTAGCTTTCCTTTGAGGTGCCAATCGAGCCAAGCCAACGCGACCGGGGAATACTCTCCGCCATGGGGGCGACGATAGGTTCCACCGTGCCCGACATCTAGATTGGCCATGACGATCGGGACATGATCGACACGAGAGAAATCATCCATGGCATTCTTGTACGCGATGTCCTTTGGGCCACCCATGATGTATAGGACTGGTCCATGAAATTTCTTCAGGTCATCCTTGGTGAGTTTCGGCATGGCCATCATGGGAGAGGGGGCCGGTAAGACGCCGCTGTTGCAAACAATTGTGGTCGTGATTCTTGGATCGCTCGAAATCTCGATCGCCTGCAAGCCTCCGCATGACATTCCCATCGCGGCAACTTTGGTCGTGTCGATCCTTCCGAAATACACACTCTCTGCTTTGCCATTTTCAGCGATGATCCATTGAAGGGCGGTAAGCAATTGAGTTGAATCTGTTCTTTCGCGAGACCTATCGCTGCGTTGCTCGATATCGCTCAGCAATCCAATCCCAAGCACGATGTAGCCATGCGATGCGATTTGATTAAGGAAGTTCTTGTGCTCCTCGGTTGTGTTCGCACATGCTCCGTTACCCCACAGCAGAACAGGTAGCTTTCGTTCGCCGGCGAATGGGGATAGATCCTCTGGTCGGTAGATCGTCATGCCAGCCAGCGTCGGTGACTCAGTCGCAATGGCTGAATACGGTCCCTGTCCACCCTTCTCCAATTGGATCTGCTTCGGTGAATCCGAGCTTCCTTTCGCATCGCCATTCGAGATAGTGCTCATGATTCTCGTGTAGGCAGGTTTGGGTTGGTTGTCTGCGTCAAAGAGAAGCGGATGCTGTCCCCAACGCCAAGTACGGCGATCGTTGAGTCCCCAGAACGTGATGCGTTCGATGATATCCTGATGTTTTTTGAAGATGCCAAATAACTTCGCATAATCCTCGGCTTGACCATTTAGATCCTCAACCGAAGGAGGAGTGGTGGTTCGCGAACGAGGCCTACCGAACTGACCGCCTGACTCGCCCCGAATGGTAATATCCAATTCCGTGATACTCACTTTGAGCCCCAAGGACGCATAGTCCGTAATCGCTTTTTCGATATCGTCAAAAGGGACTCGTCCGCTTCGCCAATGCCCCTGAATGCCAACGGCGTCTATAGGAGCCCCTTCTGCAAGCAGTCGTTTCAAAAGAACCATCGAACTTTCATGCTTAGGGCCAGACTCAATGTTGTAATCGTTGTAGTACAGTACAGCGCTCGGATCCGCCTCACGCGCGTACTTGAAAGCCAACGTGAGGAACTCTGGCCCAAGTGCCTTAAGCCAATTGGAATTCCGCAGATTTTCTGTCTTGGCGGTTGCTTCATTGCCACCATCGTTGATCGCCTCATTGACAACATCCCAACTTTGCAGTTTTCCCTTGTAGCGTCCTACAAGTATCTCGATGTGTTGCCTCATTCGGGTTTTGATGGTCTCTGAATCGCCCCCTTCAAAAAACCAATTCGGTGTTTGGGCATGCCACACAAGCGTGTGACCGTGGATGGTCAATTTATTCTTTTGAGCCCAATCCACCAACGCATCTGTTCGGTCGAAATCCCAGCGATCCTCCGCGGGATGAACTCGCTCAGGTTTCATACAATTCTCGGGAGTGATGGCAGCAAAATGGTCAACCGCCACTTTCAATTCCTCCTCGGAGTAACGCGAAGGGAGGTCTCCCGCCATCCCGATCAAAAACGAATCTTGGAAGGCGTCTTTCATGAAGCGATCGATTTTGACGCTGTTAACAGGGTCCTTATTTACTTTCGGAGACGGGTCCGGAAGATCTTGTGCGGCAAGGGATTCTTGGAGTGCGGTTGTTGGTTTTTGATTCAGAGCAGCTTTGGTCGCTTCATCGTTGAAGACGAGCTGGGCGAAGTAGTACAGGTTGTTGCGCCAGTGAGTCGCGTCGTGACCGTGAGAATCGACGTTCCACAAATGCGGTACATTTTTGCTCTTCAGAAAACGCTGAGTATTCTGGCTGATGTTGATCAGTCCATCTTTGCTTCCACAGGAGAGCCACAACAGCTTCAGTTGTTGTTTGGCTTTGTCTGCGTCAGGAACCAGTTCTTCGGGCTTTTTTGTGTTGGGTGCCGCGGAAAATCCTCCGATCCAAGCAAACGTATCCAGATGGCCGAGGCCAAAGTTGAGCGACTGTCCGCCCCCCATAGAAAGACCCGCAATCGCTCGATGTTCTCGATCGGCCTGCACCGAGTATCGTGATTCAATCTTGGGAATGACATCATCCAAAAGGTCACGCTCGAATACACCAAAGGACGGAGCAGATTCAAAGACATTGCCGACAGGCCGGTCATTCTTCTGAGCGCGTCCGTTTGGCATGACGACGATCATCGGCTTGGCCTTCCCTTCCGCGATCAGATTGTCGAACAGCATGTCCGGTGTCGCGAATCGCTGCCATTCTGTTTCGTCTCCACCAATACCGTGAAGAAGGTAGAGCACCGGATACTTCTTTTCCTTCGAATACCCCGGAGGCGTATAGACGTTCAGCTTTCGGACCGTGCCTACTGTTTTCGACTCGTAATCAATCAATTCCAACTTGCCGTGCGGAATGTCGTCTCGCCTGGCAACAATGCTGTCTGACGGATCCGAATAAATCTGCTGGTCGTCTGGCCCCAATACGATAGATCCTCCAAAACCCCCGGGGCCTAGTCTTCCTTGCTGCGGACGATTCTGCAGCCCTGCATTTGGTCGAGCTGCTTCCTGTACCTGTTTCTCAGCCTCCTGTTTCGGCTCCTCCTGAGCCTTGAGCGTCGAAGGTATGAACAACAGCACTGCGAGAAAAGCCATCCATCGCATAATACGTTCCTTGAGAAGAGGTTTTAGAGTCCGGAAAGTCTCTTGTCTGATTCGATTTGTTTTTATGAAGCCTTGGAGGCATTCTTACTGGGATAGGGCATCAGTCCAGAAAATCACTTGCAGTAGTAATCACGTGGGCCACACACTCGCGGAGCGCGCCACTCCATGGACGATGCAAGGACAGGAGTGTCTGAATCAATGACTATGCGACTTCACGTTCCGATTCCGAACCTACTGCCGGATTCCGAACCTACTGCTCGCAATCCAACGCGCGATGAAAGGTTCGAACTCTTGCTTTGGTCAAGCTCACAGTGTGGGGAGGATCATTCGCCACCACCGTCGCGTCCTCCGCTCACCACTAGTCGTGAGTATACGCACGAATGTAGCCGTTATGGTAGGACCGTCAAGCACTTGGACTGAATAGCCGCTGCCAACGGCGGTATCGATTCAACGGACCATCCGGTATTACCGTGGGGAGTGGGATTATTTCAGGGGAAAGGCCCCCACTGAAATGCAAGACATAGAGCTCTACCAACAGATACTTGGCCTAACCACTCCATGGACGGTCTCCGAAGTCAGTTCAATACCATCCTCGTTGGTCGCGTGCCTCGCGTGAAGTGTCCCGAGCATAGCGTCAAGTCGGTCGCTGTTCCTTGGGCCGATCGCCTCAAGGGCAGCAAACACTTTTTCCTTAGATCGATTGAAAACCACAGCGAGAAGCAAAGGGCTTGATTCGAGTCACTTTGCAAACTCTCTTCGGCGAGCCACTCTCTTCGGATCCAGGTCAGTGAAGAATTTCTCGCTACGGCGCCACGGCGCAAAGAAGAGAACCGAACGCGAGAGGAGGCGAGCATGCAGCCAACGCGTTGGAAGGCAAGCATTGTCAAATGCGCCTCGGCTTCCACTCCGCGATCCTCCGCGCCCTCCGCGGTTCGTACACCACTGAGTTCAAATAATAGCAGTAAGATTGAGAAGGTCTGGAAAGACGGCATCACCAATCTGCCAAAGAAGGGTTAACCGCGAAGACCGAAGAGGGCTGGGAATCCAGTTCTTCCTTCGGTCGTTACGAGCTTCCATTGCTAGGGAAAGTTACAGATATGGCCCACACCTGGATCTATCTGCAAAAAGGTTTCATGCAGCGTTGAACCTCTCGCCGTATTCTCTGGCGTGGGTAGAGGATTCTGCTACGGAACTGCAGTGGCTGACATCCGTTCTGGATGCGAAATCCTTTATAGAACGAACCGGCGGTGTCGCTTGCGCTCAACCGCCGGCTATAAGCTGCTATACCTTCGGCATTCTTGGGTCGGAACGAATCGAATCATTCCGAACCTCGGCAGGCCTGGAGACGAATGCCGCGCCGTAGAAGACGTTGCAATTGCCCAGTGGCGGTGCAAGACGGCGTCAGCGAAGTCGACGGACTTTTGGTAGACGAGAAGTTGCTCGAAGGCGAATGCCATAGTTCTCTCGGGCGGAGGAGAACGCCTCAGGGCTTCCAGGTCCAATTAGAACCGTAGATTATGAGTCCGTACTCATGCCATGTGAGTTGCGTCCACATGTTGTTTCCATTTGAACCAATTTTTGAGGTATCAGCGAGAAGTTTGTAAACATCGCTTGTGATAAGTGATGTATAGCCATTGTCAACATTCGAGAGCTTGGCTGCGTAATTTGCCGAACGGCCAACCCAGACAAGATCATTCGACCCTCTGATTCCCGTGCGTGCGACGAAAAGCGAGCTTGTGTCGATACCGACGACTTGCTTCAAGACAAACGCAGCATCTGGATACTTCGCCTTGATCTCCTCATTGATCATGATTTTCGCCCAATTGATCTGTAAGGCAGCCTTTGCCGCAGCAGAGTTCTTGCCGTCACCAATGAACACTGCCATTACTCTGTCGCCATCAAACGCCGTGATGGCCCCACCACAATTGCGAATCATCCTGCAAGCGGCCAAGAGGAAAGATTTGTAGATTTTGGCTGCGAACCAGTCCCTGTACCCATTCACCATCGCTGTAGATTCAGCCAAATCTGCGTAGAGCACGGTTCCGTCAAGCGTAACTGCGTCGTTTCCCAGCTTCACATCTTCAGCCTCAGGGACCTTCGTGCCAGCACGTGTAGTAAAGGTAGATGAAAGGATATCTTTCACCTCTTTTCGAACGTCTTCAGCGATTGCCACTACCTTACCCCTACAGACTTAATGACTTTGCGCAACTCAGTACAGATCGTTGCGACAGGCGCAGAAAGATCTTCTCCCGGATTTGAAACGTAAGTAATAGGAGACACACCCAGAAGGTCCGTTGGGATCTTGATATCTGCATGCTGGTCCTTGATGATGAACGAACGATTGCGATCAAGCCTACCCATGAACAGTCCAAGTTCGAAAATCACGTTATCCCGTGGCGCCTCATATGCTTCATGCCGACTAAACACTTTATCGTCTGGACCAAAAACGAATGCCGCAAAAAACTGAGGTGTCGACTTCTTTAATCAGGACATCAACAGGGATTCCACCAGGACCAAAAACTCCGGGCATACTCCAAGGTCGAACTGCAATTTTGTCATGCTTCAAACCCAGTTGTATTTCTTGCGCGACCGCCAAACCCTCCACAGAGGATCCGATAAAGAGGACTGGAATGCTGTTCGGTGCACGATGAAACTGGCTACGCTCTCGCAACCGATCGGCGATGATGATGGCAAGAGTTTTCCAAACGCGTGCATTGGTCGAAGTAATAGACTTGAATTGCGGTTCCGATATCCGAACCACAGTTAGTGGCGAAAGTGCGGAGACGGTTGCCGATCGACGCACGGAAGGATCAATCAAGGCCAACTCGCCAAAACTCTCTCGTGAAGATCGCGTCGCGATGTGCCGTGAGTTCACAAAAATTCCAACTTCACCATCAATGATGAAGTATGCATCATTGTCTGCATCGCCTTGCGTAATGATGTGCGTACCAGTTGGATACTCGGCAAGCTCACCAGCATCAGCCAACGCAGTCGCGAGAACCTCGTCGCCCTCCACTAGTCGCTGGGACCTGAGTGCCTCTATTAGGCGTATTCGTCCTTCCGATCCCTCAAAACGGGCTTTCATCGAACTCACCATCTAAATCACACTCCCAAGCGACTTGATCTTGATATTGCTCTTAGTTTTTTTGATCCTTCGGTGGACACGGGTCATTGCCGTAGCTGTCCTTGTCGCGAATCTGTCCATTGAGACGGTGAATCACCAACTCACTTTGATTCTGCTGAGCAACCTTGCGTCCGGCTTCTGACGCTGTTTGCTGGGTCCTGTGGTTGGATAGAGGTTTTTGGGTACCCTCTGTCTTTACCGCCCAACCGCGTCCGCTTGGAACCACATGCACATTCTTCTTCGCCATCGAAAAAACTCCTGGTTTTAAGGGCCACTAGCCAGGAATCGACCCACGACCGGCCGAAACCATGCTATCATTGTTGGATAATCGCACATAATTGTCAAGGTATTGCAAAAAAGTGTCGACCAGAGAATAATGGCCGTGGTAGGGGAGTTCCTCTGCAAGCCACCCAAAAAGGACGAGACCCATGCACAACGAACAACTCGCTCTAGCATCCAGGCTGAAGAACGCCCGTAAAAACGCGAACCTCACCCAAGATCAGGTTGCCCAAAGCCTCGCGCTCCAGCGTACGGCGATTGTTCAAATCGAAGCGGGAAACCGAGCCGTGAGCACTCTGGAATTGAGCAAATTGGCACAACTCTATGGTTGCCCAATCTCCAGCTTTTTCTCGAGCGACGTCACTCCGATCGAAGAAGATGCATTGGTAGCATTATTTCGAGCAACGCAAACGGAAGGTGACGGTGCCCCGTGGCAAGCGGAGGTTGCTCGATATCTTGAGATCTGTCGGGCTGGAGTCGAATTGGATCGGTTGTTGGATCGCCCACCGCACGCTGGTCCGCCATCGTATCAGTTGTCTCAACCGCAGAGCACTATGGAAGCTGTGGAACAAGGCGAGCTAGTGGCAGAAAATGAACGCCGCCGGTTGAGCCTTGGACATAATCCAATTGCTGACATGGCCGAGCTCATCAATGGACAAAACATCTGGGCATCCGGAGCCGTATTGCCAGATGAAATGTCCGGCCTGTTTTTGCATCACAGCTCGATCGGTTTGTTCATTCTGGTGAATTTCGATCATCCTCGGGCACGAAAACGTTTCTCGTACGCGCACGAATATGCTCACGCACTGTTAGATCGTGGAGCGACTGCAACCGTTTCAATTGCTGCTGACAGAAGGAAGCTGACTGAGGTCAGGGCTAATGCTTTTGCTGCTTCTCTCCTGCTCCCGAGAACGGGCGTTTACGCCTTCCTAGAATCGCGGTTTAAGGCTAGCCCAAGTGTATTTGACCAAGCAGTATACGATCCGATGGCAGAGGAAGATCGCGGTGAAGTAAAGGCTTCTCGCCGAGCAGCCGCCTTTTCCCAAGTCCTTACCTTTGAAGACGTGGCCGCACTTTCACACCATTTCGGCGTGAGCTATCAAGCCGCTCTATTTAGATTGAAGAGCTTAGCCATCGTGAATGCACCCGAGTTTGAGGAACTGCGAGAAAAGGAGAACCTTGGCTTGCGGTTCCTAGAATTGTTGGAGCTGTGGGACGATCTGTATGGCAAAGAAACCCGCTCTCCAGACCGAGAACTCATTAGTCAGGTCGTTCACCTTGCAATGGAAGCTTTCCGAAGAGAAGAAATCTCGTCCGGGAAAATGAGGGATCTGAGCAAATTGCTTGGAGTGCCCTCAAAAGAACTGCTTCAATTGGCAGAGGCTACTTGATTCCTCGTTACGCCAAGGATGAGCAGCGATGACCACAAGCGTTGTCATTACCGACACGAGCGTGCTGATCAACTTCTTAGTGCTCGATCAGCTTCATGTACTCTCTCAACTGACAGAATTTGATTTCTCCGTGACTGAGCATGTTCGCGCGGAGATCACGGAGCATTTTCCAGAGCAGCTTCAACGGCTAAACGCTGCATTCGAAGCTGGCTCAATCAACGAGATCTGTGTGACCGACATTGTCGAAGTTCGGCTTTTCGCAGAACTGACAACCCAAGGTCTTGGCATCGGCGAGTGTTCGGCGGTAGCTGTCGCGTTGAATCGAGGGATCAGGATTGCGATCGATGACAAGCGAGCAATTAAGAAGATACGTCGACTTGGCTACAACCTAGACACGATAAGCACTTCGGAGCTTACTGTCTGCCTGATCAAAGCAGCTATTCTTACCGTCGAAGAGGCCGACAACTTCAAGAAGATCTGGGAAGAGGAATATCGATTCAAACTACCATTCAGCAGTTTCGCCGAGTTTATCGAGCCAAAGTCGAGCGAGTAGTTCGAATCTAGCTGCTGCGTCAGGCTAACGTATCACCAGTCTCCTTCCTCAAGAGCCGCCCATTTTCCACGAAAAAATTCGCATTCGGGCCTAACATGGTGCCGTTCGCAAGGCGACTTTCTTAGTTTATCGCTGGCCTCCAGTTAAAATCACTTCACCAATCCAAATAGCCTTTCCCCGGCTAGCTAAAGATATGGGGACCCCCAAGAAATCCAAAAAACGCATTCCTCCAGCAGAGCGCAATTCGCTCAGGCAATCCTGCCTGGGCGCAATGCGTTAATGCAAAGGAGTGCGTTATGAAAACTTGGGTGGACGACCTCCCGGTAGCAAATAGTAAGGAAGAGATTGAGTTCATCTTGTTGCTCGTCCAACACGCAGTGGCAATTTTCGCGATCTATGTGACCGTGATTATGATCGCCGTGTACTTGTTGCTACTTTAGGTTGTCGGGCTTCCTTTCGGGGAAGCCATTTTTCCAAAACAAATTCCTTCAACCGCAAGTACTCTGAATCACAGGCCGTCTGACCTCACCGAGTAACTCTGCTTTTCCCGGCAGGCTAAACATAAGGGAAACCCTTCGTTTTTGAACCGCAAATAGCCACCCATGCAGCCGCCATTCGACACGCCCGCCAATTCCGGCGGGTGTGCCGAGTTTTTACGTTTCACGGTTATCAAGTCCATTGATCAAGCCCGATAGCATGCGAGAAATTTCTTCGAGTTGTGATTTGAGTTCAGCGTGCTTGGACTCGTCGATCAAGCCTCGACGCTTGGCGAGCTCGAGTTGGGGGACGCATTCTTGGACGGAGCCTCGTGCAATGCCGAAGAAGTGTTTGCGATCTGCTTTGGTGAACCGGCCGTTGCCCTCGGCGATGTTTGATGAGATAGACAACGCGGCGCGGTTGAGTTGATCGACGAGGAATCCGTAGCCGCGTTGAAATTGTTCGGTGGCGGTGCAGACTGCGTCAGCGAAGTCGACGGATTTTTGGTAGACGAGAAGCTTCTCGAAGGCGATTGCCATAAGTCTCTCGGGCGGAGGAGAAGGGATGGTCTAGGAGTGACCGATTAGATGGGGCGTTAGATTGCAGCAATCGTGTTTGAGCGGGCCGCGGTTTTAGAAAGTAGAGAGTGGTGAGTAGACCGAGTCGAGAGGGAGAAAGAAGATTTGGTAGTTGGATCGGTGCGAGGAGTGCGATGCAAACCTACTCCGACCCTGTTTTTCTACTATCTACTTTCTCCCCTCGACTCTCTATTCGCCGAAGGCGAATCGGGGTGACAGGACACCAGTTGAACTTTTTTCTCGAGGGGTTGTTGAGTTGCAAACATCGCAACCTCAGGTCTGCCGCGATGTTGTGTCAGCACTTGCCTAATCCGTTTCGCGTAAACGAGCCCGATTGTTTCAAGATTCGCGCACACCAGGGTGCGAAACTTCGGCCAGTTTGTTTGCCCCGCAACCTGATCCGGTCTAGGTGACCAGAGCGAATTAACTTGCGATTCGTAACGGGCCATGAAAACCGGAAGTTCACCGACCTGAATTCGGCGGCAAACAATTGATCGAGCTGCTAGAATCATACCCTTCGATCCTCCCCAATAAAAAGAATTGCCCATGTCAGACGTTACTCGCATCTTGTCGCAAATGGAATCGGGTGATCCGACGGCAGCGGAACAATTATTTCCCCTGGTGTATCAGGAGTTGAGAAGGCTTGCCAAAATTCGTATGGCCAGCGAACGCGCTGATCATTCGCTGCAAGCAACGGGATTGGTACATGAAGCATACTTGCGTTTGGTGGACATCGACGTTGCTCAGCATTGGGATTCTCGTGGTCATTTCTTCACAGTCGCTGCAGAAACGATGCGTCGAATTCTGATTGACAATGCCCGACGTAGACGCCGCGCCAAGCATGGAGGGGACTTTCATCGCGAGAGTCCTGATGTTCTTGATGAGCTGGTGGCGTCGCTTCCAGACCAAGATCTGCTCGCATTGGATGAGGCCATGGAGAAATTGGCGATTCAGGATGAATCAGCCGCTCATCTGATCAAACTTCGCTTCTATGCGGGCTTGAGCATGCCTCAAATCGCACAAGCTCTTGGTCGCTCTTTGCGATCCATTGAACGGGAATGGCGATACGCTCGAAGTTGGTTGCATCGCGAAATCTCCGCAAAAGACACGCCCGTCACGTGATTTCGAAAAATCGAGTGAGATTCTTGGCGGGGTTGGGGTGGCAGCATCGCATTCCTATGTAGAGACGCTGCAATTCAGACAATCGAATGTAGTTGGCACACTACGAGTTACGCCCGCTGTCCGCATTCTTTCGACTCCGATCACAATCGTCTCTGTTCACCGAATGATGTATCCGCACCTTTCACGCAAACGAGGAAACAACGATGCGACAGAAGCCACAATCCCTTTCGTGCTTTACTCTAGCCCTCCTGACTCCTAAAAATCAGCATGTGCAACACGAACAAGGAGAATTGAGACCTTTTTCAATTCGATCTGCCCCATCCAGCCCAAGGTTTTTGCAATCAAGAGGCCGATTCATCTTCACGGCCGCCATGATTTGTTTGATGATTCTGACAACTCCAGTCAAAGGGCAATCGGGAAAACCGAAACAGCCTCCGTTACCGCCGGTTCGGTATCAGGTTCAATTGTGGATGGTTCCAGGCGCCACGAATTACGATGTCACCGATACGAACAATCAACGCCAGACGGTTGGTTCGGTGGGTGTCGACCTAGACGGCAACGGAGTGGCTGACGGTAGCCACGGATTCTTCTACGACCCAGACTTAGACCTGGATATTGGACTTGACCTGAACGATGTCGTCGCGGGAATTCCTGCTGGTTGGTACATTAGAAAGGCAACAGCCGTTAACGAAGTCGGACACATCACTGCTCACATTGAACCAACTGCTAATATGACAGGGAGCAACAGTCTGTCTGTGCTTCAAGCGGTCGTCATCGATATGAACCAGGTCCCGCCAAGCCTGCAAGTCATCCCAGATCGAGCTTTCACGGTTTATTCAGTCGCAGGAGATATTAATGACCTGGGGTACGTAATGGTTCGTTATAAAAAAGTCGATGGTACTTGGGGGCACTACGTTTACGACGTCTACGACACCGACCCGTCAACTGCGATCGACGACTTGGGGGTTTCGGCGGCTGGAGCGGCTGATCCGAAAATCAACAATGCCGGCGTCATTGTTGGGCAGCTTAGCAACGGTAACGGTTATCGCACATCCCTAAGTGGTGGATATGCTACGTTGAACGGACTACTTCCGTATGCAATCAATGAGAACAGCGCGTTCTGCGGTAGTGCTACGGTAACGACTACGAAGCCGCGTGGTACGGCGAATTATGCATTCGTGTACGATTCCTCACTAACCTTGAATAAGATCGCCAACACCGCCACTGACCTGAATGAATCGCTGGACTCCGTCGTTTTTTACTATTGGCTGAATCACCGGACATTTGGCAATCTGAACATTAAAGATTTGCTCGACCCGAGTGATCCAAATTCCAGCCTTATAGCCCCTAGTTGCAGAACGATGACAGATCGTAACCCTGTGACAAACTTTCCTCTTTTAGGTGGATACACGACTATCGGCGGAATTTCTATGGGAGTTCACTTGATTCCTGTACCTGCTCCATAGGGAACAGTCGCAAACAAGAATGCCGTTCGAACGATACTCGCGGCGGCATTCCGAGTGGAAAAATGATCGCTGCAGTCTACTAAAATACCTCCCGGCGGCTTTGGTGTTCCGATCTATCGTGGTCTTCGTTGAGTCTTCAAAATGAAAAGCGATGATAACGTCAAATCGTTGTTCTTGAGCTTAATCGATCTAGCAACCGAGTCGGAGCGGATGGCTTTCTTGGACGAACATTGCGGAAGCAATAGTGCACTTCGGCAAGAGCTCGAAGCATTGTTGCAGCACGACCGTGAGGGAGGGAGCTTCCTAGCCAAGCAAGCTTTTGCGACGCAGGCCCATCTTGCAGATGAGCATTTCTCTGACAGTATTCCTTGCCATCGCGAACAGTTAGGTACTGTCATCGCTGGAAAGTACACACTTGCAGAAACGATTGGTGAGGGAGGAATGGGTTCCGTTTGGAGGGCCAAGCAGTCGGAGCCTGTGAAGCGTTTCGTAGCGGTCAAGCTCATTAAGGCAGGGATGGATTCCAAACAGGTGGTGGCTCGCTTTGATGCCGAGAGGCAAGCCCTCGCGCTGATGGATCACCCGAACATTGCCAAGGTGCTCGATGGAGGACTGCATGATGGGCGACCGTACTTTGTGATGGAATTGGTCAAGGGTGTTCCGATCACGGAGTACTGCGATCATGAAAAGCTTACACCACATCAACGTCTCGAACTTTTCGTCTCTGTCTGTAACGCCATCCAGCATGCGCACCAGAAGGGAATCATCCACCGTGATATAAAACCGTCGAACGTCCTAGTCGCCATGTACGACGACCAGCCTGTGGTGAAGGTGATTGACTTCGGCGTGGCCAAGGCAACAGGCGGCAACTTGACCGAAGCGACTATCGATACCGGATTCGGTAGCGTGGTCGGAACCCCTCAGTACATGAGTCCAGAACAAGCGACTTTCAATAATCTGGACATCGATACACGTTCCGATGTGTATGCTCTTGGTATCTTGCTCTATGAACTCCTCGCTGGCAGTACACCATTTTCCGCAAAGGAACTGCAACAGAAAGGCCTGCTGGAAATTCTGAGAGTAGTGCGAGAGGAGGAGCCGCCCCGACCTTCGACGAGACTCAGCACCGCCAACGCTCTCCCGTCCCTCTCCGCTCAACGCGGCACGGAACCCAAGAAGCTCGCAGGGCTTTTGCGCAACGAGCTTGATTGGATTGTGATGAAGGCACTGGAGAAGGATCGTAAACGCAGATATGAAACCGCCAACGGCTTCGCAGCAGATGTACAACGCTATCTAGCGGGCGAACCTGTTCAGGCCCATCCGCCCAGTAGAACATATCGACTCAGTAAGTTCGTGCGGCGAAACCGAGTGCAGGTAATGGCGGGGGCGGCTGTGTCCCTGGCACTAGTTGCCGGGGTCGTTGGCACGCGATGGCAGGCAATCGAAGCCGAGCAGGCACGGGCAGGTGAAGCCAAGCGGGCCGAGGCAGAGAGGGACGCCAGGGAAGAGGCGGTCAAAAACCTCACCTTCGCAAAGAAGGGCAACGAGATCCTCGGCTCTATCTTCAAAGGACTTAACCCGAAGGCGAACTTCACCACGGTCGGAGAGCTGACCCAGGCATTAAAGGACAGCTTGAATAAGGCCGTTCGAGAATTGGAAGGCTCTGCTATCGGTGACCCGCTTGTTGTGGCGGAAATGCAGGACACACTGGGTGAATCGTTGTTGGGTTTGGGGGATGCGGAGCAAGCAATACTCTTATTCGAAAAAGCTTCCGAGACCCGAAAAAACAAGCTAGGGATTAACCACGCCGACACGCTCAAAAGCATGAATGACCTTGCAGTAAGCTACCTGGGAATCGGGAGGCAAGATCTTGCTATGCCGATCTTCGAGGACATTCTGAAGCTCAGGAAGGCCAATCTTGGGGCTGATCACTCCGCCACACTCAAAAGCATGGGCAACTTGGCAACGGGCTACAGCGCCGCGGGGAATCAAGATCTGGCCCTGCAGCTTAGCGAGGAAACACTGAAGCTTTCAAAAACGAAGCTGGGGACCGACCACACCACTACGCTTCAAAGCATGAATAACTTGGCGATGGACTACCTGAACGCCGGGAAGCTGGAACTCGCGCTTCCACTTTTTGAGGAAACCCTAAAGCTCCGTACCGCCAAGTTGGGTGCGGACCACACCCAAACACTTCGAAGCATGAACGATCTAGCCGAATGCTACAGGGACGCGGGGAATTTGAAACTCGCACTGCCGCTCTTAGAGAAAACCTTAAGGCTTCGGAAGGCTAAGCTAGGGGACCAACACCCAGACACGCTCAGCACCATGGACAGTCTCGCAGGGAGTTACGAGGGCGTGGGGAAGCTGGATCTTGCACTGCCGCTTTTTGAGGAAGTCCTGAAGCTTCGGAAGACCAAACTGGGTGACGATCACCCCCAAACGCTCATCAGCATGAACAACTTGGCAAATGGCTACCGCTATGCCGGGAAACTGGATCTTGCCATGAAGCTCTTGGAGGAAACCCTCAAGCTCAGTACTGCAAAGCTGGGTGCCAACCACCCCGCCACGCTCACCAACATGAACAACTTGGCACAATGCTACAGCGATGCCGGGAAACCGGAAATAGCCCTGCAGCTCCACGAAGAAACTTTACGACTCGCAAAGGCTAACCTTGGCGTAGACCATCCTCATACGCTGAGCAGTATGGGCAGCGTAGCAGAAGGCTACAGGGTCGTTGGTAAGCTCGATCTTGCGCTTCCGCTTTTGGAGGAAACCTTGAAACTCAAAAAGGTCAAGCTGGGGTTCTACCACCCCAGCACGCTCAACAGCATGAACAGCCTCGCGTTGTGCTACCAAGCCGACGAGAAGTTGGATTTGGCACTGCCGCTCTACACGGAAACACTGAAACTTCGTATTGAAAAGCTGGGCGCAGACCACCCCGATACACTCCAAAGCATGAACAACCTTGGATTTGGATACCATGCCGCAGGTCAGCTGGATTTGGCTCTGCCACTTTACGAGGAAACCCTGAAGCTCAAGAAGACTAAGATGGGAGAAGACCACCCCGCTACGCTCAGCAGCATGAACAATTTGGCGGAGGGTTATAAGGCCGCTGGTAAGCTGGATTTTGCCCTGCAGCTCCACGAAGAAACCCTAAAGCTCCGTATTGCCAGGATGGGGGCCGACCACCCGAACACACATGACAGCATGATGAACCTGGGAGCCACTTACTCAACGCTCAAACAGGGGGAGAAGGCAGCAGCGATTTTGAAAGCGTTAGTCTCGCATCAACGAATTCGTAACCCCAAAGACGATTCTCGTTTTGCCAGGCTGCTCGCCCAAGTATCGAACGAACTGCTGACGTGCGGTCAATTCGCCGATGCCGAAGAGTTGCTCCGCGAATGCTGGGAAATCCGGAATAGAAAAGAACCTGACGTCTGGTCTACGTTCAACACGATGTCGCAGCTCGGTGGGGCGCTGCTTGGCCAGAAGGAATATGCCGAGGCCGAGTCGTTGTTGGTGAAGGGCTACGAAGGAATGAAGGAACGCGAAGAAAAGATTCCGCCGAAAGGAGCCGTCCGACTCCCTGCATCCCTCGATCGACTAATCGAGTTCTACACCGCAACGAACAAGCCGGAAAAGACTGCCAAATACCAATATCTGCGAGCAATGTATCCAACAACGACGGAAGTTTCATCAATTCCCAAAGGCACAAATAATTTGCCAATTAACTCTAACTCCACACAATAACGAGACTTGCCCTTCCAACTCTCGTGAAGTGCTTGCGGAAGGGTACTTCATGTGCACGAGGTCACGTTGGACGGTTCACGTTGAGCAATACGGCTTTCACAAATTATTAGCATCAGTTTGGCGAAACTTGCGATGCATCCCCATAGTTTTCCAATTTGCAGCTAGGTTTATGGTGTCCCTAAGCATGTTCTAAGGTGTAGCAAATAACCCTCAGCTATTGACCAACCTATCTAATCACGGGCGATGTTGGTGCCGACGAAGGTGCCGTTTTCTTTTCGCTACAGACAATTGAAATAGAATATTCGTAAGCAGATCCAATTAGCTTTTCCCCGGCTAGCTAAAGATATGGGGACCCCCAAGAAATCCAAAAGACGCATTCCTCCAGCAGAGCGTATTTCGCTCAGGCAATCCTGCCTGGGCGCAATGCGTTACGTAACATGGAGATGCGTTATGAAGACCTGGAAAACCTGGTGGTGTGACATACCAATCGTCGGCAGCAAGGACGAACTCGAGTTCTTGTTGGCACTCATCCAGCATGCTGTTTCGATTTTCCTGATCTATTGCACGATCTGGGGAATCGCGGTGTACTTGTTGCTACTTTAGGTTGTCGGGCTTCCCTTCGGGGGAGCCATTTTGAAACAACTCTCTCGCTCTCCAAGAGCGATTGCCAAATTCGTCACCACGCCCCATCGACCCAATTCTGCTTTTCCCGGCAGGCTAAACATAAGGGAAACCCTTCGTTTTTGAACCGCAAACAGCCACCCATGCAGCCACCATTCGACACGCCCGCCAATTCCGGCGGGTGTGCAGAATTTTTTATGTTTCGCGGTTCTCGAGTCCATTGATCAAGCCCGATAGCATGCGAGAGATTTCTTCAAGTTGGGATTTGAGTTCGACGTGCTTGGACTCGTCGATCAAGCCTCGACGCTTGGCGAGCTCGAGTTGGGGGACGCATTCTTGGACGGAGCCTCGTGCAAGGCCAAAGAAGTGTTTGCGTTCGGCTTTCGTAAATTGCCCGTTGCCCTCGGCGATGTTCGAAGAGATGGATAGCGCGGCACGATTGAGTTGATCGACGAGGAATCCGTACCCGCGTTGAAATTGCTCGGTGGCGGTGCAGACTGCGTCAGCGAAGTCGACGGACTTTTGGTAGACGAGAAGCTTCTCGAAGGCGAATGCCATAGTTCTCTCGGGCGGAGGAGAAGGGATGGTCTAGGAGTGACCGATTAGATGGGGCGTTAGATTGCAGCAATCGTGTTTGAGCGGGCCGCGGTTTTAGAAAGTAGAGAGTGGAGAGTAGACCGAGTCGAGAGGGAGAAAGAAGATTTGGTAGTTGGATCGGTGCGAGGAGTGCGATGCAAACCTACTCCGACCCTGTTTTTCTACTATCTACTTTCTCCCCTCGACTCTCTATTCGCCGAAGGCGAATCGGGGTGATAGGATTCGAACCTAAATCGAATTCCGAGCTAAGTACTTTGCCCAACGAATCTTGCGGTTTTTCGCATCCCTCGGGCGCTGCAAATGCGCTGCAAGTCCGTTGCACTTCCTGTCCTAAGCGGGCAACAACTGACCCTCAGCTCCAAACCATCATCTCCGCATGGCCTTCGCTATCGGACCAAGCTAAGCTCCAAATCCTCGGTGTCCTCGCGGCTGATTTCGTTCAAAGGCTTCCTAGCTCTTCAGCTCGCTGAATCCAATCGAATTCACCCTGAACTCAAACAGAGCTGGCTATCGATCAAGGGAGCCCCTCCATTATCTGGCTTCTTTGATCTTTTCCATCGTATGTTCCCTTGCTATACCAAGGCTCTCGAAACAAACTTCGCGGGTACCCCAAACATGCTCAATCGTCAAAAAGTCCTGCTTTCAATGCTCGAACAAGCAGACCGACCGGTCGGCCGAATTGAGCTTATGAAATGGGCTTTCTATTTGAAGGAAGCAACGCCTTCGAAAGGTGGGGATTCGTTCTATGACTTTTTACCCTACCACTTCGGGCCTTTCTCGTTTGCCCTATACCAGGAAGTCGGCAAACTCGAAGAGCAAGGCTACGTCGTTTCATACGACGACAACCATTGGAAAATCGGCTCGAACAAGCCAATCAAACCACCCAAAGAGATCGCCATCGATGCAAAAAAAGCGGTCAACGCTCTTTCGCATCTATCGGTGGATAACCTGCTGGATCAGATCTACTCTCGCTTTCCTTACTACACGATGAACAGCAAGCGACAAAAGCTTGCTAACAGACCTAGTGCTAGGGAAGGGATCTACACTTCGGGATACGAAGGACTAAGCATCGATTCGTTTCTCAATAGACTGATCGAGAACGGCATCCAACGCCTCATCGACGTTCGCCGAAACCCAATTGCACGGCGTTATGGCTTCCATAAGTCGACGCTCAAAAGGCTGGCAGAAACGCTCGGTATCGCTTACGTCCATTTTCCCGAACTCGGAATACCCTCGGAATTAAGACAAAGCCTTGAAACCCAGGATGACTACGACCGATTGTTTCAGAAGTACAAGCTCACGACTCTTGCTACGGAAAAAAATGCAATCGAGTCGGCTGCTACCTTATGTTCAGAAATCCCGTCGGTCCTGGTTTGTATGGAGGCGAAGCCAAGCTGCTGTCATCGAAGTCACCTCGCAACCGAAATAGCCGCACAATTAAAACTTCCTGTTACCCATTTGAAGTAATAGATCGTGAGTCCACAGGCACGCTCCAAAGTTTTGATTCTTGTAATGACCTACCCGTTGCCGTCCCGCAGTCACCAAGAGTTGGTGTGCACGGCTGGAATCACCGAAGACTTGGAATGGGTTCGACTTTATCCAATCGACTACCGTTATCGCCCGCCCGAGCAACAGTTCCATAAGTACCAATGGATTGAGGTTGAACTTGAGCCCAAGGGGGCAAAGAATGATGCCCGAAAGGAAAGCCGTCGCCCAAACCTCGATTCGATTCAGCTTATTGGGAAGCCCATCCCTTCCAAAAACGAATGGCGAGCGAGGCGCGACTACGTTGACCGACTGCCCCATTTCACTCGGCTTCAATTAGCAGAACAGTACGCTCGCGATAAAACGTCGCTTGGGATCGTGCGACCTACGCGAATCCTAGACTTAGATATTCGACCCGCTGACAAAGAATGGAAGCCTGAGTGGAAGAACCTCTTTGAGCAAATGACACTCTTTGGACCGCAGCAAAAGCCATTACGCAAGATTCCCTTCACGTTTCACTATGTTTTCGAATGCGAAGATAGTGCCAAACCACACGTCGCGATGTGCGAAGACTGGGAGCTCGGAACCCTCTTTCTCAAAGAGTCTGAAAGGTTAGGCTCGGACGAAGCTGCGGCGAAAAGCGTAAAAGAGAAGTTTTTTGGGGAGCTGTGTCGGTCTGATAAGGATACAAGGTTTTTTATGGGAACCTATTTCCCATATAACGTATGGCTAGTGCTCGGGGTTTTTTGGCCGCCAAAATCAATTCAACCTACGCTCTTCTAGCACCCGTATTTCAACTGCTTCAACTCGAAAACGGTACACCCGGCTTTGCGGATGCGTAGCTCCACATGGTACACTCACTGGGAGGTCGAGGGTTACCGTGGACATAAATATACAGCTACCTCACAAATTGGCCGCGATACTTAAAGAGCGTGCCAACCGAACTGGTGCATCCGTTGAGTCCATCGTCATCCAGACTCTCACGGAACAGCTCTCTGAACTCACACCACCAAACAGCCAGGCAACAGCTGATGAGTTCTCTGCCAGTTTACGCGACTGGGCAAACAAGTTTCCCAAACTCAACCATGCCATCGAGGACGGCCGAGATTCGATCTATTCGGGCCGAGGTGTATAAGAGTTCTGAGCGAGACTAAGGTCATCAATCGCGCCACGCAGCAGAATCTATCTTTTCAGCCGACCATCGACTCCCTTGAATACCAACAGAGATCGTTGCCGGTGCGAAATTCGACTGACTCATCCAATCGCGATCTGCGCGTAGCTGTTTCCCCCACCCGCGACGACGACCACGAAGGCTCGCCCCGGTGGTAAGGGTACCGATAGGTTCGCTTCCGCTGTCTCCGATGTTGTCGCTAGGACTCTTTTGGCGGTCGCGAAGTCGACGACACATAGAAAAGTAGGGGTCGCTTGATCCTTCGTGTAACGGGCGATCACTTCTGGGATCTCATGCTTGGGAACGCCGTGGGCCTCCAGCGTCGAATACGTAAGTAGTTTGCCCACCGGATCAGTCATTTCGACAATAAGCCCCACCGGATCCTTTAAGCCCGACTGCTTCATCCGACGCGCAATATCCTCTCCGTTAAACCGCAAAAGGTGCCGCCTATGCTCCATGGAATTCTTACTAAGTCCCGGATCCATCACTTTTAACTCCTGAACCGTCCACTTCTGTTTCTCTGAGGCCGTTATGCCGACTTCAAGCAAGATGTGACATCAACGCTACCGTCCTAGACCCCACCCATTTCCTCCCACCACAGTAGCCACCCACCAAGTTCTCGCAATCGCCGATGCAGTTCACATGCTCGGGGCGTTGCCCCGAACCCCAGGATTTTTGGGGCATGGCTCTGGATCAAAGTCTCTCGTTTTGTGGGGGAGAAAATTCTTCTGTTTTTTCGTGCGCCTTTTTCAAAATGCCCTGCCTCACGTCACTTAAGTTGTGAGCGGCTCGACTTGCTGAGAATTGCTCGGTGTTGATGGGTTTCAGCACCTTCCCCCACATCACGAGGAAACCGATTATGACCACGGCGGCTGAAGATATGGCACGGCAATGCGAATTGCGAAAACGGAGGCTCATCGTTTCCGTGCTTACCGAGAGCACCGTCTGGCCTGTTACCCTCGCAGAGAATAATGCAGCGACTGAGCATCGCTTTCTCCGTGTCACCGAGGGTGAAACCGAAGCACTATTTGAACTTCTGGATGAGCTGCCCGCCATCCAGTTTCGTAGAGTCTACTCGCTGAGCGACTACGAATTGCTTCGTAATACGTTTTCAAAGGCAAGCAGGTTGATCTCGAACCCTAGCCCGGCTCACGAGTCGTGCCCAGATTGCTGGGAAGCAAGCCCCGCCATCGCGGTACGTCACTGTTTCGAAAGCCCAACTCCGTCGACCGGCGTTCTTTATCGGTTTCCTGCCTGCGGAGCATCGGAGTGTTTCTTTCCTCAGTTGGAGGAGACGCTTTCCTTCCTTCGAAGCAATTTGGTGGATGCCTTCGTGGTATGGCTACCACGCTATCTCCAAGAGGAAGAGGTCTCGCTTTCCGCCGAACAAGGGGCTCAAAGCGAATCGGAATAATGGGAGGCTCGCCGGAAAGGGAGATGAATTGCAAAAAACTCCTCTTTCCTTTGCAAAAAACACTTCGCCACGTCACTAAAACACTGAGAGGTCGCAGCCACAGGCGATACGCCGTGCGAAAAGGGTAGTTCCCTCGAAGCATCGGCAGCGACCCAACGCCCAGATCACGAGCGATTGAAATCCTTTTTTTACTACTTGGATAGAAAGGTTGGTTCGCATGCGTCGTCAGCTATTAACTACTTCGCCGGACGCGGAAGGCCAGTCGGCCAGCACCCTCCTAGGGAATGGGCCACCCGATGAGATCGTGAGAGATTCTCAAAACAAGGCCGCGCAACCGCAAGGATTCGGGACGGCTATGCCTAACTGTGATGGTTTCGCTAGCGTAGATGCAATGAATCGTTTGAACTGCGTTGAAGATCGCCCGGTTTACGGAGAGAAAGATACCGAGTTCGTGAATTCCGTTTTGCACGAGGCGGTGATGACCTGGTCATTCACTCCTAAAAAAGCTCGACATCGTTGCGAGCTTTGCTGGGATGTTGCTCCAGCGATCGCACTCCGAGCCGAGGCGAAGGATTCGTCTGTTACGACCGTCATCATCCACAAGACGAACGGTTGCGGTGATTTGCAGCTCGTTCTGCATGATATCGAGGAGAAGATCGCCTTTCTCCGAAGCCGTGGACTCGGCGCGTTTCTTATTTGGGTCAATAACTGCCATTCAGCATTCGGCAGAGTGTGCGACCTGAATTAAGTCAACCTTGATGGACGGCCGCAATCCAAAATATCCCTCGGAAAAACAGGGCGCAGCAGGGGAGGGGAAACCTTCCACCTGCTGCCCGAAGATGAGACTTCGACCCTTTCGACCTAGCTATTCCTGGGTAGTTGCGTCCCCGCAGAGCTACTTGCGCTTCACTAGGCACCATTACTTTTTCCATACACCAACTGCTTATGCAAACCTTTCCACCGCGAATCCCCCCTGAGTTCCAATCAGCTTTTGTCGACGGGGGGTACAACGACGTTCAAATCTGTAAAAAGATTGACCTGATTGATCTCTCCAAATACCAGGTCGGGCGCGAGCTTCTACGGGTGTCCAAGCTCAACTTAGGGGATCTTCCTATTCACCGGCCAGTCACTATCGCCATTCTTGCGCTCCTATTGGAGCGGTACCAACTTTGCCGTTCTACGCATAAAATCTACACGTCATTCTTACCTGTTGTTTTCAGCTATCTCCGCCATCCGCAACATCGACTTTGCATTCGAGGATACATACACCGATTCGAAGGGATCGAGGGCTGGAATGCAGGATTCGATGCACTTGTGGAAACTGCCCGCGTTCACAGTCTGCTCGCGAAAGAGTCGCAATCTGAATTTTAAGGCGAAGATTGTCCGGATCGGTAATTAACGCCTAAAGGAAATCGTAAATGCCCAATTTGTGGTTCTGTTCAATGGACGCCGATACTCGCAACTTGCCATGAAATCTTCCCGTATTGCACACAAATGATGTGAGACCTTCGTGAAGCTTATGCTCCGAAGGGGCGGAGCATGAACTCGTATCGCCCAGGGCGGACGTCGGCATGGATGAAGATTGGGATCCCGGCTTGAAACGCTCGCTCAGTAAAGGCGAAATCATCGGCCAAATACAGTGGGTTGGGATGGCCATCGACAATCATCGGTTTGAAGTAGGGGATGAAGCCGAGCCCATTGGCAGTTTTCTGATTACATAACGCGAGTTCGTTGGTCGGAGCTAACGTATCGAAAGCGATGCGGTGGGTATAAAGAAAGCTACAACTCGTTCTCCTGACTTGTATCGGGCAACGCGTAGCAGCGTCGAGTGAGTTCGACTGCTGTTCCATGGGTTCGAAATCAAACGGACTCGAACTGCTACTATTCAATAGGCCTCCAACGATTGGCCGTTGCAAGGATTGAAGCTTTTCGACATCGGAAAGTTCAAATGACAGGTTTGAATCGATCCAAAAAATATGCTCAAACCCGTCCTCTAACGCTTGGCAGACCGAAGAGCTACGTCCAGTATCGATAGCAGAGGCTCCTGTTAGTCGCCGTACCCGAATACCAGCCAACTCAAGGCTACGAAGAGATGACTCAAATTGAGGACCTTGCATTCCCATCATGCGAATGAACGCAACGGACCTTCTATCTTCACGAACATCGGTCGAGAACAAAGGTGTGCAAAGCTTCTCCCAACCCTCAATGCTAGTTGGCAGCTCGATTCTGGGAATATTAGCGGGTTCGAACCCCCAGTTTCGCGATGGAGCACCAGTGTACTGGTCAAGGATACGAAGATGGGAGGTTGGGACTTTTCGTTGGCTCTGGTTTTGCTTTGAGTCGGCTGAGGGCAACGGATTTAGCGTATCTACTTCGAGATAATCCTTCAGATCATGGAGTGTTTCGATCTCATTAAGACTCTCAAAACGAAGCGTTCGAAGCCCCAGCCCCGCCGGGGGTGTTGCAAAATCGTTTGCTTGCCGCTGCCAGTGCTTAGCGAATGCACTTACCGTAAGTGCACTACCACCCGACCGTTCAACCATCACGCCACTTCGAAAGTAGGCTTCGTAGGAATCGATTGGAGATCTCAGTAATGCTACCGCTTTCAACTTTGGAAAAATCCAATTGAGGAGTCTCGCATCGGTTACAGACCAGCGCCATTCGGAAATTCCCCAGCGAGCGTCGTTCGGATGTGCTACGGAAGGCGTAAAGAGTTGAACCAAAAACCTTTGCAAGCGCGTGCGTAGTCGCGTCGCATCCTTTCGCGAGACACCTTTCGATCCATGAGACCGAACATGGGAGCAAACTGTCTTCCAGATTGGCCCGAGGAAATCTCTTGGACCATAAGGTTCCTCCCAAAACGAAATGGAACTGCTGAGGCAAGCCACGAGCTCGCGTGCTCCCGATTCCACCCCTGTAGCGAGAATCAGAACTGGCTGGCTCGAATCGAATTCTAGAACGTCGGTTTTGATTTGAACCAATGTTTCCAGGCATTCAAGATTGTTATGGCCGACTCGGTCGCTACCAATCAATTCAGAGTCGGGTTCAGAAAGATTCATGGAGTGAGTGTCTAGGATCAGCGGAGCTATCGAGTTTCGGGAAGTGCATAGACAAAGAGATCATAGGTCGAGGCTAAAGCTAGAAAACTGCTTACGATCCATTCCCACATCTTCCCAGGTGAAGGAATACTTTCCGATATGGCCAAGGCGAATCGACGTATCCACGAGAGTCGCAAAACCACAATTCTTGGCTCGCTCGACGAACGCGTAGTCTTCCGCCATGTACCAATTCCCATCCTCGGTTGGGACTATTTCGGGTAAGAAGAACGGAATCACGTTTTCACCTCCCATGGTACGACACTCCGTCAATTCATAGTGTCGTGCTATGGCGTCATAAACATCCCGATGCGTCAGCAGAAAACCGGTTCCCGTCTTGTCCACATCCAGGAGACCACCGTCCACTCCAAGATGGATTCGTTTCGTTCGGCGGTGAAAAATCGTCGCGAAGCTACGCTGACCTTTTTTGGCAACGATTCCCCCGACCAGTGGCAAACCCCACGAACGAATCTGGTCCACCGCATCGGGATGAAAGGACATGTCATCATCAATCCACATCAGTTCCTCGAATCCATCCCGCAGCGCTTGGGTTGCTAAGATGTTTCTGGCCAAATCCACCGCAGGAATCCCTCCAAGCCTTCTCACAACATAGCCTCGTTCTTCTAGCTGCCGCAGTGATTGTTCGCATTCTGGTTCAATCGAATGGAGGTGAGGGACTAGAATTACGCACTTTCCGCGACGATCACGCGTGGAAATTGGCGAAGATACCGACTCTGGTTTAAGCGATGCTTTCGCACCCACCCCCAACGAGTACCGATAGGCTACCCTTGGACTAGGCGTTGTCGACGTTGGAAACAATTCGCTACGAACCGGACCCGTCAGCTTCTGAAATGCTTGTGCAATAAGCTCAAGATCTTTGGGAACAAGGTGCGAGAAGGATTCTCGAATCGCCCCAGCAATGGACTCTTCGATAAGCTCCCTTCGGAATTCGCAAGGTGTCAATCGTTGTAACCTTTCCTTGCTCTTCGGGTGCGATAGCTCGCTCCATACAAGCACTAACGCATCGATCGGCTTCGCTCGCTTCCAAGTATCAATAACCCACGCCGTCCAGGATGATAGAAAGGCACGAGTGCAAGACTCCGTTGAGTCTCCGCCACACGATTGCTCCCTCCAGCGTGCCAACGCCGCTTCGGGGCCATCTAAGATGACAATGCACTTAGAGTTGGGGTAAAGCCAACGGAAGAAGTAGCCGTGGTCGATGGACCAGTTTGTGCTCATCGCTCCCCATTCCGTTCCATGCGATGCGTTTGATCTCAGACGCTCCCTCACTTCGTCCTCCACCCAGTTCCTGCAACTACTTGCCAAGCTAGCAGTGCTTGGAAAGAAACCATTGGTTGTCGCATTTGCTCTCGCAGATCGCTCGGCACTGCTTGGCAGAGACTTGGGTGGTAATTGCTCGGGACTGGGCCAATGCGGTGTGAACATTCGCAAGTAGTCTGCGAGCGCATCGATTGGACAAGAGGGCTCTTGCGAAAAGCTTGCTATGGGTTCGGGGAACTGGATGGCATCTTGGAAAAGGGATGTTTGATTGCTTGCGGGGGGTAAACAGATGAACAATGGTCTGCTGTCATTACTCGCATCATTGCAAGTCTCCCTTATTTGCACCGCACGGAAACCGCGTTCGATCGAACAAACAGGCAATACGATACCCAAGGGGGATTCGAAAAGATCTTGCATTCGATTAGCTCCTCCCTGGTTTCCTCTTGATCGAAGCACCGAATACGTTCGCTCCACAACGACCCGTGATGTTTACGGGAATGTTACCAGCAACGATTGGGGCGAAGTTCTTACGACCATTTCACCTGATCCGGATAAGACAGCAACGACCAACGGTCCGCGCACCCGGCAAACTACCACCATTTCTTATTCCAACAACAACCCAACCTCGGTCGATAGTCCATTGGTGAGCGCCACCGCTTACACATGGAATGATACCTACGATGCCATGACATCCTACACGGATGAACTTGGTAACAAAGTCTATCAAGTGATCGACTCCGCAACCGGATTGGTCACACAAAGACGATGGGAACAAAAAGCATCCACCGCGAATTGGCAAAACGCATCGCTGACCGTGGATGTTAATGGGGACACCTTTGTGAGTCCCATCGATGCACTCGCGATCGTGAACTATGTCAACTCCAACGGTGAGGCACCCGCCGCAGCCAGTTCCGCCGCTCCACCTTATTTAGACGTGGATGGCAATGGTTTGGTGACCAACGCCGATGCCGACTATGTCATTGCCTATATCAACGTAGTCAACTCTGGAGGAACACCTTACGCGCCTCCCACTGCATCAACTTCGGCAGACACGATCCAGCAAGTCGATATTACCTACGTAACCACGTCTGGTCTCCCGAAGGGGCTTGTCGCGACAGAAACCGTCCAGACGGGAAGAACCTCCGGCACGCGAGTAACCACCTATCAGTATATCAATACCCCCTCGGATCCAGCGCGCCACGCTCGAGTCTCGTCGATTACGGAAACAGGAGATAGCGTCAATGCAGTAACCTCCTTTACCTATGACAACCGAGGGAATATAAGCTCGGTGACCGACCCCGCAGGGCGAGTTACGAAGTTCTGGCATGATAATCGCGACCGGTTGATTGCGACCATGTCGCCGGATCCAGATGGGACCGGTTCGCTTCTACCTGTTCTCACTCGCTACGACTACGATAGCCACGATAACCTTATTGCTTCGGAATTGATCAACTCTCGAGTGGAGGGGACCAAACTCTACGTCACGGCGTTGATCACCAGTTACACGTATGATGCGATGGGGAGGCAGACTAGCACGGTTACCCAACGACCGGACTTGGAATGGCACTTAACCTACTCAAGCTCGACCGTTGGCCTAACGAGCACCAAACCATCTTCGACCTCGCCGATTACCACCTCGATTTTGGAAGCATACGCCGCAGCGAATTCGCGGATCGTCAACACACCGGCGTCCAATTCGTCCTATCGGGGCCTTGTGAGCGAAGTTTCCTATTTTGGAACGGCGAACACCATCACCGAAACCATTTCGAACAATGGTAGCGATTCAAGAGTCTTTAAAACCGAATACGACTTGCTAAACCGACCGGTCAAGTCAGTCACTCCTGCACCGGGATCTGGCTATACCTCCAAAACCGGAGAGCAGTTGGAGTCGGGTGGTATTGTCTCTCGAGTGGAGTACGACAATTTAGGAAATGTCGTTGCCTCCCGCGACGGTCTCAACAATCTCACCAAGTTCACTTACGATGATTTGAACCGCGTCACTTCGATCGGAACACCGCATCCAACGACTTCCGGCTCCACCTTGGATACGGCAATCGAATACTTTGAGAGTGCCAAAGGTTGGATCACGAAATCGAACGATCCTCTTGGGATCAAGACCTTCGCAGAATCCGACATGCTCGGGAGAACCGTTCGCGTTTCTGGTAGCGGTGTGAGCACCCAGTCGGTTAGTTACTGGAAAGACGGATTACTGAAATCCACTACCGATGGATTCGGTCAAGTCACCGATTACGCTTACGATCGACAAGGGCGATTGACTTCCGTCACCGCTCCAGCCGCGACATCCGGCGGGACTCGACCTGTCTCCAACTGGACCTATGCAGTCGATAGCTTGCTTTCAACGGCAGTTGACCCGTTGAGCCGAACGACGACCTATCAGTACGATGCGGGCGGAAGAATCCAATCGGTTGTTTCACCCGATCCCGACGGAACTGGATCGCTTGTGAGTGCTTATTCCAAAGTACTGCGAGACTCCGTAGGCAACGTCATGGCAAGCACCGATGCGGTGAACGAACCGCTAGGGAATTGGAATCTGTTCACGTACGATTCCTGGTTCCGAAACACCTCTTCGATAGATGCCCTGGGCGCTGTCACCTCCACGAACTTTGATGTTTTCGGAAATGTGACGAGCGTCGTGGACCCTCTGAACAATACGACCAGCTATACTTACAACAAGCTCCAACAGCTCGTAACGGAGAACAAGGGAACGGACCGTTCTTTCTCGTATGATGCCAACGGAAACCTTGCTACTTTGACCGACCGAAATAGCCGTGTAACGACCTATACGTACGACAACCGAAACCGACTCACCAACGAGTCCTGGGGTGGGACGCGTACTCTCGGTTACACCTACGATTCTATCGATCGCCTTACGGCAATCAGCGATTCCGACTCTCTCGCACTCGACTTTTCCTTTGCGTACGATTCCCGCAGCCAACTGCAGGGGGAAGTCCAATCCGGAAGCTCCTACCTGCTTGGCAAGTCGTTCGCGTTCGACCGTGATTATGACAATGTCGGCAACCAGACGAAACTCGCATCCATCATCGGTGGAGCTCTTTCGGGTACCGATATCACCGGTGGGATCAAAGACTTCGCCAACACTTACACCTACGACTACCTGAATCGCAGGACCTCTGCCACGCAATCGCAAGCCAGCGGAGGGAACTCGGTTGCGGCCAAGCATGTCACAACGGCATTCAATCTGGCTTCCCAGATCACCGATGTTCGCCGTTACTCCGATACGACCAACTCGTCTGCCAATCTGGAAGCCCATACACGTCATTCCTTTGATTCGGCAGGGAGGCTCAAGAGCATTACGCATTCGAAGACCGAACTGGGGGCAGGAGTCAACTGGGACGGTACCTCGAGCTTGCCATCGACAGGAACGTTCGCAGCCTACTTCTTGAGCTATGATGCGGACAATCGGATCACCAGCTTGGCATCGCGAGCCGATGGGTTTGTGACCAATTTCACTTACGATATCATCGACCAGTTGACGGCAGCGACAACGTCCGCGATTAGCGGACTTTCGATGCCGTTTTCCCCGACGGCTGAATCGTACAATCTGGATGAGAACGGTAACCGCAAATCTTCTGGAGGTGCTTCGCAATCAGCAAGCGGTACGCACAACCGGCTTCAGACCGATGGAACCTACAATTACACCTACGATAACGAAGGAAACGTTACCCGACGGACCAAGATTAGCGACAATACCGTAACCGATTACACCTGGGACTATCGCAATCGATTAGCGACCGTGACCGACAAAGTTTCGGCTTCCGGCGCAACGCTTAAGCAGGTGGAGTACACCTATGACGCCTTCGACCAGCGAACCGCGAAGCGAGTGGACATCGATGGCAATGGGACATGGGATCGTTACGAAGTGTACACTTGGGCCGATGGCCAAGAAGTCCAGCGCTGGGTCGATTCCGACGGCGCAGGGACAGGTCAAAAGCTCCGACTTGCTAATCGCTATCTGTGGGCTGAATCGGTCGACCAACTGCTCTCCGACGAGCAGTACGCTTCTGGGACAGGGATGGAGGTCGATGCAACCACCGCGTCAGGCACAGCGGGCACGACCCTCTGGGCTCTCACAGACCATTTAGGAAGTGTGCGGGACTTGCTCGACAATAACGGCGTCGTACGCGAGCACAACGTTTTTGATAGCTTCGGCAGGCTGATTCGGGAGGTGGACTACAACTCCTCTGGTACCGCGATATCGAGTACGGACGCAGCAGCGGTGGACAGTATATTTGGCTACACAGGTCGCAACTGGGATTCCGACATTGGAATGCAGTACAACCGAGCTCGCTGGTACGATCCGCAAACCGGCCGCTGGCTCAGCCAAGACCCCATCGGCTTCGCCGCAGGGGATGCGAATCTGTATCGGTATGTGGGCAACAAACCTACCATGGCAACGGATCCGACCGGGTTGCAGGAGCCAACAGCTCTGCCTACTCCAGAGGAGATGGAACGCATTCGTCGTGAATTGGGACGTAATCGAGCAATGGGAGGTATTGCACTTGGTGCCCATGGACATGGGGTTCCAGCTGGAAGCTTTGCTCGAAATGATGGCGTGTTTCGTGGCGGTATTGACCCTGACGCGTTAGCACGTCGACTGTCAGCGATGGCTACATCGGCAGAGGGAAAGAGTGAGGGAGACCGGGTCGGACGCGCGATTGCAAATACCTTCAATCAAAATTCGGGATGGTGGCGATTCCCGAAGATACCTCTTTTTGGACCGGACGAACGAAGTAAGCGAATCTTCTGTTACGAATGGGCTTGGGCTTTCCACGATGCGTTTATGCACGAAAGCTCGGGAGATCATTTCAAAGCCAAAGTTCAATCATCGATCACGGATGACCTCAAGGTTCATTACTGGCTTAAGATTACCTCTGCGGATGGAAAAACGGAAGTTTATGTAGATGATGGTTTCTGGGAAACCGACGAAAAAACTGGGGTCCGCATCTACATCCATGACGCAAAGCCTATGGGGGGAGCGTACAAGTTTGATTCTGGAGGCCCAATTAGCGAGAAGTCGAGAGACAAGGTTTGGGCACCGCCATTCTATGATCATCGTAATTTCAAACGTGGAGTTGATCCGAATTGCGGTGACTGGGAAGGGTTAAACCATCTCTCTCCCTAAGTAAATGGATTCCAACTATGTCCACCTCACCGAGAATTAACGCTGATACACATCAATCGATTGTTCGATTGATGTGTATCGGTTTACTGGTTGGCATATTGATCCCGATTGGAAAAGCGCTTAGTGGATTGCAAATTGGAGAACTCTTTCGGATATGGATGTGCATCGTATGGCTTGCAATGGTTGCTGAAATTCCAGTTCGATTCTTCTTTTTTCGGTCATTCATTGTGGGAATTACAGTCTCGATCATCGGCGCGGTCTTAGCGTCATTCGTCGCGGAACCGTTTAATGAGCTGCACAGCAAAAACCGCAATGGACCGCAAATCTTTACAGGGGCCGTTGTACTTTTCGTTATCACTCATGTAGCCGTTGTCGTTGTGATTTCATTCTTGGCGAACAAGCTCAAAGTCAAGCGGATGAAACACGTTACCTCGCTGGTAAACCCGCCGGAAAGTGAACATGGCCAAAGCAGCAACGTTGCAAGTCCGGCGGAACCTCTGTAGATGTTCCAACGTGTGATGCTCGAAGTGCATTGATGCGTTGCGTTGTCGAGGCGGTTTGAACTGAAGAGGGACGACACGATGTCGTCCCCATGTCTTAGCAGGATGCGTCCCCCGCTTGAAGTGAATTGGCTGTTGATGCAAGCCGGTTCGGTTAGAAGTGTTCCCGGTTGGAATCGCTTGGGACAATTGCACCGGCCAGAGAAGATGAGAACTGAGATAGCGAGACATGGACGTCGAGCTGAAGACGGGCGGGATGGCAAGGATGCCAGTCGGATACGACGCGAACACGAAACGGCGAATCAGGTACCAGGCTTCAGGAATCAGAATTCAGTGAACCAGCCAAGGCAGTCTCCAACAGAAAAGAGTAGCGGCGTTCGCGGCGTGTCCGACCGAGCGAAGCGAGTCCCGCCCAGCGGAGGCGGAGCACGAGCGAGGATGATGAGTTGCCGCCGCTTGCGCACCGATCGAGTTCCATCGAAGGAAGCGAACGTAACGAACCAGTAAATGTCCCAATGTGAGATAACCGGCGGTGACGATTCATCCCCCGCGGGTCCGAAGGGCACGATGCCCGTAGGACCGTGCGCAGCCGAAGCCAGGGCATGGAAGCCCGCTACAAGACAGATGAGGAATGGATTCCGAATACCGATTTTTTGAGGGCGGTCGCGGAGGGCATTGGGAGCCTAAGCGACCAAAGCCCGTAGCGGTGAAGTGCCAGCCCTGTTGCAAGGCGGTGGCGAAGCGTTGACGTTCTGCGGGGATCGAAGCCAACCGCGTTCAAAGCATCGGACCAATTCTCCAATGCAAACCAAGCTCGAACGATAGAAAACATCCCCGCAGTACGGCATAAGCGCAGTCCACCCGCAGAAGGCAGTTGGAACCACCGGCAGGCCCGCCGCTCGAAGCGCATCGGCCCGTTACCTTGCGAGTGAGGTTGGAAGCATTCGACGTCGAAGCGCATTGGCTCGTCGCCTTGATAAGACGGCCTGAAGCGTTCGACTTGGAAGCGTCATGGCTCATTGCCTCATGAGTTCAGTCGGAATCGTTACGGCTTCAAAGCGCCAAGCGGCGTAGCCTTGATAGAACAGTTCGAACCGTTACCAGTAGCGCCCGCGATAGCCGGAAGCGGTGAAGCTTAGTGGACTTGATCGACAGCCATACGGCTTGAACCATTCGACTTGGAGGCTTGCTTGCTCGTCGCCTCAAAGAACACGGCTTGAACTACCGCAAGGAATAAACAGTCAAAAGGGCCAGAAACGGTAGCGGAAGGGCTTGTAGTGGAATTCGAGGCTTCACACTTGGCGCAGTGAAGAGACGTAGCGGAACGGAGAGTTGTAGTGAGGAACGAACGAAAACTCGGAATGGAGCGAAGGAACGCAACGGAGCGGATTGAGCCTCGAATGCAACGGAAAGCCCGGACGCGGTGGCCATGCGAGAAAAGCCTGAACCGATTGAGTTCGAAGCTAGGAAGCGGCCATAAGCTGTTCGATCTTAGGACGAGCAAGGAAGGCATCGATAAGCTTCAACAAATCCACGGCATGACGCACCCAGCGGATAACCCCAAGCCTGACGATGAAGCAGAAGCCGAAGGCGACACAACGAAACCTCGTTCATCGCAACCCGAAGCATCAGCAAGGGACGAACCACCTTCATCGGAATCGGAACTTCTAAGCGAACCGGAACCGCCAAGCGAACGAGAATCGCGAAGCGATACGTAGCTGCTGAACTCTAAATCACGCTCTCAAGTTCGCGCACGCTCGTACCTCAAACATCTTTCTTCTTTTAGCTGCTAAGCGTTAGCAGCTATGTTCAGGCCGCAGGCCTGAACGGGGACAGCCGAGCCGCTAAAAAGAAAAAGTTCTTTGGGCTCTTTGCCATCTCTGGCTTCGCGAGCTGCATCAGCCGCGCCCAGCGGTTATACTGGCAGCTATGTCTACGACTGCATCGAGCTACCCTGAAACCCTCATCTGGAGCGGATCAAGTGCGTCTCTAAAACTGCACTCGCGCGCACGCGAGGCCGAAACAGAATTCTGCGCCGGGGTGAGCATCACTAAGTCGTTAGAGCGCATCGAGATACCGCAGTGGATTGAAAATAGTTGCGAAGGATTGGTGTTATTCAGCCAAGACCCCATCGACTTCGCCGCTGGGGATGCGAATCTGTATCGATATGTGGGGAACTCACCCACGAATCGTACCGATCCGAGTGGCTTAAAGGAGAAGGATAGGCCAAAGAAACCTAGGGTACCAAGTGCCGTTAGGGGGCAGTGGATTTCCGGAACGGCAGGAAATGGCGTGTTTGAGTTCGCCGATACACCTCAGAACAGGGCAGCCGGAGTAGCAAAATCTCAAATTCGATACGCGGACAACCATATTGCAGTTGGTGGTTTTCCCGAATCATGGCACTACGGTGGAAGCCGGGCTACTTCGACGGTAACAATTCCGGCGTATTAGGTAAACGCGCAGACTCCGATGCGGCTGATGCAGAGATGCGTAAGCTGATGAAGGATCCGAATTGGCAGAAACCATCAGGGTATACTTGGAATCATGCCGGTTGCGAGAATTCCAAGATTATGGAATTGGTGGAATCAAAGCCTGGGTACAAACAAGGCGCTGTTGCGCATAAAGGTTCTGCAGCAGGGCCACGGGCGGCACATCGTTCAGTCAACGGTGTCTTCGGAGCCTTGACTGTTTATATGACATTGCGAGATCTTTCGGAGATAACTGGAGAAAAATACACGGAAGTGAATAACCACGTTGCGGTATTCTACGACAGCATGGAGGAGTCTGCTTTCGTCGTTACTTCCGGTAACTGGCTCTACTCTCCGAGAGCCAAATATGTAAGCGGTGCTCGCGAGGGCGAGGAAGTCGTGTTGTCTCAAGCTGATTTCCGCAGATACAAAAAGATGTATCACGATGCATATGGCGAGTACATTCCAGGCATTTTTGGACTGTCTCCTCGGTTTATTCCCGGAACGGAACGTAATACTCTGCCTGCAATTCAGTTCGGTTCGGGCTATAGTATTCGCGAAGGATATATTGATCGCGATGGTGTTCACTGGGGCGAATGGTGCGAACAGACGGTGTTTTAAAGTACGATGAATCAAATACAAGAGTTGATCGAGACTGCCCGAAAAGAGCCTGCGGCAATGGCAATCATTCTTTGGCGGAAAGTACTGGAAATGGACGTGGCAAATCCAGAAGCGATCTACTCGCTTTCAGAGTGCTTAGCTTCATTAGGCAGAAACAGTGATGCTGTTCTTTACCTCAATCAACTTCGGGAGGTATCCGAGACGCTTGCCAAGAAATTAGAGCAAAGATTTTTGCTTGGTTCATATGCGATGTGCGACATAGCGGAACGACTAGTTGACGAGGGAAAGCTCGAAGAAGCGAAGAGAACTTATGAACAAGCTCAAATACTTTTCGCTCAGAATGTTGATTGCCGTGTGGGTCAAGGAAGAATCGCGATGCTTGAAGAAAACATCGAAGAAGCAATACGATACTTCCACTCAGCGCTCGCGATTGAAAAAGAGAACGAGTTTGCGTTGCTTGGCGTGGGCGATGCATTACTTGAATCGAATCCTGATCAAGCAATCGAGTATTACTCTATCGCGATCGCGATTTCACCCAACGAGCCATATGCATTCTACCAACGCGCGAGTGCATACGAAAAGATTGGGCAATCTGCGAAAGCAAACGAGGATTGGGCTCAGGTTACTCGGTTAGAATCGATAAATTAGTTGACACAATGTGGCACTCTCGGAAAGAATCAAAAAGCACGTTCTCAATGATTCGATTATGACCCCGCCGGATAGTCGCCTCAACCGAAGGAGTAACGCATCGATCCGGCTGAACCTCAGAGAACTTTCTAATGAATGATGCTCGAAGCGCGATTGACGGCCTGCGTTGTTGAGAACGTTAGAACTGAAGACCCGATGGCACCATGCTATCCGAAGTGCTTTGCAGGATGCGTCCACGGTGTCAGCGAGCAAATAGTTTTGACCCAGTAACGAGCAAGTAGGGAGTGACCCACCGCGAGCCGAACGGGTTTCACGTGGTTTGCTCGAGTCTCAAGTAGTCTTGATCAGTTGGCTTCATAATCTTCAATTCGACGACGCCTATCTTAAGAATCAAATTTCTCGCAGAATTTCGATTGAGAGAACAACGGTGCGTGAACGGTTGATTGTCCCGTTTTTAACAAGAAAGCGAGGTGCACTATGGCACAAAACGACAAACCGGTTCACGAGATTAGACTCGGCAAGGTGAAGGCTGCCATTTGGCGTAACGAGACCGATTCGGGAACTCGTTACGGGGTAACCTTCAGCCGAATCTATGAGGCTAGACTCTCCATCCCCCAACGTTCCTCCTCAGTGTTCCAACTCAATCCCTGGCGAGCTTGGCGCCGTGGCGCGCCACTCTCTTCGGATCCAGGCCAGTGAAGAATTTCTCGCTACGGCGCCACGGCGCAAAGAAGAGAATCGAACGCGAGAGGAGGCGAGCATTCAGCCAACGCGTTGGAAGGCAAACATTGTCAAATGCGCCTCGGTTTCCACTCCGCGATCCTCCGCGCCCTCCGCGGTTCGTACACCACCGAGTTCAAATAATGGCAGTAAGATTGATAAGGTCTGGAAGGACATCATCACCAATCTGCCAAAGAAGGGTTAACGCATCGTTCAACCTTTTGTCATTATCTTGTCTTGTCTGGGACGATGATTCGGCTACCGAGATGCAGCGGCTGGCATCCGTTCTGGATGCAAAATCCAATACGGAACGAACCGGCGGTGTCGCTTGCGCTCAACCGCCGGCTACAATCTGCTATGCCTTCGGCATACTTTGGGCGATCGACGACCGGAAAGACATGAACCATTGGCAAAAAATGGGGGCAAGAAGATGCAAATGCTGCTGCTTGAATCCATTGTTCAGAAACACCTCTTCGATAGATGCCCTGGGCGCTGTCACCTCCACGAACTTCGATGTTTTCGGAAATGTGACGAGCGTCGTGGATCCTCTGAACAATACGACCAGTTATACTTATAACAAGCTCCAACAGCTCGTTACGGAGAACAAGGGAACGGACCGTTCTTTCTCGTATGATGCCAACGGAAACCTTGCTACTTTGACCGACCGCAATAGCCGTGTAACGACCTATACGTACGACAACCGAAACCGACTCACCAATGAGTCCTGGGGTGGGACGCGTACTCTCGGTTACACCTACGATTCCATCGATCGCCTTACGGCAATCAGCGATTCCGACTCTCTCGCACTCGACTTTTCCTTTGGCTACGATTCCCGTAGCCAACTGCAGGGGGAAGTCCAATCCGGAAGCTCCTACCTGCTTGGCAAGTCGTTTGCGTTCGATCGTGATTATGACAATGTCGGCAACCAGACCAAACTCGCATCCATCATCGGTGGAGCTCTATCGGGTACCGATATCACCGGTGGGATCAAAGACTTCGCCAATACCTACACCTATGACTACCTGAATCGCAGGACCTCTGCCACGCAATCGCAAGTCAGCGGAGGGAATTCGGTTGCGGCCAAGCATGTCACAACGGCATTCAATCTGGCTTCCCAGATCACCGATGTTCGTCGTTACTCCGATACGACCAACTCATCTGCCAATCTGGAAGCCCATACACGCCATTCCTTTGATTCGGCAGGCAGGCTTAAGAGCATTACGCATTCGAAAACCGAACTGGGGGCAGGAGTCAACTGGGACGGTACCTCGAGCTTGCCATCGACAGGAACGTTCGCAGCCTACTTCTTGAACTACGATGCGGACAATCGGATCACCAGCTTGGCATCGCGAGCCGATGGGTTTGTGACCAATTTCACTTACGATATCATCGACCAGTTGACGGCAGCGACAACGTCCGCGATTAGCGGACTTTCGATGCCGTTTTCCCCAACGGCTGAATCGTACAATCTGGATGAGAACGGGAACCGCAAGTCATCTGGAGGTGCTTCGCAATCAGCAAGCGGCACGCACAACCGGCTGCAGACCGATGGAACCTACAATTACACCTACGATAACGAAGGAAACGTTACCCGACGTACCAAGATTAGCGATAGCACTGTAACCGATTACACCTGGGACTATCGCAATCGATTAGCGACCGTGACCGATAAAGTCTCCGCTTCGGGCGCAACGCTTAAGCAGGTGGAGTACACCTATGACGCCTTCGACCAGCGAACCGCGAAGCGAGTGGACACCGATGGCAATGGGACCTGGGATCGTTACGAAGTGTACACTTGGGCCGATGGCCAAGAAGTCCAGCGTTGGGTCGATACCGACGGTGCAGGGACAGGCCAAAAGCTCCGACTTGCTAATCGTTATCTGTGGGCTGAATCGGTAGACCAATTGCTCTCCGACGAGCAATACGCTTCTGGGACAGGGATGGAGGTCGATGCAACCACCGCGTCAGGCACAGCGGGCACGACCCTCTGGGCTCTCACAGACCATTTAGGGAGTGTACGGGACTTGCTCGACAATAACGGCGTCGTACGCGAACACAACGTTTTTGATAGCTTCGGCAGGCTGATTCGGGAGGTGGACTACAACTCCTCGGGTACCGCGATATCGAGCACGGACGCCGCAGCGGTTGACAGCATATTTGGCTACACCGGTCGCGACTGGGATTCCGACATTGGAATGCAGTACAACCGAGCTCGCTGGTACGATCCGCAAACCGGCCGCTGGCTCAGCCAAGACCCCATCGGCTTCGCCGCAGGGGATGCGAATCTGTATCGGTATGTGGGGAATCATCCAAGTTACGCCAATGATCCTTCGGGGCTGCAAGAGCCTTTACATCCAATTTCTTTGCCCAATCAACATTCTCCCTACGTGAAAAATGCGTTTGGAGAATGGGTGGAGAATACTTGGTACAATGGTCGGAATCGGCCGTCATTGTTAGATTGGATTCAGGCACAAGAAAAGAATTCCAAGTTTTCGAGACCTTATTCTGAGAGCGGTTACTGTGAGATGGGTCCTGAGACCCAATGGCATATCGATCGGAGGCTGCGAGAAGAAGCCCATCAGAGGCAGATTGAACGTTGGCAAATGATATATGCTTTGCAAGAGGCATCGATAAATTTGCTTTCAGCCGGTCGCGGAGGTGCAGCGCTCCCGCCAAGGCGAGGCGTCCCCATACCTTTTCCACCAAGAACGCCGGTCGGCCAGTATCCATTCATACCGGCTGCCCCAGTTAGAACAGTGCCGCAAGGGCAAACCCGGGTCTATCGTGCAGTAAGTGAAGCTGAATATTTGGACGCGATGAAGAACGGTAGCTTACGACCAAAGTACGGTGAGATGGAAGGGAAGTGGTTTGCAGATTCTTTGGAGGGCGCGAAACTGCATGGTGAGGCGCTACATGGTCCAGGTAAGTATCGAATAATCGAAGCGGATGTTCCAACCAAACCGAAATCCTTGTATCAGCATGAAAACATGGATGGCCGCGGGCCGGCGAGATACATACATTGCGAAGACTTAGGTGGCGTTGTCCCTCGGAATCCTGGAGAGTGAAATGATGCAAGCGAAGCTCCATTGGAAGACATTCGAAGAAGGCGGAAGGCGAGCACCACCGACAGGCGAGAGCACCTCGCTCTATGCACCGGTAATCCGATTCATAGAAGAACCATGGCCGCCGAAGATTGCATGGTCGCTAGTCGTAGTCAAAATTGAAGCGACAAACAACAACTACGACTGGGTGGCCAATATTCGCTTTTTGGTGCCAGAAGCGCCCGCAGAAACACTCCACAAAGGTCGAAAATTTGAACTTTACGAAGGTGGCAAGTGCGTTGCAACGGGGACGATCATGTAATTGATAGTTGAAGCCATGCCCCAAGTAGTAGAGTGCCATACGTGGTTGGATCTGGACGCAACACGTCACCAGAATACTCAGGTCAATCACGAGGCATCACGCCGCCTGCAACGCAACATGCGATTGACACTCTAAACACGATTCGAACAACCCGCAAACCATCCTCTGGATTCAAACGTGGTCAGAGGTTTTCGAATGACGTTCGAGGTAGCAGTCAGATTCTACCTAAGACAACTCTGGATGGCAAATCAGTCACGTTCTAGGAGTTCGACGTCAACAGTTATGTGAAGGGGGTAAACCGTGGAGCAGAGTGGGTAGTGGTTGGGAGCGATGGCAAAGCGTATTGGACATGCGATCACTTCAAGACGTTTACGGAGATGTAGACATGAGCTTTATCTTTCAAAGAACGGACCGTTCGTTCACTGTTGGGGCACTGAGATATCCGCCGAGATGGTTTCTAAGAGCTTCGAACCGTTCGATGTGACCGTTGTTTTTCTCTCTGGTAGCTCCATGTGAACAGTGGTCAGCTTGTTTGCAGAGTTCGCGAAAGAATTCCGGTTTCCGGACTACTTCGGAGGCAATGTCAGCGAGCAGAAAGAAATGACCCAGTAACGAGCAAGTAGGAATTGACCCACCTAGCTGGGATTTGGAAAGGAATACGCCCTAGCTGCTGCGCAGCAGCTAGGGCGACCCAGACCGCCCAGCTTACCACGGCTTCCTAGGTCGCCTGATTTGGTTTCAGGCAACTTTGATTGGAGGTCTTCGTTCCTATAATCATGGTGGATCGATTCATGGATATTAAAACACGACTTGCAAATAAACAATCGCTAAGAAGTGTCAACGAGCAGTTGATTTTGACCCGCTATCGAGCAAATTGAATTCACCCGGGAGGAGGCGAAATTCGGTGGCCAAATCACCTGCGATTCGACTTAATTCTCTCTTGGCAAAAACGGCACGTTCTTGTCCTCTTATCGGTTCACGGTTCACTCTGTTCTAGTGCCCATTTTCATTGGTGGGTTCAGTTTGCAAGCTGCTTGCTGACGTCGAGTAGTTGTTGCATCGGGCAACGGGGCAGGATTCAGCCAAAGACTTCGACACTAAAAGCAAGTCGCGACAATTTCCATCCGCCTTCAATTACAATCCATTCTGGACTTCGAGAGTAGATTTTGGCTCGTTCGAGGTTGAAAGTCCTCTGTTTGAATTTGCACTCGATGAACAGTTTGACATTGAATGAACAAGAAGTCTTGCGAATGCTTGCCCCACTCCGAAAGCATTTGGAGTCGACACTTGCTCCAGCACTGCTCGCCAGATTTTCATTGGACGACATCCTGCAGGAGACATTCATTCGAGCTGTTGCTGGGTACAGCACAGCCGATTTTCAGAATGATGTTATGTTGCTTGCATGGCTCAAGAAAATTGCCAGCAATGTAGCGATCTCGTTGATTCGCAAAAAGGATGCGTCGACGTCTCTGTTCGCGAGTGGGAGCAGTGACATCGCCCAGCAACTTCTCGACAGCGGGGAACTTACCCCGTCGGGGTTAGTTTCCGCTGAGGAAAATCGACAACTTCTCGCGTTAGCCGTTCTGAAGCTTGCGGAAAATCACCAGCGTGTCATCCAATTGAGGTATCATGAGAAGTTGCAGTTCGAAGAAATTGCCGTAGCTTTGAACACGACGGCAGGAGCGGCCCGCGGTCTTCACCGAAACGCTCTCGAAAAGCTTCGCGACTACCTCGGAGATATGGCAAGATTCCTTTCCTCCCAATAGCTCGATTTGGTGAATGAATGGTCAGCTCCTCGTCTAATCGCCTCGGAAGATTCGTTTTGGAAAGTGAGCTCGGACGAGGTAGCTACTCAACGGTTTGGAGGGCTCACGATCCAACTTTGGATCGAGATGTAGCGATAAAGGTCCCCCGTATCGAGCTTGATTCAGTTACCGCAAATGAATTCCTACGAGAGGCTAAACGAGTTGCAAAACTGAATCATGAGGGGATCGTAGGTGTACTCGAAGCGAGTATAGATGATTCTTCTTCTACGCCCTACATAGTACTGGAACTAGTTGATGGAGTGACTCTTCGCGAATGGTGTAGCTTTGTTGAGTTGACGTTCGTTGAACATGCAAAAATTGTTTCAAGCATCGCTTGGGCCGTTCATTTTGCACATACGGCCGGTATTATTCATCGCGATCTCAAACCCGCTAATGTCTTGGTAAGCTTGAGCGGGAAGGTGCAGGTGGCAGATTTCGGCCTAGCAATGGCGATCGGGATAGATGTGTCTACGGAGACCTCAACGACTGGGACGATCGCTTACATGTCACCGGAACAGGCGAAACTGTTGCCTAATCCTGTATCGGTAGCTTCGGACGTGTACTCGATTGGCGTAATTCTTTTTGAGCTGCTTTCAGGGACTAATCCAATCGATGCAACCTCCCCTTCCGAGCATTTGGCAAAACTTGCGGTCGGAAAGCGGAAAAAGCTTACCGAAGTTCGGCCCGATGTGCCTCGGGACTTGGCAATTGTTTGCGAGAAAGCACTCGAACACGAGCCCTCGAATCGCTTTTCCACGGCGAGAGAATTGGCCGAAGAGCTTGAGCGTTTCGCCAAAGGAGAAGCCATTCATTCAAGGAGTCACTCGAAGACCGAATTACTCTTTCAGATGGCTCGACGCCGCAAGCAACTGATGGCATTTGTGTTAGCTGGTCTGGTGACTACTTTGGCGTGCGGAATCGCAGGTGTCTACTTTCAACAACGACTCACACACGAGCGCGTCACACGAGAAAGACTGGCTTTGTCTACTTTGTTGACTTGCCAGCCAGAGGGGGTTCCTAATGCTCTTGATGAGATTAAGCCCTTCGCAGTACGGGTCCAAACCGAGCTAGTTAATTTCAGTAGATCTGACGAACCGAGAACTCGACTACGTTCATCACTTGCCCTCGCTGCCCTAGGAAAATCCGAAGTTGAGGAACTGGTACGGCTTGTTCCGGCGTGCCCAACAGACGAAGCCACCAATCTGATTGACGCCTTGAAGTACGATAGGGAGGCGGCAATTGGACGATTACGAGAAATGTTTCGCGAAGAGTCAGGCAAGTCAAGTAATACCGATCTTAGACTTTTAGCAAGATTCGCGATCATTCTCGCGCACATGGGTGACCTTGGCGGCGTTATTCAAATGTCCCAGTTGGACTCGGATCCAACCGATCGAACTCAGCTTTTGGAAGAGTGGCCCGAATTTCATGGGCGGCTTCGTGATTTGATTTCCGCCATCGATTTAGCCCCCCCTCCTCAGGGGCTTGCAGTAATAGTTCAGGTGCTAGGCAAATGGAAAACGACGTCCTCTCTAGAGAATTCTCAAATTGCGAATACCCTTTCTACACTATATCTGTCGCATTCATCGGCCGTTGTTCAAACGACTTCAAATTGGGCATTGCGAAGACGAGGGGCTGATTTGCCAACGATTCCTGCCGAACGGTCAAACGGACGAGAATGGCTTGAACTTCAAGATGGATTGACGATGATTCAACTCGTTACGTCAGATTCGAATTCAACCGGATTCCTCATTTCGTCCGGGGAAATCACGAATCGCCAGTTCTGGAGCCATAAACCGAGCCATAAGGATTTGTTATTATCGAGATTTCCAGGCGAACACTCACTTGAAGACGCGGTTCGATATGTTGATGCCGCAGCGATTGCCGATTTTTGTAACCATCTCAGTGATCGCTATGCTCTAGACCGTTGCTATTCGAGCTCGAGTTCCGAAACCGTTACGAACGAAGATATTGTTACTGACTTTACGGCGAATGGATTTCGACTTCCAACCGTGGATGAATGGAGGATTGCAAACTTGGCCGCGAGTAAACTGGGCTATTTCTTCGGTGACGATGATTTTGCACTTCCGCGTTACGGAAATGTCAACGGACAGCCGCGGATGGCACCAACGATGCTCTTCCCGCCAAATGGATTTGGATTGTTTGATACCGTAGGAAATGTATCCGAGGCTTGCCACCCAAGTAGCACGAATAATGCGATAAGCGAATTGTATTTGATGGGTGGAAGCATGATGCCTATACCGGGTGAACATCGAGGAGCATTCACGAACAAAAAACCGCCGAATAAAAGCTCCTCCGTTTTGGGCTTTCGTGTTGTTTGTAATTCCCTTCCTCAATAGTGAGAATGAAAGCATGGCAAAAAAGAAGACTGCGACGTCCATTGATCCTAATTTGAATAAGAAGTTGTTTTGTATTGATGGCGGCTGTGTTTGGATCATGACGGCGCAGGGGTGGGAGCATTTCGAGGCGTGCGGAGAGGATGAAGACTGTACATGTCCAGTTGGTCCTCCGACGTTAAAAAATCTCACAGAGGTAGGTCAGGCCATTATAACGGTCTGTGATTACCAGCTACAGCAACGTGGCGGAACGGTCCTTAGTAGGGGGTTTATAACGTTACGCCCCGGATTTTCGGTTGATCCTATCCATTCGGACGATTACTGTGTTGCCATTGCGACAGGCCTCGGAAGCTGGCGATACGGGCATCGAGGGAGGAACAGACACCGACCTCAGAATTCCGGCCATTTAACCGGAATTAGTCTGCCTCGCGGAGTTATTCGATTGGATCGATTAGATTCTCATGGAAAAGTCTCGCTCGAACTTTGCGGTATAGGACTACTGGAGCCAGTATTCGAGTGCGACGCATCAATCCCAGACGAGCTCGAAAACCATCGGTCCAAGCGCCGAAAAAATAGGGCTTGATTCTTAAGACAACGCTTCGGCCATCGGATCCCGCAATTCAATTGTCAAGCATAATCCCATTGCATCGCCTCGCGGTAGCTGAGTATCTGTTCGCTGCGATCTACTGGAAAATAGTTTGACTCCTAGAATTAAAGTCCTTTTGTATAGCACGTACATCGTCGTAATAAACTCTGATCATCCATAGCAATGCAATAAGTGGTTAGACGCAGACAAAGAGAAACATCCACTTTCTTGCGCACGTTTTGTGACCATCCCTCGTTGTGACTGTGTGCAGTTTCACTTTCGGTGGTGAAGCATCTTTGTCGAAAACGATCTTGAAATTGGAGAATGCGATGAGTCTTGAATTACCCCCGTGGCGGTTGGCTGCAGCAAATGGTTGCGTGCCCGATTTGAGCAAGCTTGAGTCTAGCCCATTCGAAATCGTGGGAAATGCAGTAAAGCCTGACATTCATCCGAAAGTTACAGTTGCGGAGCGTCCGCCAAACGCCCTGACTATTCCGCAGCTTCAAATTTATGAGCATATCGACTTTGGAGGCCACAACGAAGTCACTTCATTAAACTGGTACTACGTTGGCGGATGGTGGAATGACAAAATCTCCTCACTCGTAATTTATTCAGGTCGATGGAGGTTTTATTTGCACTGGCACTATGAAGGACCCCACTGGGATCTTGGTCCTGGTCAATACCGTTGGGTGGAGGCTGCTAACATTCCTAACGACTGTATCTCATCATTTCAGTTCATTGGGTGGTAGTGCATCTTCAGAGTTCGCTAGAGGTTTACAAGATTTTCTACTTGGTCTTCTTTCGTCAAAAAGGACGTTAGCAGCACCATAGAAGGGGTCATCGCGAATCCGCGAAAGCTAAAGTTGACTCATATCATGTCCTGAGACGAGGCCTTTTTCAAGCTCGAACGGGAAAAGACGGTGAGGACTGTTATTGCAATAGCACAATTCACAATAACTGGCGAGTAAACAGTCAGAGAGCCTCGGCACGGTTCGTGTAGTTCTAAATTAAGTCGACCAAACAATAGGTCAAAGAGGAAATATCATGGCAAAGAAATCCTATCGGGGATCACAACAAAACCAGTCATCTAGGCTTGAAGCAGCAATCGGATTGTCATTAACCTCGACTCCTGATGAATTGCTCTTGGCTGCGTTGGAAAGGGGTAGCACATCATTTGAAACGGGTAGATTTCTTGTTTCATACAAGGGAGGGATGGAAGAGGCTGGCATAAAAGGTCTTTCGTCAAAGAAATTGCGAATCGCGAATGCAAGGGACTATGAAGGGCAGGCCGTGCAGTTCGATTCGGTTGGCGACGCGCAAGCACTAGTATTCCCTGAAATCGGAGTAGCACTGTTGACAGCTGAAGCGATGTTGACAGCCGGTCTTAGTAACGAGGCTGTCGAACAGTCCGATTCCTCGGTTGACTTTGTTGAGCCAGAGTATTTTGTCTTCACCCAAAACGCCGAATACTTGAGGGGTTTTTTAAGTGCGGCAAAGACGATTGCTCATGATATTGCGGGTAAGGAAGCACTCGAAGAAGAGCCAGAGGCTGAAGTTCTTGGAGCAACTTGGGGCCTTATGCGATGCAGGGTACCAGCAAGCGGCAAAAGTGGCTCTGGGATTAAGGTTGCAGTTCTCGACACCGGAATGGACTTAGGGCATCCGGACTTTGTCGGTCGGTCGATTGTGTCAAGCTCTTTTGTTGGCCAACCGGTTCAAGACCTAAATGGACATGGTACTCACTGTATTGGCACTGCATGTGGACCAAAGGCCCCTTCGGGGAGCACTCCTCGCTATGGAATTGCTTTTGGTTCGAGAATTTTTGCTGGGAAAGTCCTTTCGAATTCCGGAAACGGGACAGGTGCGGGAGTGCTTGCGGGTATGAATTGGGCGATTTCGCAAAGATGTGAGATAATCTCAATGTCGTTAGGAAGCCAAAGCCCGGTGCAAGCTACCTATACTAATGCTGGCGCAGCAGCATTGCGAAACGGCCTCCTGATTGTAGCGGCAGCAGGCAACGCGAGTTCCAGCACAGCGGCACCCGCGAATTCACCTACAATAATGTCCGTTGCATCGCTGGATACCAACCTCGCGCCTTCAAATTTCTCAAATTTTGGAAAGATAGAAATTGCAGCTCCAGGTCGAGATGTTTTTTCATCGTGGCCACGTCCAACCGTTTACCGAACAATAAGCGGGACAAGTATGGCGACACCACACGTCGCTGGCTGTGCCGCTCTTTGGGCGCAGTCAAGTGCACGCCTGAGAGGTATGACTCTTTGGCAACGGCTTCAGAGTTCTGCACAAAGGCTGCCGCACCCTTCAAATAGAGTTGGGGCAGGTCTTGTGGTCTCGCCTCCATAACATTTGTTGTTCGAGCCAAATAGAAGCGATATGATGGGTGGTTTGGATATTCAAATTGGAGCTGTATATGACAAATCACCAGCCTTGGCTAGTTTCCGTTGATCATCAAGTTGACGTTGCCAGTGTAGCAAGAGCGCTTTCACAACGAGGCTTTCAAGTCAAGGAAGTCCTTGCTGAAATATCATGCATCACTGGAGTTGCATCTGAAAAGGATATTCCATCGCTTAGGAGAACCACAGGAGTATTGGATATTTCGCCTGACTTCCCGATTGAGATCAGTCCACGAGAAGAAGACTTGTAATAATTATGAATTTTTTGTTAAGAGCCTATCGGGAAACAATTAGCCGCTCTGGCGCTAGCCGCGGTTTCCGATGGTTTTCGGATAGGCTCTTACTCTGTTAGTTGATGCTGGGGTATCCTGAGTCACTTGGAATTAGGCTGCGATAGCGAGGATCTCGTCGGTTACGACTTCAATTTTTCTTGATGGATGTCGTCTACAAGAGCTTTAGAAGATCTTTCGCTCAGCATTTTTGTGCATATGGCGCGGCGTAGATCAGCGTGCGATGGTCGTCGGTCAGGATTGTCCCAAGGGCGGTCGATTCGGTCCATTAGATCGGTGCCTGGAACATCCTGAGACTCACGTTCAACCAACGAGCACTTACAGTATTTCAATTGACAGCAAGCCAAGTCTGATCACGCAATTCGAACTTATTGCTCCCCTGCATGCAAGACTTCCTTCAGATCGGGGAAGGACTCCTCAATAGCCCACCTTGCTGCCACCGTTTCCGACATCATCTTCACGTCCATGGCGGTATTTGTGCGGAAGTAGGCCTCCCATTGTTTTGGTTTCGTACTCCAAGACGACGAGGCGGCTTGCTCCTTGGGAAATAGTGGTCGTTGCCAAGAAGGATTTATACTAGCGAGTCATTTCGACGCCACGGCACACGTAGGTCATTGATTCCCAGCCTTTTCGACACGAGGACCCGTTTGACCAAACTCAATTGATTTGGCCTGTACGTTTCCCTGACCGAGTTGTGGTCGTAGTTACTACCTGTAGAGATTTCGGTCTGTTTCGAGGGACTGTGCCGAATGATTGCGAGTTCGGAAGATTCCATTTTGATTTCAGCGTGCAATGAGAAATGCATTCCTTAATGCTCAAGAACGAATTGCCCAGCTACGAACCAAATCGTCGCAATTTGGTAAGCAATTGACTCGTTGAGTACGAAACAGTTGGTTTTTTGGGCTAGTGTTTGAAGTCGCCTATCTTAAGAATCAAATTTCTCGCAGAATTTCGATTGAGAGAACAACGGTGCGTGAACGGTTGATTGTCCTGTTTTCAATAAGAAAGCGAGGTGCCTTATGGCACAAAACGACAAACCGGTTCACGAGATTAGACTCGGCAAGGTGAAGGCTGCCATTTGGCGTAACGAGACCGAATCTGGAACTCGTTACGGGGTAACCTTCAGTCGAATCTATAAGACCGACGAAGGCTGGGAATCCAGCTCCTCCTTCGGTCGTGATGAGCTTCCGTTGCTCGGGAAAGTTGCAGATATGGCCCACACCTGGATCTATCAGCAAGAAGGGTTCACGCATCGTTCAACCATTTGTCATTATTTTATCAGGGATGGAGCGATGATTCGGCTAAGGAGATGCAGCGGCTAGCATCCGCTCTGGATGCGCAATCCAAGACGGAACGAACCGGCGGCGTCGCTTGAGCTCAACCTCCGGCTACAAGCTGCTATGCCTTCGGCATTCTTTGTGCGATCAACGGGTAGAAAGACTGGAACCATGGGCAAGAAGATGGGGGCAAGAAGATGCAAATGCAGCTGCTTGAACCCATTGTTCAGAAACACGTCTTCGGTAGACGCCCTGGGAGCGGTCACCTCCACGAACTTCGATGTTTTCGGAAATGTGACCAGCGTCGTAGACCCTCTGAACAATACGACCAGTTATACTTACAACATGCTCCAACAGCTCGTCACGGAGAACAAGGGAACGGACCGTTCTTTCTCGTATGATGCCAACGGAAACCTTGCTACTTTGACCGACCGAAATAGCCGTGTAACGACCTATACGTACGACAACCGAAACCGACTCACCAATGAGTCCTGGGGTGGGACGCGTACTCTCGGTTACACCTACGATTCCATCGATCGACTTACGGCAATCAGCGATTCCGACTCTCTCGCGCTCGACTTTTCCTTTGCGTACGATTCCCGCAGCCAACTGCAGGGGGAAGTCCAATCCGGAAGCTCCTACCTGCTTGGCAAGTCGTTCGCGTTCGATCGTGATTATGACAATGTCGGCAACCAGACCAAACTCGCATCCATCATCGGTGGAGCTCTATCGGGTACCGATATCACCGGTGGGATCAAAGACTTCGCCAATACCTACACCTATGACTACCTAAATCGCAGGAACACTGCCACGCAATCGCAAGTCAGCGGAGGGAATTCGGTTGCGGCCAAGCATGTCACAACGGCATTCAATCTGGCTTCCCAGATCACCGATGTTCGTCGTTACTCCGATACGACCAACTCATCTGCCAATCTGGAAGCCCATACACGCCATTCCTTCGATTCGGCAGGCAGGCTTAAGAGCATTACGCATTCGAAGACCGAACTGGGGGCAGGAGTCAACTGGGACGGTACCTCGAGCTTGCCATCGACAGGAACGTTCGCAGCCTACTTCTTGAGCTATGATGCGGACAATCGGATCACCAGCTTGGCATCGCGAGCCGATGGGTTTGTGACCAATTTCACCTATGACGCCTTCGACCAGCGAACCGCGAAGCGAGTGGACACCGACGGCAATGGGACATGGGATCGCTACGAAGTGTACACTTGGGCTGATGGCCAAGAAGTCCAGCGTTGGGTCGATACCGACGGCGCAGGGACAGGTCAGAAGCTCCGACTTGCTAATCGCTATCTGTGGGCTGAATCGGTAGACCAACTGCTCTCCGACGAGCAGTACGCTTCTGGCACAGGGATGGAGATTGATGTCACAACCGCTTCAGGCACAGCGGGCACGACCCTCTGGGCGCTCACAGACCATTTAGGAAGTGTACGGGACTTACTCGACAACAACGGCGTCGTACGCGAGCATAACGTTTTTGATAGCTTCGGCAGGCTGATTCGGGAGGTAGACTACAACTCCTCGGGTACCGCAATTTCGAGCACGGACGCCGCAGCGGTTGACAGCATATTTGGCTACACCGGTCGCGACTGGGATTCCGACATTGGAATGCAGTACAACCGAGCTCGCTGGTACGACCCACAAACCGGCCGCTGGCTCAGCCAAGACCCCATCGGCTTCGCCGCAGGGGATGCGAATCTGTATCGGTATGTGGGGAATGGGCCGACGAGCGCGACTGATCCAAGTGGATTGGCGGAGACATGGTGGGACTGGATGTTTGGCGAGAGCGATCCACCATCGACACCTCCCGGTACAAGCCCGTTTGGAAGCCATGGATCGATTCATCTGGATGATTCGTACTTCAATAGCGATTCGTACCGAACTGTCGGAATGGTACCTAGACCGATCCCAACTCAGGTGTGCCACGGAATGTCTGGATTGGGTCGAGTTGGTCCAGTTAATTCGTTTAAGTTTTCTGACCCAAGAAAGATTGAGCAGTACATAATATTCGCAGAGTTTATTGCAAACATTGCATTACTCGCTGCGCCGGAAGTTGGAATTGTCAGGAGTGCGTTGCAAGCACGCTCGGTACTGACAGTTTACCGCGTAGAAGGTCTTGCAAATACTCGTGTAATTCTCGGCACACGTGGCGAAGTTGCGATTCAGGGAGAGCAAACTCTTTTTCTTAACTTCGGAAGTCGGGCGAGAGCGGAAGAGTTTCTGGCAAAGCGCGTGCAACAAGGAATGGATGGCGCTTCTGTCAAGCAGTTTAAAGTATCCAGAAAATTCTTAGACGAATTGCGAGCTTCGGCCGTGCCTGAGAGTATGGCAAAACAGTTTCCAGGGAGGCCGATTATCGTTGATCCGACGAAAGCTTGTGACCAGTTTGGGCTACGACCCGAGCAGATCGAACAATTAAGGGGATTTATTAAATCCGGCTCAGGAAAGGTGGGGTTCTAGAGTGCAATCGTGGACGCTAGATGGTGAACGCAGTCGTTTAATTCACGGTCCGCGTGTAAGTGACACTGTTCCTGGTTTGGGTACCGTTAGATTTATTGTTCATTGCCGGGGAAATGCGGGCGACGTGTTGAAGCTCGTTAAATGCGTCCTGGAACAGATTGCAAATTTGACAGTGGCAGAATGGGATGCGAATATCGATGTAAAAAAGTTGCTACCGCAACAATTCGTAAGCGCTTTCGCAGCTGACCTGACACCTGAAGAAGCTGAAAATTGGTTTAGGCGTTGGCAAAAGCTGACCGAACAACAACAGCGAGATGAAGAGTTAAACCGAATTTGGTCGTTTTCGAATTGGTTGTATTGGCTCAACCCCGACAAGCGAAGTTGGTGTTGGTGGGACGCCATCGAAGTTGACAAAGACCACCTCGTAGTTGCTGTCGCTGCAAGGGAGTGGCCATTTCCATGGGGGGCATTTGCATGGCTATTTATAGGTTCTGGAGCAATTTCCGTAGAACCCGAGCCCGTATACACAAGTGCCTGACGTAATTCTTCCAATTCGAGCGTCAAGTGATTCAGAAAGCGGCGATAGGCTATTCTCCAAGTTAGGGGCAATAGTCATCGCCGCGCTATGTCAGCCGCCATTTACGGAGTTCCTCGCTTGAATCGGAGTGGCCGTTGATGCAAACCATCTCCTCCAGAAGCGTTCTCGGTTGGAATCACTAGGGTCGTTTGCACAAGTCAGAGGTGATGAGAACTGAGATAGCGAGACATGGACGTCGAGTTGAAGACAGGCGGGATGGCATGGAAACCTGTGGAATCGACGAAGGACACGAAGCGAAAGACACCAATCGGGTCAATCGAAGTCGAACATGGTGATGCGCTGAACTATACTCAAACAGGAGCAAGTAGCAGCGTCCGTAGTCGATGACGCCGAGCGCAACGAGTCCCGCCCTGCGAAGCCAGAGCACGAGTGACGATAAAGTGTCCCTGATCGAATTGTGGTCTCAGTTACTACCGAATTAGACCGGTAGAGACTTCGGGCTGTTTCGAGAGACTTTCCCGAATTGTTGCGAATTCTGGAGAGACGAAGTTGGGTATCTGCTAGCGAGCGATAAGAAATGCCTCAGGAGTGTTCAAGAACGAAGTGCCCAGATTGGGGCGAACTCGCGCCATTTGGTTAGCAACGGACTCTTTCAGCAATAAACAGTCGGTTGGTTAGGCCTTTGTTCGACGACGCCTATCTTAAGAATCAAATTTCTCGCAGAATTTCGATTGAGAGAACAACGGTGCGTGAACGGTTGATTGTCCCGTTTTTAACAAGAAAGCGAGGTGCACTATGGCACAAAACGACAAACCGGTTCACGAGATTAGACTCGGCAAGGTGAAGGCTGCCATTTGGCGTAACGAGACCGAATCTGGAACTCGTTACGGGGTAACCTTCAGCCGAATCTATGAGGCTAGACTCTCCATCCCCCAACGTTCCTCCTCAGTGTTCCAACTCAATCCCTGGCGAGCTTGGCGCCGTGGCGCGCCACTCTCTTCGGATCCAGGCCAGTGAAGAATTTCTCGCTACGGCGCCACGGCGCAAAGAAGAGAATCGAACGCGAGAGGAGGCGAGCATTCAGCCAACGCGTTGGAAGGCAAACATTGTCAAATGCGCCTCGGTTTCCACTCCGCGATCCTCCGCGCCCTCCGCGGTTCGTACACCACCGAGTTCAAATAATGGCAGTAAGATTGATAAGGTCTGGAAGGACATCATCACCAATCTGCCAAAGAAGGGTTAACGCATCGTTCAACCTTTTGTCATTATCTTGTCTTGTCTGGGACGATGATTCGGCTACCGAGATGCAGCGGCTGGCATCCGTTCTGGATGCAAAATCCAATATGAAACGAACCGGCGGTGTCGCTTGCGCTCAACCGCCGGCTACAAGCTGCTATGCCTTCGGCATTCTTTGTGCGATCAACGTCAGGAGAGACTTGATCCATTGGCAAAAAATGGGGGCAAGAAGATGCAAATGCAGCTGCTTGAACCCATTGTTCAGAAACACCTCTTCGGTAGACGCCCTGGGAGCGGTCACCTCCACGAACTTCGATGTTTTCGGAAATGTGACGAGCGTCGTGGATCCTCTGAACAATACGACCAGTTATACTTACAACAAGCTCGAACAGCTCGTCACGGAGAACAAGGGAACGGACCGTTCTTTCTCGTATGATGCCAACGGAAACCTTGCTACTTTGACCGACCGTAATAGCCGGGTAACGACCTATACGTACGACAACCGAAACCGACTCACCAATGAGTCCTGGGGTGGGACGCGTACTCTTGGTTACACCTACGATTCTATCGATCGCCTTACGGCAATCAGCGATTCCGACTCTCTCGCACTCGACTTTTCCTTTGCCTACGATTCCCGTAGCCAATTGCAAGGGGAGGTCCAATCCGGTAGCTCCTACCTGCTTGGAAAGTCGTTTGCGTTCGACCGTGATTATGACAATGTCGGCAACCAGACGAAACTCGCATCCATCATCGGTGGAGCTCTATCGGGTACCGATATTACCGGTGGGATCAAAGACTTCGCCAACACCTACACCTATGACTACCTAAATCGCAGGACCTCTGCCACGCAATCGCAAGTCAGCGGAGGGAACTCGGTTGCTGCCAAGCATGTCACAACGGCATTCAATCTGGCTTCCCAGATCACCGATGTTCGTCGTTACTCTGATACTACGAACTCGTCTGCCAATCTGGAATCCCATACACGTCATTCCTTTGATTCGGCAGGGAGGCTCAAGAGCATTACGCATTCGAAGACCGAACTGGGGGCAGGAGTCAACTGGGACGGTACCTCAAGCTTGCCATCGACAGGAACGTTTGCAGCCTACTTCTTGAACTACGATGCGGACAATCGGATCACCAGCTTGGCATCGCGAGCCGATGGGTTCGTGACCAATTTCACTTACGATATCATCGACCAGTTGACGGCAGCGACGACATCCGCGATTAGTGGACTTACGATGCCGTTTTCTCCGACGGCTGAATCGTACAATCTGGATGAGAACGGGAACCGCAAATCTTCTGGAGGTGCTTCGCAATCAGCAAGCGGTACGCACAACCGGCTTCAGACCGATGGAACCTACAATTACACCTACGATAACGAAGGAAACGTTACCCGACGTACCAAGATTAGCGATAGCACTGTAACCGATTACACCTGGGATTATCGCAATCGATTAGCGACCGTGACCGACAAAGTCTCGGCCTCCGGCGCAACGCTTAAGCAGGTGGAGTACACCTATGACGCCTTCGACCAGCGAACCGCGAAGCGAGTGGATACCGATGGCAATGGCACATGGGATCGTTACGAAGTGTACACTTGGGCCGATGGCCAAGAAGTCCAGCGTTGGGTCGATACCGACGGCGCAGGAACAGGTCAGAAGCTCCGACTTGCTAATCGCTATCTGTGGGCTGAATCGGTAGACCAACTGCTCTCCGACGAGCAGTACGCTTCTGGCACAGGGATGGAGATTGATGTCACAACCGCGTCAGGCACAGCGGGCACGACCCTCTGGGCTCTCACAGACCATTTAGGAAGTGTGCGGGACTTGCTCGACAACAACGGCGTCGTACGCGAGCACAACGTTTTTGATAGCTTCGGTAGGCTGATTCGGGAGGTAGACTACAACTCCTCAGGTACCGCAATTTCGAGTACGGACGCAGCAGCGGTGGACAGTATATTTGGTTACACCGGTCGCGACTGGGATTCCGACATTGGAATGCAGTACAACCGAGCTCGCTGGTACGATCCACAAACCGGCCGCTGGCTCAGCCAAGACCCCATCGGCTTCGCCGCTGGGGATTCGAATCTGTATCGATACGTGGGGAACTCACCCACATATTGGATCGATCCGAGTGGATTGACATGGGAAAACACGCCAAATTGGCATCATTTAGTTCCACAGGAACTGCGGAACATATTCGGAGACAAGATTGATCAAGCTTGGAATGGGTGGTTTTTGAGAGCCGGAGACCATAGCGCTCTACATACCGCGGGCTGGAACCGTGATTGGAATAAATGGGTAGACAATTTTCGTGAAGCGAACGGCAGAGATCCGAAGTTGAGCGAAGCAAAGAAGTTCATGAAAGATTTGATGGCAGATCCAAAGTACAAATGTATCTTGGATCGCGGATTCAAAGCGGGTTGGAGTCATGCGAAGTGGCTTGAGAAATCAGGGCGTGTCAAGCAGAAGATTGGAGCACTGCTTGCGGAAAAGCTTGTAGCAGTTACCGGAAAAACAGTTGCGAAGAAGACTGGCAAGGGGATACTTGCGTCGATCCCAATTGTAAGTATCGGTTTTTCGGTGTGGGACTATCCAGCTCGCGCGAGCGAGTTTGGAACTGGTGTGGCAGTGGGAATGACGGTCCTAGATAACATTCCAATTATTGACATCGCTTTAGCCGGAGCGGAAGGAATTGATGCAGTTCAGCAAGCGAGGATTCGAGCCGAGTCTGACGCACTACAAGAACAAGAAAAAATGATAAACGACCTAATGCGAGAAGCCCAAGAAGCTGGTGTAAACTGTCAAGATGAAGATTGATCCTATGTCGTATTTTAAGCTTGGAAGAACCAATCGATTCATACAATGGGGAGATTATGGATCGGTACTAGTAAATGGGATTTTGGAAAGCCATGATGGTGATAAACGGATAATCCTGCGTCGAACTGGACCATTCGTGCCTCCAATAACATTTCCATTAGCTTCAAATTGCGTGATTTTAACGCAGGATGCGAAAATTCGGATTGAAGAAAGTGATTTGTCGGGTATCGGCGAGTTCCAATCGGTGGAAATAGCTAAAGTAGTTTCAATTGGCTGGGATGAGTGGGACCGACACGTTCACTTGGAAGATAAGCAATTGCCTTACAATGGCGAACCTGAAGAGTATATCTTGCATGGAATTCATGACCCGGATGTCGCGCAGCGGCTGCAGCCCCTATGGACTTGGTATCCAGAATCCATTGGACGTGTCGTCAGAGGAAGCGCAGGTCCACGGCTCGAAGGAATAATGAACAAGCGTGACGTATTTCGCATGAAAGACGATTGGTGGACCAAGGTGATGGTTAGTGAGCGAGGAATGCGGGTACTCTCCACCCTCTTTGAAGATTGGCTTACGTTTGAAGAAGTAAGAGCAGTGGTCTCTAGCTAATACTACAGTAAACTCATTGGTCAAATTTCTGGGGACACGATAATCCCGGCCGACTTGCACACGGTCATCACATGAAAGTTGGGAAACAATTATCAGGAGCCCCTTGCCAAAGTAAGTGCTAGCAGCGACCGAGTTAGCCGAGTCGTTTCAAGGATATTTTGGATGTATTCAAGTTCCCTGAACGCGAGACGTTGAACACGATCTAGAAGAAATTTTCTTTCCTGCGGTCTGTGCAACGATCGCGAGTGAAGATGGTCCGTCGGGCATTGAGAGTTTTGGCATCAGTAAGGAAGCTTGGTTGCGACGGCAGATTCCGCTTCGCAAGGAAGTCGGTACCAGGCATATTAAGAAGGGAAAATCGCGCTTTGCCAGCGATGCTTCTGCGGTCCTAAACAGAAGAAGTTGCCAAGATATGGGCGATTGAAGATTCGCAACTGAACAGATCCTGTTATCTGATACCCGAAAAATCGGACACCGCACGGAAGCGAACTGACACCAGTGCATCGAGGCTGTCGGAATGAGGGTAGATATGCGTGCCGAGCGTTCCTCGGGGCCAGGACGGTTAGCTGAGTGGTCTGGGTCGCCCTAGCTGCTGCGCAGCAGCTAGGGCGTATTCCTTTCCAAATCCCAACTGGTGGGTCAATTCCTACTTGCTCGGTACTGGGTCAAAACTATTTGCTCGCTGACATCCCCGTCCGGCTGTTTCGAGGGACTTTGCTCAAGTGTTATGAATTCTGGAGCGTCTGATCTAGGTATTTATCAGCGAGCGAAGAGAAATACCCAATTAACGAGCAAGTCAGATTTGCGTCAGAGTGAGTCAAATCGGTGAGATCATCCGTCAAGCAAGAGGCTCAATCTGTACGTACCAGTCGGCTTCATAATCTTCAAATCGAAGATGCCTATCTTAAGAAATAAATTTCTCGCAGAATCGCGATTGAGAGAACAACGGTGCGTGAACGGTTGATTGTCCTGTTTTCAACAAGAAAGCGAGGTGCCCTATGGTACAAAACGACAAACCGGTTCACGAGATTAGACTCGGCAAGGTGAAGGCTGCCATTTGGCGTAACGAGACCGAATCTGGGACACGTTACGGGGTGACCTTCAGCCGAATCTATAAGACCGACGAGGGCTGGGAATCCAGCTCCTCCTTCGGTCGTGATGAGCTTCCGTTGCTCGGGAAAGTTGCAGATATGGCCCATACCTGGATCTATCAGCAAAATGATCGAGGTGACAATTCGGAGCAAGAACGCAACCCCCGCGCAAAGAACGGATCGGATCGACGAGTGAAAAGCGGATCGCGATAGTAACCGTGATCCCAGTTCGGATAGGTATCTGATCGCGCGAGAGGCTCTCTCTTCCTACTAAAAAGGTTTCACGCATCGTTGAACCTCTCGCCATTTTCTCTTTTGGCTTGGGTAGATGATTTGGCTACGGAATCCATGAACCGTTGAGCATTGACTCCGGTTCCTGGAGGTCCGTGGCGTGCATGAATGGTTTCATTCATTCCGTCTGCGGCTCCTTCAAGTGTACCACAGCAGCAAGGTCCCCGACCCGCATTCTGCGGCTCTCCTTGCGGCTTTGCTCGATGAGCAAAGGCTCCACCTTGCCTCCGCTGTGGTTTCTCCGTGTCTGAGCCACCGACGGGCTCCCTGTGAACACTCTTTGTCGACAACGTCGGGTCGACGCTCACTTGGAGGATCTATGGACAGAGAAGAAGCGCTTCGCGTTAGCGATGAAGCATTGCAATCCCTTTCGGCAGCCCTGAAGGAAGGGAAGAGCGAGAAACTGACGAAGTATCTGGACACTATGGCCAGGTTTCATCAGTACTCGTTCTCAAACTGCATGCTGATCTTCGCCCAAAAGCCCGATGCCTCGAATGTCGCAGGCTTTGGGAAATGGAAGGAGTTCAATCGATTTGTTCGAAAAGGGGAGAAGGGGATAGCCATCCTCGCTCCACTGGTTCGAAAAAAGAAGGATGAGTCTGGCAGCAACGCTACAGATTCATCCAAATCATCGTCAGACGAAAAGGTCCTGTTTGGGTTTCGGATTGTGTATGTCTTTGACATCTCTCAAACCGAAGGCGAGGATCTTCCTGAATTCGCTACCTTAGGTGGCGAAGGGATGGGCTAGAAGTGACGAGCTAGATGGGGCGTTGGGTTGCAGCAATCATGTTTGGCGAGGCCGCGGTTTTAGAAAGTAGTGAGTGGAGAGTAGACCGAGTAGAGAGGGAGAAAGAAGATTTTGTAGTTGGATCGGTGTGGGGAGTGCGATGCAAACCTGCTCCGATCCTGTTTTTCTACTATCTACTTTCTCCCCTCTACTCTCTATTCGCCTTCGGCGAATGCCTTAAGTATCTCGGTTCTCGAGTCCATTGATCAACCCGGATAGCATGCGAGAGATTTCTTCGAGTTGGGATTTGAGTTTGACGTGCTTGGGCTCGTCGATCAAACCTCGACGCTTGGCGAGCTCGAGTTGGGGGACGCATTCTTGAACGGAGCCTCGTGCAATGCCGAAGAAGTGTTTGCGATCTGCTTTGGTGAACCGGCCGTTGCCCTCGGCGATGTTTGATGAGATAGACAACGCGGCGCGGTTGAGTTGATCGACGAGGAATCCGTAGCCGCGTTGAAATCGTTCGGTGGCGGTGCAGACTGCGTCAGCGAAGTCGACGGATTTTTGGTAGACGAGAAGCTTCTCGAATGCGAATGCCATAGTTCTCTCGGGCGGAGGAGAAGGGCTGGGCTAAGAGGGACCGATTAGATGGGGGCGTTGGGTTGCAGCGATCGTGTTTGGCGAGGCCGCGGTTTTAGAAAGTAGTGAGTGGAGAGTAGACCGAGTAGAGAGGGAGAAAGAAGATTTTGTAGTTGGATCGGTGTGGGGAGTGCGATGCAAACCTGCTCCGATCCTGTTTTTCTACTATCTACTTTCTCCCCTCGACTCTCTATTCGCCGAAGGCGAATCGGGGTGATAGGATTCGAACCTACGACCCTCTGGTCCCAAACCAGATGCGCTAGCCAGACTGCGCTACACCCCGGTCGATGGCTGTTGGGAGTGAACCCCGCAACCAATCGATGTGCGAATATTTACCCGACCGCATTTTTGTTTGCTAGGCCATTTCTCCTTTTTTTCTCGTTCCTCTGTCCGTTTTCCAAGTTTCGGGCGTCGAGACGAGAACTTTTCTGCCTTTCGATTCCAAGCCCCTCCCGCGTTGGCTTGCGTTTCGTTGCTCAAAGAATCTTTCGGGGGTAAACTGCTGCTATTGGGACGCTTTTCCCCCCATTTCCCCTACTCGGACTTTGTCAAAATAGGTTTTTGCCTTGGACATGCTGCAGAATCTCAGAAAACTTCAACTGACAGAGTCCCAACGCGACGGGATGCGTCGAGCGGGCGAATTCAATGCCCAGCTGATGGATTATGTCCGGCCTTTCGTCAAGCCAGGTATTTCCACCGAAGAAATCGATCGTCTTGTACACGAATACACGATCCGGCACAAACATCAGCCCGCTACCCTCGGTTACTTGGGATATACCAAATCGTGTTGCACCAGTGTGAACGATGTGATTTGCCACGGCATCCCGGACAGTTACGTTCTGAAAGACGGGGACATTGTGAACGTCGATATCACCTCGATCGTCGACGGTTGGCATGGCGATCAATCGGAAACGTTTCTGGTCGGGACCGCCTCCGATGAAGCCCGTGCGGTCACTCAGTGCGCGTTCGATGCGATGCACCGTGCCATCGCAGCTTTGGAACCAGGATGCACCGTAAGTGTCATCGGCGACAACGTCGTGGCTGAGGCGACGGAGCGTGGGTTTTCCGTGGTCCGTGAATACGTCGGCCACGGCCTGGGACGGCGATTCCACCAATACCCCAACATTCCCCACGTTCCAGATCGCAAAAGCCGCCAAGAACGCTTGCTACCTGGTATGTGCTTCACGGTCGAACCGATGATCAATGTCGGCTCCCGCTTCACCAAGCTTGATACGACCGACAATTGGACCGTGCGCACGAAGGACGGTAAACTTTCCGCCCAATTCGAACACACTGTCCTTATGCGCGAAGATGGCCCGGAGATTTTGACGCAATGCCCAGCCGGTCCGAAACGCGGCCATCGCTTCTAATCGACCTTCACAACGAAATCGACTCCCATCATGCTCCGAAAACGTTGGAAATGGACCCTCGCAATCGGGACGGTGGGTTTGCTTCTTGTCCTGGCTGCACCAAGCTTTGTCGGAAGCAAATGGGTCTACGAGCCGCTCATTCGCTCCTTCGCTCAAGACCGACTGCACCTTCAAGTGGGGCAGGTCAAGCTCGGGTGGTTTCGCCCCATCGAAATCACCGACATCGTCCTCTCCGACTTGGGGGGCACACAGGATCCCCTACTCCCCACTCCTTCATCCTCATTACCCTCCGCCCCATCCGCCAACAGAGCTCTCCTCACGATTGACTCGCTGCGTGCCGATCGAGGACTTCTCGGATTCCTGCTGGGAGGGCGGAAACTTGGTCGGATCGAGATTATCGCGCCTCGCATGGACATTTCGTTGTTGGAAGATGGGTCCAATCTCGAACGCTTGATCCAGTCCTTGCAACGTTCCCAACAAGACGATGCACCGAATTCTTCTTCCGCTCCGGCGTCTCGCCCCAAGTTCGATTTGCAAATCGCCATTCGTTCGGCCAGTGTTCACGTCGAACGGGCTGGTGTCGAAGGTCCCTTGGTCGTCGTTCCCCCATTCGATGTAACCGCCGAATATTTGGGGGTCGGGGAAGACCCTCACGTGATTGTGGAGCCGACGACGTTGCTTCATGAAGTGGAGCTGACTCAAGAATTGGTCCGTCTCGGAATTGGCAAGGCCGTCCCGCTCTTGGCGAAATCGGCCTGGTTCGACGGTCGTGTTTCTTTGTCAAGTGAAAGGATGGATATTCCACTCGAGCACCCTGTCGACTCCAAAGGAAAGGCGAGCATCGTCCTTCACCAAGTGCGAACGGGGCCCTCGGAACCGATGATAATCGATGCGATTGAGTTCATCGCTCGACTTCGTAACAAGCCGGCTGCACTGGAGCTCGTGTTTGTCGACGGTTCGCAAATCGAGGTTGCTATCCAAGATCGCCGCGTATTTCACAGTGGATTGGAGGCAGGATTGCCCAAGGTCGATGAGAGATTGCAATTCTCGTCCTCCGGGTCTGTCGGCATCGAGGATCGTTCGCTCGACATGACTCTGTTAGTCCCCGTGCCGGTCGAACAAATCGCGATGCGGGACAAAGTCAAGGAGCTTGGCGTACCAAGGCTTCGAGTACCTGTGGGTGGCACATTGGATCAACCTCAAGTGGATTGGAATTTGATGCGGAAGGACTCCGGCCTGGTACTTGCTATGATGGCAGGCCAACTGGAGGGGGACGCGCCGATCCTTAGCAACATCGTTGGCTCCCTCGGCAACGTCGCCGAAGGGCAGGCTGATGAAGCGATTGCGGCTGCTGCAGAGATGTTGAAATCCATTCGAGATCGGCGCAAGCAATCTTCTGGGGATGCGAAGAAGACGGATGAATCCCCCACGTCGGCGGAGGAGTCCGCATCGAAACGCCCGTTGCTGGACGCATTGAGAAAAGCAGTTCGGCCGCGTTAAGCAAGCGATTGAAGTAGAGTGCTGGCTTGTGTTCGGTGCTATTCCGCCAGCAGCGCCCGTGCGGTAGATCGAATTTGCTGAATCGATGAGCGGGTTTTAGAGGCTCGATCAGAGTGTCCGTTTTCGATGTGGTCTTGTTCGACCGATTCCAATTCCCGCGCCGCGCGCAGGAGATGCTCGACCGCGTGCCATTGTGCATCTGGGAGGAAAGTGGTGGTTTGGTTCGATGGCTCCTGCGATGGGGACGGGGAGCTCTCCCGTGGCATAAAGGCCTTCTTGATCTCTTGAAACACCGGATCGTTTTCCAGATCGACCGGAGGAGTGGATGGTGAGAGCGCGGGGAGAGGTTCGGATGGAGGAGACGGGGGTTCTTGGAGAATAAAAAGGGAACCAATCCCCAGCATGCTACCCAGTGCAATCGAGCTTTGGACAAAGAAGCGGAATGGGGAGTGGTGCATCAGGTTGTTCTTGAGAAGAAGACGGTGGCAAGGAAACGCGACGCTCTGGGGGGATCGGAACCGAGAGCAGGCCTACAGTGTAACGAATAGGGGTGGTAGGGGTTATTCGGAAGCAGGCAAAAATGCTTGGGCGCAGCCGATCGATCTTCCGATACCAGACTCTTGGTGGGCCTATGGAGTAGGCCCGTGAGCCGACGAAGAGTCTTCGTGGCATTCCATGGATGGAGAACCCAGTTGTTCAAGGAACCATCCATGCGCCTTTTTCGTTTCGCCATTGTCATCGCCCCCCTTCTGCTCTCGTCGACGGTCTACGGACAACAGAAAGAGCCATTAACCGGCGGTTCTCCCTCTGACAAAAAGTTAGTGCCGGGATGGGCTCGGTTCGAACCCAATCCCGCGCATCAATACATCGTTGCCAGGGCTCGGGAGCAAGAAGCCCATCGAGTCGCGATCGCTCGTTATTACGAGTCGATCGGGTACGATTACGCACACCCCGTGCTGAGTTCTTCGCAAGGGATGGTGCCCGCATCGCTTCAGTTCCCACGACGCAATTACGCAGGGCCGACGTTTTACGCATCTTACCACGGCATTCCTGTTTACAATTCGATTCCCTTCGGATCACCTTGGTGGTCGGAATGAGAGAGGGGGATAGCAGGCTGTGGCATGCTCGGCCGTGCCATCCATTCGCATAACGCAGGCGAAGGAAGGGTGAGAAGTTTGGCAGGACCACGACAAGGGCTTGCCAGGATTCTCGCCCTTTCTTCTTTTCGATCGAACCGGCAGGGGATCCCGCCGAGTTGGATGTGACGAGATACGGCTCGGCGGATATACTCCTGATCAAGGCCGTGAGCGGGGAGGATTGGACTATCTGCGTCGCGGCAAGGCCCCGCACTCTTTGGTTGCCTCATGATTCAAATTCAATTCAACGGCGAGCCCCAATCGATCGATCCGGATACGACACTTTTGCAGCTTCTGGAGCGATTTGGCGTGGAGAGTCGGTTTTGTGCCGTCGAAATTAACTTGGACATTCTCCCCAAACCGGAATACGAAACTTACTTCCTTCGGGATGGAGATCGTGTCGAGGTTGTCACTTTGGTAGGAGGAGGTTGAGATGTCCGAGTCCGTTCCTAGCACGGATACCACCGCAATTCAGTCCCCGCCTGCAGGCGAGGATGTTGCCTCTCAAGACAGCCTATCTCCCGACAGTGCATCGACGCATCCATCGGTTGTGGATTCCAGCTTTCAGGTTGGCAAGCACAGGCTTGCTAGCCGGCTGATTGTCGGGACAGGAAAGTATGACACCAACGCGATCATGCGCGATTCGTTGTTGGCCAGTGGAAGCGATTGTGTCACGGTCGCTGTGCGTCGTGAGAAGCTTTATGATCGAGAGGGTAAGAACCTGCTCGATTACATCGACTGGACGCGATTTACGTTGCTTCCGAATACCGCGGGTTGTTTCAATGCAACCGATGCGGTCCGGGTAGCCAGGCTTGGGCGAGAGATTCTCACTTCGCTTGGAAATCCGGGAGCCGACTGGGTCAAGCTCGAAGTGCTCGGAGATACCAAGACATTGCTTCCCGACCCGATCGCCACGTTGGAGGCTTGCAAGCGGTTGGTCGACGAAGGGTTTCAAGTCCTTTGCTATACTAGCGACGACCCGATCATGGCGGTCCGATTGAAGGCCGCAGGAGCCACGAGCGTGATGCCCGCAGGTTCTCCGATTGGTTCCGGGCAAGGGATATTGAATCCTAACAACTTGAAGATCATTCTCGAGTACCTCAAAGGGGACGACCCCGACTATCCCGTCATTGTGGATGCAGGCGTTGGAACGGCCAGCGACGTAGCGACCGCGTTTGAGTTGGGGGCCGATGGGGTGTTGCTCAATACCGCAATCGCACATGCGAGGGACCCTATCACCATGGCTTCGGCGATGAAGCATGCCGCCATGGCTGGACGACTTGCTTTCCTCTCCGGCCGAATTCCGAAGCGACTGTACGCAACTGCGAGCAGTCCTGAAGAGGGGGTAATCACCTCGAGGCCTTGGTAGTACGGCCCAAGAAATCGTGTTTTCTCGGGCGGACAGTTTTTATCCGGTGAAAAGTTTTCTCGGATGATGGATAGGTGGGCAGGCTAGCCTTCCTGAAGCTATCGATGGAAAGGAAATCGCAAAGTGACTGAACGCAGTTTCGATGTTGTGGTGATTGGAACCGGCCCCGGAGGGGAAGGAGCCGCTATGCAAGCATCTAAAGGTGGCAAGCGGGTGGCGGTCGTCGAGGCTTATGATCGAATCGGAGGTGGCTGCACGCACTGGGGAACCATTCCGAGCAAGGCGCTTCGGTTTTCCATTTACAGCGTCATGGAAGCGATGAACAATCCGATCGTGAAAGAGCTCGGTGTTCATCTCAATCCGACCTTTGCCCAACTGCGAGCGAGCAGCAAATCGATTATTTCTAAACAAGTATCGATGCGCCAGACATTTTATGAGCGAAACAATGTGCCGGTCTTTCACGGCAAAGCTCGGTTTTTGGATCCCAACACGATCGAGGTCGACGCGGATACCCGGCTTCGAGGGGATTACGTAGTGATAGCAACCGGATCCCGGCCCTATCGCCCAAATGGGGTCGATTTCTCCCATCCCCGAATATTCGATAGCGACACAATCCTCGATCTCGCATTCAAGCCTCAGTCGATCACGATTTATGGTGCAGGCGTGATTGGATGCGAGTATGCGTCGATGTTCCGAAACTTGGGTATTAAGGTAAACCTGGTCAATACCCGTGCCAAGCTGCTTGAGTTTCTCGACGATGAGATCATCGATGCTTTGAGTTATCAAATGCGAGATTCGGGGGTTGTGATCCGGCACAACGAAACCTTCTCCAAGATCGAACCTCGCGACGATGGCGTGGTGTTGTCACTGGAAAGCGGCAAGCAGGTCAAAACCGATATTCTTCTTTGGGCGAACGGTAGGACTGGAAATATCGATGGCCTTCAACTCGATGCGGTTGGCATTCAAGCAAACTCGCGAGGGGTGATTCCGGTCGACGAGAATTTCCGAACCACATGCGAAAACGTGTACGCGGTAGGGGATGTCATCGGCTACCCGTCGCTAGCGAGTGCTGCATACATGCAGGGCAGATCGGCCGCCCAGCACATCGAGGGGACGGTTAGTCATGTCAAGCTTTCCGATATCCCTACAGGGATCTACACCAGCCCGGAAATCAGTTCCATCGGTCGAACCGAACGAGAGCTTACGGAAGCGAAGGTTCCGTATGAAGTGGGGCATTCCCAGTTCAAGAGTTTAGCGAGGGCCCAGATCACCGGGCGTGCGCTAGGGATGCTTAAACTCCTGTTCCATCGCGAGACGTTGGAAATTCTGGGAGTTCATTGTTTCGGGCCTAATGCTTCCGAAATCATTCACATCGGCCAGGCGATCATGAAGCAGCCGGCTCCGCTGAACACGCTCGAGTACTTCATCAATACCACGTTTAACTATCCGACGATGGCGGAGGCTTATCGAGTCGCTGCCTTGAACGGGTACAACCGTTTGTTCTGATCGTCGGCTAGTAGCGTTTTGGTTCGTTGGAGGGAGATGTGTTGTTGCCGGGTGCACCTGCGTTTCCAGCGATCACATTTGGGTTATTCGGGTTCGGCGTCCCTTGTGCGATCCGAACGTTGAGAGCGCTGATTCTTTGGTAGAGATCGGGTTGGCTCGCGTTGATCGCCAAGCTTTGTTGGTAGTTTTGGACCGCTTGCATCAGTTCGCCGGAGTTTTCTCGCAGCTTTCCCTTGGCCGCCCACGCGTTGGGATTGCGTGGGTCCATCGCGAGAGCTTCGTCGAGGTACTGTTCGGCGACTTTAGATTGATTGAATTCCTGGTGTAGACGTGCCAGTTCAACTCTGGCATCCGAAAGGGTTGGGCTTCGTTGCGTCCAGTTCTTAAGGAGAGCGAAGGCTCGGTCCGATCGTCCGGTGTCCACGAGGAGTACGGCCAGTCCCCGGTGGCAATCCACATGGTTGGGGGCGAGATCCAAGCACTGGTTGTAGAGTGCCTCGGCTGTTTCCATCATCTTGGTATCTTTCGCATTCACCCCGAGGCGGTGGTAGGTGGATGCGAGGTTGTAATGGACATCCGGATTGGCGGGGTCCACCTGTTTGGCTTGCTGGAAGACCTGAAGAGCTTCGGCATACCTGCCTTGCTGAAACAGGGAGACTCCGGTTCCGTTGGGGCCCATGCTCGATCGGCAGCCGACGATACTCACCAACAAAGCCCACACAAGAACGGTCGTGGAAAGATGAATGGCTTTGAATGTCAAGATAACACCGTCACTCTGGGAGTTATAACGCGGGCACGGGGCCTATCGTGGAGCGAATTCTTCCGTCAAGGAGGCGTGGACCTCCCATTTCCACTTGTTCAAAGGCGTGGATAACAAATAGAATTCGGGAAAGCAAGAGAAGCTGGGTAGGGCGTTTGAAGCGACTGGGTAACCCGTGCGATGCGGTGAAAGATTGCTCCACTTTCGGGCTGGGTATTGGAACTTGAGAGCTTTCACCGAAATTGCTTGCAATCCGATCAGGGTAACGGGTTGGAAATGCTGATAACCGAAGTGCGAGATATTGCTCGCTCCGGTCCCCTCCAAACGTCCCGCTGCACTTTTGAGCTCGCCAAGCCGCTCCAAATCTGTCTTGTGCGAATCATGGCTTCTCCTGATTGTTGGGCGAAGTAAATACAAATGTCCAGTTGGGAGCCGGAAACTTCCCATTCCATTATCCGTGGAGATAGATCAATGCGTTCCTTGGCCGCAGCGACAGCGATTGTCGCTATGTGGGTTAGCCCCACGTTCGCGACGCAGTTATCGAGTATGTTCGCGTCCCATTCTCATGATTTCGGTACCGTTGCGAGAGCTGCGAAGACCGAGCATCGCTTCTACTTCGAGAACCCCTTCCCGCAGACATTGCATGTTCAGAGTGTCCGGACGTCGTGTGGTTGCACCACCCCGATCGTCGAGACGCACGAGGTGCCCGCTAAAGGCCGTGGCAGTATCTTAGCGAAGTTCAATACGGGCACTCATACAGGCCAACGGGCCGCGACCCTTACCGTCACGTTCACGAAGCCGGTTTATGGTGAAGTGCAGCTGCATGTGAAGGGCTATGTCCGCACCGACGTGGTCTTCAATCCAGGGGAGGCGTCCTTTGGGACGGTCGACCAAGGGGCGTCGAAGTCGGTTGATGTCGCGTTGGAATACGCAGGTCGGCCTGATTGGCAGATCAAGGGAATCCGTTCGAGCGAAGGATTTCTTACCGCGACTGCGACTGAAGTCTCGCGTGGATCGGGCCGAGTGCGATACAACCTCTCGCTTCAATTGAGTGAGAATGCACCGTCTGGTCCGTTGCAAAGCGAAATCGTGGTCCTCACCAATGATCGCAATCTGACGCGTGTTCCTCTTCGGGTGGTTGCCAACGTGGTGGCTGGTCTTTCTGCCTCCCCATCTTCCATCGCACTTGGGGATGTTCTTCCCGACGAGTCGATGAAGCAGTTGGTGTTGCTCAAAGGAAATAAGGATTTTCTGGTCAAGAGGATTTCGAGCGATGTCTTTGATGTCGAGGTATCGCTCGGTGACGAGCCGAAATCGCTCCAACCACTTCAGCTCACCTTGAAACCGAAAGCAACGGACTTTGGAAAAGAGATCAAAGGTTCGATTCGGTTTGAAACCGATCTCGAAGATAAGCCTGAAATCGAAATCGTTGCAGTTTACCGACTGAAATCGCCAGCGGCGGTTGAAATCGTTGGTAAGTAGTCGATCCGGCGATCCGACGGATGTCTCGGCGGCGAAGTCCAGCTGCGAAGTCCAACAGTAGGTTCCAAGTTAAGGTTCCAAGAAAAAAGCCCGGCCAATTCGGTCGGGCTTTTTTCGTGGTTTCGGTGCGTCGAGAGCCGGAACTGGCTCACCTCTCACCTCGCCCCACCTCTTCAACCTTGCCTTGCTCTCGCAAATCGGGTTGTGGTAAGGTGGGGGATGGAAGCCCAGCGCGAACGGCCGATGGACCTCATCGGTCGCTCGTGTTGGGTTGGTTCATTCCCAACCGACCAAGGAAGGTCAGATGTACAAGTTGCTTCTTTGCTGGCGTTATTTGCGAACCCGTTGGATTGCGCTCGCCTCGATCGTCTCGGTGACATTGGGAGTTGCGACGCTGGTTGTCGTCAATAGCGTCATGGATGGCTTCACGTCGCAGATGCAGGATCGGATGCACGGCATTCTGAGTGATCTCGTCGTGGAGACGCGATCGACAGCAGGTCTGAGTCAACCTGACTGGTACATCAAACGCATCCATGAACGTCTAGGGGATTCCTTATCCGGAGTTACCACGGTCGTCACCTTGCCCGCGATGATGACCTTCACGGTCAATGGACAATCGCATACCCAGCAGATCAACTTGATCGGTATCGATGAATCCACTTATGCCGATGTCAGCGACTTCAGCAAGTATCTCCTTCATCCTTCGAATCAAAAGCAACTCGAGTTTCGTTTGCAGGAAGGTGGGTACGATCCTTCGCGTGAAGCGCTTCAACCGGCTGGGTGGGAACACCGTCGCTATGTAGAAGCATTGAAGAAAGAAAATGCAAAGCAGCAGCGGTTGTTCCGTGAAGAACTGGAACGGTACCAACAGCTTCAGAAGCAGATCCGCGAAAGTCAGTTGGCAAAGGAAACTCCGGATGTTCTTGAGAAGGAATCGACAGGAGGGGACGCGACGGAGCCTGTCGTCAATAGTGTGATGGACGAGGTCGATTCACGTCTCACGAGTCCGAGCCAGAACAAAGCTTCGCTGGATCTCTTGAATCAGAATCCATCCATTTCATCCGCGCCGACGCAAGGTTATGCGTTTGACGGAGAGAAAGAGCAGCACACAGGGATCGTGCTAGGCATCGGTTTGGGAAGCATTCGCGGTCGTGACTTAGAGGGGAAAGTCAAGGATCACTTCTATTTGCGACCAGGCGATGACGTGAGTGTCGCGTTTCCCAATGCAGGAACACCGCCTCGCGCGATCGACCAGTCCTTTACGATCGTTGATTTCTACGAAAGCAAGATGAGCGAATACGATGCAACCTTTGCATTTGTTCCCATCCAGGCGTTGCAGAAAGCTCGGGGGATGATCGATCCACAAACCGGTATGGGAGCTGTCACGTCGATTCAAATCAAGCTCAAGCCAGACGTCGATCTTGCTATGGCTCGCGATGCGTTGAGGGCCGAGTTTCCACCGGAGTCGATGGTGTCGGTTAACTCCTGGAAGGATACGCAAGGTCCCTTGTTGGCTGCGGTGGCGATGGAGACGACCATTCTCAATATCCTTCTTTTTATGATCATTGCGGTCGCTGGCTTTGGCATTCTAGCGACATTCTTCATGATCGTTGTGGAGAAGACTCGCGATATTGGAGTCCTCAAGTCGCTCGGGGCTCCTGGAACCGGAATTGCGGCGATTTTCCTGGGCTACGGTGTATTGCTCGGGAGCGTCGGTGCAGGAGTTGGTTTGGCCGTTGGATTGGTTTTCGTTTGGAAGATCAATGAAATTGCGAGAGTAGTAGAGTTCGTTACCGGTCGAGAGGTCTTTGATCCGACCGTGTATTACTTTGACAAGATTCCGACGATCGTCCATCCCACGATGCTGGTGTGGGTCAGTATCGGCTCGGTGTTGATCGCGGTTCTAGCAAGTGTTCTTCCATCCATTCGTGCAGCGCGCATGCACCCAGTTGAGGCATTGCGATATGAATAGTGTTGTCCCCACCACGACCGCCAACAAGTCAAAGTCGCTCGAGCAAAGTCGCTACCGTGTTGTTCGTGCTGAGTCAGAAGAGACTTCTCGTCTCGATCCATCGTCCCAGCGCGTGATCTTGCAAGCGACTCACGTCACTAAGGCTTACAAACGTCACAACATGCGAGTGGACGTTTTAAAGGGAGTTGACTTCCAAGCCGAAGAGGGAAAGATGACCGCGATCGTCGGACAGAGCGGGTCCGGCAAGAGTACGCTTCTTCATCTATTGGGGACTTTGGATCGTCCCGACAGCGGGGAAATCTATTTCGATCAACATCGAATCGATAATGTCCCCAACCGACAGCGCGACCATTTTCGGAATAGCAAGCTTGGAATGATTTTCCAGTTTTACCACTTGCTTCCCGAGCTAACCCTGCTCGAAAACATTCTTGCTCCTGCCTTGATTGGCCAAGGCATATGGAGTTATTGGACCAAGCGAAAAGTGATCGTCGAGCGAGCCAAGGAGTTGGCCAAGACGGTTGGACTCGATCACCGCTTGAACCACAAACCAAATCAGCTTTCCGGCGGGGAGATGCAGCGCACGGCCATTGCCAGGGCATTGATCGCATCTCCGGCTCTGTTGCTGGCCGATGAACCTACAGGGAATCTGGATCAAGAAACAGGGGCCTCGATTCTTAGCATCCTCCGAAACCTCAATCAGCAGCACGGACTCACGATCGTCATGGTAACTCATGACGAATCGATTGCAGGCCAGTGCGATGCTCTGGTGCGTCTCAAGGGTGGCCGGGTCGAGAAACTGAAGTAACCCTGAAAGCGATCGGGTTCACCGTTGGAGCGAATTGATGGAAACGGCGCGATGGATTCCCTGCCTGAATCGCTTCGAGCCTTGTTGACGTTTCGCTTCGGCGCGCAGAATTGGCAAGCTGTCGAACCGAAGCATCGCGGAATGAGTGGGTTGCCTCTCTTTCAGCTGGTAACCAGGGAAGGATCATTTGCCCTCCGCGCCTGGCCAAGTACTTCGTCCACGATCCACAAAGTGGGATGGTGGTCGACAGCTTGTACGAAGTTTCAGGATGCGGGCTATGAAAGCGAATCTCCAATTCCACGGCCCTTGCATTGGCATGTGCAATCCGCCAGGGTCGATAGCCCGCTTCCGGCCACGGTAATCCAATCGGCTAATTGGTATTGGACTCTGTCCAGCTGGGTTCCTGGCGTTCCGTTATCTATCTCTCAGTTGACCTGCGAACTGCGAGGGGAGCTGATGGAGTTGCTTGGCGAAATGCATCGCGTTTGCCGAACCATCGCATGCACCGATGAACCCTCTCGAGGGGTTCAAGAACGTTGGGATGCATTGCAAGACGGTGACTGGGATACACCCGTTCGAGGTGTCTATGAGGCGGATGCTTCGCGATACGCAGCGTTTGTCCGCGCGGTATCCCGTGAAGTGAGCGATTGGAAGCAGCTGTTGCGAGCTTGGAAGCACCGGCCAACTCGCCAGCATTGGATCGTTCGGGATCTCTGGAGAGAGAACGTTTTGGTTTCAAGCGATTTGAAGCGGATGTGGGTTGTGGATATCGGTGCGTCTCGAGTCGAAGCTCCGCTCTTCGATTTGATTCGACTGCTCGGAAGTTTGCATATAACTTGGGACCAATGGCGGGCGGGTATTCAGACGTATGCAGACGTTTCCGGATGGAAATTGCCGCTCACAACAGAGGACTTATGGCTATTGCATCGAGGCTCTGTTGCGATCTCTATTCGCCACTGGAATCGAAAATTAAGCGTTGAAAGCGAGGGGAGCGACGAGAGGTACTTGGAGGGTTGGGAGCGGTTTCGCGAGTTGCTGACGATCTGGGAGCTTTCGGAAGAGTAAGGCAATCGGATCAAGCTCTACAGAATTGATGGGAGGTGGGCTAGGAGCCAACCTGGATCTCAATGGAAGTCGCGGCGAGCGCCAGAGCGGCTAACGGTTTTCGATCGTTTCTAAGTGGCAAAACGGTCGGGGACGACCGTTCGACGATGCATAAAAAAACGCGAAGCCTGTTGGGGCTTCGCGAATCGGGCGTTGAGGCGATGATAAGGAGTGCGGTCTCGCGGACTTACTTTTTCAGTTCGCGAATCATTTCCTTGAGTTCGGCGACTTCTTTCCGTAGTTTTTCAATCTCGGTCTTCAATTCTTTGTCGCCGGCTGAGAAAGAGAAAGCGCGAGCGGCATTGAGTCCTTGAACGCCGGGGCCGGGCATTTCCTGAAGCGGCGTTCCTTGGAAGAGCCAACCGCCGGAGGGCATGTTTAGTTCAATGTTTTCTACCACGCGATCGAGGTCTTTGATTTCAGCTGGCTTGACTTGAAGCGTGAGCTTTTCCTCGTCGCGAGCTATAGCGATGTTGAGGGCTTTATTTTCCTTCCCTGCGACTTGTACTGCTTTCATCAACTGATCGACATCGTTGAGGGGCTTCTCATCGATCATCAATAATACGTCCCCGTCCTTCACGCCTGCTTTCGCTGCAGGGGAATCAGGAAATACGCTTTCGACAACCAGCCCTTCTTGGCCTTCGGGTTTCTCGATCTTCGAGCCATCGTCCGCCATTTCAGAGCGGCAAGCGACTCCGATGCGGTATTTTTGATCCGCCATATCACGCAGAACACGCGCCCGGAGTTGTTTAAGTCTCTGTTGAACACCGCCCTCTCCTGTTACGCTCAGTTCGACCACTTCGCCAGGTTTCGCGCCGTTGAGTTCGATGATCTGAACTTCGGCATCTTTGGCCAACTCTGCAGCTGCCTCGGCCTTTTTCGCCGACTGTTCACCCTTCTTTGCGGCCAGTCGAGCTTTCTCTTCGGCCACGGCGACCTCTTTGAGAATTTTGGCCTTCATCTCTTCGGCGATACCTGCTTTTTCCAGTGCCTCAGCCACCTTCTTTTGAATGTCAGCTTGCTGAGTGCCTTCCGCTCGCACGATGATAGCTGTCGTCTTCTTCTCTTCTTTCGATTCGTCCTGGGCGAAAGCGAGAGGGGACATCACGCCGCTCGTACCCGATATCGCGATCACCGGTGCAATCCAATGTTTGAATACAGATCTCATCATTCAATCCTTAAGCAAAAAATAAAATCCTAAATGAACTCTGTTGATTTACTGCCCGTAGGGCCGCAATCCAACTTGGTGGATTGGTACAACGACTTGCCGCCCATCGTTCAATTGACCGGTCATATACTCAGGTCGCAAATCGATCTCGAAGCCTTGCTGCCGAAGTCGTTGGTTGGCTTTTTGGATCTCGTAGGCCTGCAGCGCCAGTACCAATTGAGGATCGATATCGTTGGGGTCGAAGATGGGGATGTTTTGATTGCCGATTTGGACCCTAAGGTCTGTTTCGGGCAGACCCTCATAGGGATTGGATTGATCCGAAACGAGTTGGTTGGGTGCCCCGAGACCGCCAGCACCCGAGCTGTTCGGTTGGATGCCTGGTTTGAACACGGTGGATTGATTGGTGGCCAATGTGTCTTTGGGGTGCGACTCATGCGAGTTGGAATGGGGGACCATGCGGCCGCCCCAAAAGGCGGCGAGCCCGATCAGTCCAGCGGCGAGGACAGGCCGCCAAGATTGCTTGCGACTGACCGGCGGGATATGCAGAACGGTTTGAGCGCTTGGGATCGGCAGGCTCGCTAATGGCTCGGAGGCGACGATTTTGAGCGAAGCCGGTTCCGATGGGTGACACGCCGTTGGGTTCAGTGTTGCGACAAGAGATCGTGTTGCGACAAGAGTTGGTGTTGCGACTTGATGAAGTTGCTTCGAGAACTGTTGCTCTTCCAGCATTGCGAGGGCGACTTCCCTCCAATTCTCAGGATGGGAATCGCAATGTTCGAGCAGTTCGCGACGCTGACCGGGAGAGCATTCGCCGTCTACTAACGCTTGAAGTTGCAAGGGGTCGATCATAGGAAGGGAACCTATTGAGTCTGGTTTTTTCGATATTGCGAAGGGATTAGGAATAATAAGTTGACAGCTTTGCTCTCAAGGCCTTTCGAGCTTTGAGCAAGCGATATTCGACAGTCTTAATAGAAATTCCAAGGTGATCTGCCAGATCCTGATAACCCCAGCCTTCGGTGTACTTGAGGAGTAGGATTTGACGATCTGGAGAGGATAGTTTTTGAATGGCGCTCGCAACGACCGAATCGCTTTCCAATTTCATTAGCCATTCGCCTGGGCAGGGAGAGTCCGATAATTCGGATCCTTTTCCCGCGTCGGCGGCGCCCACTAGCAGTTTTTTTCGTCTGCCGTTGGAGCGGTGATGGTTGATGACTTTTCGCAGGGCGATGCGATAGAGCCAAGGTGCAATCTTTGCGGGATCCTCCGGACGGCTCCGTTGTGTAATGGCCGCAAGTGCGACCTCTTGCAAAACGTCTTCTGCCGCCTGGTGGTCGGCCAACCGGGAATGGATAACAGTAGACAACCAGCGACGATGTCTATCGATCGCATTGCCCCAGTCGATCTGCTCCGATTTTTCTTCCATGGGTAATCTCATTGCCAGCGCGCTCATGATGCCAAAAGAGTCGCATGCAAGCCCTCTTTCCCCTGACGGTTCGGAGGAATTAGGGGTGATTTTTGAAGATTTTGTGGGTCATCCGTGGACATAGCCACGTGGCGGGAGCTGTTTGACACCGCTTTTTTCTTTGGACCACAGGCCGGTCCTGCCAACCATTTCCCCGATGCGGGTAAGGGGAACGCCGTCGATCTCCGCGGGCATCCGATTCACTTTTTCCTTGGGAATCGCAAGCAGCAGCTCGAAATCTTCGCCGTCCCCGAGAGCGTGGTCCAAGGGGGAGCGACCCGACGATTCTGCCAATTGGTGGGCGGCTTCGCTGATTGGAATCTTGGTCAAATCCACTTCGGCTCCGCAGCGGCTCGCAACGGTGACATTCAAGAGGTCGATCCCCAAACCATCGCTGATGTCGGTCGCTGCAGAGACAATATCGAGTTGTGCCAGTTTGTGTGCCAAGTGCAGGCGGGGTTTAAAATCGAGGTGCTTTCCGAGAATGCTACCTCCGAGCGTTCCGGTGACGACGATGGCATCCCCTGGTTTGGCCCCTGAGCGTTTCCAAGCGCGATCGGGCGCGGCGGTTCCCAGGGCGGTCAGATGGAGAGCGAGAGGCCCGTCCCAGACGTTCGTATCCCCGCCGGCGATGGCGACCGAGTATTCTTTGGCCATTTCGAGAACCCCCTCGAAGACCTCGGCGGCGATATCTCCTGCAGAAACGCGGGGTAGGCAAAGAGACAGAAATGCAGCGACGGGGGTGGCCCCCATGCTGGCTAGATCGCTCAAGCTGACCCCGAGGAGCTTGCGTCCAGCCCTTCGACCGCCGCACTCCGATAGGATAAAATGCGTGCCGTCGCAAAGCGAGTCCGTGGTGACGACGCAATCGTCGGCTGAACCGGCCAAAAGCGCACAGTCATCGCCGATCCCCAGCTTGACCTGCGGGAGCTTCGACGAACGTTGTTTTGCCCAGGCGATAAAGCTATGTTCCATGGTTGAACCGTCAGGATGTTGCGATCGATCGAAACAGCGGGTCTTACGCCCGCCCATTGCCAAAGCCTATCGACCTATGAACCGAAGCACTAGACGTTTTCGCACTTGCCAGGCAGGAGCATTTTATTCGGGTTGGAGGATGATCCGACGCACCGTTTGGGGAGTGTTCCCTCTGGCTGCTGGGTTCTCGTTGATGGCGCCCGCTTTCTGTTTGGCGCAGAACGGATCGGCCCCACCATCATCAGCTCTGGCATCCTCGGTTTTGGCAGTAGAAGGGGAATCGTCCCAAGGTCCTTCGGAAACGCAGGTCTTGGGCTGGATTGAAAACCTGAGCGACAAGAGTTACGGCAAGAGAGAATGGGCCAGCGACCAACTTTATCGACATGCCGATGCCGCATTCCCGATGATCGAGGCCTCGCTGAGGAAGGCAGACGGTGAAGCATTTACTCGTATGTTGGAGATCGTTTGCGATCTGATACGCTCGAACCACTCCCCAAGAAAATCACAAGCTACCGCGCTGCTCAAACGACTTGCAAACGAAACAACAGGGAGCCGTGGGTTGCAAGCCGCTCGAGTCCATGAAGCGGTTCGCTTGCAGGTGGGACAAAGCGTTTGGGAGCGAATTCAAAGGTTATCGCCAGAGATGCGTTTGAGCTTTCCCAGTCGATCGCAATTGCTCCAAGTCAATGATCCGCTAGATATCAATGAAGGATTTCAAGGCACGGCGGAAGATCTTCAAGACTTGGACCATGTCGATTGGATTCGATTTGCGAGGCTGGAAGGTTCCAAGATTACGCCTGACGTCCTGAAGGCAGTGTTAAAGCTTCCTAATTTGAACCACCTGCAAATCGTCGATGCGAAGTTGACCACAGAGGATTTACTCGTGATCAAGGATGGGCCCGAGCTCAATATTCTCGAGCTTTCCTATGTGCCAGTTGGAGACGAATTGATCCCGCATCTGCGTGAATTCCCAGTAACACAAACGTTGTGGATCTTCGGCACGAATATGTCCCTCGACGGGGGCCGCCAGGCGCTCGATCAGCTCAGTGATATCGAGTTGTTCGTTTCACGCGGGGCTTACCTGGGAGTGCTGAGCCAAGCGAATTCGTTGGTAATCGACCGCGTCATCGAGAATTCGGCTGCTGCACGCGCGGGGCTTCGGTATCGCGATCAGATCATGAAGGTCAATAATGTGGAGCTGAAAAGCTTCGATGATCTCCGTCGTGAGTTGCGAAAATTCGCGCCGGGAGAAACGGCCGAGATCGAGTTCAAGCGACTGGTGCCAACAGAGCCAAGGCTTCGAGATCCGCTCGACCCAGGGCCCTTTCGCTTGCCTACCGATCTCGATTACAAGCCCGAGATCATGAAAGCCGCTGTCACATTTGGGAAGCAATCGATTTAGGTCGACGCGAGAATCCTTCGCATGACCGTCGCTCCTTCGACGCCCGTTAGTTTGGCATCGAGTCCCTGGAACTTGACCGAAAAAGAGGAGTGCTCGATTCCCATGAGGTAAAGCATCGTGGCGTGCAGATCGTGAACATTGGCTATATCCTCGACTGCGGCATATCCCAACTCATCTGTTGCGCCATAGACGATGCCGCCTCGGACTCCCGCCCCTGCAAGCCAGACCGACATGGCCTTGTTATGGTGATCTCGGCCGTTTCCTCCCTGCGACATCGGGGTTCGGCCAAATTCCCCGGCCCAAACGATCAGACTATCTTCGAACATTCCTCGTTGTTTGAGATCGGTGATGAGGGCCATACAAGCGCGATCGATTTCCTTCGCCTTGAACTCGATACCCTCTTTGACACCGCCGTGGTGATCCCAATCTTTGTGGTAGAGCTGGATAAACCGAACTCCCCTCTCTGCCAAGCGACGGGCGAGCAAGCAATTGGAGGCGAACGAACCATCTCCCGGCTGGCAACCGTAAAGCTCAAGCGTGCTCGCAGACTCTCGATCCGTCTGCATCAACTCGGGAATACTCGTCTGCATCTTGAACGCCATCTCGTATTGGGCGATACGCGTCGCAATTTCTGGGTCATCCACTGTCAGGGCATATTGTTTGTTCAGCAGATTGATGGACTCGATGTCGCGGCCTTGGTCCTCCAATCGCATCCCTCCCGGGCTGTTGAGGTAAAGCACCGCATCCCCTTGGGAACGCAACTGCACCCCTTGAAACTTGGTAGGCAAAAAGCCACTACTCCATTGGCGAGCCGCAATGGGTTGGTTTTGGCCCCCTTTTCCAAGGGAGGTCAGCACGACGAAGCCTGGCAAATTCTCCGATTCGCACCCAAGCCCGTACGTGACCCATGCACCCATGCTTGGCCGCCCCGCGATTTGGGAACCCGTGTTCATAAACATGTGAGCCGGGTCATGGTTGATCGCTTCCGTCGTCATCGATCGGATCAAACAGATATCGTCGAGCACCGAGCCGATATGGGGAAAGAGCGAGCAGATTTCAGTCCCATTCGATCCGAATTTGCTGAACGGATGCTGAGGAGCGAAGCATTTCAGAGGTTGACCCTGAAGCTGAGCAAGCTGCTGCCCTTTGGTCATCGATTCCGGCATGGGTTTCCCATCCATCTCCGCCAATTTGGGCTTGGGATCGAATGTCTCCAATTGAGAAGGGCCACCCGCCATGGTGAGCCAAATAACTCGCTTCGCTTTTTGCGGGTACGCGAGTTTGGGAATAACCCCCTTGGACTCGTTCGATGAATCGGTCCCCTCCGCAAATAAATCGGGGGACAAACAAGTCGCCAGCGCGAGTCCACCTAAGCCCTGCGAGGTGCGGCCCAAGAAAAGCCGTCTTCGCAATTCTGTTGTTTTGGAATGCATGATCGAATTTCGTTTTAACAAGAACTAAGTTTCGTGGCTGAGCCATTACGGACGAGTGATCGTCTCATGCAAATTCAATAGGATGCGACATACATGTGTCCAAGCAGCCCATTGAATTCGATCGAGATCTTCCGGAACATCTCGATACCCCGAAGTTGTAAGCGTCTTTGCATCGTTCTCGCGATCGGAATACGACTTCATCCGATCTTCCCAAGCCGATCGCACGGCCTCCAATTCGGGGGGCGTTGGGTCGCGTTGAAGCGTCTCCTGCCAAGCGAAACGGATGCGTTCCTCCAGCTCTGGGGATTTTGATCGCATGATCTTTTCCGCAAACGCGCAAGCGGCTTCGACGTAGCTGGGGTCGTTGAGAAGCACTAACGCTTGCTGCGGAATGTTCGAGCGGTTCCGATCCGCCGCACATTCCTCGCGGGTTGGAGCGTCGAATGCGAGCATGCTCGGATGGAGAAAGCTCCTTTGCCACCACGTGTAGAGACCTCGGCGATATTGATTGCTCCCTGTGTCCGATTGGTATTTACGGACCGGGAAATTGAGGTTCTCCCAATAACTCTCAGGCTGATAAGGCTTCACACTGGGACCTCCGATCTTCTGTACAAGAAGACCGGATATCCGAAGGGCCGTATCGCGCACTAGTTCGGCATCGATTCGGAAGGGAGTCTGCCTGCTCCAGTAGCGATTGTCGGGATCTCTTTCGAGTTGATCCGGAGTGGCATTCGAAGCACGTCGGTAGGTTTCGCTGGTGACGATGAATCGCACCATATGTTTCATGTCCCAACCGCGATCGACGAACTCGCACGCCAAGTGGTCCAGGAGCGGGAGGTTGGGTGGCGTTTCGCCTTGAGCTCCCAAATCATCCAGAACCTTGCTGAGGCCTGCGCCGAATAGCTGTTTCCACAGTCGGTTCATCACCGTTCTCGCCGTCAAGGGGTTCTCGGAACTCACCAACCATTTCGCGAGATCCAACCGGTTGTACCCACCTGCAGCCGCGGGAGGTTGAGGCAAGTAAGCAGGGAAAGCGGGCTGAACGACTTCCCCTGATTCATCCATCCAATTCCCGCGAGGGAGGATGCGGACCGTCCGTTTCGAAGGTGAGCTAACAGAAACCAGGCATTTGGGAAACGTGTTCTCTAGATCCGACGTTCTCTTTTTCGCTTCCGACAGTTTCGTCCGGAGCGCTCGAAGCGACTCCGTCGATTGCTTGAACCCTTGCAGTAGCTCGTTCTTTTGTCCCTCGGTTCGATCTGCAACGGGGGTTAGCAGAATTTTGGCCAAGGATGGTGAGACAGATGAAGAGCTTGGACTTTGGATCGGAGGAGGTTGGGAGGTCGTTTGAATTCTTAATTTCGCGATCGCATGCTCCCCACCCCAATTAAAAACAAGCTTGATTTTCCAAGGACCTGTCCCAGTACCTTGAGGCGATTTCCATTGAAGGTAAATCGATTGCACTGCTTTTTCACCACCTAAGACAGCCCAACCGTTATCGCGTTGATCGGAAATCCCATCGACAGCGTTGGATGCGGGGAAGCTAGGCTGTTCGTATGTTGCAGTAGCCTTCTCGATTTCCAATGCCTTTCCGTCGACCTCTGCCGTGATTTCGCTCAAGACAAAGTTTCCGTTGGCGGCAAGGCCGATTCCTTTCGGGCCTTCAGGGAGCGCATCCAATCTCAGTCCGGTCATCGATTCGCTCAAGGCAGGAAGTTCGACGATATAAACGTCGGTCCCATCACTCTGCGAACGGGTCGCTCTCTTTTCGTCGACTTTCGCTAGAACGTTTCCGTCCTTATCCAATCGGAGGTTCAAATTCTTCTTGACCGAATGAGCCTTGGACGGGCGGACAGCCGTCCACTTTTCATCACGCTGGAGACGAGCCACTTGGTCTTCCTCCCAGCGACGCATCTCTTCGTCCAATTCAGGATGGGGGGCATCCAATTGGCTTTGGAGCCGATCGAGTTCCCGCCGGGCTTCCTCCCACTCACGACTTTGCTCGTCGGTCATGACCATCATTCCGGGTTCTCTCGCCCCGATGATAGGCTCTTGGATGTCGGCAAAGAACGCGCCGAGCGAATAGAAGTCGCGCATGGTGATCGGATCGAATTTGTGGTCATGGCATTGAGCACATCCGGTCGTCTGTCCCAGCCACACAGTCCCGATCGCGCGGACACGGTCCGTCAACATGCGTTGCTCGTAGTCCTTGGGTTGCGAGCCACCCTCTTCGGTGGAAAGGAGAAGGCGATTGAATGCCGACGCAACCTTGGTCTCCTGGTTTGCGTCAGGTAGGAGATCTCCTGCAATTTGTTCGATCGTGAAGCGATCAAAGGGTTTATTCTCATTGAAACTGCGGATCACATAATCGCGGTAGGGCCAGATGTTTCGGGGGTTGTCGCTGTGGTATCCAATCGTATCAGCGAAACGAACGACATCGAGCCAACCGATCGCCATGCGCTCTCCAAAGTGAGGGCTGTTGAGAATGGAGTCGACAAGTTGCTCGTAGGCATTCGGAGCTTCGTCTTCTACGAACACCTTGACTTGATCTGCGGAAGGGGGATAGCCAAGCAAGTCAAAATAAAGGCGTCGAATCAAAGTCCGGCGATCCGCGAACTTCCCCGGTGCAATATTTTGTTCCGATAACTTTTGATTTACCAGGTGGTCGATGGGATGGATGCTGGGAGGGATCGATGATTTTCTTGGAGGTTCATACGCCCAATGTTTTTGGTAAACGGCTCCTTGTTCGACCCATCGTTTGAGCAGATCTTTTTGCGCGGCGGTGAGAGTTTTATGGGATGCCGGTGGAGGCATTTTCTCATCGGCCTCCTCGCTGAAGATTCTCGCGACCAGTTCGCTCGCTTTCGCATCACCCGGCACGATCGACTTTTGGAGAGCGTCTTCGGCCCGATCCAATCGCAAGTCCGCTTCGCGACGATTCGCATCTGGACCATGACAAAAGAAACAGTTGTCCGAGAGAATGGGTCGAATGTCTCGGTTGAATTCCACCGTTTGCGGCTGAGCGTGACCGGACGGGCACCACCACACCATGAGCCCCGCAACGAAGCACACAAGCGTTCGGTGATGGATCGCGAGTCGAAACAGATCAAGAATCCCGGGGGATCGCGTGGATGGCATAAGCGAATGACGAAACAAACGGGATGATGGGAAGGAAATCAGGCGGGTGCCTCCGGCTGTTGTATTGCCGAAGAACCTTTAGTTTATCACAACCGCACCCCGAAGTGAAAACGCCATCCGATTCCCGCTCACCACCGAGTCGGTTGACGCTTAACGTCCGTCGTCGAGGGGATTGCGTGTTTCTTTGGGCAGCTCTAGCCGCATCAACGCCGTGCCTTGATTTGGAGAACGTTCCAATTGTGCGGACTCGCCGCTGGGGAGTTCGTACCATTCCAAGGCGCGGAGGGTCGGCTCACGCAAGAAGATGTGAGAATTCCCAATTCCGAGAGTGGAGAGCACGTTCCCTTCGACGATCAGTGCGGTGCTTTCTTCGACCGCGAGGCCAACCATGGTTTGACCTGCATTGGGACGACCGGAAAGTCGGTTCAGCCGAGCCGCATCGCGCAGCAATCCGGTAAAGCGTTCGAGTCTTCCCCCGACGGTGTCGAAGTGTTGCTCAACGATCGCGCCTCGCATCAGGCCGAGTCCGTGTACGGCAACCGCAGACGCCGGACTACCATCTTCATGGTCCTCCTGCCAAAGCGTCATGATTTCGGGGAGCGCAGCCATGCCAGCGGATGTCCCCCCAACGACACCTCCCCGCTCTAGCAACTCCGAGAGGGCGAATTGGAACTTCGTTCGGGCTGGAAACTCTCCGACATAGCGATAGTTCAATCGGCCTTGTGCACCCCCCGAGAACCAGACGCCAGTGGCCTCCTGGAGAGGGCGAATGAAATCCTCGTCGTCGGCGTCGTCCGGCTCGTCGGTGTAAAGAAAACGGAAGCTTTCAATCTGCCCGGAGGACTCCAAATGAGGCCAAGCGTTAAAGCGTTCGTGAAGAGCCTCGAGGAACTCTTCGTCGGAATCGAACTCCGCCTGCCTATATCCGGCGTTGGGAATGAAGACGATACGTGCCTTTTTCCCACCCGAGAGCTCGACGAACTTTTCGAAGACATCGTCCGTGATTTTGCCCCCCCCATGTAGGAGCAGCTTGGGAGGGTTTTTCGCATCGATCGCTTCTGGGAGCAGCAATACGTTTTCACCTCCGAGCGTCGTCGGGGCATTGTGGAATGCAACGATTAATAGGAATAAACAGGTGATTCGGATCATGGTATTGCTAGCGATAAATAGCGTTCATGGAGATCTTAGCTTCCATTGCGGGGCAGGCCCTGGCTTTCTGAGGAGAAACCCGCATTGGGTACAGGATTTATAGAGAGCGAGGAAAAATGGTCTAGCCGACACGGTGCGAGAATTGCTATGACGCAGGAAAGCGTCGGTGGGATCGGTCCCACAAAGCTCCGGCGTTTCCACCGAGAACCTGACAAGATGAGGATGGAATCATGTTGAATCGAGATTGCAGATCTCCCATGGCGTGCAGTCGGACATCATGCAGTCGGCTGGCCTGGGCGTTGCAGGCATTGGTATTGGTGTTTTGGGGGAGTTGTGCGCTGGTGCATCCTCAAGTTGCGTACGGGCAGTCCAAGCCTTTCACCGCTGCCGATTTGGAACTGAAGAACGAACACGGACCCTGGCTGATCTTGGCCTATACGTTTGAAGGTGACGGTGCGAAGAAGAAGGCGGTTCAATTGGCGGCCGAGCTTCGAAAAGATTACGCACTCAATGCGTATTGCTTGCCGAAGTCCTTCGATTACTCGCAGTCGGTTACCGGCGCGGGGATCACCGAAGACGGAAAAGAACGCAAGATGCGATACCGTGATGATCGAGTTTTGGAGACGTGCGCGGTTCTGGTTGGTGACTTTGACTCGATGGATGGCGCGGCCATCGACGACACCTTGACGAAGATCAAGAACATTCAGCCCAAGTTTATCATGTCCCCCGATGCAAAATCGAAGGGAAATGATTCCGTCTCAACCAACGAGTATCGAAGCTATCTACAAGGTTTGTTGAAACCCAAGGCGAATGCGGAAAAAATCGTCGGAACCGGTCCAATGCGTTTTGCATTCAAAACGCGCAATCCACTGCTGCCAGCGGAGTATTACCGTTCGCCTGAGGTGGACCGATTTGTTCGGAAGATGAATCAGGAGAAGCCGTTCGACGAATTCAACTTGCTCCAATGCGAGAAGAAGTTCACCGTACAAATTCTCACGCTTCGGGGTACCGACTCATACGTTTCATGGGGCAGAAGCACGGACAAAGACGAGGCTGTAACCCAAGCGTCGCAATTGGAGCAAGCAGCCGAGAAGGCGTACTTGGTGACCAAGACCCTTCGGCTGGCAGGCTACGAAGCGTACCAATTTCATGATCGCAACCAGAGCATTGTCTGCGTGGGTGGATTCGAAAAACTCGGAACCACGGACAAGCAAAACAATTTCACTTACGATCCCGCGATCTTGGCCGTTGTCAATCGATTTGCAGGTACCGCGGGAGTCACCCATTCCCAGTATGGCACCTCGCAGACGCCGAGGATTTTGTTGGATGACATAGTCGATTCCAAGATCGTTCCGGAGCTTCAAGTCGTGGATAAGAAATTGCGCATAGAGAACTTCTCGAAGTTGACAGTCGCATTTGACTTGGTACCGATCCCTCGCATGATCCCTAAGGTTCAAGCGACTGCGATCTACAGCGACTATGCCCTTGGTAAGTGATTCTTTCTCGAATCTGTTGGATTGGATTTTGGGGAGTGCTGTCGCTTTATGACTCAGATTGATCGTTACATCCTGTTTCTGTACGGTCGAGTCTTCGTCGTATGTTTCCTAACACTCTCCGGTCTCCTCATCGTCGTCCAACTTTTCACGAACGTGGACGAGTTTGTCATGTTCGGAAAAGCTCAAGGTGGATTTGCACGCGGGCTTCTCGCGTACTTTGGTCCCCAGATGATCAGTCTGTTTGATCGATTGTGTGGATTGATCACGTTGTTGGCCACGATGTTCGTCTTCGCGTGGCTTAGCCGCACGAATGAGCTTACCGCTATTCTCGCAGCAGGAATCAGCAAAGGGCGAATTGCAACGCCACTTATCCTGGCTTCGATGATGATGATCGTTCTGGCAGCGATCTTACGAGAGACAGCCATCCCGAGATTCAGCGAAATCTTGAGCAAGACCCCGCCGGAATTGACGGGCGAGACGATTGAACCGTTGAAGCCCGCGGAAGATCACGATCGCGGCATATTGGTCGTCGGTCGCCACACCATTCCTGCGAAGCGATTGATTGTCAATCCTGCGTTCAAGTTCACTGGGCCCCCTTCCTCGATCACGAGGCAAATACTGGGAGAGCAAGCCGAGTTCCTGGCGTCGAACGACCATCATCCGGCTGGATATCTCGTACACAATTTTCAATCGGCGGAACCGATTGCTGGACTTCCATCCGTTCGCAAGGACGACCTTGTCTATCTGTATCTGCCATCCGATACGTCTTGGTTGGCTCCTACAGATTGCTTTATACCGAGCGACTTGGAATTCGATCTGCTTTTGGGGGGCGGGGCCAAGCAATTCGCATCGACAGCAGAACTGGTTTGGCGAGTTAAAAACCAATCGGCATTTTTTGGCGCGGATATGCAGGTCATGGTGCATTCACGGTTCCTTCAACCGTTACTCGACTTCACACAGTTGCTTATTGGCATTCCGTTGATCTTGTCTACACGGAGCCGAAATTTGGTAAGCATGATTGCATCGTGCGTGGTGAGCTACGCCATTTTTTTCGGGCTTAGTATTGGCATTCGTACACTCGGAGCCAACGGCACTTTGCTCACTCCGGCAGCTGCTGCATGGGCACCCCTGTTGATCTTCGCTCCCATCGCGTGGACGCGAACGCGTACTGCGATGGATAGCTAACTAAGGTCGAAAGTTTATTTATGCAACTACCCGATTCGGTTCGCCGCTTGCCTGTGCGACATCCCTCCTTAGAAATCGCTCTTGAGGCGGCTGTTAAGGCTGGCGTCGAGCTGAAGGAGCGGTTTGGCAAATCGATTGGCGTCGAATCCAAGGGGACAGCCAACTTCGTGTCGGAGGCTGACAAGGCAGCCGAGTTCGCGATTCTGCAAACACTGCGTCGATCTCATCCCGATCATGGATTCTTGGCGGAGGAGTCTCAAACTTCGATCGTTTCCACATCGGAACATTTGTGGATCATCGATCCGTTGGACGGGACTAGCAATTACCTGCATGGCATACCGCACTTCGCGATCTCCATCGCCTACTACCGGAACAGTGAACCCGAGCTGGCAATCGTTCACAATCCCATCTCGCAAGACTGGTACCTTGCCGCTCGCGGTCAAGGAGCTTGGACTTCTCAAGGTCAGCAACACGTGTGCGATGCAACTCGACTGGATGAAGTCCTTGTCGCTTGTGGATTCTATTATGACCGCGGAGCGATGATGCGAGCGACGCTCGACACGATCGCCACGTTTTTTGAATGCCATATTCACGGAATGCGTCGATTTGGGGCCGCCGCGCTCGATTTGTGCAATCTCGGATGTGGCCAGTATGGAGTTTTCTTCGAATACCAACTCCACCCATGGGATTTCGCGGCGGGGCAACTTTTTGTTCACGAAGCAGGAGGCGTTTGCACCGACTGTGATGGCAATCCATTGCCGTTGCATGGTCCCAGCAGTATTTGTGCTGCGAACAAGTCACTGCACCAAATAGCATTGACGAAAATCGCACCGCACTGGCGGGGACTGCAAAAGTAAGAGGTTTGTCACGCGATTCGCAACGGTTACTTGATCGGGTTGGTGATCATCCAGTTCTCGTTCACGCTGACAGGGGGAACGAAGCTTGGGGCAAGGCAGGTATCGTCTTGTCCAATTCCCACCGCTCTCGCTTGATGCCGATTCAAGTACGGATGATCCAGTCCCTCGGTGGATTGCAGGTTCCGAAGCCGGACTGAATGAACTCGCCCATCTTTGTACAGGAGGTTGCTGATTTGGGGGCCGTGGGAAAACGCCTTGGATTCATCCTCAAGCATCGCAACATCGACGGCGTCACCGACGATCGGGACAAAATCATGAGCGGGCTGTTCGGTTCGACGGACGGAAGCGATACGCGGAGTTTCGTATCGGCCATCGACGATGTTTCCCAAATGGTAGGCATAGCTCCCACCGATCGTTTTGATCCAAGATCGCTGCTGCTCCAGGGAAGATGCAAGGTATTGTTGCATGTTGGGAATACCTAAATGTTTCGGTGCCGACTGTTGAGTGGGGCACCAGACCAAATCGCTTGATTCGAGGAGCTGGGATTCATTGAGTTTCAACACATAGGATCCAGCAAAAGCGAGAGGTCCCTCAATATCGATGCTCGGCAATTCACCCCGCGCATTGAAGCTCGCATACTCATGTAGAGCACTTCCAAACTTCCTCAGATTTTGCGAACAAGCCAGCCGTCTCGATTCTTCGCGCGAATACCAGACGCTCGGAAGCAAGACACAAAGAAGTGTGACACCTGCCGCGACCATGGCAAGACTATCGATCCAAGCCCACCGAGTCTGTCGACTCGCCGATTCCATCACGGTCGTAAATCGCGACGAAGAAGCTCTACCGGAGCGCGACTCGTGGTTTGGGTTCAAGTCAGATGCTGGTGGGGCGCCAAGTTGGGAAAGAGTACGGGCCACTAGGTCACCCGATGGCTCATAAGCCTCCGGCGAAGCCTCCGCGAAAGGAGCAAGCAACTCGCGAAGGTCGATCAACCGCTGCTGGAGTTCCAGATCCCAGAGCAATCTCGAATCGATTTCATCGCTCTCCTCTATAGGGAGAGCCGACAGGATATACCCGAGCAGTGTCTCGTCTGAAATCGGTTGACGCTGATGTTGGGTCATTGCGACGATCAGAAAAGCGGGTTGCAAACAAATAGAGCTCAGGTGTCGGTGGACTATGGGCGAGTCCAAGCCGCCAAACCACAGAGGCCTGCCAAACTTTTAAGGCGTGGGTGGATTCGACTCATTGGGTGAATCCTCTTGGTTCATACGCATCCAAATCGCGTTGAGTTTGCGAATTGCGGTAAAAACTCGACTCTTTACGGTACCAACAGGAATTTGGAGCGTCTCGGAGATGTCGGAGTATTTCATGCCTTGGTAAAAGGCGAGTTGGATCAACTGCTGGGTGGGTTCGCTCAGTTGCTGGAGAGCCTCCCGGACACGCGCCTCGGTTTCTCTCGAAATCGCCTCCGTTTCGGGCAGGGCCGCGGGGCTTGCAAGTTTGTGCATCAAGGTCTCGTCGCGATCCGATGAAGGGGCGGGAGCGTTGAGGCTGCCGATCTGATGACGCTTATTGCGGCGCATATAGTCGATCGCCTTGTTGCTCGCGATCGCATACAACCAAGGTCGGAAGCGACGTCCTGGTTCGAACTGTTCGATCCGAAGATGCACGCTCAAAAACGTCGCTTGGAAGACATCCTCCGCCGCTTGAGCGTCGCCGATAAAACGACGGAGATACGTATAGAGTTCCCGTTCGTATCGTCGAACCAATTGCTCAAAGACCGATCTGGATCGAGTCTGAAGATACTCCTGCACCATGTCCTCATCCGCAATTTGAGGGGGAGAGGCAAGCTCATGAGATGGTTCGAACAAATCGGGTTCATGAGCCCCAAGCGGCGCACGTCCAGCGGGAAGAGTCCCCGTGGGAATTGGCCCCGTGGGAATTGGCCCCGAGGGAACAGGCCCCGCGGGAACAGTCCCATTCATTCCATCCTTGTCCAAGTATTTGCATGGTCGATTCATTCTTGCAAACCCTTATGGGCAGATCGGAAACCGAAATTGCAGCAGTTCCTACGACAGAGCCAGTCGCTCGCCGCAGCCCTTTCATTCTAGCTCTTATGGGCCCAGGACGTCAAAGAATTGTCACACCAATCTTTTTTGCGGTCTTGTTGAGGCGAAAAGCTTGATTGGATCGCGTAGGAAAATGATTGACAGAAAGCACTTGATCGGTAGCTTCTACCGGCTTGTGATTGCTATCAAACCAACTCGGGAGAATTCATGGAATCCCACCAACGGTACCCTTGGCGAGCCTCCGGAGACGTCAATGCTTACTTCGGATTGCTTTTGGACAACCTCGCGGGGCTTTTGCTCACGGTGGGGCTGCTGGTAGGGGTTTTTGGAATGCCGGCCGAATTTGTGGTTGGCTCGATGGTCCCCGGGACCGCCATTGGGGTCATGGTCGGGGATCTGCTCTACACATGGTTGGCCTTTCGGCTGGCCAAAAAGACGGGCAGAAGCGACGTGACGGCAATGCCGCTTGGGCTGGATACTCCCAGTATCTTCGGAATTACGATTTTTGTGATCGGCCCTGCATTTCTCGCGGCGCAGTCAGGTGGCGCTTCCCAAATGGATGCGGCTCGGTTCGCTTGGGGAATCGGCATCGCCTCGATGATCTACTCCGGCATCTTCAAACTTGCGTGTTCCATACTTGGGCCCAGTATTCGCCGGGTCATTCCCAGGGCAGGACTTTTTGGGTCCCTGACCTCCATCGCCTTGGTAATTATCAGTTTCGTTCCATTGATCGACATTCTTCATGAACCGTTGGTGGGGTTGGTCGCGTTGGCGATCGTCTTGACCAGTTTGATCGGTAACGTTCCGTTTCCGGGCAAGATTCCTGGAACGGTGGTCGCTCTCGTGGTCGGCTGCGGGATTCATTACCTTTCCGCTGCGGTTCTGGGGCGACCTTTGCTCGTCGGAGAATCGCTCGATGTGGGCTGGATGCCAACGGGGTGGTTGCAGGTATTTCAATTCGACTGGCTCCATCAACTCGGAGCCGCATTGAATTACTTGCCTATCGTCATTCCTTTTGCCTTGGCGACCGTGGTGGGGGGATTGGATTGCACCGAATCGGCTGCCGCGGCCGGGGATCATTACTCTACCTCTCAAGTTCTAGGGGTAGAAGCGCTGGCGACCTTGGTCGCGGGGCTATGTGGCGGAGTCATTCAAACGACCCCCTACATTGGACATCCAGCCTACAAGGCGATGGGTGGCAAAGCCGCTTACACCCTGGGAACCGCCCTGACGGTTGGACTCCTGGGCATCGTAGGGGGATTTGAATATTTCTATATGCTGGTCCCCAAGGCGGCTGTCTTCCCTATTTTGATCTTTGTCGGTCTGGAGATCTCATCGCAGAGTTTTCAAGCCACCCCGAAGCGGCATTATCCGGCGTTGGTGCTGGCCTGCGTTCCTTCTTTGGCATTCCTCGCGTTTCTGTTTGCCGACCAGATTCTGGGTGGAGTGGGTTTGCAACTTTCCGGCCCTCCGCGCGCCAGCGATCTGCATGCATCTCTTCAAACGCTGAAGGAGGGGGTGGGTGACAATACGGCCTTGCAAGATTCGATTGCGAATGTAGAGAAGCGACTGACTCTCCGCCCCGATTTGCAGGAGAATTTGATGGTGGTGTTGATGCTCAAGAATGGGTTCGTTCTCACCAGCCTTCTTTGGGCTTCGATCCTCGCGATGGCGATCGATCGCCGCATGGTTGCCGCTTGCGCGTTCACGATATTGGCGATGGTGGGAACGCTTTTTGGATTCATTCATTCCCCGGTGGCGAGCAACGCGATCTTCTTACCTTGGGGAGACTCCCAAGTTTCGGCTTGGACGATTCCAGCCGAACTGCTTCAACGCGTTTGGATCATGGCAACGGGGTATGGACTTGTCGCCGCCTTGTTTTTTGTATGGGGACTTTATCTCAAGCGGCTTCCAGACCAAGCCCCGATCCTCGACGAAGAATGATCGATTTTAGGTGCGTATACGGCGAATCCATCCGACGATGATCGCGAGGATCGCCGCGATGAGGATGAAGGGGCCGGTGAGATAAATCGTACGTGGGCGCATAACAAAGAGCATCACCGTCGCGAATCCACCGACCAAAACGAGCATCCCCCCTGGCGCTTGTTTGACGGCCGCAATCGCGGGCCAAGCCACCCAAGCACAGACGAAGACGAGGCCCACCTTGGCGAGCAATTCGGACGCCGCAGCGGAGCCCTTGGGCAGGATCGAAGGCTCGAGTTTGAGAAAGAAGGATGCGAAGATAAGCAACATTCCGACGACCAGCATTCCCCATCGAAAGAAGAGAACCGATGGATCCTGCGATGGCGTTCCTCCGCTGCGCGGCGCGGTCGAACTGCCCTTGGGATGAGGAGGCATGCGATGGGAATGTGTAAGTGTTAGGGGAGCGGTGATCGAAAAGTGCGTCGGGCGAATGCGAATGTCCCCATGTTGTATCAGCTCGACCGATAAAAGAAGGAGGCTGCGGAGAAAATCTAGCTTTGCCGATTCCTAGCGGTAGTGTGTACAATTGAGATTGCGGTTGTCGAATGGAACCGTCCCTCCCACCCCCCTCACCCAACGCCATCCCCCTCACCCAACGGAAGACGAATGAGCGATCTGAATCGCGCCATCGACTGGAATTCGTTGCAATCGCCTTCGAGACCTTGGATGTCTTGGATCTTCGCGTTTGCCCTCGCAGTGATCCTTTCGTCAAGTTCCATCGGGATGGAAAAAGAAAAGGAGTGGCAAAAGTGGCGTGAATCGTTTGATGAGAAGATCCTGCCGATTATCCAGAGCAAGTGTTTGAAGTGTCATGAAGGGGAGAATCCGGAAGGTGAATTTGACCTCTCCAAATACACGAATGGGCAATCGGCCGTAGAAGGAGGGGATATTTGGGAACGGGTTGCGGTTCGCGTCCGATTGAATGAGATGCCACCGCCGAAGAGTCCTGGCCTGACGGATCCCGAAAAAGGTGCCTTTCATCGTTGGGTGGATACCCGACCCGATCAGGACTTGTGCAATAAGCTGGCGTCAGATGAAACGCAGGCCTGGTATCGCGGGCACGTGATGAGTCGGCGGTTGACCCGTACCGAGTACGCCAACGCCATTCGCGATCTGACCGGTCAGCCGCTACCAGACGAGTTGCTTCCACCCGAAGACGGCGGTGGAGGCGAAGGCTTTGACACGGTTGGCGATTCACTCTTCACGTCTCCCATTCATTTGGAGGCGTATCTTCGAGCTACTGAATTTGCGATCGACCGGGTCTTTTCCTCCAAGCAAATCGTCGAGGTTGCATCCCATTTTCAGACCGTGACGGGCACCCCGATTCTCAGCCTTCCCCAGGACGATTCACTAGGGGCCCAGCGGATTGCTGCAGATCGGAGTCTTCGGCAATTCGCTCGGCTTGCATGGAGGCGTCCCATTGTCGATGCGGACATCGAGAAGTTGATGGGATTGTATGCGACATCGGGCGGAGATTCCGGCCGACATTTGCAAGGCATTCAGCAAGCGTTCAAAGCGATCTTGCTATCGCCTCAGTTCTTGTTCGTCAACGAACCCGAACCGGAAGCGTCCGGAGTACAACGGTTGACGCCCCACCAGTTCGCCATGCGGATGGGGCTTGTGGTTTGGTCTTCGATTCCGGATGCAACGCTACTTCAGCTCGCAGATGAAAATCGCCTCTTCGATCCCGAGATGATCCGAGGTCAATTGAACCGTATGCTGCTCGATGACAGAGCGCGGTCTCTCGGCGAGAACTTCGGTATGCAGTGGCTGGGACTGCGAGACTTGATGCAGATCAAGCCCGATGCAGAGGTGTATCCCCAGTATGACGAAGATCTATCGAAGGCAGCCCGAGAGGAGGTGGTGCGGTTTGTAAGCGGTGTTTTCCGCGAAGGCAGACCGTTGACGGATCTGCTGGATTCGGACTATCTCGTGCTCAACGAGCGGCTTGCGAATCACTATGGACTACCATGGTCGGGTGGAGAAGACTGGGCCCGCGTAGATTTGCCTGCCGACGGTAAGCATCGGGGGGGCGTGACGACCATGGCTGGGGTGCTGATCAAGACATCGTATCCTCGACGAACCAGTCCTGTGCTGCGGGGACGATGGATACTCGAGGATGTGTTGGGAGCCAAGGTGCCGCCACCTCCGCCCAATGTCCCGGCATTGGAGGAGAATGACCATGGTCCCAACAATTTGACTTTGAGGCAGCGTCTGGAAAAGCATCGAGAGAATCCGGAATGCGCCTCATGCCATGATCGAATGGACCCACTTGGATTTGGCTTGGAGAACTTCGACGCGATTGGACGCTGGCGAACCGAGGACAACGGCCAGAAAGTCGATTCGGAGGGCAAGCTCCCGTCGGGTGAGACATTCCTGGGATCTGCCGGATTGAAGAAGGTTCTACTGGACCGAAAGGATGAGTTTTACCGCCATGTATCCCGCAAGATGGTTGGATTTGCGTTAGGAAGAGAATTGAGCAAATTCGATCAATGCGTTATCGACAAGAGTGTCGAAAGACTTCACAAGGAGGCACGGGCCTCGGTAATCCTCGAAGAAATATTCTTGTCCTACGCGTTCCAACACCGTTACTACAGCAACTCGAACAAATAGCTTCGCAAGATCATGATGAACCCAACAATGCCTACCCGACGTCGATTCCTGCGAGGTTGTTCTGTCGCGTTGGCTCTCCCCTGGATGGAGTCGGCCGTCCCGACGCGAGCGAGGGGGGCGTCGACGGTCGTTCCGCCTATTCGCACAGCGTTCATTTACTTCCCCAACGGTGTTTGGGAAAAGGCATGGGTCCCCGAGTCAAAAGGAAAGGACTATCTGCTAAGTCCATCTCTCGAGCCGCTTGCGGACGTAAAGGATAGCGTGCTCGTGCTGAGTGGTTTGGACAAAAAAAACAGCCATGGAGGGGACGGGCATTATGCAAAAACCGCCAACTTCCTGACTGGACTCCCGGTTGCGAAAACAACCGGGAAGGATATCAGCTCCGGCGGTATTTCCGTTGACCAGCTCATCGCGCAGCACACCAGTTCCTTCACCCCGCTTCCTTCTCTGGAGCTCGGAACCGAACCGGTCATCAGCGGTATCGACAGCAACGTCGGCTACACCAGGTTGTACGGATCCCATATCTCCTGGCAATCGGCGACGCGACCGGTCGCCAAGGAAATCAATCCGCGACTCGTTTACGAACGGTTGTTTGGAAAATCGATTACCGCGGACAGTGAGAGAGCCGAGTCGTACAACCATTTATTGGATTACGTTTTGGAGGATGCCAAGTCGTTACGGAAGAGGCTAGGGCGAGATGACCAATTCAAGATGGATGAGTTCCTTGATTCGGTGCGTGGTGTCGAGAAGCGGATCGAGTTCACCATGCAAAAGGGGAAAACCGATTGGGCTCCCCACTTGGACGAGTCGACCATTCAGCAGTCCAAGCCAGGTGTGCCTGTCGATTTTCGCGATCACATTGCCATCATGATGGATTTGATCGTCCTCGCGTTTCAATCCGACTCCACTCGAGTTTGTTCTTTGATGTTCGCAAACGATGTGTCGGGGAGAAACTTCTCCTTCCTCGATGGAGTCAAGGGCGGGCATCACGAGTTGTCCCACCACGAGAACAACGAAGATAAAATCGGGCAATATCAAAGGATCAATCGTTGGCACACCGAGCAATTCGCGAGGATGCTGAAAAAGATGCGAGACATCCGAGAAGGAGAATCGACGTTGCTTGATAACAGCATGGTTGTTTTTGGGTCGAGCATGTCCGATGGCAATCGGCACGATCCCGACAATCTTCCAATCTTGCTCGGAGGCAAAGGAGGGGGCTCGCTACAGAGCGGCCAGCACATCGCGGTCGACGGGATGGTGCCACTTTGCAATTTGTACCTCACGATGCTGCGAAAGATGGGGCTGGAAGCCGAGCAATTCGGTGACAGCACCGGGATCATTGAGGGCATTTAAGACCCTATTGCGTTCCGATGGGTTCCACAGCAGTCACGACTTCAACAACCACAGACTTTGGATGGAAGATGCCAGAAACGGTTTTTAGCAAAATTATTCGGAAGGAAATCCCAGCGAAGATCGTGTACGAGGACGATCTAGCCTTGGCATTTCACGATGTGCAACCCCAGGCTCCGGTGCATGTGCTTGTTATTCCTAAGCAGCCGATACAGTCCCTAGCCCATGCGGCCGATTCGGATGTCGCATTGCTTGGGCATTTGCAGAGGGTGATTCAGGTGGTTGCAAAGCAACTTCAGTTGGACGAGACAGGTTATCGCGTTGTGACGAATATTGGGCGGGACGGTGGTCAATCGGTCGAGCACATTCATTATCATGTGCTTGGAGGGCGTTCCATGTCCTGGCCGCCGGGTTGATGGAGCTGGAATTGGTTCTCGAGGTTGTGAGGTTGTATGCAGCAGTGGATAGCTCCGATTCTTGTTTTGTCTGCGATCGGCGTGGCTTGGCTTCTTCAGTACTGGGTGGAGAAGCGTCGCCGAGAGAAGCTGCGGGCTTTTGCGGAGGAACTTGGGCTTGAGTTGCATGAAGAGCTTCCAGGGGACGACCGCAGTCTGTTTGGGGGCTTCCCTTTCTCACGCCGGGGGGATCGTCAGACGGCCGGATGGACGATAACGATCGACGATGGGCAGACCCGAGTCGTCTTGTTCGATTTCCAGACGGTCAGCGGGAGTGGCAAGAACAAATCGACTCGCAACTATGTCCTCTCCTTAGTCACCGACCGAGGGGTTCGGGCTCCTTATATCGAGATTGTTCCTAAGACTTGGGGGCTCAAGCTGGGGAAATGGTTCGGTAGGAAATCGATTGAGCTCCCCGACGATCCCGCTTTTTCTGATCGCTATCGCATCCTTGGCGATCCCGAGGATCAGGTTTGCAGTTTCCTCACTTCCTCCCGGCGTTTGGCGATTCAAGGGGAGGGGATCAAGTCGTTCTCGGCTGCGGGCAATACGTTCTTATTGGAACACGAAGAAAAGAAGCTTAAAGCGGTCAAGGTGCGCGAATTGCTCAACCGCAGTTTGGCCCTTTGCAAGTCCCTTCGATAAGCTCCAGTTGGGAGCGACAAGCGCTGGAATTTCGTGTAGAATCCAGCCCTCTTGCAACGGTCGACGACAGGCCTCCATTTTGAGGTTCAGGGGTCGATCTACCTCGTTTGATTTGGATACCCCATGAACGCATCCGGCGACCAAAACTTCGACTTGGAAAAGACAGAAAACATCGTTTTGGCGGGACTTGGCACCGAGGGGGGGTACACGGGGGACGATCTAAAACACCTAAGCGATCTCGAGCACGTTCGAGAGCGTCCCGGGATGTATATCGGGGACACGACACTCAACGGACTCCACCATTTGGTTTACGAAGTGGTGGACAACTCGATTGACGAGGCGATGGCTGGTCACGCGAAAAGCGTTTCGGTCACCATTAATTCAGACGGGTCGGTAACGGTCGAGGATGATGGCCGGGGGATCCCGACCGACCGGCACGCGCAGCTTTCAGAGATGTTGCAGCGCGAAATCTCGACCTTGGAAGGGGTCATGACGGTCTTGAAATTCGGCGGTAAATTCGAAAAGAAGGCCTACCAAACTTCAGGGGGGCTGCACGGCGTCGGGGTGACGGTCGTGAACTTCCTCTCGCAGTGGTGCGAGGTTGAGGTTTGTCGCAATGGAAAAATTTACACCCAGTCCTACGAGCGAGGGGTCTCGACCGGTCCTGTCCGCGAAGCGGGAACCACGACCAAGCGAGGAACGAAGACGACGTTCAAGCCGGATGGACAGATTTTCCCGAACACCAAGTATTCCTACGATACGCTGGTCAAGCGTCTGCAGGAACTCGCGTTCCTCAACAGCGGGGTACGGATCAAGGTCAGAGACGACAGGTCCACCCAAGCGGATGAGTTTTACTACGAACGAGGCATTATCGAGTTCGTCGAGCACTTGAATCGCGCGAGCGATGTGGTCCACAAAGACGTAATTCTGATTCAGGGGAGCAAGGACGACTTTTCGTACTCCATCGCTTTTCAATATTCGGAGGAGTACACCGAAAACCTTCATTCCTACTGCAACAACATCAGTACGCGCGAGGGGGGGACTCACGTTTCCGGTTTCCGAGCCGCTCTCACGCGATCGTTGAACGCGTACGGGAAGAAAGAAAACCTGTTCAAAGATCTGGTTCCGACCGGAGACGACCTTCGTGAAGGTCTCACCTGTGTGATTAGCGTTCGGGTCGGCCATCCGCAATTCGAGGGGCAAACCAAGACGAAGCTTGGGAATAGCGAAGTCGAGGGGATCGTCAATTCGGTCGTTGGCGAAGCGCTCACGAAGTATCTCGAAGAGAACCCCAAAAATGCGAAGCTTTTGGTTCGAAAGGGACAGCTCGCTGCCGAAGCGAGGGAGGCCGCTCGCAAAGCAAAAGATGCCCTTCGCAAACGAAAAGATGTGCTCGGAGGAGGCGGGTTACCCGGCAAACTCCGGGACTGCATCAGCAACAAAATGGAAGAATGCGAGTTGTACCTAGTGGAAGGTGACTCGGCAGGTGGCAGTGCGGAAGGAGGACGATTCCGCGATACGCAAGCCATCCTTCCACTGCGAGGAAAGATCATCAACGCGTACAAGAGCCGCGAAGACAAGGTCTTGGCGAACGAAGAAGTCATGAGCATGATCCAGGCGATCGGCAGCGGGATTGGGGCGGATCAGGATGTCGCCAAACGTCGGTACAACCGCATTATCATCATGACTGACGCCGACATCGATGGTTCCCACATCCGGACTCTGCTCCTTTGCTTCTTCTATCGACAGATGTATCAATTGGTCGCGGGGGGCCACGTCTATTTGGCACAGCCTCCCCTTTATCGGGTCGTTCGTGGCAAAAAAGAAAAGTACTATGTCCAGTCCGAAGATGAGATGAAGCAGCAGTTGCAGGAGCGAGGGCTCACCGACAGCCAATTCATCGACGATCGCGGCAATTCGTTCGAGGGGGACCGCATGCGAAAGCTTTGCGCGACCTTATCGGCCATGGAAGACGCGCTACTGAACTTGGAAAAACGCGGTATTTCACTTCGAATGCACGCCGAACGGATGGAGGTCGAGACCGGGCGGCTTCCTGTTTTCCATCTCGACATGGGAGTGGAAGATCACTGGTTTGTTACACGCGACAAACTCGACGAGTTTTTGGCCTCCAGAAAAATCTTGGTCGACGAATCGACTACTGCGGAGGGCCCGGCGCTCCTCCCTGATGCACCGAGCGATGTCCCAACCGGTCCAGTGGCTCACATCGCAGAGCTTTTTGAGGTCCGCACGATCAACACCGGCTTGAAAGAACTCGCGGAGTACGGGTTTTCCATCGAGGACCTCATCCCCAAAGATCGAACCGGCTCTACCGACTCGCGATTCAAGCTAGTCAGGGATGAGAACAATATCGGCTTGGAAGATTTGCGAGCGCTGCTGCCGGCCATTCGTGAATCAGGCCGCCGCGGATTGACGATTACTCGCTTTAAGGGACTCGGTGAAATGAACGCGGAAGAGCTTCGGGATACGACGCTCAATCCTTCCTGCCGAACCATGGTGAAGGTCCAATTGACGGATGCTGCTGCGGCAGACGAAATGTTTCGAGTGCTGATGGGTGATAAAGTCGAACCGCGAAGAGAATTCATCGAGAAGCACGCGCTAGAAGTTCGAAATCTCGACGTCTAGTTGGCGTTTTCCGAACTGTGCTCCCGTTTTCCCAGTCCTACTCCAAAGTGCAGATATGCCACAACGCGTAGCCACCATTGATCGCAAAACAGCTGAAACCTCGATTCAGCTCGAGGTCCACTTGGACGGTGTGGGAAAGAACTCCATCGAAACAGGGGTTGGCTTTCTGGACCATATGCTGGTCTTGTTTGCCAAGCATTCGCTGATCGATCTCAAAGTGAAAGCGGCGGGAGATTTGCACATCGACGCCCACCATACCACCGAAGATATCGGAATTTGCTTAGGCATGGCCTTTCGGCAAGCGCTCGGAGATAAGTCGGGTATCCGCCGCTATGGGCATATGACACTCCCGATGGAGGAAACGCTTGTCACCACAGCAGTCGATTTTAGCGGTAGGACTTTTGTGGTATTCCAAGCCGCCATGCCATCGCCGAAGATCGGGGACTTCGACAGCGAGTTGGTGGAAGACTTTTGGCAATCGTTTGCAGCCAACGCGGGATGCAATCTCCATGTGTTGCTTCATTATGGCCGAAACACACACCACATTGCTGAAGCGATCTTCAAGGGGACCGCACGCGCTATTCGATCTGCGATCGAATTGGATCCCCGACAAACAGGCATCCCCAGCTCGAAGGGGACTCTAGGTTAAATCCTGGGATAGCCGGGGCGAATCGGACTCCTTCGCCTCGAAAACGCGAAAACGAAAACGGCCCCGATAAAATCGGGGCCGTGTGAATTTCTGCGTTGCAGAACCGATCTACTTCAAATCGAAATCGAATCGGTTTGGACCCGCAGGGGAGATGGTTGCTCGAAGACCAGACGTTTGGTCGTTTGAATATTTATCGGGGATGGGACTCTTAGGTCCCTTGTCCCCGCCACTTGCAGCGCTGGAGGCTGGAGGGGCATAATCAGAACCAAGATCTCCGCTTGCAATCACCCCCGGCGCACCAGAAGACGTCGGGGCTGGAGGAGGGGTCGTATGCTTGGCGATCGCCACATTGTACTGACCTTCGACAGCACCATCGCCTGGCGCGAACATCGACAGGGCGAATTCGCCGTTGGCGTCGGTCGAACCGATTGCATTCTCCTTACCACCGCTCAGCTGAAAGGTGACAACAGCGCCTTCGATCGGCTTACCATTCACTTTGACAGAACCAGTCGTTTTGTACGTTTTGGGACGGCCTGAGTCGCCTCCACAACCGGAAAAGAACGCGATCGTCGTGCACAACGCAATTAAAAAACAGGGTAGTTTCATCATCAATGCTCGGGAGGTTTACGAAAAAGGCGTGAGCAGGACCCACGCCGGAAATGTTAAAACGTTGTGAGCCTAAGCACTAATCGTTGCCAGCGGTGATATCACCACCAGACTTCGATCCGAGGGCACCCCAAGCACCGTAGTTGCTGGGGCCACCTGCGGGCTGAGCAACGTTGGTGTTGCCCGTGTCGATTTGGCCACTGATGAAGCGGACCGAACCGTCAGCAAGACCTGCGTTGACTCCGCCAGTATGGCGGCTGCTCGGCGAGATGACAAGGTTGACCGAATCTGCGTTTCCGTCTGCATCGTTCGTGCAGCTGGGAGAATTCGGTGCCAAAACCGTGTTGAAGGCAACTCGCTCGGATTGACCATCCGTCCAAAGAGAGCCGAATCGGCCCTTAACTTGAACGCCTGCATTGAAGAATCGGCCCGAGCTCATCGTCAAACAGATTCGGGGAGTATTCACGACGTCCCCTGCATTGATCGCGGTACCGTGAGCATTTTCAATCTGATTTGCAACGACGGTTGTTACGCCGAAGTTGGCTTTCAGTCGCTCGCTGAATGCAATGGTGTTGCTCGTTCCATCGGAAATACCACCGATGGTGGTTCCAATGTATGCCGAGAAAATACCGCGCAAGTTGTTCGAGTCTCGCGTGCCCGCAACACTGTCACCTACCGACATCGCGTAGTTGTTAATGTTGGTCGCGGTGGGTGCATTGAAGGTCGGTCCATCCGATGGGCAAACCATGAATCCTGGTGAGCGATTCCAGGGAGCCCAACCTGTCCAAGCAGCAGGACCACCCGGTGCCACCGTAGGACCGCCCGCGCCGGTGTAGCCCAAAGCACCCGACGGATCCCCGGCTTGAATTTGATCGTACATCGCTGTCTGCTCGACATAAGGCAACAAAGCGATGAATCCAGAAAGGCGATTGCCGTTGCTGTTGTTCCGATTGGAACCGATGAACGGTGCGCTCGAACCACCCTTTCGAGGCGGAAACTTCTTAAAGGCGCTTTCGTAATTGTGCAAAGCCAGCGAAAGCTGCTTGACCGAATTGGAGCATTGCATGCGTCGGGCTGCTTCGCGAGCTGCCTGCACCGCAGGCAACAACAACCCTACCAAAATGCCGATGATGGCGATAACCACCAAGAGCTCGACCAGGGTAAAACCCTGCTTGACGTGAATCCGTTTCATATGCGTTCCCCGAAAAGAATGAAAAACTACTGACCTCGTGCGATGCCCTTACTGAAGGACCAAACCGATCCTGAGAGGATCTCACTGCTCGCGCGCACCAGTCTGAATACAGATATTAGGCGTTCTGTACCGTAGAGTCAATCTCTAGGGGAGATATTCAACCTTTAGGAGCGTCCCGTGGGGGCTGAGCAATGAAATGCACGGGATTGGGAATCGCAAAGGGGGAAAAGCCCGATAAGGGACGTCATTGCACCGATAAACGGCGATGCATATTCCTCAAGAAAGCCTTCGGGTAGGCTACATTAGGATGCTTGATGCAAAGAAGGGGCGTTTGTATCGATGGTTGAAAAAATCAACATCTTGGACTTGCCCGATGTCTCGCTCGACGGAACCCCCTGGGGAGGAAGTCAGAGGGCTTCCTCTCCGTGTGGATTCGCAACGGTTTCGAGCGAGTTGTTATTTCAAATCCATATCGAATGTCGAGGCGGCCGTCGGCACGGTATGCTTGAACCCAGAAGTCACCTCGCTGGCATATTTCTCTGGCAGCTCGTTTTTCGGGGGCGGAGGGGCCTTCTCATCCGGGTTGTAAAGCTTTTCTTCTTCCTCCGGCGTCAGGTTTCTCGTTTCGCCACTTGGAGGGGTTGCACCCTCTTCGTATTTGGAAACCTTGATCACGTAGGTACCAGGTACCGCTCCATCGTTGGGCTCGAACGTCATCAATTGGTACTTGCCGCCGCTATCCGTCGTCGCGAAAGCGCTTTGACCATTCTGCTCTACCGAAACAAACACGACTTGCGCGCCAGAAACGGGCTTCCCACCTTTGGTCACAGTACCAGTAACAGGATACGTCTTGGGGTTGGAGCTTTCCGGTGTGCAACCACTCAATAGGAGCGTTGCGAAGATAAGCGTCGCCCAATGTTGAATCCGAATTCTTTCGATCATCGCTAAACAATCCTTCCATTGATCACGGTGAAACCAGTCAGGCAGCTCAAGAACTCGGTTAGTTCTCGAGAACCGAAATATCCCCACCGGAAACCGATCCCAAAGCCCCCCAAACTCCGTAAACGGACGTTCCGCCCGAGGGCTGTGCCAACGCCAAATTGCCTGTGTCGATTGCATTGCTAAAGAATCGAACCGAACCATCGCACATGGCCGCGTTGACTCCACCGGTGTGATTGCTAGAAGCCGGCAAAACCATGACGGCTTGATCACCCCAAGTCCCTGACTGAGCGCATCCTGCAGAATTCGGTGCACCAACGGTGTTGAAGGCGCAATAGGCAGCAGGCCCATCCGTCCAATTGATGCCCCGACGTCCATAGACGATGGTTCCAGCATTGAAAAATCGGCCGTTATGAACGCTTCGGCAAAGGATGGGCGAAGCTCCGAGACCGGCAACGTTGTTCGCGTACGCCATGTTGACTCGAATGCTGTTCGCTGCCGCTGCGAAACCATTTTGCCCACCATTGCCCGTAGGACCTTGGCAAAGAAGCTCGCTGATTCCGACCGTGTTGCTGGTTCCATCCGAGATTTGCCCAATCGTTCGCCAGAACATGCGCCCGAACATTCCCCGATTGGCACCGTTGTTGTTCAATCCCGTCACTTGGTCTCCGACAGACAAGGCGTAACTCATGTGCTTGGCGGTCGGATTGATCCCTCCGTCGGAGGGGCATCGCAAACTTGGAGGAACGCGATTCCATGGGGCCCAGCTCAAATCGCCACGCGGACCGCCTGGTTGAACGCCGTTGGCCAAGTCTCCTGCATCGATTTGATTGGACATATTCCCCTGCTCGAAGAAGGGCAGGAGGGCCACAAACCCGCAAACGCGACCCGAATTGTGGAGAATGTTTCCGGTGTTGGTCGTGACGGTTGTCCCGGACGTTCCCGTTGTCCCGTACATCCGCGCAGGGAATTTTTTATACGCGGACTCGTAGTTGAACATGGACAGCCCAAGCTGCTTCATGTTGTTCGAGCACTGCATCCGCCTGGCTGCCTCCCGCGCGGCTTGAACCGCCGGCAAGAGCAGCCCAACCAAAATACCAATGATGGCGATTACCACCAAAAGCTCCACCAGCGTGAAGCCAGCCCTGGAATGAATCCGTCTCATGCATGTCTCCCTATCAATGAATGAATGACTGCCCGCTGGCCTCGGCGTGGGCGATCTCTCGCACCCCCCTACTTCAGTCAGGCTCATGCGCAGCCTCCGCGCACAATTCATCCTAGGAAACTTCTGCAACCACGTCAACGTTTATGATGCATAATGCGCCATTAAATGCATTCAGTGATTGCTATGAGTCCACTGCGACATTTTGGCGTAGCTATTCAACTCACTCCTCGTTGGCCTCCACGCCTGCGTGAAAAGTGGAATAGATGGTGATCGGGATATCGAGTTCGCCGAGGGTGTCGTAAAGAAGGGGGCGGACGTCGTTCCAGCTTAGCCCTCCAACTCCTGTTGCAATCGCAGGGAGTGCCAAGCTCTCGATCCCTTCTTTCTCCACCGCATGCTTCAGTCTCTTGAGCGCGTGATGGACGTTAGCCAACGTCGCTTTCCCGGGCCGCGAGCCGTGATTGATCTCTCCCTCTTGGGTCAGCAGATTGAAGATTCGGGCTCCCCCAACACCTCCCCACATCCAAATCTCCCCCGGCTTTGGGTGGGTTTGGTGCGCGTAGTGCCGAAAGTCCTTCGCCATCGAAGGCCATTTCTCTCGCAGCGCCAGCGCCAAGCCGGAATCGAAATGGTCATTCGGTGCAACTCCGTGCGCGATGGCTTGGGCTTTGCTCAAGAGAATATCGCCGCTTACTTCTCGTATCATGCTCTTTCTTTCATCGATGGTGTGCTGACTCTCAGTGGGAACCAGACTCGCGCGTTTGCAGCTGGTCCCCAAACTTCAATCACCATCCATAGCGAACGCCATACCAGAGCCGAAGATTTAAATCCGCACCCAGAAATGCCCCATCCATTGCGTCAAAATGGAAGCGCTTGGCGCGTCGGAATGGACCGGTTGCCCATTTCGTTGAGCTAAAGATGCACAGACTGGATTCGCGACCCTACGGGAGTTTGCCCCCGGAAAGGGGAGGATTAGACCGGTTCGCAATCCGCCCAATTGCGTCCGATTTTGACATCGACTTTGAGCGGTACCCGAAGGGGCATGACCGTGGTCATCGTCGTTTGGACCAACCGCGCTAACTCCTCTCGATAGTCATCGCGACAGTCAAAAATCAACTCGTCGTGGATCTGCAAGATCATCTTCGCAGGCCAGTCGCGATGCTGAAGTTCACGGTGGATTTCGATCATCGCCATTTTGATCATATCGGCCGCGCTCCCTTGGATAACGGTATTGATCGCCATTCGCTCGGGTTCAAGCAGTTGTTTTTTCTTCACATCGGGCAAGCTTGGAAAGTCCCGCAATCCTTTCAAGTATCGCTTGCGTCCGGACATGGTGGTGACGTAGCCATCGCGTCGGCACTGCACCAGTGTGTCGCTGATAAATCCTCGGACCGATGGGTAGCGATCAAAATATCGGTCGATGAAATCGCTGGCGTCCCCCCGTGCAATTCCCAGTGATTTCGCTAAACCAAATGCGCTCTGTCCGTAGAGGATTCCAAAATTCACGGCCTTGGCCGATCGTCGCATCTCCGAAGTGACTTGATCGATTGGGATGCCGTGCACCTCGGATGCTACGCGCGCGTGGATGTCCTCATCTTCCACGAACGCGTTGGTCATGCTCGCGTCTTGCGAGAAATGGGCGAGTACTCGCAATTCGATTTGCGAATAGTCGGCAGCGACCAACGACCAACCCTCCTCGCGCGCCAAGAACGCGGAGCGAATCGAGCGTCCCTCGGCTGTTCGCACAGGAATGTTCTGCAGATTGGGCTCGACGCTGCTTAATCGCCCCGTGGCCGCGATGTCTTGTCGAAAGGAGGTATGAAGTCGTCCGGTTCGCGCAGAAACGAGCTTGGGCAGCGCATCGACATACGTGTTCTTCAGCTTGGTGAACTGCCGATACTCGAGGATCTTCGCTGGCAGCGGATGTTCGGCCGCCAACTCTTCCAGCACTTCTGCGTCGGTGCTGGGACCTGTTTTTGTCCTCTTCACTACTCGCAACTGAAGCCTTTCGAAAAGGATGCCCGCCAGCTGTTTGGGGCTGTCCGGATTGAAAGACTCTCCCGCGATCTGCATGATCTCGTCAAAAAGTTGCAACAGCCGCACTTCAAATGTCGAGCTCAGCTCCCTCAATCGTTCTGTCGAGATTCGAATCCCCTCGTACTCCATCCCCGCGAGGACTTGAATGAGGGGGAGTTCCAACCGATCCATCACGGAGCTCAAACTCTCGTTCTTCAATCGTTCTTTCATTGGCTCGTAAAGCCGATAGGGAACATCGACATCTTCACAGGCATAGCGAGATACCTTTTCCACCGGGACTTGATCCATCGTGATCTGATTCTTGCCGGTGCCAATCAATTCGGTGATGGGGATGTTGACGTGCCCCAGCCAACGCTTGGCCAATTCGTCCAAGTCGTGGTTTCTCCCCCCCGCATCGAGCAAATAGTCTGCGACCATCGTATCGAAAACGACGTTTGCGATTGGCAGACCATGTGAACGAAGGACGACCGCATCGTATTTGATGTTTTGCCCCAGGAAGGCTCTCGACGGATCGGCGAACCATGGAGCCAATAGGGTTCGGGCATCCTCGAGGCGAATGATCGTCTCGCCGGCAGGCCCCAGGATCGGAATGTACGCAGCTTGTCCCGCTCCCCAACACAAACTAATACCCACCAATTCGGCGTCGCGAGCTCGCGTGGAGGTCGTCTCGGTATCCACGGAAACAATCGAGCTTTTCCCAATCTGCTTCAAAAGGCTTGCCAATGCCTCGACGGTGTCCACGGTGCGATACCCCTCCCAGGACAGTGAAGCCGTTGGTTCCGTGGTTGTGGGGGACTCGGTGGAATGTGCGAGATATACTTCGGCGATCCTCCTCATTCCCAAGTCTTGAAAGAGTTGCGTTGCGGTATCGCGGTCGAAGCGGCCCGGCCTCATCTGAGACCATTGGAGAGGGAGTTCGCAATCAACCTTCAGGCGGACCAGTTCGCGACTCAACAACGCTTTGTCTCGGTGAGTCCTAAGGTTCTCCTTCTTCTTCTCCCCTGCGACTTGGTCAACATTCGCGAGAATGCTGTCCAAGTCCCCGAACTGTTCCAACAATTGCTGGGCGGCTTTCGGCCCAATCATGGGAACGCCAGGTACATTGTCAACCGAATCACCGACGAGCGATTGGAAATCGACAACTTGCTCGGGACGGATTCCCCACGTCGCCATCAGCTCGGGTGCACCGAAGAGTTCGTTCTTGCGCACATTGAGCATCTGGACTCGATCGTTAAGCAGTTGCCTGCAATCTTTGTCACTCGTCACCAGGAGGACGCGAGCCCCCCGATCCGAAGCTTGCTTGGCGAGCGTCGCGAGAATGTCGTCTGCCTCGTAGCCCGGTAGGGATATCATGGGTATCGCGAGCGTTTCAAGGCATCGGTGGATCATGCCGATCTGATCGCGCAGCGCATCGGGCATCGACTCTCGGTGAGCTTTGTATTGATCATAAAGCTCATTGCGAAAGGTGATCTCCGATGCATCAAAGGCACACACGAGAAATTCAGGCTTCCACTGTTGCCGTAAATTAGCGATGTCGCGCAGGAAGCCTTGCACAGCCCCCACTTCTTGGCCGTGTGGATTGGTCATCGATGGAAGCGCATGAAAGACTTGGTAGATCAACGAGTGGGAGTCGACCAAAACCACAATGTCCCCTTCGCGGGGGAAATCGTGCGAGGATCGAGCAGGTTCGGCCGTCGATTCGTCAACCAACGATTCGGCAACGACTGATTCGGCAACTACCGGCTTGGCAACCACCTCCGAACTCGAATGCAACTGGGAACTTGGCGCAGTAGTTGGGACTGACGCATTCGATGGAAGTGGCGAATGGGGTGGAGTGGAATTCGGTGCTTGGGACTCGATCGCATCGAAGCCGAGGAGCATCGGTTGGTTTTGGGATCCTTTTTTAGCCATTCGAGACGGGTTAGCTTTGGGTTAATGAAAGGGATGATGGTCGCAGTCGCACCGAACGAAAAGAGCCAATCGTGGCGTTGTTACAAATGGTGGGACGCGATCGAACCAATGACGACGACAGCAATGAGCACAAGGATGGCGGCGAAGATCAGGACGATTACGAGGGCGAGCTTGGCATTGGAGAACGGAGCGATACCGTACACTTCCCGTGTTTGACCATTGACCAAAACGCGGTAAGGCTTTTCTTTGTACTGGTAAGCCATGATCCATACCGGCAGCAACGCCGGCAGGCTCGACATTCCCTGCACGCGATTGTTGACATGAATATTGCGTGCGGACCCTGATATTCGTACCCGGACTTCCTCGGCGACAATGCGATCGATCGCAGCTCTCGCCATGGCCCGCGCATCGCGTTTGGTCACTCGGAACTCTTCAACGATCGCGTGAACCAAATCGATTTCATCGGGCCCAACTCCAGCGGATAAATCGAACGGAGCAATTTCTTGGACTTCCTGCGGCGTGAGTATTCCGCTGGCACCCACGAGGATGGAATCATATCGACGTTGCGAAGTACCTGCGACAGGCCGCCAATTCCCCCGCGCTCCAGCGGGGACCTGCGATGTATCGGCGGTCCAAGCGGTTTCCACCTCTGCGGAGAATACCCAAAATGGCACGTAAACGGCCGTGACCTTGCTGATTACCGAAGCCTCCGCAGCATCGTTTGGACGCCAGAATCCTCTACCCAACCATTCGCGTATCATCGCTTCGACCTGCGATGCATCGACCTGGAATGGGACCACCACATGCGGCTCCAGTGTGCGTGCGCTAGGTCGCGACTGCATGGCTTCACTTCCGCAGAATGGGCATCGAAGCTGGCGAGCCGATGGATCATAACTCATCGATGCACCGCACTGGGAACACTGAAAGCGAAGGACCCCTTCTTTGGCTTGAGCCGTTTTTGGGGCAACCCCAATCCCGACTCCATCGACGCCGGAGGGATTCTCTGTGCCGCAATTGCAGCAGAACAAATCCTCTTCGTCTAAAAAACTTCGACAGACACCGCATCGCGACTCGAGCATTACGCACCTATTCTCGGATGGGTCAAAAGGACCACAACCACGATAAGGAGCACAAGCAAAATTGCGCCTGCAAGGATCGCAACGGTGATCCGTGTCTTGGACCATGGCTTTTCGCCGTAAACCTTGCCTGTTTGGCCATTGACCAAAAAGCGAAAAACTCGATCGCGATACCGATACGTCAAGATGTGAACTGGAAGAAGTACGAGATCCGTTCCTCCCACATCCAATTCGGTCGCGACCTCCAAGCTTTGGTAGGTATCTCCCGGCAGGAAACTTGCAATGCCTCGCTTCTCTCGCTCACGAAATTCTTGAGTGGTTGTCGTCAACGCTTCGTCCTTGGACACGGAATACTCCTCGACCAACCAACCCGCGAGGTAATCTGGGCGATAGCGCATCAAGTGCGTCAACTGGTAAGGCTGGATTTTAAGCGATTCCGCGTGGGGCAGTCCCTTGGACGCAGAAACCATGTATCCCGAGTAATACTTGCGATACTCTCCCGAGAGCGGCCACCATTCGGTCTCGCGAACTTGGCGAGTCCGCGTCTCCCATTGCCCTTTCGAATTCTTAACACGGTAGGTTTCGGTACGATACCAGAACTCGCCGATTTGAGCTCGCCAGCGACTTTCTGCAATCATCGAGAAATGCCAAAAGGGGAGGTAGATCCCCTGCTGCTTATCGGTGAATGAACGGGCCTTCAAATCCCCGGGCCGAAACAAACTGTTTCTCCCAAGCCATTCGAAGAAGAGCTCGAGGGCACGCTCCCTGGTGATCGCAAATCCGATGACGAACTCGGGGCGCAGCGTTCGGCGTTTTTCGACCGACAGTTCGATGACGTACGTCGAATCGCAAAACGGACAACGCAAACTGTTTCCGCCTGGAGGTACGTCAACATCCGCCCCGCAGTTGTCGCAGTGGAAACTGGTACCACTGGAATCCTCAGGATTCGCCGATTCCTCTACCGCCCGATCGAGGACGGATGATTCGAGGACAACTGGTTTGCCATCGAAGGGTTTGTCATCCTTCGTAGACGCAGCAAAAGGAACGCCACACGCCGTGCAAAAACGCGCTCCCTGTTGACGGGGAGAGCCACACGCAGGACAGGGGAGCTCGGTCTCAGGCCGCGCCCGCTCCCAGTCCGAATCCAGGTCGGGCGAGATGACGGGAGGATGAATCGGTGGTTCGTCGACTCGCACGGCGTGGTCCTAATGCTTGCGATCCGAAAAACGCCCATTTGAATGCTTGGAAGGCGTTTTCGCAACGACACTCCCCCATTCGCTGGCCGTTGCCAGCACAATCGTTCCAACCGACAAACTCGGTGTACCTCGGAAAGATCCCTCCTCAGAAAGATCTCGAAACTTCCCTTGCTCCGCGGGAACAACCTACCGTTCATTGATGCATTGTTCCCCTAGCGACAAGATCCATTATGGCAATTAAGAAAGACAAAGCGGAGAACGCAAAACAAGTTAAAGAGGCTCACGGCGAAAAAGCGAAGGATGCAGGCGCTGCCAAAGGTAGCGGCCTCGTCGGCAAGCTGCTGCTCGCAGCATTCGTCAGCGCCGTCGTCATCACCGAGACGTTCGTCTTTTTCTTCCTCGTTCCATCGGGTGAGGAGGTCGCCGCGCTGGCGGAGCATCGGCTGATCACCATCGCGCAAGAAATTGACGCGAAGGAAAAGGAGCATGAAGCCGAAGAAGACCACATCATCGAATTCGACCTCGGGACCTTCAGCATCTCCTTCATTCCTCCCGGCGCGGATATGAACTATCGTGTGGAGTTTCGGCTTTACGGGGAGCTTCACGCCAAAGATGTAGAGCATTTGCAAGCAATCTTCGACGAACGGCAAGGCCGATTCCGCAATCGAATGCTCCTCGAAATCCGCAATGCTTCCCTTCAAGAACTAGAAGAAAACCAATTGGGGTTGATTCGACGTCGGCTATTAGCGACAAGTACAGAGTTATTCGGAGAAGCGATCTTGCTCAGCGTCGGTTTTCATGACTACCAAGTCATCGAGGATTAACCGCGAGCGGTCGTAGCAAACCTCCCTTGGATGGCATTCCGCGAATCAAGGATGATTCCATGTCCGATACAACTGCCTCATCGACCAACGCCGATCGCTCCACAACCCAGGCGGAAAATATTCTGGAACGAGCGGAGGCTGCCCTGCGCGATGTCGAAGAATCGCTCCGAGCTCCCAATGTCAAACGATACGACTTGGAAGAACTTGTCGGATCGGACGGCCCGCCTGAAAAGGTCTCGATCGACCTTCTTCGCGATGTTCAGCTCGAACTAAAAATCGAACTTGGACGGACTCGAATGAGTCTCGATGAGATTCTGCGGCTAAGAAAGGGATCGGTCATCACCCTCGATAAACTGGCAGGGGATCCCGTCGATATCTTTGTGAACGGCAGATTGGTCGCTCGTGGCGAAGTTCTGGTTCTCAACGATAACTTTTGCGTTCGGGTGGCGGAATTGGTGGGTAGCGATGCCATTTAGCCCGCTGTTGTCCCCATCCCGATTCGTTGCGCGCTCCCAGTCGAGCCCCTCGCTCGGCATTTTTTCTCGAACGTGGTTCGCATCCTCCATCTTGATCTGCGCGTGCTTCGCAGAGAGCGTTCAAGGCCAATCGGCCCCCCGATCGTATGGCGATCCTGCGATTGTCCAACCGCGCGGAATGAGCATCCAGCCCTCGCGATCGGAATCCGAACAAGAGGCTGCACCTTACAGTGCCAGTGGTTTGCCACCCGCGAGCCCAGCTTGGCAGTCGACTCCACAGCCTGCAACCCAGCCTGCAACCCAGTTTACGAAACAGCAGTCCACACAGCAGTCCATACAACCGACCTCCTTGCCCCAGCCCGATCCAAACGTTCAAGCGGCTTCGTACACCACACCCGCTTCACTCCCTTCCCTTTCGCAAACTTCGTCAACGACTGCAAGCGTCAAGTCCAATGGTATCGCTCTGAGGGCTCCCAAGTCGCCGAAAGATGGGGAAGTGGAACGTCCATCCAGTTCGCTTGGCACCTTTTTCTCGGTCCTGTTTTCCCTTGGAATTGTTTTGAGCATGTTCCTTGGACTCGCGTGGCTCTATCGCAAATCGCAGCCGCGGGGGACTGCAAAACTCCCGTTGGAGCTCGTTCAAGTTCTAGGGCGGACGAATATCGCACCGAGGCAGTCGATGATGGTTGTTCGGTTCGGAAGCAAACTTCTGCTGGTGAGCCAGCAGCCAGGCCAAACAGAGACCTTGGCTGAAATCTCGGATCCGGAAGAAGTCGATCGGCTCGCGGGAATCTGCGAGTCCAAAACCGCGCGTTCTGCGTCGCAGAGCTTTTCAAACGTACTTCTGCAAGTGGCTGGGGCTAACAAGTAGCAGTGAGCCGGCTGGTTACGACGAGAACCAGACCTAGCTGTTCGAGGCAGTTCCCATTTCGAACTTGGCAGGAATCCCATTTTCTGACGCACCGGAGTTCTCTGCACGAAGATAGCTGCCGCCAAAACACATCGGGCTAAATTGCTCGTGGATCGGATTGTCGACGTAGTGCGGGGCCCATCCGGTCACATCTTCAAAGAATCGGATGCAACGGATCTGGCGATCGTCGCACAAATTGAACCAGTGCTTCATGCCTCGCGGAACATTGATCATGTCACCGCTTTCGACGGTTACTCCGAAGACCGGCCCACCCTCAGGATGAAGGTGAAAGATTCCCTTGCCTGCAACGGTGAAACGGACTTCATCTTCGCTATGCGTGTGCTCTTTGTTGAACTTCTGAAGCATTGCATCCAAGTTGGGGGTCTGCGGATGGACGTTGATGACATCCGCGGTCACGTACCCACCGTTCGCTTTGACCGCATCGATTTCGGGCTGATACTCCGCCAGAATTTCCGCGTCGCTCGCGTCGGCTTTGAGCCGACCCGCGACCTGCCAATGCTCATACCAAATCCCGAATGGCTTTAAAAATGCCGAGATTTCGGCCGGATCGCTGATGGTTCGATTTTGCTCTTCGATAAATACGCTTGCCATGGTGAACCGTGCTCGTTGGGAGGAGAATGGATTCGAAACTCAAATGCGAGACGCGCCGCTCGGGAAGTATATCGACTTTGGTTCATCCCAACTACTACGAGGCGCAGACTACTACTTGGTGTAAGACTACTACTTGGTGTAAGACTACCTCGAGGCGTAGACCGTTTCTATCCAAGGTGTTTCGGTCCCCGTTTTTCGCCAAACACCGATAATGAGCATTTGCTCAGCCTCTCGCGACGACCCCGTCTCTCGCGACGACCCCGTCTCACGCGAAAATTGTGCAAGAAACCGCCGATGGACTTCTTCGGGTACAACGACCACCACGTTGTCGTCATTTACCGTCAAATGCGTCGTCAGTTTCCACTCTCCCTCGGCATTCTCGGGAGCGGAAATCGAATCGACTAGCACGACGGCACTTCCGCTTTGGTGGGGAGGAATGCCTTCAATCTTTCCCTCCAAACAAAGGGTCAGAAGTCGCGGATAGGCCGGCTCTGCGAGGAACCCTCGACTCCAGATGTCCAAATCTCGCTTCCAGGCTTGCAGAGAGACACTTTTTTGAGACACAACTCCCTTTGCTAAGTCTAGGCACGAGCTGTAAAAATCTCTTGCCATCGCTTGCCGCTGCTTGTTGTCTGCGTTGGGCCAATTCTCTTTTAACTCGAGCTGCAACGTCTCGCACTTCGCGATGGTTTCCCGCAAACTCTCGGGCGAAGAAGATGGTGTATCCTCGACCTCCCTATTGATGCTACTTGGCTCTACCGATGGGATTGTTCGATCGGAGCGTGCATTCCCTGACAAGGACTCTATGGGGGCAGCGGATTGTTCGGAGATGTCGAGTGGTTGCGCAAAGGTGTCGTCGCCCGAATCCTGGGGCGAGGAGCCATCCAGTGTTGGCAATTGGCTCGCTGGGCCCATTGCAACGGACGAGCTTGGCCAAGCTTGATCGCCGGCTCTCTCTGCATTGCGGGTCGCTTGATCGTCCCCTCCGCCAAACGTCCCATCCTCGCGAAAGGAGTTGCCTCGTAAGTGCTTCGGAACAATTGCTGGGATGTACCGTGCGACTGTCGGTCCTGCATTCCCCAAATCCCGTCCAAATCCGTACCACAGAATCGCGACGGCGATCGGGATTGCCGCCAATCCTCCCAATACGGGCGGAACTATTTTTCCTAGGAGCGAGGTCTCCGCACGTTTGGGACGCAGAGCAACAGCAGGGGTGACGACCCACGCAGGAGCCGGTTCCACCGAGAGAATCTCGGTCGGTACTGCGTCCTCCGGTCTGGTTTCTCCTGACACTTGTTGGTCCAAAGCTTCTCCCTGCGGATAGTGGGCATCCAAAGAGCCCGCGCGATCGTCCGGGTTCGAAGAAGTCTGACTCATTTAGAAATCACCAAAGGTGGAGAAACAGGCATACCGTCGACAATCAGAGGCAAGAAAACCGAATGGTACCGTTCAAGATACCTTCAGGAGGGGGCGTTCCGCAGATTTCGGCTCCAAAGAATCGTTGAAATCGGGGGTTCCGGTGGGAGGATTCTTCCCGTTCTCCTGGGCATATCTTCCCGAACTCCCCGGCATAGAGGTGACTTCAGGGCCTTGTGGCTTGGCTTGCGGGGCAGTTTAGACCATACTTTGTTTAGTTCTGATCAGTTATTGCGGTATTCTCCCGGGGTACCGACCTAACCCGCCAAAAATCCCCCACACAGCTAGACCCTTTCCATGCTTCTCCGAAAAGCACGCTTAAGCCTTGTTGCGATCCTCTTCCTGGTAGCCCTGCGATTCGTGGTTGGATTCCACTTTTACATGGAGGGTACGGCCAAGGTCAAAGAGGGTAACTTCTCGTCAACCGGATTTCTTGCCGCAGCAAAGGGACCGCTGGCGGACAAGTTTCATGAGCTGATCCCCGACTACGACGGCCGTTTCCGATTGCCAGAACTCCGCGAACTGATGCCGGAAGCGGATCAGAAACCGACCAAGGAGGACTCGAATAAACTGCTTTCTTATAAGCGACTCTTCAAGTACCTGGATTCGTACGCTGCAAACGCCAAAGAGCTCTACGGGTTTACCGAGGAGCAGAGCGCGGAAGTGGACGAATTGGTCAACGGAGCGAAGGAGGTAACCGGAGCAAAAGAAAAACTGATCGCCGTCGCCGATGAATGGGGGCCTCAGATTAGCGAGTACCTCGTAGGATTCGAGCGAGTCGCCATAAACGAACGCGACGAAATGCGAAACAACGTTGCAGGGATGCGAAAACAAAAAGAAGAAATCGAGAGCAAGTGGCGCGCCTTGGTGAAAGCCCCGCTCGCGGACGTGGACTCGATCTTGGCGGACCTGGAAACCAAAGTCAACGCGATCGCCAAGGATGAACAAAAGGGAGAAAAGAACCAGCAACGCTACGCGGAATTACGCCTGCCCGATGCTGGGCCGATCGATGTCAAATTGGTGGACCGGATCATCCCGATTTTCGACATGACAGTCGGTATCCTGCTAATGATCGGTCTACTTACTCCACTGGCGGCCTTGGCGGCAGGCTTGTTCCTTGCTTCAGTGGTCCTCACTCAGTTCCCAGGTTACCCCGGCTCACAACCAACTTATTATCAGGCGATCGAGATGTTGGCTTGCTTTCTTCTCGCGTTCACCGACGCGGGGCGGTATGCAGGGCTCGATTTCATTCCTTGGAGCTTCTGGAATCGCGGCACCAAAAAGGCCGACGCGGAATAGTCCCATCCGGCTCCTACGTGCGTAGAATTACCTAAGACAAAACCAACCCAACCCACACCACCCATCAACCCTTGCTATACGGGGATCCCTTCCATGAATCAGTTGACTCCAGACGAAAAGAATATCGGACAGAACAATTTCCACGAAGCCGTTGGCTTCACTCGACGAGAGTTCATGCAAGGTGTCGTTGCAGCAGGTGCCGTTTCGGGCGCTGGCTTGGGCGCGATGTACTTTGGATACAACAAGGTGAACGATCCCGTTCGCGTCGGCGTGATCGGTGTGGGAGATGAAGGAAACGTGTTGATCGGGGGCTGCAATCCCGACTACGTCACGGTGAAGGCGATTGCCGATATTCGTCCCTTTAGCATCCATCGAGCATTCCATGGAGACTGGTCTTCCCCCGCAGCCAATTCCGCTCGACCTGGGTTGATCAAACAGTACAAGTACTCCAGCGAAGACGAAGCACGCAAAAACGTAAAGGTTTATCACGCGAGCAATGGCGGGATCGATGCGTTGTTGCAAGACAAGGACATCGAAGCGGTCATCATTGCACTCCCACTTCACTTGCACGCTCCCATTGCCGTCAAGGCCATGCAGGCCAACAAGCACGTGTTGACCGAGAAACTGATGGCGCACAATGTCGCCCAGTGCAAGGTGATGGCTCGGATTTCCGAAGAAAGCACCGATCAAAACGGTCACCCCATCCATTTGGCAACGGGGCACCAGAGGCACTACAGTGTTCTCTATGACAATGCGGTGCACCTTCTCAAGTGGGGAATGATCGGTCAACTCCACCATATCCGAGCCCAATGGCATCGCGGGAACTTGCCTGGCAAAGACTCCTGGCAGCCTTGGTTGCCCGGTGGTGAAATCGGCCAAGACCCCAAGCAAAGCCGCGTTCTCGCAGAACTCACCAAATTCAATAACGAGCTGAATAAAGCGAAAACCCCTGCTGAAATCGATTTGCTCACCAAGAAAGTCGCCCAATGGGAAGCTTGGATGAAGGACATCGATGTCGATGCCGAAAAGTTTGGTTACATCACCAAGAAAATGGGCGATCGAGATCGACCCGCCATCGAAGAACTCGTCCGATGGCGGATCTTCGAACGAACCGGTGGTGGATTGATGGCGGAGCTAGGTAGCCACCAATTGGACGCGGCTACCATCTTCTGTAGCGCCCTCCGTTCGGACGGCAAGAAAGCGCATCCGCTGACGGTCCACGCTTTGGGTGGTCGGCACATTTTCCCATACGATCGCGAATGCGACGACCACGTGTACTGCTCGTTTGAATTCCCTGGACCGGAGTACAGCGAGAAGTTTGACGTGGGCTACACCATTCCAAACGTCAAGGGCATCCCTGGCTACGATACCGATCCCAATAAGAAGATCGTCGTTACCTACTCGTCGATCAATGGAAACGGATATGGCGGGTACGGTGAAGTCGTCATGGGTACCAAGGGAACCATGATCATCGACAAAGAGCAAGAAGTCATGCTATACGCAGGCTCCGATACCGGCGCTGCCGTGGGAGTTAAAGCGGCCAAGGGTGGGTACGCATTGGATACACAGGCCAGCGGTGGATCGTCTGCTCCCATTGCGAAAGCAGCCTCCAACGCAGGGCCTGTCAGCCGCGGATACACCGAGGAAATCGAACATTGGGCTTATTGCATTCGCAACCCAGACCCAGCAAATCGTCCTAAGTGCTACCCCGAAGTCGCTATGGCCGATGCCGTTATTGCACTCACCACCAACGTGGCGATGCGCAAAGGCGCGCGTGGCGAAGCCGGCTTCGTCAAATTCGAAGAGTCTTGGTTCGATGTCAAGTCGGACGATACTCCAGACGGAAGCAGCGTCTCGCAGGAAATGGAAGCGATGAGAAACTACAAGATCGACGGCGGGACACAATCCGCTTAATGACTTGGTAGCGTTCCTCTCATGACTGCTCGACGGGCTCTCCATGTTTGGCCTGTCGAGCTTGCTCGGCAACGCACGGTTTCTGCTCGATTTCCGCACCCCTCACCCTTAGAGCATCCGCTCGTTGATTTCGAAAGTCGCCAGCCCAAAGACCATGAGCGAAGCAGCCACTACTCGCCCGCCGAGAACCATTCCGGGCAAGCTCTTCGCGGTCCCTTTCGCGGTCGTGGTTCTATTTCTGCTGTGGCTCGTTTTTTCGATGGCCGTCCGGTTCCAGACGATCATGAAGCAGCTCGAGCGAACCAGAGGTGCTTGGCCTGCTGCGAGTGTCTCGTTATTCGATCGATACGAGTCGTTCCTGGAATCCAACACGGATTGGTCGGAACCCCAACGCGAAGCATTGCGTCGTGGAATCGAAGACGCAAAGAAGGTTACCCAGTTCGACCAGCAAAGCCCCAAGTTCCGCCTCTTGGAGCAGCTCGTTCGCGAGAGCAACCTTCCTAAAGACAGCGTCGCGAGCCGCGATTTCACAGACTCCGTGCTGGATGTCATGCAACTCGATCGAGAACGTGAACTCCTGCAAAGCGACTTCGTTGGACGTGCAACGGTCTACGGTCTGCGCCTCAAGCTACCTCCCATTTTCGATCTTCAGACACCGACGCGTCCGAAGCAGTAGTTCATTTCGCGAATCGGAGCGGTGGAGCGATTATGGATTGGAATTCATTTCTTGGACATCACCGACAACGCGGATGGTTCGCCAATGCCATCCGATCCAATAGGCTCGCCAGTACCTTTTTGCTCGTCGGGCAAGATGCGATCGGCAAGCGAACGTTCGCGAGGTTGATTGCGAAAACCCTGCTTTGCTTAAGAAAGGATCCGACCGAATTCTCCCCATGCGGCTTCTGCGAAGCGTGCGTGCAGGTGGAAGCGGGAACCCATCCAGATTGGCTGCAGATCGAACGGGAAAAAGGGAAAACAGCCCTCTCTATTGATCAGTTCATCGGCCCCGAAGAGAATCGAATGCGAGCCGGGCTTTGCTACGAGATTCGGATGAAACCCTATTCGAACCGGAGAAAGATCGCCGTCATTGACGATGCGGATACGATCGGCGTGGAAGGAGCGAACAGCCTTCTCAAGACGCTCGAAGAACCACCTCCCGGTTCTGTGATTTTTCTCATCAGCACCAGCTTGCAGCGGCAGTTGCCAACAATCCGTTCGCGCTGCCAAGTCGTCCGATTTCAAGGCCTTTCGGAAGAGGACCTGGCCCAGCTCGCCATCCGACAGGGAATTGCTAACGGCCCGGAGGAGGCCAAACGGATCGCCGCCGACGCTCAGGGATCGTTGGCTTCGTTTCCTATCCTCATGGATGAAGAACTCCGGGAGTTCAAATCGCAGCTGTTGCAGCAGCTGGAAGCCCGTCCTTTTGATTTCCCCAAGTTTACAAAGGCCTTGTTGACCAACATGGATAGTGTCGGAACCGACACCCAATCGAAACGAGATCGATTGAAGCTGTTGATCGACTTTGTCCAACAGAACTTCCAAACGAAACTGTTCGATGCGGTTCGCGAGGGAAGTGCCACGGGTGTCGAGACCGGCGTCGCCTTGATCCGGCGGTGTATGGACGCGAAAGAACACGTGGATAGGATCGTTGCCCCTGCAGCACTTGTGGAGGCATGGTCAGCAGATCTGGCTAGCCTCCAAGGCTGAACCCCTAGCTGGTAACCCCCATTTCCCTCTTTATCGATTGCCTCGAGCATTCTTTCGATCAAAATGGAAGCTTGATCGATCCCCTCCCCCAACCCCACCTCCGATCGAATGAAAAGCACGCACCCCAGCCAACGTTTCTCCCCAGTCCGCAACGCCGTCCTTTGCGCCACGGTCTTGGTCCCCCTGAGCGGTTGCAACGAAACGCAGGAGGAAAAGAAGAAAGCTCCCGTTGTCGAACAAATCGTCGAAGCAGACGTGATGGTTGTCGAACCGGTCAACTGGCCGACCACCGTGCGGTGTCAGGGAAGCTTGATGGCCGATGAAACGACGACCGTCAGCGCGAAGGTGGCAGGCCGCGTCTCCGCCGTTCTCTTTGAAATCGGAGATCTCGCTTCCGCCGGACAAATCCTGGTTGAAATCGACTCCGAAGAATACCAACTTCAAGCCGAACAAGCCGATGCACAGCTTTCTCAAGCCCGAGCCGCCGTCGGTTTGAAACCTGATGATCCCCTCGATGGCTTGAACCCCGACAATGCACCACCTGTCCGCGAAGCCAAGGCGGTGTTGGACGAGGCGACCAAGGCTTTGGCTCGCATCAATTCTCTCGCAGGAAGCGATGTGGTTACAGAGACTGATCTCGAGCTTGCCATCGCCGCAGAACGTGTCGCTGCCGCTCGACTCGCGTCGGCACAAAATGCGGTTCGAGAGAAACTCGCCTTGATACGAGTCCAAATGGCACAACGAGGATTGGCCCATCAGCGACTCAACGATACACGCGTTCCTTCCCCATTCGAAGGCTCAATTCAGTCGAAAAACGTTGCCGTCGGAACCTTCGTTCAAGCAGGACAACCTCTCCTTACCTTGGTGCGAAACCAGAAACTCCGATTCCGCGCGAGCGTTCCCGAACGATACGCTCATCAGCTGAAAGTAGCCCAACGCGTCGATGTTCGATTCGATCTTAGCAATCAAGTTCGACAAGGGACCGTCTCGCGCATCAGCCCCAACCTGGATCCAATGAATCGATCTCTCGGTTTTGAAGTCGATCTCGACAATGCGGACCAATCTCTGCGCAGTGGCCTCTTCGGGGAAGCGACCATCGAAATCGCTCCTGAAGCGAAAAGCCTAGCCATTCCTGCGAACACCCTGCAGCGTTTCGCAGGTGTGGACAAGGTTTGGAAAGTCGTGGACGGACAAGTAAAGGAGCAGGTCGTCTTGGTCGGCGCAGCCCGCGATGGATGGATTGAAATCCAAAAGGGAATACAGTCCGGGGACATCCTAGTTCAAGACAGCGAGAAAGGAAAACCTGGCAAATGGCTGCCCGTTGCGGAGAAAAAATCATCCCCTCCCCCAACCAGCACACTACCCGAGCAACATGATGGGACGAAGGGGGATACATAAAAAAGGAATGCTGAGAGATGCCCATCCTAAGAGCGAACGTCCCAATCCTAACGAGATGTTATCGTTCTTACTCGGTGGGTGACCGATCCCCATAAGGGGTATGAGCAAGAGCATGATGACGAAGTCTGGTTGCCCGTACCGATATCCGGAATAAATAACGAAGCCCGCTGCTCCAGCGTACGCTAGCCATGCGACCAAGAGGGAACGTTTGCCGAGCAAACCAAAAATCACGTGCCCCCCGTCCAGTTGGCTCACCGGGACCATGTTCAACCCGGTCACCAAGAATCCCACCCAAGCCGCCATCAGCATGGGGTTCATCGCGGAATTCGCAATCCAATCGAATCGAACACTCCCCTCTCCATGGACAGCCGCGTTCAGGACTTGCACGATCAACGGCTGCCCGAACTGAATTGAATTGCTGGTTGTTGTTGGCGGTGTACCGGTCAGCAATCCCGCAATGGCGATCGGAATCGCAAAAACGAGCCCCGCTAAAGGGCCCGCGATCCCGATGTCAAAGATCTGCTTTCGATCCGCTTGCCCGCCGTCCATCATGATCACCGCGCCACATGTGCCGGTGGGACTGACTGGAAAGGGAATAAAGAGCGGAAGTGTCGATGGGATCTTGTACCACCGCGTCGCGAAATAATGACCCAACTCGTGTGCACCGAGGATTGCAGTCAGCGACAGTGCGAAGACTAAACCACCGTACCAGTTGGACAAGAAGTGCTGCCGAACCACAAACAGCGAACCCTCTTCCGATGCTTGGAGCAGGATCGATGTCGGCGACCAAGCGACGATGCCAGCCCATGTCATCGACAATAGTGTCGTGACAAGTAGAAACGTTGGAACAACCCAAGCCGGCCGTCTTCGACGAACTTCGCTCGACGGAAGAGCGTCGGGGCGAAGCTCCCCTTTCGAAGAATCGTCCCGAAATATGTCGAGTGTCTTTTCGAACTCTTTCGTGGAAAGGCTTGGAGTATTCACCTAGTAACTCAACAGGCTAATGACTTGGTAGGGCCGCAATTTCTCTCGGCCTCCCAATGCACTCAGTTCGATGCAAAAAAGGCATCCTGCAATCTCGACATCGTTGTGAGCCAACAGCTTGCAGCACGCTCCCACAGTTCCACCCGTCGCGAGGAGGTCATCGACAACCAAAACACGCTGGCCCGCCGTTACGGCATCTTTGTGCATCTCCAAGGTGTCGCTTCCATATTCCAGTTCGTAACTGAACGTGTGTTTGTCATACGGGAGCTTTCCAGGCTTCCTCACCGGAACAAACGCAGCCCCCAACTCCAACGCCAGCGGTGCCGCAAAAATGAATCCTCGAGCTTCTGCTGCGACGAGCGTGTCGATGCGTTCCCCCCGAAAAGGATCTGCCATTCTGGCGATCGTTTCGCGAAAGGCCTCTGGGTTGGCCAAGAGGGGCGTGATATCTCGAAATAGGATTCCTGGTTTCGGGAAATCGGGGATGTCGCGGATAAAGCTCTTTAGGTCTAGGTCTGGTCGTCGACTCATGTTTTCCATCGATACGGTGGGGTTCAATCCTTACGGGCGAGCAGATTGTAACCCAATCGCATCGATGGATCACTCCCCATCCGCCGCATTCGCTTTGGGAGTCGGAGCCGCATTCGCTTTCGATCGCTTGGATCGGTAATCGCGAATGCGATTCCGTACCCCTATCGCTTGATAATATCCCCAATTTCGAAGCTGCGATGTCCATCGCGGTCCGCCGATAATCCATCTTTCTTGGACATTCGGCAATCCCCCCAACCGCGGTTTGTAATCCTCATCCCCTCGCATGAAATCGACGCTGTGACACCCATAAGTGGCTGCTTCTCGAATGGAGCAGAAACTGGTCTGCCAGCCTGGCCGATATTCGAGAAATTTCGTGTTCATGCCTGTGAGGTAGACATAGAGAATTCCGGCATAACGAAATCCAATCATGCCGCCGGCCGGTTCGCCGTGCACTGTCACCAAGCTTACCAATGGACGATTGGTTGCATCCTCTTCATTCCAAAGCGACTCCATCGCCTTGAGTAGAAACGATTCAAAACTCGTCGTTCCGAAGCATCCGTTGATTCCTCTCTCTGCCCATCGGCCTTGATGGAGGTCTGCAATAACCTGCGCCAACTCCTTGGCCTCTGCCAAAGATTCGGCGACGCGAAAGGTACTCACGGACTCCTGCCAACCCTGCGTTTGCTCGAGCATTTTTCGAACGCGGCGCGATAGCGACTTGATATAGGGTTCCCAACCGTGCTCGATCGATGCTTGCCAGCAACTCAAACCTGCCCGTCGCTCGATCGCTTTCGAATTGCTCGCTCGCATTCGATCATAGAAGGCCTCCATCGCAGGATCCCCTTTTCGAATCCCGTCAAAGTCCAAATGATCCCACTTGTAACTCGATGATTTGTTCTCCAGCAGGTGGTCCGCGAAGGCGTGTGCCGCAGGTAGTGCATGCTCAGGTCGTACCAAAATCCCCAAGTCATCGGAACAGGCTTTGCCATTTCCTAAAAAACAAAGAGTTTCACCGAGAAGCCACCGCTTCGATCTAGCGAGAGGCATGATGGCAATGGTCTCGCCATGAAAACTCGCGCGGAGAATATGGAGTTTGTACTCGTCTTGATAGGCATCCCACCAAGATCGCAACCACGGATAACTTCGGTTCAAACGATTGCCATGAAGTCGCTCCCAACTGGATTGAATCCCTTCCCACTCGACTGTCGTGCTCACAACGTCGATCTTCAGTTGCCCCAACAAATCGCTTCGCTTGTTCGACGGCTCGTCGGCGGAATGCTCGATGCAATGTGGTAATGCGGAGGGAATTGGGACGGCGATCACATGGGGGGCCGAAGCGGTAAAGCTAGCGGGGCTGATCACGGTCATGGCGAGCGATCCTATTCGCGAAGTAAGTGGCCGGGGGCTTGGAACTTATAGAGTCGTTTTCCAAAAGTAGGTTGCTCGCAAGGCCACGGGTGAAAATTGCAAATCTTTTTGAGACCGCAACGCGAATCGACTCGCCAATCTCTTTGATCCGTTAGGATAACCCCTACATCCCGCAGAATTGAATCGGTAGGGGATCTGCCCCGGATCTCTCCACGCATGGAAGACGCTATGAACCCACTCCAGTTCCAACGACCGCTTTCCTCTGAACCCCATGCCTCGGGGGGCCATATCACTGGGCCCCATATCACTGGTCCCTGTTCCATACGTCATGTGCAACGGGGCCCACGACGGGGGGGGCGGGCAGCCCAAGCTTTCCGGTACGCGCTGGCCGGCTGTCTCTTGGGAGTTCCCTTGTGCCAGGCCGCGCTTGGCGAGTACCCGATATTCCAACCCCCTGCAGCGCCGGCCTCGGAATCCAATTCCCCTGCCACCACTGCTGATCCTTTACGAAAACCCCTCGAAACTTGGATCGGATGGATCGAGGCACCCGAGACGCACCTGCGTTGGTTCGTTCAGTTCCAAAAGGATTCCAAAGGGGTTCTTCAAGGGAGCAGCTCCACTCCTGAAGTCCAGACAAAACCAACTCCCTTTTCCAAACTGGAGGTCGCTAATGATGCTTGGAAACTGGAGTGGACCGATCCGGTTACCAAGCAAATTTGGACTTACGTCGGCAATCAAGAGTCCGCGAACAAAGTTACCGGCTTGCTGGTGATCGGGCCTCAAACCATCGCTGTTCCTCTCGTTCGTGCCGAGCAGCTACCCGCCGAATCGAAAGAGACGCTCGGCGCGGACATCGTATGGACCGACTCGCAACCTTCCATCGGCGCTAGTTCATCGGCCAATCCATTCGATTTTCGCTTTCGCTTCTACACCAAGCCACCCTACACAGAACAGAAACCCCGTATCCTTTTTGACTCCCTTGCTAAAAACCTGATCGGCAAACCGGTCGACTTTCGAAGGGACGAGGATGGTACGTTGGAGTTTTCGATTCCCTCCTTGAATGCCGAGTATCGAGCTGTCCTCGCCTCGGAAGACACGATGGCGGGGACGTTCCGACGCAGAGAACTGGCCAATCCATTAGAGATGAAACTCTGGAAGCCAAAGGGTAAGACCGCTCTCTCTCCCAAAAAAGAAGAGGCTCCTCAGCCAACAACGAATTCCCAATCCAAAGCGGAAGCTGCAGCGGCTGCGAACACCAAAAAGGCAGAAGAGGATTCGGTTCGTATCACCATGGACTCCGCCCGAGCCGACACCGCCGCGCGAGACCTCGCTCCCAACGAATCCGCATTCCTGCTCGATATCCGCGATCGTAAAATTCGAGCCGGCCGAAAATCGGACGAACCACCCGCATTCCTGGCCTGCACTCTCACTCTCCCAGAAACGACATCTTCCTCACCGGTTCCCGCAGTGGTCTTGCTCTCCACCTACGGACCACAAGATCGGGACGGGACGCACGGAACCTACAAACCCTATCGAGACCTGGCTCGATGGCTTGCGAACCAAGGCGTCGCTTCCATTCGCTTTGACGACCGTGGCGTTGGTGGAAGTGCTCCCCCCGATAGCCAATTCACCCCGACAAAATCCATCGAGGATCTCCAATCCGTCTTGGCGCATCTCGCAAAAAACCCCCTTATCGATGCCAAGAAAATCGGTCTGCTGGGGCATGGCGAAGGTGCTGGTACCGCAGTTCTGGCGTCATCCACCAATCCCGCGATCTCCTTTTTGATTTTGCTCGCTCCTCCCGGTGTTTCCGGCAGCGAACTGCTCCTATCCCAATCCAGAAAGCTTGCTGTGCTCGATGGAATGGCCCCGAAGAATCAAATCCTCATGGAATCCATCCAACGCAGAATCCATACCCTCGCGCGTGCCAGCTTGAGCGAAGAAACAGCAATCGATGAGGTGCAGCAGTTGGTTATCAAGCATTGGGAGGACTTAAAGCAATCCGTCGCAGGAGAGAAGACTGCAGCCGAGTGGACGCAACTGCGAAAGGACTTGGAGTCGCAGCTTCTTTCGGACTACGAAAACCTGCGATCTCCTTGGAGCAAAGAATTCTTGTTCAACGAACCTGCCGCATCGTGGATGCTGCAGCGATGCCCAATCCTGGCTGTTTGGGGGGAACGGGATCTGCAAATCGTCCCCGAGGTAAACCGCCCCAAAATCGAAGAGGCCGTTGCCCGAGGATCCGCGAAGTCGATTCGATTGGAACAGGTTCGCGGCCTCAATCACTGGCTTCAGCCGGTTCCGAATGACTCCACCCGAGAATGGGAAGAGAATACCCCAATCTCGGACGATCTCCTCAGAGTCCTCGAGTCCTGGATCGCAATCCAACTTTAGGGAGCAAGTCGGGCAGTGGACTTCTCGCGGTCGACTCGGATCTGAACGCGATCCCCCATAACAGGTCGCTTAACCCCGACTTGAAGTCTCAATGGTCCGGTCTTCACATCGAAATGCACGGTGTCCCCTTCGATCGCCGTGGGAACTCCTTGTACCCAAAGTAGCATCCCCTTCTTCGCATTTTCACCGAGCAGGAGCTTCAGGGTTCCCTCGCGGTCCACTTGAAGCTCAGTCATCAGGAAAGTGACCGGCTCCATTCCGGCATGGGGCTGAAAGGTTGCTGTCCCGCTTAACGGCACTTGCCCCGATACCAATGCAGCGGATGGTTGCCAAGTGAACGCGGATTGATCTCCGGTGACGGAATCAAAACTGGTTCGATTGAACAGCTGATGCGCTTTTTGTGTCCAGACGAGCGACTTCCAATCCCGAAGCGAGCCGTCTTCTTGAACACGCATCGGGCCATCGATCCGACCCATCTCGATCATGAATCGGAGCAAATCGATCGCTTCCGATTCGCTTAACGAATCGAGCAAACCATCGGGCATCAGTGACCGCGAGTCTTTGCTTTCATCGATCGATTCCTTCAAAATGCGAATCTCTTTCCCATCCGCTCCTCGCAACGTTACCGTTGTGTCGGTCTCTCCAACTGGAATGCCCGTTACGATTTCGTCGTCAACAGTCCGTATCAACTTGGCGTTGTAACCCTCCTTCACTTTCGCAGCCGGATGGAGGAGCGCTTCGACCAAATAGTCTGCAGGTGCTTGCGCGACAATCGAAGACAAATCAGGACCTACGAGCCCTCCCACTCCCGCGATTCGGTGACATTGGACGCACTGCAATTCGGCCCGCCTATAAATCATTTCGCCTCGATGTGGGTCGCCAGACGATTGTGCTTTTGCAATCCATTGGTCGCGAAGGGACTCGGACCATACCCAGCGATTCTCCTTGAGCTTGGCTGCCGATTCGATCGTCTCAAGCAGTTTTGTGGCTTCAGCGCCACTGCTGCGAATCGCGGCCCGAACTTGCCTCCCTGTCTCAGGTGCAATGGCAACCTTCGACTTCGATACAGCACTTGCGAGAGCATCCGCTCCCCCTTTCTTTCCCAATACCAATCTCACGATCTGATTCCAAGCTGCATCGGTGACGCCGCCCGTCGACATCTTCGAGGCGATCGCTTCACAGGCCCCCCCTAAATCAAACTCGAGGGTTTGCTCGATCGCAGCAACCGATACCACGGCATCTGCGTCCTGAGTCAACTGAATCACTTGTCGCTTTGCGTCGGCATCCCCGATAGCAGCAAGCCCCGCGATGGCTGCCGACCTTACCTCGGAACTCGAATCTTGCAGAGCGCTGGCGATCCGCCCTCGTAGTTCACCAACCTTCCATTGACCAATCGCTCGCAACGCCAACTTGCGCATCGCTTGATCCCCAGCCTCCGTCGATTGAGAAAGGGCATCAAGTACCGCTTTGGCCTCGTTGGATGGTGCAACGACTTGTTTCTTCGCTTTGCTTCCATCTAAAAGTGCGGCGAAGATCGAAGCTTTCGAGGTGGGGTCCAACGCGGGTTTCGCATCCGAGCGAGTCAGCACATCCAACAAACGCGACTGTTGCGAAGGGGTTCCAAGCTCGGCGGCTAAGAGAAGCAACTCGGATGCGTTCGTATTGGAAGTAACACTCCCCGTTGCGATCAACTGAAGCAATGCATCGACGCTCGAAGGATCCTGAACGGCCCGCATCGCAAAGGCAATATGATTTGGCTTTCCATTGAGCCCGTTCGGGTTGGTGTTGAAATCAGGCAACCAAGCATCTTTGAGGTCGCGGAGTGTTTGCCACAACGCAAAATCTAAAAATCGATCCATCGGTTGATCGAGAACCTGACAAGCCAATGCAGCGGACTCTGCTGTGGGAATTTGAGAGAGTATTCGCAACGTCTCCAATCGAACGCGCGGGTGCGAATCGGTAATACCGGATTTCGCTCGCTGCAACCAAACGTTCCATTGACTTGGGGTAAGGAGCTGGCCAGACGCACGTGCCAATCGGATTTCGCGACTCAACTGGTTGCGGTACGCGTGGTACGCGGCTGCACGAATCCGGCCATCTTCGCTTCGCAATAGTTGCTCTTGCATTTCGGTCGGAAACTCTTCTTGCCCTTCCAGCATCCACAACCATTGCAAACGATCCAGTTCGCGGGCTGCTCCTGTCCAAGCCCCGCGTACCTGCTCCATCGATGGCGCTTTGAGCCGCATCGCTTGCGTGGCAAATAGACGAGGCAAATCGGCATCGTCGGTCATCAAACTCGAAAGCTCTTCGAACGAGAGATTGGTATCGATTGGCTTCCATTTCGACTTCTTCTGGTCCTTGTGTGTCAAACGCCAAATGCGGCCATGCGTTCTGTCACGACGTGGATCGCGGAAATCGACTTCACCGTGCTGAATGATCGGGTTGTACCAGTCCGCGATGTAGAGGTGACCATCGAGCCCTTGCTTCGCGTCGATCGGACGGAACGCAACATGGGTCGTCTTGATGACTTCTTGTTGTTGAACCGACTCGTAGCCGGATCGATCGTCCGTGACAACGAAACGACAAACCCGATGCGCTCGGAAGTCGTTGGTGACCATGGACCCTCGGATGCTTTCGGGCCAGTGCGAGCCGCTGAGAATCTCCAGTCCACAATGCTTCGGACTGCCAGGATTCAGTCCTCCCAAAAATCGCGTTCCACCCACAGCAGTTACAAAAACACTACCCGGAAAGACGTAATTGATTCCCTCTCCATAAGCTCCATCGGTTGCAAACATCTGACCGTATCGATCGAAGTGCACACCCCATGGATTGACGAAACCACGCGCGACAACCTCCAACTGCTTGGTCGAAGGATGATAACGCCAGATACCGCCACCATTGAGTCGCTCCACCCCCCAAGGCGTTTCGATGTGCGAGTGGATGTAGATGGATTGGTTCATGTAGAGCCAACCATCGTGGCCCCATCGCAGCGAGTGCAACAGATGGTGCGTATCCTCGGTCCCGAATCCGGAAAGGATGACTTGCTTTTCATCCGCGACCAAATCCCCGTCCCGATCGACCATGTACTCGAGCTTGTCGCTGTTGACAACATAGGCGCTGGCCATCGGACCATCATTGCCTGGAAGCACACCTGTTGGAATCAATAGGCCATCGGCGAACACCGTCGTTTTGTCGGCCACCCCATCCCCGTCCGTATCCTCCAAAACAATGATTTTGTCGTTGGCGGGTTTCCCCGGAACAATCTGCGGATACGTTTCGCTGCTAGCAACCCACAAACGACCGCGATTGTCCCAGTTCATGTGAATCGGCTTCGCCAATTGAGACGCATCGCCGGCAAACAATTCAGCTGTCCATCCATCCCCCATCTGAAACGTGGCCAGCTCCTCTTTCGCATTTGGAATGGGAATATCGGTCAGATCTCGCTGCGCGGATGCAGTGCCGGCCATCAAAGCGGCGATTACGGAGGAGAAAAGCATTCTCGCGATTTGTCTGCGCTTCAAGGTAGCAGTTGTACGATCCATTCCGATTCTGTGAGGTGAGAGGGAAAAATGGTGGGAAAGCCAATAACCGGCGTTGGGTGGGCTTCGGTGGTGGGGCGGCTGTCGCACTTCCATTCGGTTGCTGTGGCCAATCGCGTTCGATCGGTCGATCCTGGGTTGTACGACACTCGCTATTCGTAGACTATACTTTAATCGAACGGAGACGTCTTGAGGGCCGTTTCCCATCTTTCCAACGACCTTCGCCGAATTACTTACATGACTCAGTTCTATTGCGGCTTTGATTTAGGTGGGACCAAGATGCTTTGCGTCGTGATGGACGAGAAGCAGAAAATCGTGGCTCGCAAACGAAAGAAGACAAAGGGCACCGAAGGGGCTCAAGCGGGAGTGACGCGCATCGCCGATTTGGTGCGAGAAACATTCGCCGAAAATGATCTGCCTATCCATGAATTAAAGTCCCTCGGGGTCGGTTGCCCCGGTCCCGTGGATATGGACCAAGGAATCGTCAACGTCGCCGTCAACCTGGGGTGGAAAAACGTCTCGCTCGCCGCCATGCTCGAGGATGCCCTCGACTGCCCGGTGTCCGTCCTGAACGACGTCGATGCCGGCGTTTATGGCGAATACTGCGCAGGGGCCGCCATCGGGGCTCGCAGCGTCGCCGGGATTTTTCCAGGCACAGGTATCGGCGGCGGATTCGTTTACGAAGGGCAAATCCTCCGAGGACGTCGATCTTCCTGTATGGAAATTGGCCATACCAAAATCGCTTCGACCAATCGCACCAGCGGAGTCGATATGCCCGGCACTCTCGAGAGCGAAGCGAGCCGGCTCGCGATCGCTGCAGAATGCGCGAAACTTGCCTACCGCGGAGAAGCCCCCAACCTGCTGCGAGCCGTCGGCACCGACATCGCCCAGATCCGCAGCAAAGTCCTCGCCGCTTCCATCCGCGATGGTGACAAAGCTGTAGAAAATGTCGTACGACAAGCAGCCCAAACGGTCGGATATGCCGTTGTGAACCTAGTCCATATGCTCTGCCCCGAAGTGATCATCCTTGGCGGCGGGCTGGTCGAAGCGCTCGAAGGCCTTTATCTGGACGAAGTGAACCGAATCGCCAAGAAGAATATCCTTCCTTGCTACAGCGGAATGTTCGAAATCAAAATGGCGAAACTCGGTGACGACGCCGGAGCCATGGGAGCTGCCCTGTGGGGACAAAAGAAATCCATAACCCCCGCCGTCGCAGCCCTCTAATCGAGCATCAGGCAGCGCAGCCCCCTTGCCCCCCTGCTCCCCCTGCTCCCTGCTCCCTGCTCCCTGCTCCGTGCTCCCTGCTCCGTGCTCCCCTTGCTCCTTGCTCCCTGCTCCCTGCTCCCTGCTCCCCCTGCTCCCTGCTCCCTGCTCCCTGCTCCACGCTCAGAGAACTCGCGAAAAGACCCAAGCTAGCATTCGCTTCGCGATTGACCCCAGCTCCGACTTTTCCGATACTCCCCACGACCTGTTTTTCCAATCTACCGAGTCTGCCGCGACGACATGACCATCCCCTCGACTATCCCCCATCTGGAATCTTACTGTCGCGATGTGGCGGACCGAGCGAAACGGGCTGCAAGGCAGATGGCGAGCCTATCGACGGCCATTAAAAACCAATGGCTGCTCCATGCCGCCGACGCCTTGGTCGCCAACGAGTCGGCACTCCTCGATGCCAACGCCGTCGATTTGTCCAAGGCGGATGAATATGGATTGACCTCGGCCGAACGAGAGAGATTAAAACTAACAACGGATCGAATCGCACAAATTGCGTCCGGTTTGAGAGAAGTCGCCGCCCTAGCCGATCCGGTGGGAGAGGTGATCGAAGGTTCTCGACGCCCCAACGGTTTGGAAATTCAAAAGACGCGCGTCCCGCTCGGCGTCCTCTTTTTTATCTACGAATCTCGGCCCAACGTTACGGCCGACGCTGCTGCTATCGCTATCAAAAGCGGAAATGCAATCATCCTGCGAGGAGGCAAGGAGGCTATCCATAGCTCCCAAATGATCGTCGAAACCTTGCGTGAATCTGCACGCGTTTGCGATCTTCCCCTCGATGCGCTGCAAATGGTTGCCACGACCGATAGATCCGCTGTTGGCCACTTTCTTAAAATGTCCGATGCGATCGATTTGGTGATCCCCCGTGGCGGCGAAGCGTTGATTCGACGCGTTGTCGCAGAAGCGACGATGCCGGTCCTGAAACATTACGATGGCAACTGCCATGTCTATGTCGACCGTCATGCCGATTTAGAAATGGCCTTCCGCATCGTCGAGAACTCCAAATGCCAACGTATGGGTGTTTGCAACGCCATGGAATCGCTCTTGGTGCATCGAGATGTTGCGGATCTTTTTCTTCCTCAGCTTGAGGAACGACTCTCTGCGTACAACATCGAGTACCGAGGTGACGCTGATTGCCGCCGGCTGATCCCAGCTACGATCCCTGCAACGGAAGCGGATTGGAGCCGCGAATATCTCGGCCCCACCATGAGCGTAAAAGTGGTTGGATCGCTCGACGAGGCGATCGATCACATCGAACAATACAGCTCGCGCCACACGGAATCCATTGTGACGAATTGCATTCAATCCGCAGACCGTTTTGTTCGAGAAGTCGATTCCGCCGCTGTGATGATCAATGCCTCGACCCGTTTCAACGACGGTGGACAATTGGGAATGGGAGCGGAAATTGGAATCAGTACGGATAAGTTTCACGCACGAGGCCCCTGCGGGCTTCGAGAGCTTACCACTTACAAGTTCATCGTTCGCGGGAACGGTCATATTCGTGCCAATTGATGGAACGCTCCAATCGCCCCCACCACGATTTACGTAATTCATAAAGAGATAGGGAAAGGATACCCTCCATGTCAGACGACGTACTGAGCCGCAGCGATGTGGAAAGTCTGCTCCAATCTCTTGAGCCGCAGGCCAAACCGGCAGGGGACCCTAAAAAAACAGATCCCAAGAAGCCCGGTGCGCCCAAAATGCGCATCCTGGCATACGACTTCAAACGACCAGAACGGGTCGGTAAAGAACAGATGCGTGCACTCCAGTCCCTGCACGATGGCTTCTCTCGCAACCTCGGAGCATCCCTCTCCGCTGTCCTTCGTTCCATGGTCGAAGTCCGCTTGATCAGCGTCGATCAATTGACTTACAGCGAATTTGTCTACAGCCTAACCATCCCAACCTGCTTCAATCTTCTCAAACCCCTCCCCTTGGAAGGAAACTGGGTGCTGGATATCAGCCCTGCACTCCTATTCCCAATTATCGATCGCATGCTGGGGGGCGGCGTATCGGGTGATTCCACCCTCAAACGTCCACTCTCCGAAATTGAACTGAGACTCGCGACCCGCATCAGCAATGTCTTTCTCCGTGAACTGCAAACCGCTTGGTTCAACATCGTGGAGATGAACATCGAAGTCGAACGAGTGGAGAGCAATCCCCAACTGGTTCAAATCGTTCCTCCCAATGAAGTTGTTGTGATGGTCAGCTTCGAACTGACCATTGGACAAGTCCGAGGGATGATCAATCTTTGTATCCCATACAACACCATCGAACGGGTGAACAGCAAATTGACCAGCAACAGCTGGATTGGCTACGCCTCCGCTCGAAGCAACGTTGAAACGAAGTCTCAATTGCTGCAACGACTCGATGGCTCGGAAGCAGAAGTCATCGTCACCCTCGCTCGCTCTAAAATCAAAACATCCGACCTCTTTGATCTAGAAATCGGCGATATCATCTCCACCGAAAAAGATACGGGCGAACCCCTCGAGGTGGAAATCTCTAACCGGGTCAAGTTCCTCGCATCCGCAGGAGCATTCAAAGGCCGCAAAGCGATTCAGATCGAGGCCCTATTGGACAAGAACCCCTGACGCGTCTTGCATCGCTTTCTGACGCTCAATCTCATCCAACAACGCGTCGACCGTTAGTCCATACTTCCCAAGAACGGATACGAGCGCTCCCCCAACATGCCGGCACTCGCCCCGCCGCATGCGATCGGCACCTACAGGCGTCGCGACAAAACCCACTGGATTCGCAACAAAAGAAGTGCGACCGCGAACCGCTCCCAACTCGTTCCGGGATGAACTTGATTCCTGCGTCGCTTCCGATTGAACCGAATCAAAGTCGAATCGAGTTTGAACCAGTTTCCCCGATTCTCGACCTGCGAAAGTTGCTGCTGCCATGTCTCCATTCCCTTCCCAAAAAACGGGGGGCTCTCGAAGCTCCCCTCTGTCTTTGTCCGAATGAATTCGGTGTCAGGAAGGCTCGTCTCCCTGACTCCACTTCATCATCGAAATGGGAGGGACACGTCTGGTCACAGCCAAAAAGATTTTCCTTGCAAGGCAATGCAGGCACCAGAATGTTAATGTCGACCTGCGGGATGGCGGTTCTCCTAGGGATCGAGCTGAACTTTCAGCAAAACATCCCCCGCGACGGCACTTCCACTCGCATCGCTCGATTCCGTTCGATGATCTCACGGGTGCGTTTCAAATGACTCTCTGTCCATCGCTCCAACGCATCTTGCCTGCAGCTGACCGTCAAACAATTTGTTGACGAGCAAGACAAGAAGAACGCTTCTGCTTTCCAATCGTTTAACAGTCTCGATAGGCGACCACGTCTGAATGCGCAAGCACTTCATCAAGAGTCCCTGTCTATCGGCTTAACAGATCGAGCGAAGCAGGTACCCATCCACCGCCGCAGGTCATTCTGCAAAGATGCGCTCTAGAACTCGGGAGCCGTGGAGTGGATAGAGAGTAGAGTTTAGAAGGTGAAAAGTAGAGTAGGGTGAGCAAGCAGTGTTCGCTGAACCATTCGCACGCTTGGTATCTGTTTTTTCTTGGTACAAAGCATATGGGCACATGTCGTCGCTCTTTTGCGTTGGATCGCGACAATCGATGGTTCGCAAGTACTCTGTTTGCAGAAATCGCACGACAGTAGGCGATTGCGCGTTATCCGCAAAGCGCGCAGTTGCGTGCTTTTAACTGAGGTCGATCGTCGATGGGCTTGGCCCAACACGATTGCCGACCCTCAGGCGAAGCAATAGGCCATGGAAGGCGATTTCCTCGCGGTCTTGGACTCGGAGGACAAGAGGGCCGATTTCCACGCACGGCGGCAACCCTTGGCCGGCACCGGAACGGCTGGCGAATGGACACGGAATGCGCAGCACTCAGGGTGCTATTCGATGCGTCAGGAAGCGTCAGGAAGCGAATCCGGCCCCCGTCCCCCCGCGGTAACCATCAACGAAAAAACCCGCGAATCACTTGGGAAAACCAAGGAAAACGCGGGTTTAAGGTTAATGAGAGCGGAGAGACTCGAACTCTCGACCCAAGGATTAAAAGTCCAACTTTTCAAGGTCTTTGAAAGCTCAAAAACGCTGTAAATGTCGCGATTTAGAAGGTAATCGATTGCAGCGATCGACGCAATCGTTGCATTGAATATCAGTGTTTCGGTATTTATCGGTAGTCGATTTCCCTGATTAAGGCTTATCGCAGAGCTTCGAAAGTTTGCCGTATCGGCTCGCGAAAAGAGATCCTTCGGCGCCTGCGATCGCTCGAAGCATAACGGGGATTGCTTCCAACGCATCCTCGCGGTGTTTTGCAGGAATCTGGATCTGTCCGAAGCCTTGTTTCTTGCAACTCGAAAGAGCCCCCTCAGCTTCAAAATAAAGAACTTTTAGGCATTGGAGGACGTCCGAAAGGTTAAGCATTTCAATCGCTCGAATCAAAGCGTCTTCCGATTGCCGCCGCGTAACTTCCGCTTTCACAGAAATCACGCATTTAGCGAGAGCCCTTATAGATGATCGCATGGCTTGCCAGTCCGATTCACTCGTTACGGCCTGCTCATCCTTTTCGCCAACGTGCTTTTCGTACTGTTTCAACGCGCAGGCAAGCCTCATGCCTGCCTCTTGCAATGCTTGCTCCAGCATTTCGATATGGCCAATATCGAACTCTTTCAAATCGTTCTTAGGTGCATTCGACTTTCTCATTTTCAAGCTCCAGTTGTTGAAGTCTGCGAAGGGCGCCGCGCCCGTCGCGTAAAAAAGAATCGGAAACCAAACCGGTTGCCGCGCTCCAGCGAAACGCTTCTTTAGCGTCGTCCGGATTCCATAGCTCCATCCCTGATTCGAGTCGAAGCCTCAGGGTTTCGACCTTTTCAGGTGATCCAGGGGGGAAAAGACAGGGGGAGTCCTGAGGGCGCTCAAAATGGTCGTTTTCGTGCTCCATTTGTTGCTTCCGAAAGCGGATTTGAAGCATCTTCATCCGAACCACGTTTCCCAAGGTCCCAACTCCTTTTTCAACGATTTTTCAGTGAAAACGTCCCGAAATGGCTCGGTACCGAGCGTCCCGGGCGGTCGGCGGTCAGCCTAGAAGCCAACCCCCTAAAAAAACAGCAAAAAACATGTGGTTGCGAGGACGAGCGGTCGCTGGCAACAGCGCCGCCAGGTTTCAGCCCCCCCTACCGGTCGTCGAGCCTTGTCGGCTTATGGACCAACCTTTACGATTCGCGGCGCCTTCTCGAGATCTCGCTTCATTTCCTCGTTGATCTTTGCTATCCGTTCGAGATGCTGAGCAGATTTCTCCGCGATCTGCTCAGCTCGAGACGAAATCTTTTCTTGTCGATCGATAAGAAACTTGTAAGCCTCGGCGGTTCCTGCTTTGACTGCTGGGGCGACGTTGTTGGATAGATTCTGCGGATTGCTTGCATCCTTCATCCACTTTTGAAAGTTCTTGTTCTCATCGACCATCCTTTCGCCAGAACGTCTTCGGATCTCTTCTTGCCGCTCCTTCGCTCGCGCGTTGAACTCCTCGTCCTTCTGCCGTTGCTCAGCTGCCTTGGCCGCGAGATTCTCCGCGTTGGCCTTCTGCAATGCTGCAATGGCCTCATCGATCTTCAGTAAGTCCGGGGATCTCTGGCCGCGTCGTCTAAGTTCTTCCTCCCTAAGCTCCTTCATCTTGTCGATCTGCATCTCGATCGTGTTGAGCTCCTCACGCTTCAACATCAGGTTTGCTTTGTGCAACTGCGAAAGGGTGTTCTCGCTATGCTCCTTGATCGCTTGTTCGTTCTTTGCTCGCTCATTCTGTTCATTCAACAGCTTTTTGAGGTCGCTTTCAGACAATGCCGCTTGCTTCTCGTAGTCCGCAACCATGTCGGGAATTGGAGACGATTTCTGCCCTGCGAATAATGCGGCGGCTCCGCCGAAACCTCCGATTCCAGCAGTCCAAGGGTTCTCGCTTGCAGATTTGGCATTGGCATTCGCGAAATCCAGAACCATTTTTGTCATCGGCTCGAACAACTGGCCAAGCTTGGTTTTGAATACTTCCGTTTCCGAAAGGAGCTTGTTGTATTTCCCCTGGACGGTTCCCAGTTGTTTCTCATTCATCAAAGCGAAGCGACCAACGCCTTCGGTTGCGAATTGCAAAGAATCCTGGAAAACCCTCGCCGAAATAGCTCCCTCCTCCATCAGCTTGTTTAGCTTCGCCATGTGTTCGGTAGTCGAACCTCCTACCGTCTTCGATAACTTCTCGGCGACAGCTTGAAGTGGATTGAATCCCGCATTGACCATCTGGCGGACCTCTTCCCCAGCGAGCTTGCCCTTTGCCATGGTTTGGGAGAATGCGAGAGATAGACGCTGAAAAACATCCGCATTGCCCATACTGACTTTCGAAAGAGCCTCAAGGCTTGGCATGACCTCTTTGACCGCCACGCCATAGCCAAGCATGGTTTTGGCTCCTTGCTGGATGTCAATGAACGATAGAGTAGATCTCTGATCCAGCGATCGAATGTCGCCGACCAACTTTTTCGCTTGATCGGCGGACTGTGTGAGAACTTCAAATGCGACGGTTGCCGTTTCAACTTGTGCAGCCAGTTTGAACGTGTCGGTGGTCGCCGATTTAATCCAATCGATCGCGCCATAACCAATACCGGCCGCAGTGCTTCCCAATGCTGTTCCCACTGCGAAACCTCCTACAGTGCCCGAACCAAAGGCCCCGCCCTTCGCGTTCATATCTTTGGCAGATTGTCGAACGAGGCGATTGTAGGTCTCGTGGTCAATGACGCCCCTTCTCAACTCCGCGTGATACTCCCGCATCTGCCTTGTATGTCGCTCGGTTGCCGTCTCAACGCTGCGGGTTAATGCGATGTGACGTTGTAACTCTGCGTCCTCCTGCTTCTGCAGCGCAATTTTGCGCTGCTTCTCTTCTGCTTCCCGTCTCTCAGCATCGATTTGACGCTGCACCAAAGGAGTGATAATGCCGTACTTCTTCGATACAAACTCAACCGCTTCGCCGTACCTGCCCTGGTCGATTGCCCCTTTGTTCAATGCGATGCCGAGTTGCGCCATTTCAGCGCGGTACCGCTCGTTGTCCGAAAGGGATCGAGACATATTCTGGCGAATGGTGTTCAAACTCGATCGGGTTAACTCTTCGCCCGCTCTTAGCTTGCTACCGTCAAACCCAATCGAGATGTTTGCTGCGTTGATCGTGCCGGCCATGGTCAATTCCTCTAGGTTCGAAGGATCTCTTCCGCACCCATGCCGCTCATGGTGATCGGTGCAATCTTGGGGTAGGTCAAAATGCAAACGCAAGACGCGTAGCCTCCCGCCGATCCGTCGCCCATGGTGGCCACGAGATCGAGATAGCGAAGCCGGTGGCGTAGATCGCATTGCAAGACAAAGATCTTCCCATCATCGGTTGCGCTCGGCAGAACGGCCGCGATGTCGTCGATGTTGAGATCTCCGTTGACGTCGAGCCCGTCGACGTCGACAAAGTTTGCACCCGATTCGCTAGACTCCTGGAGATTGAGCGCGGTAATCCCGATGTCGGTGGTCCCAAGGTGGAAAATAAACGTTGCGAAGCCCCATCCCATGGTGTCTACGACGGTTGTTGAGAACGACGCATTGTCAACGATCGCTCCTGGTCGAATGACTTCGACGTATTTGCAGTTCAATAGCTGGTTCATGTTGATTCCTTTGATTCTGAAGAATGGTTAAGCCGGCCAGGCTGTGTTAGGTTGCAGTAAGGCCGGTAAGTCTGTGAAAAGCCTTTGGATCAATAACGGCGAAGTCGCCGCGCCATACGGCCCGAATGAGAACCGCGTAATTCTCGAACGTGTCGCCAGCTTGATCGGATGTGATGATTTCCATTCCTAGGCGAATACCAATCAACGCTTGGGAAAAATCCCCGATAACGCCTACGGTTGCGTGTGCGTTGTTCGAAGCCAAAAACCGAACATTCTCAAGCGTCTTCGGTGGAGAGAGCCACCCGCGGGCCGCTGTGGTTCCGTCGCCTGTCTCGATGGTCCAAAGCGCGTCGCGAAGAGTCGGGGTCAGAACACAAGCGTTTGGCTCCCGGTTGAATCCTCGGATCGTGGTGGACGCCGCAGAGAAGTCGAGCCAATCCACAGCTCCGCCGCCCGTCGATGCAATCGCGGTGTTGTTGGCAAGCCCTAGAGGTTCCTTCTCGCCCGTCCCCTGAATACCGTACTTGTCGATCTGCTCGGCAAAGTCGGCTGCGAGGGTCTTCTCAATAATCTGCGGCGCGTTAACCGCGTCCTGTAGGAACTCCTTTGACGTCTCGTACACGGCTCCAATGGTAAAGGATCGCATGCCAACATGACCAAACTTCATTTTTTGACGTGTAAAGCTCTCCAATTCCGGTTTCGACTCGAACTCGGTTTTCGACTCGATTCGCCCAATCGTAACCGTCTCGGATTTCATCATTAGGACACCTGCGCCGGCGTTTGTTAACGTCGAGTCGGCTACGACGTGATCCATCATTCCAGCGAAATGAGGCTGCTTCAAAACGCTATTGCCATTCTGATTTGTAGTGCCGGCAATCACGGCTTGAATGTCGCCATCGATGTCGCGGCCGGCTTGGGCACAAATGAGATTGCCGACAATATTCATCGAAGGGTCACAGCCAAAGTGGGCGGCGATCGATTGCCCCTGGTGGAAGATTACGTTTTCGTTGGATTGCATTTTGTTGTTCCTGGTTCGTGTGAATGGTTCGGCAGGGTCGTAGTTGAGCGGACCCGATACGTGGAAGCCGGCTTTCGCTCGCTTCTCTTCTTTGTCTTTGATCTCTTCGGTGAGCGATTTAATCTCTGCCAGCTTTCTGTCGTATTCGTGCTGCTGTGAGAAAGTCCAGCTTTCCCCATGCTGTTCAAGAAAACTCTTAGCATCCGAAACAAGCTTGTTTCGCTTGTCGTAAAGCTCTTTCATAGACATAACTTCCCTTTCGTTGGTAGAAGAGAGGGAAGACAATAAGCCCCCCTCCCCCGATAAAACGTGGAAGGAGTGCCCGTTGATTTGACGCCAAGCCTCCTTGGTCGACTGACTGGCGACGCGCATCTAGGTTGTGCCGGTCAGTTCGATACAAATTTGTTACTTGCATTGTTGTAATAAATCCCGATTAGTCAACCGTGTTTGGTGCCCGAAGGAGAAGCGTTTCGCCTTCGAAGAGTCTTGATCGAACTTGCTGTGCTATTAAATCGACGATGCCGATGTTAATGTCCGTCGCGACGTAAAGCTTCACCGGTGTTTGATCGAGAACGAATAGCTTCTTCCCATCGAGCCTGGCCTGTGCCTCTAGCGATCGGTGAAGCATGTCGATGATTCGCAGTGAGTTAGACTCGAAAATGTAATGCATTAGTTCGGCTCCCTTCGCGAACGATAACTTGGCCAGTCCATCGGGATCATTAGCGCGTTGTGTCTTAGCCGATCTGCTATTTGGCTACCGATCCTTGCGTCGAACTCCTCCCCACTAGTTACGTTGATCGATACCCATGTCGGAAGACATTTCGAATAGCGAGCATCTACCAAACCGAATAACAGAGACTTTTGAAAGTCGCTTAGCGCTCCGCTCGGTGGTAATGGATCCGAAATCCAAAGTATCGGAGCGCTGAAATCGTATGGATCGGCCTGGGCTCGACCGAATGCCGTATCCTGAAGTTTCGCGTGCAAATCACAGCCATTGACCCAACGGGTGGATCTCCCGATCTCGGCAAAAACCTGACGAGCGAGTCCCATCAATAGATGATCCTTGCCTGTTCCTTTTGTGCCCCACAGAATGACGTTTTTGCCTTTGGCAATGTTTGCACCCGCGTTGAAAGCGTAATCTTTCAGCTGGGAGACGACTTTCGCTTGGCGTTCGATCGGTGTCTCGTAGTTGTCAAGCGTGCAATTTGCATATCGAACTCCGCGTTTGGCGATCATAGTATCCATGCGTTTCTGGTCGGCCTCCCAGGTTGCCGTAATCTGTCGATCGAAATCGCTGAAGTCGCCAGATTCGACCCGAACCAATGCGGGCTCAACGATGCGCCAACGTGCTCGTGGGGATAGCGGAGACAGTCCCGCAGTAACGGTTCGGTTATCAGCTGAATAGAGATGCATTCTCTAGACTCCTTTCCGGTGAAAAATCCGCGCTAGATGCGTATCCTTGCTTCCGTGTGTTGTTGAATCGATTCGGCGGCCTGTCCTTTTTGGCGCGGCGATCCCACTTTCGGATGGTTGCTTGCCAGTCTTTGATCTGAATACCTCCGCCTGTCTTCCAACCATTTTCTGTGTAATGGTCGCAAAACTCCTCCGCGTCAACCGAAAAACCGTTCTCGCTGACAAACTCGCGAACTTCTTCCAATTTTGGCGGATGAAATACCGTTCGCTTATTTACGGTTTTGGTTTCGGATTTGGTTTGCTCTTGGGTAGATGGTTGGTCGGTTATACTTTCCTCTCGATCGACTCGCGCTACAGTATTAACTGCCTGCGCTACAGCCTCGACTGCTATCGTTACAGTATTGCCTGCTAATGTTACAGGGTTGAATGCAAAATCGGTTATTACAATTTCTTCAATCCGGTCCCAGTTGATCGATATGGAATTTGTGTAGCGATGTCGTCTCTCGACGATAATCAAGCTAGCGGATTCCAAATACTTGATGCACCTTCGGATTGTGCGTTCGCTTTGGCAGGTTTCGCGAGCCAAGGTAATACAACTCGCATAGCATTTCGGTGCTGCGTGGTCATCTATTGCACGCAATGTTGATTTGATCGCTGCTCCAGAGAGCGGAAACGAATCAACACGCGTCGTTGAGAATACGATGTTTCGAAGTAGGGTAAATTGATAATTTCGCGACTTGATGTCGGTCGCGTTATTGCCTGGTGCAATCATTTGGCTACACTTTCATTTGAACACGATGTTTAGAAACGAACATCAGAAGAAGGCCGGCATAGGCAGCCGGCCTTCTTCGTTTAATCTCAGAAGCTGTTGCGCTTTGTGATGAATCGGTTGAGGGCTTGTGTGGATGTGTACCAGTAACGGCCGCCCATCTTGATGGCCTCTAGGCGCACGCCTCCAACTCCTCGAGTAATCCACCGAATCAAAGTCGGTTTCTCGGGCCGATAGCCTGAGATCGCGTGCATCTGACGCATTGCCTGGTCGAGCGAGATTACATCCTCGGTAAGAATCTGGGAAACAGCCTCCTCAGCTGTCTTTGGTCGATCAATCGTTTTGTTCACGGTTTCCTCCTGCAAAGGTGAATTGGTTTGCATGGAGTGATTTGAACGTGAGATTTGACGCTTCAACTATTTTTTCATTCGCCCGTCAATTGCGAGAGAACAAGCGAAACGTGATCGGTCAACGTTTTCCCAGTGTGCGACAGAGGTCGAAGAGCCTGGGAATTCTGCGATTTATTTTCATCCCGCAACTATCTTCAAGGTAGTTGGGGGGCTGTTAGGCCTTCTTATTGCCTGGTTTCTTTGCGGTTTTCGTTGGTGTCTTTCTTGGTGGAAGTGTGGGGAATTTCGCCATTTGATTTAGCTCGAGAAGAATCTTCTTTTTGGTTGCGTCTTCAAGCGGAGTTTTACAACGCTCACAGTAAAGCTCGTAAACGGTCAACAACGCAATCGGGTCGTATAGATTAAATCTGCCTTCGCCATCCTTTACCGAACCAATCGCGGTTGGTTTTTTCGATCTCCAAGTTTCGGATTCTTGAAACTTACCGACCATTACGCGTGCTATTTCTTCTTCGCATTCCCACTTGAAAAGATACTTTACTGCAGTTCCTTTTCGCGGTTCAACGGGCGTAGAAGTTGATTCGGTTGGTGGTGTACTCGACGTTTTTGCAAGTCCTACATCGTTGGCGATGGTTTCCGCTGTCTTCTTGATCTTCTCACAAAGCGACTGTAACGCATCGAAGTAAAGAGCTTTGCAACTTGTTGATTTCGGACTCTTCCAAATCTTGTCAAATTTGGCTTCGACCCGACGAAGAGCAACAAAAACACTGCCCCGAAAGAGGCGGTGACGGCTAGACTGCTTGGCGTATTCGTTGAGAGATTCGATTGCCATTTCCGATGGACGATAGAGCATCCAATCATCGCGTGATGGCTTGACTCTAGGATCTTTGTAGTGATCTTCGATCACCTCCGCCCATATCCACAAGTGGAAGCATCCAGAGCTAACGGGATCAAAACCAGCAGGGTATGGGCATCTCTTTAGAATCTCTTCGTTGGATGCGGGCCGGTAGACGGGGGGATTAAGTGGGAAGCTCGGCGATGCTTCGCGCTGGCGAGAATGAACAGGCATTTTGGATGCTCCAGGGTGAAGATTCGCCGCCGATCCACCGGGTTAGCTGGAGCACTTTCCCGGAGGATCGGCACGGGGTTAATTACTCCCCTGGCGATTGGATGGTAATTCTACAGCTTCGGCGCGTGCTTGGCTGCCTCAATCGCTTTGCGCTCGGTGACCTGGGCGTAATGCTCGGTCATTCGGATATTCGAATGCCCTAGCAAAGCCTGAACCGCCTCGGGCCCCAATACGTCGCGGATCGACGTTGCTGCGAGGTGCCGCAGCTGGTAGGGGTGCCAGTAGGGAACTCCTGCCTTGTCGCAAGCTCGAGCAACAGCTCGGCGGTAGGAGTGGACGTTAAAGCGATCTCCCGGGCCCCTGGTAGCGTCCGGATTCGATCGGTCCCGCTGGCTTGGTTGAACCTTTGTCTTGCGATCCGCTCGCTTCTGTGCGTTGTGCCATGCCATGGACTCTTGGGGGGAGAACAGAAAGCTGTCGGGATCTCGATTCAGGAAGTCGATAATGGCCTCCCTCGCATCGCCTACCAACGGGATCGCTCTTGCTTTTCCTCGGGTGGCGTTCTTGTGCTTGGCTGGGCGATAGACCCATTCCGGGCCGCTTCTGTCGATCTCGCCCGGGGTCATGTTCAGAACCTCGCTCGGCCTGGCTCCGGTGGCTACCTGAATGCGAATAACGGCCTTGAGTTGTGGCGAAAGAAACTTCGCAGTCGCTCGAACATGCTCGATCGGGGCCGGCTCCACCCGTTCGGTCTCGCGCGCGGTCGTTTGTCCTATTCGCAAAGGCTCAACGCTCTTGAGCGCATCCCATCGCGAAGAATCAACGAGCTCCTGCGAAACGGCGTGGCGAAAGATCCGAACCGTCGCATTGGTGAGGCGATTGCAGTATTTGCGAGATTTCCCAGACTTTACCCATCGATCTCGCTGCTGTTGAAGCAATCGCGGGCCGTACTCGCTTGCTAGAACGGATCCGCTGTGTTTGTCCAGTTCATCGCACAATCGGTTGAGTCGGGTTCGCTCGACTAGATCGTTTTGGTAGATCTTTTCGATGTGCGATCGATACGCCGCTGTGATGTGCTTCACGTGGATCGGCTCGGCGGATTGATTGACCGATTGAGTCGGAATTACGAATCCGGCGGTCATTTCCTGTAAGCTGGCCGATGTGATGTGGGGCGGAACAACGAGCCCATTTTGTTGGTACTCGCGAATGAGAACCGCGTACCTGGCCAAAGACTCCGGGGAGCCATGTTTTCCAAGGTAGTAGGTGGTTCCAGCGATCTCGCAGATCGCTTGCCCGCTGAGGTGGAACCGAAGAGACGGAACCAACGCCTTTGGTCGTGGCATCAGAGCAATTCCTGTTGGTTTTCGCCCATTTCCGGTGTACTGCCCTGCTAGGACAGTTTTCCGGTATGGACTTCGACTTTACAGTGTCGCTCGGGTGATTCCCGGTACGCCTCGGTTGGCGTCCGACCTTGAAAAACGTTGATTAAACTTCAATGAGAGCGGAGAGACTCGAACTCTCGACCCAAGGATTAAAAGTCCTTTGCTCTACCGACTGAGCTACGCTCTCTTTAGACTGGGTTTTTCAAGACCGAGCAACCCCGTGCTGGGGATGCCACTACTACCGGCTTCCCGGCCCTGATGTAACGGAGCATGGTAGCAACGTCGCCAGATTTTTAAAGGGGCTTTGCGTGATCACCGAAAACTTTCAGCCTGCGTTTTCATCCACCATTTCGGATTTTCCGAACGCGACGAACAACGCGTGGAAAGCGATTTTTCGCAAGACCTTGTACCGTTTCACCCTCGCGGTACTCGGGATCGTCAGCACACTGGCTTGGATCGTTTACGCTCCCGCAATTTCCCACGCCGGCGCTAGCGCGAGCCACTGGGCTGTCGTCGTCAATGGTGATTCGATCTCCTCTCGGACCGTTGCCAATCACTTCTGCTCCCTTCGAGGTATCCCCTCCAACAATGTGATCGTCTTGTTCGGTATCCCAGAAAGTGACAGGGTCTCGATCGAGTTCTTTCGAAACTCAATCCTTCTCCCCGTCTTGACCCAAATCGAACAACGGGGCTTGGGGCGACATCTCCAAGGTATCGCCTATTCGGTCGACTTCCCCACCGCCATCGATGTCGCACCAGAAGTCAACTCGCTCCCCGATAAATCTCCATACCTTACCCCAGTCGCGTCAATCAACGGACTGACCTACTTCTTCAAGCATGTCGTCGCTGGCTCACCCGCTTATCTGAGCTTTGAAGCGAACGGGTACGCATCTCGTCCCGGCTCCTCCCTCCTTCGTCCTCTCATCGCCGACGCCGAGATCATGAAAGATCTCGTTGCGAAATCTCAAGCCATGGATTGGGAAAATGCAGCAAAAATTTTCGATCAAGAAGTACAGAAACTGCCCCGAGATCTTCGCCCTCCCATGCAAGTCATCGCTGCCCAACTTTGGATGAAGAACGACAACTCCGATGAAGCATTGGCCAGACTCGAACAAGCCGTGCTCGGGGGATGGTCCTACCGCTCTGCTTTAGCGGACGACGAACTTTTTCAACCTCTCCAAAACGACCCTCGCATGAAACGGATCCTGAAACTATGCAAGGACGATCCATTTGATTTCACCCCTTTTCGGGGGTTTGACGCCCGAACAACTTTTGCACCGAACTCGCTCGCTACCAAACAGCCGAACTTCGGTACAACCTACTTGCTATCGACGATGTTGGGCGTCTCAAAAGACTTCGGTATCACTCGCTTTGAAGTAATCGATGGACTGAAACGAAGCACGCAATCGGACTTTCAGCCAATCGATGGCACCTTCTTATTCACGAAGACCGGTGATGTCCGGACGACGACTCGCCTCCCGTTCTTTGATCTCGCCATCCAGCGACTAAAGAAAAAAGGATTCGATGCGAGGGTCATCGAGGAGGCATTGCCAACGAAACGGGTGAAATGCGCAGGACTAATGATCGGTACGCCTACCTTTCAGCTCGCGCAAAGCGGTGCGGAACTCATGCCTGGGGCCATCGCAGACAACTTGACCAGCCTCGGAGGTGCCATGACCGACGCTTCACAGACCAAAGCTACCGAGTTCATTCGCCACGGTGCTGCCATCAGTAGCGGTGCGGTCACCGAACCCTATTCGATTATCAACAAATTTCCAAATCCCCTCATTCACGATGCCTATACCGATGGAATGACCTCAGCCGAAGCCTTTTACAGTACCGTCCTATGCCCCTACCAACTACTGATAGTCGGTGATCCTCTCTGCCAACCTTTCGCAAAACCCCCTCGATTCCAAATCATGGAAGCACCCGAACAGATCGCTCGAAACCAAAGCATCCAACTTCGATTCTCCCAAGATGCCGACGCTCCTGCGATTGATACGGTTACCTGCACCATCGACGGCATTTACATCAACGAAGTCCTCTTCGAACCCGACCTGCAACTCAACACGTCGAACGCGCCCCTCGGTTGGCATGAATTACGTGTGATCGCGAAAGGAAACGGGCCGATTCAACACCGTTTCGAACAAAACCATTGGGTCTACCTCTTCGACGAAGCGTCCGACTTGCAAAAGAAAGACCGAGTCACATGGAGTTGCCCTGATACTGTCGACTTGCAGAAGACGCCTGAACTCGAAATCACCTCCAGTGGATTTGCAACCGATCGCGAAATCGAAGTCTGGCACGAACTAGAGAAAATCGGCAGCATTCAAGCTGGAACTTCCAAACTGCCTCTTTCGATGCCGCAGGTCGGGACGGGACCCGTTCGATTGCAACTCAAACAACAGCGAGAGGATGGACGGACCGTTCACTCTGCATTGCGTACCGTGCAAGTGAACCCCTAGGCAAATCAATTGGTCTATCGCGTCAAGTCTTTTGACTACATCGTCGTCGGTGCTGGTTCAGCCGGCTCGGTACTGGCTTGGGAAATGGCACGCCGCGAATTAGGAACCGTCGCGGTCTTGGAGTCAGGAACTCGGGCTACGCATCGAAATTCTCGAATCCCGATCCTTTATCCATGGCTTTTTCGCGAAAGCCCCCTCTGCCACCCGATTGAGACGGTACCACAATCGGAATTGGCGCATCGCCGCATTCCTCTACCCGCCGGGAAGGGACTGGGCGGATCCTCCCTCGTCAATGCGATGATTTGGTCTCCTCCCTCTCTTCGAAACCTTTCCGATTGGGAATCGATTACCGGTGGTAACTGGAAAATTGCAGAACAACAAGATGCGCTGAAGCGCGTTGCTCTCTCCTATTTCCCAGAGCCTGATACCCTCCCGATGGTTCCCTTTGTCCACCCTTCCCTGGAACCATTCCTCCATGCTAGAGATTGCGATGGAGAGGCAATGTTTTTTCCCTACCGTCGCACCCTTCGATCAGGACGCAGACTGAATGCCTGGCAAGCGAACAAACTTCCATCGCCGGTTTCCAATTTGCAGGTTCTGAGAGGTCTGCATACGAATCGAATCCTTTTCAAGGACCAAACCGCTATCGGTGTTGAAATCACGGATCCGGTTTCTGGCACACAACAGTCCCTCCTTGCCAACCGCGGGGTTATCCTTTGCGCGGGTGCACTCCACTCCCCTGAAGTCCTTCTGCGGAGCGGATTGGGAAGATGCGAAGAATTGGCTGCCGCTGGAATCGAACCTCGGATCGAGTCACCGCAAGTCGGTCGGAATCTGCAAGACCACTTGATCTTTCCGGTGATCTATCGCTCAAACCTGCCAACACTTCCCAGTCGGTTCGGGCGGGAGGACATACAGGATTGGCTGTCCGCTACAAACCAACTCATGACTTCTAATATCGCCGAACTCGGGTCTTTCCTGTCGTCAACCCAATCAGGGGACTGGAAACTTACCACCGGAAATTCCAATACCTGCGACCTAGCTACGATGCCACTCGATGGGCAACTTCATCTGACCCCCACTCATTACCTGGAATACCCGATTCGAGAACAACCAACCCAGGCGATGAGTATCGGCATCACTCCGCTTCACCCCCAAAGTCGCGGCACCGTGCGAATGAACCCCTCCGGCCAAATCGAAATAGACCCGAACTATCTTGCGGAACCCGAGGACCGTGAGGTCTTCATAAAAATGATCCAGTGGATCCGAAACCATCCGATGCACCGCTTGTGCGAGCTTTCTATCGGCGATGAAATTTTGCCTGGAACCAAAAGGCAGCGCGACGAACAAGTCGCGGCGTCGTTGTCGCGGTTCGCCACCACCCTCTACCACTACATCGGAACCTGCTCCGTCGGCACCGACCCGCTTGCGGTGTGTGATCCTGATTTTCAAGTTCGCGGCGTATCGCAACTCTACGTGTGCGACGGTTCCATCCTTCCATCCCAACCCTGCGGAAATACGCAAGTCTCAGTGATGATGATCGCACATCTACTAGCAAACAGACTCTCTGCGACTAAGTAGCTGGCGACGGAGAAGAGTCGCGGACTAAACATACCATTCGATGAACGCTCGAGAACGTCGATCTAAAGCCGAAAGATCCTCGACTCGGAATCGCATCCCATTCGCATCTAGTATATTGACCGCTTGGTTGGAAACTCGATGAACATCCTCTTCCGAATTGAGAACGAAACGGGTGATGCCATGGTTGGTTTCCACCAGCCACTCGCACGGCTCTGTTTTGCCCGAGACGCTGATCACTCGTTGGATGACAGGGATAAACTCGCGAAGCTTCAACTCCTGCTTGAGCAACCCCGACGCTTGCTCCGAAAGCTCACTGAGCGAGTCGATGCAAAGCAGTTCCTCAAACTCTTGATCGAGAATTGAAATTCCGCGTTCAGGAGCCGTTAGCGGAAACATCGGGATGATGTTGATATTCGAATAGGTGACACCCTCTGCATCCACGAGCTGCACATGCCCCCAAGCGTCCAGCGAAATCGCAAAGATCCACTCTCCGCGATCGGATCGCACATGCGGGACCTTAGCCAAAGAGAGCCCACCACTCCCGTCCGTCGCTTGTGTCACGATTCAGTCCTATAACGAAAGGAGCCTTCCATTCCATCGATCAATCGGAAGTATGTAGACCGCACTCGGTTTTCCCCGTCCCGCTCCATCGCCCCGCTCGCTCATCTTCACCAAAACTGGTTGGACGCGTGCAAGGCCAGCATCCGATACTCGTGTACCCTTGGTCCACGAGCGGATTGTACGGAATCTCTTTCTCAAAGATCCGGTTCCAAACATGTTTCTTGGTCCAGTTGGCCAAGGGACTGACCTTCACCAAGTGAAACTTTTTGTCCCATCCAATGATCGGGGCCGTGGCTCGGTCCGGACTTTGATCCCGGCGAATGGCGCTCGCCCAAGCGTGTCGGCCGAGTGCTGCCCGTTCAAGCACCTTGATCTTGCGATCAAAGCAGCATCGATTGGAGTCCGTGATGTACAGGGGACCGCCGTGCAATGCTTCGTATTCGGGAACCGTCAGCTCCGGCTTGAGCAAATCGACAACCAATCCATACTTCTCGGCGACTTTGTCCCGCAAATCAAGCGTCTCTTGGAACTGGTATCCGGTATCGAGATTGAACACATACATCGTCGGAGCGATGCGTGAAATCATTTCGAGGATAACCATCCCCTCTGGGCCGAATGCCGTCGCCATCGTGAACTTGCTGCCAAACCGATTCCACGCCCACTCCAAGATCTCCTCGGGCGAGGCCGTTTCCAGCTGCTCACTGGCCGCCTTGAGGTCGGACAAGAATTCGTCTGTTGGGTAAAGAGGTGGCTCGGCAGCTTGCGAGCCGACCAACCTGGTGTCTTCGGCCAACTTAGGTTACCAGTCGATGGGGAGGTAGGTAATGGAAAGGTACCGGGCCGCACGGGTTTCCAACAACTTCTGTGCTGTCATGCGGTGCTGTATTCGATTCAGAGATTTCATTCGGTGCTGAAATATAGCGGCCGCTAGCGGATTCGGTCAAGATTGCGAGCGTGCTTCGCCACCGTGCTAAGGTTGCGCGGTTGGCTCTGCAAACCGAGTAGCGAAATAAAACTCGCCCTTGGACGTCTCAAGCCCTTTTCGGACGTTTTCTGCTTCCGAGGTTTTTCCAAGAGACTGTTTGATGCGGAACAAGAAATAAGCGGCATCCCGGGACAAGTTTCGATTCGCAGTCGGACGATTGAATGACTCTTCACCCTTTTGCGCATCACCCGACTTGGCGTAAGCCCATCCCAAGGTAGCGATCGCCTCGATGGAGTAGGCAAACTTTTGCGCATTTTGCTCGGCTAACTGCAGACCTTTCTGCTTGTCGGCTCCATCCTCGCTCTCCAGCAAAGCCCACACGTAATGGTTGGCGATCGGCAAATTACCTGGGTTCTGCTCCCAAAGTTTTTCAAGAAGAGGACGGGACGCAGCAAAATTCCCGAGCATCTGCTCGGATTGCGCGACATGGAACACGAAATCGGACTTCAATGCCTCGCTCGGTTTGCTCTTGGTCAAGACAACCTTCGCCTCCTCGCCGCGGTTCTGCCTCAAAAGAAACCGAGCATACTCGCGACGAACAAGATCTCCTCCCTCCCGCTCCGAACCCTTGCGAAGCCACTCCTCCGCTTCGGTGTTCATCTGGGACGCCTCAAACAACGCTGCCATCGCTAACTCGGTCGGTGGTGCCATCCCCGGTTGCAATTGCTCCAGAGCACGAAATTTGCCCTCTGCCTCGTTGTAGTCCTTCAAATAGAACGCAGCACGTGCCAACCCTTGCAACGCAGGAAGCGATTTCGGATTGGACTGAAGCAATTCCTGGTATCGAGTTCGCGCCTCGTCCCACCTGCCTCGCCGCTCCTCGATCGTCGCTGATACTTCCTGAAGCAGCTCCTTCATGTGACCCTTGTAGGCATCGCTCCATTCAGGCTGCGGCACCGCCTCGCTCGCCATCTTGGTATGCAAACTGGCCTCATAGAGTCTCCCCTGGGTAAGGGCTAGACGAGCCAATTGCAAACGAGTGTCTTGACGAGCCGAGTACTCAAATCCAATCTGCTGCATCAACTGGTTCGCAGGTACCGGTTGATTCAACTCGAAAAGCCACCCCGCAATCAACAACTCAGCGAGGGGAAGATCTTTGTAGGTTTCGGTGATCTTCGCGATCCGCTCCTTGCACCCAGCCAAGTCACCCTGTGCAAGCCGCCCTTTGGCTTCATCCAACGCAGACTGGATCAAAGTGCTATGAAACGCCCCAACCAACTTAGGATCTGCCGTCTTGATGTTGGAAAGGATGTCCGCAGAAACAACAGAACACCCAATCAACGCAATCAGCCAGGACATTACCCACGCCTTCGCTGTGTTCATTTCAGTACGCATCGCATTCACCTTGGTTCCATTACGGGCTTCAATTCGTAACCCAATATACCTTCTCGGTCCGCCTACCAACTTCATGGCAGCGAGCATTTCACACTCAGGCATGGTTTCTCAACCCTGCATTCGATAACGCAGGCGTTCTCGAATCGCTAACGCACGGGACTTGGCCGCCTCGGCCGTTTGATCCAATACGGTCAAGTGCCCCATCTTGCGTCCCGCCCTGGCTCGATCTTTCCCATACAGATGGAGATAACTCGAGGACTCCACAAAGGCTTCCTCAAACCGCGGGCAACCATCTCCCCAAACATCTCCTAAAAGATTGACCATCGCCGCCGGCTGAATCAACGAAGTATCTCCCAGCGGCAAATTGCAGACGGCGCGTACCTGTTGCTCAAACTGACTCGTCCGACATGCCTCCATGGTCAAATGCCCGGAGTTGTGCGGACGCGGTGCTATCTCATTGATCATCAATCCGAAGGACTCGGATACGAAAAACTCAACGCACAATAGCCCCTCCAGCCCAAGCGTTTCCGCGACCCCGCAAGCGATCCGGCGAGCCTCGCTCTCGATCTGAACCAACTCGCCTTCGGTGGGACAAGTCGTCACGTCAAGAATGTGATTGGCGTGTGCGTTGGTAAAGGTGGGGTACACAGCGATTTCCCCTCGTGGAGACCGAGCTACCAACACGGAAACTTCCGCACGATAAGGAATCCACTTTTCCGCAATCACCGGCTCCGGACCCAACAGCTCCCAAGCCTCCTTGGCCTCGGCTGGGGTAGCGACCTTTTTCTGCCCCTTCCCGTCGTAACCCCAACTGGTTGTCTTCCAAATCATCGGCCAGCCCAATTCCTCGCCGGCACTTTCTACTTCAGCAAGCGAACGGATCTCACAATAAGGTGTGACGGGAAAACCTGCCTGAGACAATGTCGACTTTTCGCGAATTCGATGCTGAGCCACCGCGAGCACTTGCCTACCTGGGCGGACGGCAACGATCTCTGAAGCTCTCGCGACCGCCTCCAGTGCAATATTCTCAAACTCCAAGGTGATGACATCGACCTTCTCTGCAAACTCGCGAACGGCAACGGGATCCAAGTAATCGCTCTGGATGGTTTCATTGGCCACCTGCGACGCGGGGGAATGGGACTCGTCGGTGTAAACAACCACGCGATATCCCATCTTCTGAGCTGCCTGGGTGAACATCCGCCCCAACTGACCTCCACCAAATACCCCAAGCGTTGCACCTGGTTCTATGACTTGCACGTGATCTTGTTCCATTCTATTGCATTCGATCTGTGGCGTTCTCGATGGGGCAGTCGATCTGCTTTTCGCATACGACTCTCCCACAGGACCGGGATTCTCAAGCCGTTATCGGAGGGAGACTTTGATTCTCCATCACACTCGCGGTCTGGTCTCGCAGGAATGTCGACATCTTTTGTCTTAAGGATGGGTCTCTGACACCGAGTATCCTCGCTGCGAGCAAGCCCGCATTCTTTGCCCCCGCCACGCCAATGGCAAGCGTCGCGACAGGTATCCCCCCAGGCATCTGAACAATGCTCAGTAAAGAATCGAGCCCGTTCAAAGCCTTGCTCTGAACCGGGACGCCAAGTACAGGAAGCGTCGTACACGATGCGACCATGCCAGGCAAATGAGCCGCCCCTCCCGCTCCCGCGATGATCACTTCGAGACCCCTCTCCTCCGCTTGGGTCGCATACTCCATCATGGTATGTGGCATGCGGTGCGCCGAAACAACCCGCGCCTCGTAAGGGATCCCGAATTGCTCCAGAATCTTGCACGCCTCCTGCATGGTGCTCCAATCGGATTGAGAGCCCATGATCACGCCGACCTGCGGGTGACTCGAAACCGATTGCGAATTCGTCATCCTGAAGCGATTCCCTTGAACGATTCGTGAACTCCATGCGGCCCAAACCGCAAACCTGCGGGGATTGTACCCCCTCGCATCTGCTTTGTTGAGCCGCACTGGTTCATTCGCACTCGGTTTTCACTCCGAGACGCCGGTCTGCCTCGAAAGCAGCTCCAATTCCTTCCACACATTCGTACATTTTTCCCGCAGCAATTGGGCCAATGCTCCAGGCAACTCCTTCGGCGCGAGCGGAACAAACCGCGTGTCTTCCTCCCGATCGGAACGGACCCGCCTGCCGTACTTGTAATCGCTCAACAAATTGCCTTGCGCGTCGCAATGCTCCCGCACCGTCGGTGAAGGTACCGACCAATACATCCCTTCTAGCCGCGGTCGATCCAAACCAGCTTTTTTGGAATTCCGTCCTGTCTTCTTCAACGTGACGAACAATTCCTTCGCGGTCCACTCCGCAGGATCGATCAGACGAATTTCTTCTGCCAGGATCGACCGATAGGGATACGTGCCCTCTTCGCTCTTCCAGTCTCGCAGTCGACGCAAATTCTCGCGTATGGCATCCGCCTCAAACGGAAAGTGCGTGCACCCCAGGATGACGCTGTGAATCGGTGATTCGCTTCCCGAACGTCGATAGTTCTCCACCATCGTTACCACATCGTACTTCACATAATTGCTCACCGAATTGAGCCGCATGTCCCCCGTATCCGAATTCGAATCCAAAATGCCCGACGGCTCAAAGTCATAGACTCCTGCCAACTCCTGAAGAAGAGGTGCCGAAACGCTCGCCGGCCCCGGCCCCTGGTACTCGGCCTGCCTCGCTTTCGCGTCGCTGCCTGCCTGGGATGGAGGCAGGACGAAGGACGGATTCCCCTCGATAGCACCCGCTAATCCAACACTCCCTTGCTGCCACACAATCGGCACTCGCTTCCCCGCTTGACCAGCCATCCTCGCAATGGCTCTCGGATACGCTTGACTGCTGCAGGTCCCGACCGTTGCCATCACGGCAACCGCGCCGGGGGACTCTACACTCGTGAGCTCGCGCACCAACGTGCTCGCCCCCGCTTCGACGACGCCAATCACCGGTATATCCAACTCCCAATGACGCAACGCGTTGCGTATGTCTTCAAGACCAAAAGCGGTTGCGGTGTTGCAAGCAATCACGATCGCTTTCACCGGAGGCTTGTCGAAACTCGGCTCTACCGCTTCTTTTGACGACCAATAGCGATTCCCAAGCAGGAACATGGCGTCGCGAACAATGAGCTCCCGCAGAAAAAGTTCGCGTCCACTGCTCGCGTAATTGCCATAAGGCATATTGGCTTGGTCGCCCAAATAAATAAATGTCTCGTTCTGAAAGTCAGGGATGCCGTCTGCCCCCGGTTTTGCCGTCTTGTTGTCGAAGGCATCGAGTCGCAAAATGGTTTCCAAAACGGTCAAACCACCAATCCCCGAATCGAAGACTCCAATGGGCAAATTCTCAGGAGGCGAACGACGCAACATATCGAGCGAGAGACGAAAGTCGTTGCCGTCACCACCGCTTTCTCGAACCTGATCGATGAATCGACGCAATTCGCCTAACTCCTTCGCGTCATCAGTGGCCTGTGCCATGACCTGCCCTGACGACAAATCAATCAAACTGCAAAACAACAGCCACCAAACCCAACGAAAGTTCCGATCTCGAAACATGTCCTCTACCTCTGCGACCTAAGCGAATAAGTCCCGTTGAATCTTCTTTTGCTGCCCAATTCTACTCCGCCCGACCCGTCGATGGGAATTCTTCCCACGACCCTCGCAATCTACCAAATCATTCCAACCGGTTTTCTCTCGCAGCACGAAGCGCCCATCCCGTCGGTGTCTCCTGCGCTGCAATCGCCTCCGGAGGACCATTTCCTACAATCTGACCTCCGCGAACTCCGGCTTCAGGACCTACATCAATGACCCAGTCGCAGGCTCCCAAAACATCCATGTGATGCTCGATGACCAACACGGAATTACCCTTGTCGACCAATGTCTGTAGCACTCCGATCAATCGATGCACATCCTCGGAATGCAAACCTGACGTCGGTTCGTCAAGTAAGTACAAAGTGTTACCCGTCCCGGCTCGAGAAAGCTCCGTTGCCAACTTAATCCGCTGAGCTTCCCCGCCGCTTATCGTGGTCGCAGGTTGCCCGAGGGGCATATATCCCAATCCCACTTGGCACAACGCTTCGAGCGGCGCATGGATCTTTGGTATCTCACTGAAGAATTCGCATGCTTCCTCAATGGAAAAATCAAGCACCTGGGCAATCGACTTCTCCTTGAACCGCACCGCAAGTGTCGTGCGTTGAAATCGGTTTCCTCGACAGCGGGGACAAAGGACATAAACATCCGCCAGAAAGTTCATTTCCAACTTTTGCCTACCCTGCCCGCTGCAAACTTCGCATCGGCCATTACCAGAATTGAAACTGAAATGGGCGGGCAAAAATCCTCGTTGCTTTGCATCCTTTGTCGATGCATAAAGCTTCCGGATCTCATCCCAAAATCCACAATACGTCGCGGGAATACTCCGAGGGGACCTACCGATCGGCGATTGATCGACCTCGATCACTTTATCGATGGATTCATAACCGGAAATTGCACCGAGGTGATGCGGCACACAAAACTCTCGCGACAGAACTGCCTTCATAGCCGGAGCCAAAGTGTCGTGGACGATCGTGCTCTTTCCGCTACCACTTACTCCCGATACTCCCACCAGTCGTCTGATCGGAATGCGAACATTCACATTGTCGACGTTATGCAGTTGGATCTTTTCCAACTCGATGCAGGGATGTTGAACATCGATCGCGCGCGCGATGGGAGCGGGGGGCGATAAAACGCCAGCCAAGTGCCTCGAGGTAACAGACTCCGGAAAGGTATCGACGGACGACGGATCAAAGAATTGCTGCGGTGTCCCCTGGCCGACAATTCGACCGCCGCGATGCCCCGCCCCAGGTCCAAAATCCACGATCCAGTCGGAAGCTCGCATCATGTCGGTGTCATGCTCCACCACAATGACCGAGTTCCCCTTTTGCTGGAGGATCCGCAGGGACTCTATCAATGACGTCGTATCCCGAGGATGCAATCCAACCGATGGTTCATCCAAGACATAACAAACCCCGGTCATTCCCGTGCCAATACTCGTTGCCAAGCGAACTCGTTGCAATTCTCCGCCACTGAGTGTCGACGCACTCCTGGCAAGCGTGAGATACCCGAGCCCCACATCGCATAAGAAGCGCATCCGTGTAACGATCTCCTTGCGAATGGGCGAACCTATCACTCCCCGGTTCCCCTCCAACGATAAAGATGAAAACCATTCGGCCGCCTCCTGCAATGACATCTCCGAAAGATCGGCAATCGACATCCCCTCAAGCTTGATCGCTAAAGACTCCTTCTTCAATCGACTCCCCTGGCACACCTCGCAGATGCTCTCGCCTCCGTCTTGACTACCAAATCCTTCGCAAGCCGGACAAGCTCCATAGGAACTATTGAAACTGAATGTGCGAGGCTCTACCTCCAGCAGATTGATGCCACACGACGTACAAGCGAAGCGTGTTGAAAAGAACTGCTCCAACGTTTCTCCGGTCGCCCTTCCATCCCCCCGAGTCTCCGCATGCACCTCGAGCAACCCATTGCTCAATCGCAACGCGAGTAACATCGCCTCCTGGATGCGATCGGATTGCTCCGGCCTCAATACCATCCGATCGACGACTGCCGAAATGGTATGCTCCTTTCGAACCGCCAGTGTCGGCAAGTCGTCCATCTCGTAAAAGGTTCCATCCACCTTCACGCGCACCAAACCTGCCTTGCTAATGCGATCAAAAACATCGGCGTGCGACCCCTTACGCCCCAAAACCATCGGTGCCAACAACACCAACTTGCACTCGCTAGGGAACCGCAAAACCGCCTGCAGAATGTCGTTGGGGGATTGCCGCTCAATCGGCTTGCCGCATTGATGACAAGCGGGGATCGCAACGCGCGCCATCAGCAATCGAAGATAATCATAAATCTCCGTTACTGTCCCGACAGTACTTCTAGGACTCAAGCTCCCTTGCTTTTGATCGATGCACAACGATGGTTGAAGCCCTCGGATAACGTCGACATCCGGCCTCTCCATCTGATCGACAAATTGACGAGCATAGCTGGATAAACTCTCCAAATACTGACGCTGGCCTTCCGCGAAAAGAGTGTCGATCGCCAGCGAACTCTTGCCGCTCCCGCTTACCCCCGTTATGACAACGAACTTTCCTCGAGGGAGATCCAAATCGATTCCTTTCAGGTTATGCGTCCTGGCTCCGCGTATCTCGATTCCTGAAATCATCGACTCAAACCCATTTCATACAACATGTAAAGCTTGGGCTCGAACAACGAATTGATAGGAGTCTCCACGGGCCCGTCATCCCTCGCGAACACCTGCGAACTCCGCAAAATATCGTTGTTCAAATAGCGAAGGGGAACGTCCCGAAGGGCTGCCATCCCCGCATCGGTTGATGCGGACTCTTTCACCGCCAAATGAAACCCCCACTCACCAAACGAATTGAGAAAGGTTCGGTAAGGGGTGACTCGCAATCGACTTGCCTCCAACGTTCTGCAAACACACCAAAATGCCTCACGGGTCACGATGGGGGAACCACTCTGAGTTACAAGACACCCGTCTTGGGCCAAAATGTTGGATACCATCGTGTAAAACTCCCGTGAATAAAGCTTATTAAGGACCTCGCTGTGCGGATCGGGCAAGTCGATCAATATGCGGTCATATTCATAATCGGATGCCCCCTCACCGTTTCGATCCCGTTCATGCTTCACGCGAGACAAATCCATCACATAGTTGAACGCATCGACATGGTGGACTCTCACGCGAGGATCAAAAAGTGAATCTCTATTCAACTTGCGAAGCGGACCAAACTCTCGTGCCAAACGCGTCATCTGCGGATCGATGTCCACCAAATCGATCCGCTCTACCTCGGGATACTTGAATACCTCCCGAACCGCTAACCCATCACCTCCCCCCAAAATCAAAACCCGCTTAGGATCCCCACCCAGACTCATCGCAGGATGTACCAACGATTCGTGATAGCGATGCTCGTCGGATGCCGCAAATTGTAAATGGCCATCCAAATACAACCGAAGCTCTCCGTTTCGCGGATGTTTGGTAAACACAATCCGTTGGTAAGGACTCTGCTCACTGTAAAGCATCTCGTCCGCGAACAGCTGCCCCTCCGCAAACCGAGCCAACCATGTCGATGCAAACAAACCAGCGAGCAATCCCATCGTGACGGCTAGCGTCCCCCATCGATAGGGTCTCAATGCAGGATGCGTTCTCCTCAGCACCCATAACGCAATCGCAGCGACGGCTATGTTGAGCAACCCAATCGCAAACGAGGAACGGAAAAGCCCCAGGCTTGGCAGGAGCACCAATGGAAAACTGACCGAACCGATCAATGCGCCCAAATAATCCAAGGAGAGGACATGCGCCAACGACTCCGAAAACCCCTTGCCATTCGACAAGATTCGGGTCAAGAGCGGAATCTCGAGACCCACCAATGCCCCGACAATACCAATCAACAAAAACATCGTTGGGCGATACAACGCGAAGGTGGGGAAGATACAAAAGAGAATCGTAGCACTGAATCCACCGACCAACGCTACCGCGATCTCAATCTGAACAAAACGAATCACCAAATCCTTTTGAATGAACTTGGTCAAATAAGATCCAATGCCCATCGAGAACATAAACAGTCCGATGGTGATCGAAAACTGCGCAACACTATTCCCCAAAAGATAACTTGAAACGGCCGCAATGATCAACTCGTACGCGATCCCACACATCGCCACAATAAGGACCGAAAACAAGAGCCACCCCGCTTGCGAGGAACTTAGCAAGTCGACATCGTCTGGAACGCTGTTGTGCATGCCGTCTGGATTTGGCGGCGGCGATTCGATGGTCAACCCATTCTCTCCTTCGGGATATTCGGTACTTCGAAGCGGATGTTTTCGCGCAATCGATCTGCGATCGGTCAAAGCGTCCGAAATCATCGATCGGGAGCACTGACCCAACCTGGGGCAAATGCAGATGGATAGTGTGACACATCGTCAAGACCTTCGAAAGGCTTGCCGTACCTCCCCGTCTTGTTCGCTCAGTCTCGAACTCCCCGCCTCGAACTCCCACACGTCTCTGATCACTTTCCCCCTTCCGCTATACTCTTTGCTCCGGTTCCCTTCATCCCACCCCTTGAGCCCACTTCGTTAAACAGTCTCCGCAGGCGTACTCCAGCCCACGTCCCCAACTGCAGGTTCATTTCACTTCCCAATCCCCGCACCCCCACATCAACTTCATGACAACCGACAACATCCAGCGCATCGAGCACCTCGAATTCCTCGTCACCCACCTACAAAAGCTCTACGAGGAACTCAACAAAGTCGTCTTTCGCCAGCAATCCGAACTCGACGCCCTTCGAAATCACTTTGTGCGCCTCGATGTCGGCTACCAATCATTGGTCGAATCCGAACGCACCCCGCGCACCCTCGCCGACGACCGTCCTCCCCACTACTGATCCCCCTCTGCATCCCTTCTGTATCCCTCTGTATCAGTTTTGACGCCATTTCGGTTAAAAACGCTCCCGACCCCTCAAATTCATGAAGTTGCTTCGACCGTAAATCCATTACCATAGATCAGTAACCTAGGCTCCCTCATGTGGTGCGGGCGGCTGCGCTCTTGCGCGGCCTCTGCACGTACTCATCCCCCAGCACTCTGATCCTTGGTCGCATTCCATGTGTGGTATCGTCGCATACGTTGGTAAAAAAGAAGCAACCCCATTCTTGCTCTCCGGACTCAGGCGGCTCGAGTACCGAGGTTACGACAGCGCGGGTATCGCTACCTTGCCCTCGCAAACCAACGCTTTTCAACTCTCGCGTGCTGTCGGTCGTATCGACCGGCTCGCTGAGCAAATCGATAAAACACCGATCGCTGGAAATATAGGTATCGGACACACGCGCTGGGCCACCCACGGTCCAGCGACGACGGAAAACGCTCACCCGCACCTGGGGGGACGAGGAATCGTCGCCGTCGTTCACAATGGAGTCATCGAAAACTACCAACAACTCAAAGAAACGCTCATCGAAAAAGGCTACGTCTTCCAGTCTGCCACCGATACCGAAGTGATCTCGCACCTCGTGGCAGACCGCCTGAAAGATCTACTCGATTCTCCGACCAACCCTGGTTCCGCCACCATCGCTTCAGGACCCAACGCTGTCTACGTTGAAGCGGTCCGCGAGTCGGTTGCCCAACTCCGCGGCACCTACGGCCTCGTTGTCATGTTCCGCGATCGTCCCGATCTCCTCGTAGCCGCTCGATGCGGTAGCCCGCTCGTTCTCGGGGTCGGAAAAGGGGAGCAATTCATCGCCAGCGATACCTCACCCTTGGTCGGGCACACCGAACGCATCATCTACCTCGCCGACCATCAAATCGCCGTCGTGACCCAAGATTCCATCCAAGTCGTCCACAAAGACCAAGGCCGCGTACGACCCGAAGTACGCGTTTTGGAGGAGCAATCCCAAGATGTCACGACCGACGGGTTTGCCCATTACATGCTGAAAGAGATCTACGAGCAACCCAACTCTCTGCGCAATGCCATGCGTGGCCGTCTCGACCGTGAAAACGCAACGGCCAAATTCGGCGGCCTCAACCTCACTCCATCGCAATTGCGAAGCGTGAATCGTTTGATCCTCACCGCCTGCGGAACCAGTTGGCACTCGGCCCTTGTAGGGGAATACCTCATCGAAGAACTTGCTCGACTGCCGGTCGAAGTCGAATACGCGAGCGAGCTTCGGTATCGAAACCCTCCTGTCGATCATGACACCCTGATCTTCGGTATCACCCAAAGCGGTGAAACAGCCGACACCCTCGCTGCTCTGAGAGAGATGAAACGCAAAGGACACCATACCCTCGCGATCTGCAATGTCATCGGTAGCAGCATCGCGCAAGAGGCGGACGGCGGTATCTATCTGCACGCTGGACCAGAAATCGGTGTAGCCTCCACCAAAGCCTTCACCTCCCAACTCTGCGTGCTGAGCATGCTCGCGCTCTACTTCGGTCGCCTCCGACACTTGAGCTACGAAGCGGGACATCGCATCATCGATCAACTCGAGAATCTTCCCACTCTCGTCGAACATGCTCTCGGATGCGATGCGGCCGTCCGAAAGATTGCAGAAAAATACAAAGGAGCGAACAACTTCCTGTACCTGGGACGCAACTACAACTTTCCGACAGCCCTGGAAGGCGCGTTGAAACTCAAAGAAATCAGCTACATCCACGCCGAGGGCTACCCCTCTGCCGAAATGAAACACGGCCCCATCGCATTGGTCGATGAACACACGCCGTCGGTCTTCATCATGTCCCGATCGACTGTCTACGACAAAGTCATGAGCAATCTCCAAGAGGTCAAAGCTCGGCGCGGGCCCGTGATCGCCATCGTGGATCAGATGGACGAACAACTGGAAAAGTTGGTGGATGATTATATCGAAATACCCTACGCCGAAGATTTCCTTCAACCGATCGTCGCTTCGATACCTCTGCAATTGCTCGCCTACCACATCGCTGTCCTCCGCGGTTGCGATGTCGACAAACCTCGAAACCTCGCCAAGAGCGTCACGGTCGAATAAACGAAGAATCCATCCCAAGTCGCTGCGTTAGCAAGGGACTACTTTGCAAATGCCGCAAGCGCCGAGGGATCACCCCCCGGGCATCAGCCCCCGATTGCCAACACCTCTTTCAAAGGACTCAAACCCATGAAAAAAGAAGAACTCGGACTCTCTTACAGCGCCCGCAAAGCCTTGACCGTCCATTTAGGGGAAGCGGCTGGAAACGAAATCGCCACTCTCATTCAACGCATGGCCGCTCAGATCGAAGAGCTCAAGAAATCAAAAGTCAGCGTCACGCAAGTCATCCCAAACCAGACCAAGATCGACCCCGTCCTCCAAGCCCTCGAGAACGAATCCTTCTAGCCGATTGGGGAACATTCGTCCTCGCCCCCCGTCAACCGCTCATCCTCACCCCCCCGTCGAACGGTCGGCCCCGACCGTTTAGCCCGAGTACACGCTCTCCCCCATTCAGCCCCCGCCCTGCTTTCGACTCTCTACTTACTACGCTCTACTCTCTCACGCGCAGCGTGCCCTACCTTCCCTCTCGCAGCCTCTCCCCCAAAAAGTTATCCAACTCAGGGATCGCAAAGATCTTGCTAATCGTCGTCTCGATGTCGTACTCGATTCTCCTAAACTCCAGATCTTTTCCGTCCAGGATCACATAGCAACTCCGCCAATCTCCGTCGCGAGGCTGCCCGACGCTCCCGACATTCACCATCGCCTTGTCAGCTGGAAGCTGCGTGCGATAGCCCAGTTCATCCGGACGTTGAAACTGCATGTTCGAAGTGAATACGCCCGGCGCATGGGTGTGACCTTGAAACGTATATCCCTGCACCATGGAGAAAAGCTTCTCCATCTTACGGCGATTGAAAACGTCCTCAGGGAAGACGTACTCATTGAGCGGATTGCGAACCGAGCCGTGGACGAAAAGGATGTTCCCTTCCGCAATCGTTCGGGGGAGCCGAGCAAGATACTCCAAACGCTTTCTGGATGCCTCCGCGGTGGTGGGGTTTTCAAGCTGCCTTCTGGTCCAAAAGATCGCTTGTTCCGCTGCCGCACTGAAGCCTTCTGGGTCGATGAGCGCTCCGTAGTCATGGTTGCCGAGAACGCACGCATCGACGTTGGAGATGACGTCCAGACACTCGCAGGGGTTGGGGCCATAGCCGACGATGTCTCCAAGGCACACAATCCGTTCGCAGCCCTCCGCACGAAGGTCGGTCATGACTGCCAATAACGCTTCCAGGTTACCGTGAATATCGCTAACTATTGCGGTGCGCACTTCCGATTGGACCTTACTAATCTGCAATCCCTGACATGTTGAATCGAAGGCCTCACCGGCCGGTTCTCAGACGATCCCCGAGCATGCGATCGAGGTCGGCGATGCCATAAATCTTCTTGGCGGTTGCATCGAAATCGTATTCGACACGCCGGTAAACAAGCTTCTTGGTGTCGTGATCGATGATGGCGTAGCAAGCTCGGTTGTCCTCATCGCGAGGCTGACCGACACTCCCAACATTGACCATCAACTTTTCCTTACCAAGCGGAAACACATAGTCGCACTGGCTCGGCTTGATAAACTCCAAGTCAGGAGTGAACACCCCAGGCATGTGCGTGTGACCTTGGAAGCAATATTGCGTGATGCGAGAGAAGATACTCTCCATCTTTGTCTTGTCGTAAATAAACTCGGGGAACACATACTCGTTGGTCGGGTCCCGGGGCGAACCGTGCACAAACATGAACTTCTCTTGCACATAGAGCTTGGGAAGTTCGCTCAAGAAATCCCAGCGGCGATTCACGACGTTGGTCGGGCCAGCGTCCAAACGGTCGCGAGTCCAATAAATAGCCCGCAGCGCAACGGGGTTGAAACCATCGGGATCGAAAAGGGCCGCCTGGTCATGGTTCCCCATGATCGTCAGCTTGCAGCGCTTCATCACCAAGTCCAAACACTCGCACGGATTCGGACCGTATCCCACGATATCACCCAGGCAAATGATCTCGTCCACGTTTTGAGCCGCGATGTCAGCAAGAACGGCCTGGAGAGCTTCCAAATTGCCGTGAATATCGCTAATCAACGCTTGCCGCACGCTTTTGCCTCGTAAAGGAACCGAAAAAACGACATTCCGTAAGCTCCCGACCGTACTTGGTCGTGCGCACTAGTCTAGACGATTCCTTGAACGATGGGAGACCACCCCAACCCTTTTCCCAGGGAAGCTTCGGAAATCGCCAAACGTTTCCATCGCGGGGAAGTGGAATAAGTCTCACAAGCCGAATAGCCCCCCAACTTCCGCGCTCCCCCGGGGCGAGAAACGGGTGTCCACCACATCCGGCGTCAACAACATCCGGCGTCAACAACAGCAATTCGCGGGCGAGACAGGAGCGATGCAAAAGGGAAATGGGGTGACGAAAAGAAAAGAGGCAAAAGGGCTAGACACCAAGCCAAGGATACATATCATTTGCCCCGCGGGATGGAGCAGCCCGGTAGCTCGCGAGGCTCATAACCTCGAGGTCGTCGGTTCGAATCCGGCTCCCGCAACTCTACCAACCCTGTCAAACTTTGTTTGACCTCCGGGTTAAGTATTTAAGCCGGCGATGGTGTAATGCACTGTCGCCGGCTTTTTTCGTTTTTCCGCGAGGTTTTTACAAGGGCAAACGCACTTCGGCCCACTCTCTCGCGGATCTCTGGCTCTCCAAGTAGAGACTCTCTATCCGACGACTCCGCCCACCGCGGCGAGAGCTCGTACCCCCGAATCTCACGACTCTCTTGTCTCTCTGACCTTCGGCTTATGTGATTTTCCCGCGCCGAGAGACTCTCCAGAGACCGCCCCAAAAATGCCGTTTTGGCCTGTGAAAAATCATTCTGCGGGACGTCGTCGGGACAAATTGCATAGTTATTCCTGAGAAGCGGTTTGGTCCGGTTCGGTAGGTTGAATGTGCTTAAACATGCCTCAGGAGGTTATATGGCTGAGATGATCTCGCCGGTGGAGCAAGTAACGCGGGTGGCAACATTGTTGGGACGAGCGGTGCTGCGGTGGAAACGCGAGAAAGAACAATCGTCAGAAATCTCGGAAATTGTCTCGGACTCTCTACCCGAGCGGCTTGAGTTTAGTCCGGTTTCCTCGCTCTCTGTGACTGGTCAAAACGACGAGGCGACGGGCCTCGAAGAGACCAGTTCAGACTCCGAGATAAATCCAAACAACCATGTGCGAGGAGCAACAAACAAAGATCGCTGCCTTGATCGTCGAAGCGATCTGGCGACACGCGAACAAGCTGGTCGAGCAACAGGCGATCGCATCTCAAGAACCAGCCACACCAGTAAGCGACGCAACGATGCAGCGCGACAAGGGGGACGACGATGAGTCCTGATACGAAAATCAAGCTGGCGGAGTTGTCCGAGCTATCCATCGGCCAGCTTGCAGCCAAGTACGAAAAGCTGTTCGGCGAGAAATGCCGATCGAGGAACCGGCGCTATGTCTACCGCCGAGTTGCTTGGAAGATGCAGGCCGACGACGAAGGCGGCTTGAGCGAACGTGCCATTCTGCGAGCCACGGTCATTGCCGGCGAATCGTTGCTTCGGGTCACACCACCCAATGCTCGCAAGTCCAAGAAAGAAGTCCCGGCGTCCATTCCGGCGGATTGGGACCAACGCATCCCACCTCCGGGCCAAGTGATCGAGCGTAACTACAAAGGCAAACTTCTGATCGTGATGGTCATGACCGATGGCTTTGAGTTCGAGGGCGAACGCTACAAGTCGCTGACCGCAGTCGCACGTGCCATCACCGGATCGCACTGCAACGGTTTCCATTTCTTCAAACTAGGACAATCCAAATGAATCGCAAGAAACAAGAAGAAGATAGAAGTCGCATCCGTTGTGCGATCTACACTCGCAAATCCACCGAGGAGCGGCTGGACCTCGAATTTAACTCGCTTGACGCTCAACGAGACGCGGCCGAGTCATTCATCGCTAGCCAGAAGTCCGAAGGCTGGGTCTGTTTGCCCAAACGTTATGACGACGGAGGATTTTCTGGTGGCAACCTCGATCGCCCTGCGTACAACGAGTTGATGAAGGATATCGAGGCTGGGGAAGTTGACTGTGTGATTGTTTACAAGGTCGATCGACTAAGTCGCTCGCTATTCGACTTCGCCCAAACCATGAAAGCATTCGATGCCTCTGGAGTTTCCTTTGTCTCTGTGACTCAGCAGTTCAACACGACCAATTCGATGGGGCGACTGACACTGAACATTCTGCTGTCCTTTGCACAGTTCGAGCGTGAGATCATCAGCGAACGCATCAGCGACAAAATCGCGGCCCAGCGCCAGAAGGGTTTATGGTGCGGTGGACAGCAAGTGCTTGGTTACGACGTCGATCGCTCTTCGGCGAGCCCCAAACTGGTCGTCAACGCACAAGAAGCAGAGATGGTCCGCGAGATCTTTGATTCGTATCTAAGTCTGCAGTCGCTTTTACCGGTAGTCCAGAAACTCGATCAGCTTGGCTGGACTAATAAGACATGGCTAACTCGCAAAGGCCGTTATAAAGGCGGACGGCCATTCGACAAGTGTTCGCTTCACGCGTTGCTAACCAACGTAATTTACGCCGGTAAGATTAGGCACAAGGACCAGATCTACGCCGGCCAGCACGAGCCGATCATCGATCAGAGCGTATTCGATAAAGTGCAAACAAAGTTGAAAGAGCATGGGCGTGGCAACGGCAATCGCTTGGTCAATCGCCACAATGCGTTGTTGAAGGGCCTGCTTCATTGCCCAGCCTGTGGATATGCAATGGTGCATTGCCCTACCAAGAAGAAAAGCAAAGTCTATCGCTACTACGTTTGCCAAACCGCCATCAAACGCGGGCACAGCCAATGTCGCACCGGATCGATCCCCGCGCCGGCGATTGAAGCTGCGGTCGTCGAATCGCTGAGATGCATCGTTGACGACGAGGGAGTGCGTCGAGCCGTTTTTGAACAATCGGAGCAATTGCTGCAGCAACATCTGCAACGGCACGACTTGCAATTGCGCCAGCTAACAAGCCAACGCTCACGCGACGAAGCGGAACTCAAACGCATGGCCACGGAGGGTGAGACTGGCGATCTAAACGACGCTAGGCGTCAAGATCTGAAAACGCGGCTCGCCAAGACCCAAGGCCGGATCGTCGAGGTTGAAAAAGACCTCGAGCATTTGAAGCAATGTCGCTTTGGTCGGAGTGACGTTGAAGAAGCGGTAAGCGACTTCGATCGACTCTGGGCCATCCTTCGCCCGAAGGAACGCGTGCAAATGATGGAGTTGCTGGTCTCACGAGTTCAATACGATCGATTCGAGGGAGCCCTATCGATCTCTTATCATCCAACCGCTATCTCTGCACTAATCCAGAATGACGAAGAGGCCGCTTGATGAATACTGTAAAGAAGAAGCTTGTTCTCAACTGCACCACGCGGGAGGAGCGTCAGCAGTGCGATGAACCAGAACTACCTGGACGGTTGCCACGGATCACACGCCTAATGGCCCTCGCCATTCGCTGTGACGAACTGCTACGAACCGGCAAAGTTCGCGACCTAGAGCACCTCGCCACCATTGGCAACGTCAGCCAACCACGCATCTCACAAATCCTCAGCTTGACAATGCTCGCCCCAGACCTCCAAGAGACTCTCCTCTTTCTGCCTCGCCTTTCCGAAGGCAAGCCAGAGATTTCCGAAAAGTCTCTTCGCAAGATCACCAAGCTGGATGATTGGGAGGAACAGCGCAAGGCATGGAAAGAGTTCGGTTTCTCAAATAGGAAACGTCGTCCGGTGTGTGAGAGTTCGTAACCGCTGTTGGATCCGGCAGCTAGCGATATGCGAGCCAGTCATAAAGACATATTAACCGCCGAAAATAGGTCTGGGTTTTCTTCGGAGAAACAAATTTCATATTGGCTGTGATGTAATTCCTTAAATGCGTTAAATCGATTTGATCCTTTCTTAGCATCGAAATATATAGATATGCATTCTCGCCATAGGTTTCAACCACTTTCTTCACGCACCTACATTCATTCTGAACCCGTTCTAGCTCGCGGCGATAGCTTTTTGGCGAATAGTAGTTACTAAGCCCGAAACCGGCAGTCCTTGCGACCCTGGAATGCAGGGAGGTTACATCAATTGTGCCATCGGCTGCAATCAAGCCTGCTTCTCGCAAGTATCGGAAAATCGGAACAAATGGCGTGTTCTGCATCAAAGTGGGTAATAAATCTTTGACAATGGAGAGCGGGTCGTACTGACTCACAGACGCCATAACATCGTTAAACAAATCCAGGCGAGAGATCGAGTTATAGCCAACTCGGCCCACTTTTGCAGCGACACCGACGCCGAATACGACGTCCAAATCCCCAAAGGTGTCGGCGACGTCAATGTCGACCACCCCCAGCTTCGATTTCGGATCGCTCGACTTCACTAATTCGTATACATGCTCCTTCATCTTTCGCAGCAACCTGGCCGAGAATTTTCGCTTAAGTCGTGAGAGTGGCCGATAAATCTGCGAAAAATCATTTGTTCGTATTATGGTTACAGGGATAGCGTGACCATCGACCTGCGTAACGCTGGATTCGAATGAATCCCCGAGGCAATCTTTGTCAATTTGTACGAAAATCAAACGGTCTTTCAGCTTGTCGATATTGGAGTTTGTCAGGCAAGAAGCGATTTGTCGTAGGATACTAGTGATATTCTCGTCCGAAAGGCTATAACCCAAGAATATCACCGGATGCTCTACGAAGATTGTCAACAATTTGGCTGCCAAATATGGATTGCGGTCGTTGAAATTCGCGTAATCAGCAGTGGTCAAAACAAGAGAATTGGGTTCGGATGCACATCCATGAATTTTGTAGATCTCTGCAATGCCTTGAGATACGGAAAACAAAATTTGGTCTTGCCCGATGTAAACCTCGAATCCCGGAAAAATGCTTTCGAGCGAAGTGTCCCAATTGGTCGTTATCACGCCGTCTACAGTCGCCTGCTTAAGTAGCTCGATTTCAACGTCAATGGCAGGGTTAGCGCCGGGAATGTACTGTTGCTTCAATAAATAACTGGCTATTTCGAATTTCAGGCACGATGAATTTGCGCATATGTTTTCCTTGAAAGCAGCACGACTCCCCTCATACTCGATCGCTGACCACCATTTTTCGTAAAATGCTTCCGCAATCATCGTAGCGGTTTGGGGAAGGTTTCTTTCCGCCAGACCGTAGTAGTATTCGAAAGGATGCGATAGACCATTGGAAAATCGACGGAGCAGGTGCTCCCATGTTTCAAGGTCGACATAGCGACGTGATAATCCCGAGCCTACGAACAGAAACGGAGCTGTTCCGATTTTGCTGAGATGTGCAGAAAGCTGGTCGTCGATACTCATGAAAAGATGCGTGTTTCTTGCCAATGGTCACTGGTTGGAAGCCGTAATTCTAGCGAGGATCGCGATTTGCTTCCATTTCGGTAGTTCTGAATCGCGTCGCCCATAAGCCGACGAAATACGCGCAGCACCGGTACTTTGATGTCGCACACCTTTTCTGATCATGACAATTTTTCCGATTTTCCGGAGGCTGTGACCAAACGTGTCACTTACCTACCGTCTGATAGAGGGCCAAAAGGAAAAATAGCTAGCAATCGCTGGCGGCAAGTCTGACTTCACGGACGCACACAATGAGCCGCAATTTGTATCAGGTGTTTTATGCCCAGTTTTCATCTTCCCCATTTCAACGACATCGCAATTCTGCGATCGATCGAACCTAATCGCTTCCGAAAATTTCTGTTGCGATTCGACATCTACCTATGCAGCCAAGGATTCACCATCCCTGAGACTGCAGAATTCACAGACGCTCACTTGCAGCGACTGATCGGCATCTTCAATGCTCACGATGGTTCGACGCCGGCCGACATGATCGAGGCGCTGTTCCACATCAGCGAAGTTGCCAACGACCAGGGAATGGAAGCCCTGTTGTTGGTTGCTTCCAAGACCGGCATCGAATTGTCTGAAGGCGATCTCACTCCGGCCGACCTCGCGCTGCTGATCTGGTTGAACGATCCAGACCAGTTGCGTCGCGCTAACTGTGAACGCATAGTGCTCCGCTTTCAGTCGTTCTACTGTTTCATGAATCGCACACTGGAAGCGCCGTTGTTTGAAATGCCGGCTGACGGAGTATTGAAGAGGATTGAAGAACGCACCAACCAATTCAATCGCAATCGCCAACGATGTGGTGGCGCGGCGGTTTGGATGTACGAGCTCGGTAACGAAGTGGCTTTTCTGATTCGATTCGGAGGCTCACTCAAACGCGATGAGGTCATGGACAACGATCAGTGCCGACCCGACATTCGTCGTCCTGTTGGCTACGACCTGGTTGTCTACAACATCGAGACTGGCGAGCTGCGTATTCGTGCTGATCTGGTCAGCGAACGCCGGTTCTATTGTCGTTTGTTCAGCGAGCAATTGTTCGACGATCCCGAGTTCTTTGAGCATGGGGAGACTTTCAATCTCGATGTTATCTATAGGCTTGGAGAAGACGTGCAATCGCCCGGGTTGGTCTTTGGTATTAAGAGAGTCACTCTGGTCGAGATTCAGGAAGTGTTGCTGGGGGAAAAAACGCTGCATGTAACGTTCAAAAGCGAAGCGATCTTTGATGCTATCCGCGAGCACAACAAGCGATTGACGCCTACCGGAAGGTTGCTGAGCGCCAAGTTCAGAATAGTTCTCGAGGATGCCGGTGAAGTGACGGTGACGGTCTGCTCTGGCAACAAAATTCGACTTAGCCGCCAGGTAGGGACCGCGGCAATCGATCGTTGGATGATTCATATCGGTATCCGAGTTCCGCAACATGAAACCCTCAGAATGCAAGCCACTTCGCCTCTGGCGAGCCATCTCGCGAATCCCAAGTCTTCGGGCCCCGATGTTCCTGTGGCGAGTCGAACTGGGTGATCACTGGGCGGATTGCCAGACCCTACTGACGGCAACTCCTGAGTTGGCGGCATGGACGCTGGCCAGCGATGGTGTGACACCTTGCGATGTTATTCAGCATCGTGATGGTCCACTAGTTGGCATCAACCGCGTTGCTGGTGAATCGTTTGAAGTAACGCGCGATGCGCAAATAGTCTGTAAATTAAATCTGCGCTCGCTTGCAGCGAAGATTGCGGAGACCATTGAGGGTCGGGTCGACTTCAACTTAAATTCACCCGATGCCAACGTTCATCGCATCGGACGTCTGCCACCCAAGCTTGCGTCTGCAGCTTTGCACCTGTGTGTTCGAGGTGATGACGAGTCACTACTTACCAGCGCATCTTCGCTCGCAACTTCCACATTTGTCGTAGTCCTCGTGCCGACATTGCTTCATGCGAGCATCGATGTTGACGCTCTAGCAACTCAATTCAAAACGATCTGTGTTGCACTTGATGAATTGATTGTTGAGCGCGCTGGGCGGTGGCATTGCCAACAGCATATGCTCGATGAACTGCGAAACCGCCTCGGTATCGGAGAGACCGCCGACGTCAATTCATTTCGCCTCGAGGGTGAAAACTACCAAATTCGTTACTCAGGTCGACAGTTCACTTTGTCGAACTCAGTGGGTCTTTGGTATCTGCGTGAATTGTTAACTCATCCCAACCAGGTGTTTGATCCGGTTGAGCTTGAGTCCGCACGCACAGGAGTTCGAGGCCGCTCCTCAAATAGCTCGACCGGTGAATCCTTCGATGCTGAGGCCAAGCGAGAATACGCACGAAAGCTCAGCGAAATCGACGAAGAGTTAGAGGAAGCCGCTCACTTCAACGATCTAGTCAGTATTGAGCGGTTGCAGTCGGAGCGTGAAAAGCTGATCGACCACATCACGAAAGCGACAGGCAAAGGTGGCAAAGCACGCGTTTCAACCGATGCATCGCGGGCGCGGAAGAATATTCGCCAACAGGTCAATCGCGACATCGACCGTATGAGCAAGTTTTGCCCCGAGTTGGCAGAGCATTTACGAACGGCCTTTCAAGGAGAGTCCCTGTGCTACAGGCCGACTCAAGACCCAGTTTGGCAATTCTAAAAAATTCTTCTCGGCTCACGCTTTGAGCCAATGACTCATGCTTTGAGTCGCCGTGACTTCGGCTGACGGATGCGACCAAGTCCCCGAAATTCCGGCCCGTGTGTTCTCTGCGAATGAACCAATCCGCAGCACGGTTCCGCTGGTGATTTTTTGGAACAAGTCGTCCTCCCAGCCGGAGGAAATACTTTGATCACACCGGAGATTCGCCAGAGAATCCTTGCCCACGCTACCAAGTTGACAGAGAAGGTCGTATGTCGCGTGGAGCATCGCTCGGACCTCGCAGGCATGGAGCCCGAGGATATCGCTCAAGAGCTGCTGGCCTATGTAATTGAGCATATGGACCGCTTTAACTCAGGTCGCGGAAGCATCGAGGCATTCACAACTCGATTGATGCAAAACGCAGTCGCGAAAGCCAATTCAGGGATGAAGTGAAATCGTTGGCCGACGCTGCGAATCGCCACTTAAGCGAAGGTGGCTACATAGACTGGGCTCGACTCACACTGCGATCTGGTGATCCGGTTCGCGAACTGTCGGAAGCCTATGCTAAATTGTTCGACAAGGTCACGACTGCGAGGGAGGTTGATTCTCTTCGTTTTGCAGAATTGCTTCGCGACTGGACAGCGGCTAAATCGACTGACGAAACGATTGAGCTAACACCTACTCAGCGTGCTAGAACGAGTTTCTAAGCTTGCTGGGCAAGAGATCCAGCGCATCGGTTTGTCAGCCACGGTCGGCAATCCAGAAGTATTACTGACGTGGATCATGACGCTGCTAACCGGAGTCAACACTTTGTTCCAAGATACTGCGCTGGTTGAATTGTTGGCTAAACAGAAGCTTGACAAACGCCCTGCTTTGGCCGGTGCCTTTCGCTTTGAGCAACCTGGCGAATCGGAGGTGCAATCATGAGCGTGAACGGACACAACGGAAAGGCCGTGCAAGGTATCGACATATCGATCGTCAAACTGGTACCGCGCAGCGAACGTAAGGTTGCCAAGAAGTATCGGGCGCGTATCGAGTCCAGCTTGCGAGCTGTCGGCTTGATCGAACCACTGATCGTGTACCCTCTCAAAGACGGATACGAGATTCTCGACGGCGTGCTGCGTTATCGGATCTTGTTAGACATGGGCGTTGAATCGGTGCCTTGTCTGATTCACAGCACGCGCGATGGCTTCACAGGCAATCGGATGGTGAATCAATTGAGCGCTTCGCAGGAGATGCGAATGCTTCGCAAGTCGCTCGAGGAACTAGACGAGAAAACGATCGCTAATGCGTTGGGGATTCAGAGCATCGGACACAGGCTCAATAAAGGGTTGCTCGATAAACTGCACCCTGAGGCTGTGAAGGCATTCAATGCGAATAAGATCAATATCCAGACGGCCAAGGAACTCATCAATGTGAAGCCCGAACGCCAGCAGGAGATCTTGCAATTGATGGATAAGTGCAACGATTACAGTACCGTGTTCGCACGAGGTTTGGTGCTCAAGACGCCAGTGGCCAAACGGGTCAAGCCGACCAATAGTCGAACGCCATGGACCAAGGCAGATGAAAAGAAGAGCCAACTGCTCAAGAAGCTCCAGGAGGCGGAACAGCAGCAAGACTTCTACACGGGCTTGTATCGGCAGTACACAACGAACCTGCTGAAGCTGGTGATCTACGTTCGGTCGCTGATGAACAACGCAGAGGTTAAGTCGCATCTGCAAACCCATCATGCCGACCTGACACGGATCTTCGAAGATATCCTCGCGAGCACGGAGGGATAACGATGCCGAGAAGAATCTGGACTCCCGATCGGGTCATCGAGGAACTCAAGCGATCTCGCTGCAATGGTCCTCGTGCCAACAGAAAGCTAGACGATGCGGCGCGTCGTTGCTTTGGAAGCGTGCGGGCCGCACTGGATGTGGCCGGCTTGCCATGTGGTCAACCGGAACGTCGGACCAGCGGTTGGTCGAAGAATGCAGTGGTTGAGGCCATTCGCCAGCGTCATCGCAATGGCGAAAGTTTGGTTCGAACTAACCGAGAGGATCGTGCGCTGTACGAGGCTGCGAAGCTTTGGCATGGAAGCTGGACGGCAGCACTAGCAGCCGCTGGATTTCCGCGACCGCCTCGGGATTACTTCACAGCCGATGAGGTTCGACTACGGATCATCGATTTGTACGAACGCGAGCTGCCACTGACTTGTTCGTCGCACAATGACTCAAAGCTTAGGCGTTCGTGCATGAAGCATTTTGGTGGTTGGCGAAACGCTGTCGAATCGCTTGGTTTAGGAAGAGAACTGCGACGAATGTGGACTCCCCAAAAGGTGATCGAAGCAATTGTTCATCGGCGCGCCGAAGGATTCGACCTGAGTGCAACGAGTTATGAGGATTCTGGACTGTTTGCTGCTGCCAGAATTCGTTTCGGTAGTTGGAACAAGGCACTCTATGCGGCCGGCATCGATGCGTTGCAGCGTGAGCAATGGGACGAAGAGAAGGTCCTATCACGAATACGACAGTTGATTCACGAGGTACCGATAGATCGAATTCGAAGCGTCGATTCGAAGTTAACATCCGCCGCTGAGCGTCGCTTCGGTTCGATTCGCAAAGCGGTTGAGTTCGCAAAGTCACAGGGAACCGCGAGGGAGGCGAGAAAAGCACAATGATACGAGAGACCATCATCCGCAAGATTGTGGAAATAGACGTTGCTGGCATTAGCATGCTTGAGGAGAGCATCCAAGCGTCCGACGAACTCCTTCACGCATCCGCCGTGAATGAGTTTGGATCCTGGGAAACGGCGCTCCAATACGCGGGCGTCAGTGCCCACGACGTTGGGCGGTGTCGCGACTTGACGCCGGAACGGATCAAATTCCGACTCCGGCGACTTTGTGCGACCGGATACGATCTAGGGGCCATGGTGAACCGCAGTCGCGATCGGGCTCTTTACGACGCCACGATTCGCCATTTCGGTAGCTGGCGTGAGGCACTCACGGAAGCCGGCATCAACCTGGCAAACGTCACACGACACAAGCCAAAGAACCTTGACCGCGACGCCATGTTGCTGTGGATACGCAATCGCAAGGAGGCTGGTCAGTTGATCACCTTCAGCGAAGTCTGCTTTGAGAATCGAGACTACGCCCTCGCCATCAAACGCGAATTCCACAGTTGGGCCAAAGCCCTTCAAGCGGCGTTTCCAACGACTGATTCAGCTGATGGCTAAATTGAGGGCAGTCTACCTGGAAAAGTACCGCTACGCACTCGCCATCCGCCGCGAATTCGGCAGTTGGCGTCGAGCATTTGGCATAGCGTTTCGGTTGCAAACCATAAATTAAAGCGAGTTGCTGTAGTTGGACCAGAGTTCTCAAAACTAAAGGTTCGGCTCAATCAGCGTCGGGGTGCTCAACCGAAACGAGTCGCAGTCCATTCCAAAAGCGAATACGATATGTAAAGGTGCTTCTTGTTTGCCCTTGTTCAGAGCTTGCCGCGCTTCGACATCATCGGTCGAAGCCAAGGGACATTTCGCGGCCTATTGCAATGCGACGTCGAGATCCGAGTACACATTGCTCTTCAAAACAGAGTGGGATCTAAACTGAGAAAGAACGAAGAATGGAATAACTGCTGAAGCCACAAGTCCCGCAGTGCATTAAGATACTTGCAATTAGGCGACAGTCAGGAGGCCGTGGCCTAACGTGCCGCTGGAAGTTTCGGCTGTAAGGGAAAGAACTAACCGTCATGCTGCAAAGAGAAGTACTGATCGCCGACATTCGCAAAGGCCTCGCGGTATTTCAGAATTATGTAAGGCCAGGTGGCACGCTGAACCTTACCGACTCGAATGTGCATGCGGAAGACTTCGTTGCGGGACTGCTGAACTCGATCTATGGCTGGAGCCTTCTCAGCACTAATAAGGTAACTGCAAACTATCCGTGTATCGATTTGATCGATGAGCAGCAGGGTTTAGGCGTCCAGGTCACAGCGGAGGGAGGATCAGCGAAGCTCACGAAAACTGTTGAATGCCTGAATGCCAATGAACTCGCGGGCAGAGTAACACAGCTAAAGGTGTTTCTTCTGATCGCCAAGCAGGGGCAGTATACGGTCAATGCCGTGTGCCCTGGCGTCACATTCGATTGGCGTAGCGACGTTCTCGATTTCGATGACGCGACCAAGGCCGCTCAAGCGATTAGCGATCTGCAACAGCTACACCGAGTTCACGAGCATGTGGTCACCTCCCTGCCATCGCTCTTCCCTGACTATCGAGAAGAGTCACTGCCACTCCACGTCCCTACTACCGACCCAGCAAAAGCATGGCTTGCGTTTTCTTCGCGCGCCACACGTCTGATTGGTCGAGACAAAGAGCGAGTCCGGCTATTGGAGTTTCTTAATTCTGACTCGAATTTCTCTTGGCTATTGGTGACTGGCGATGCAGGGAGTGGAAAGAGTCGGTTGGCCCTGGAGCTTTGTTGCGAAGTTGGCGAGGAATGGCACGCGGGCTTCTTGAGCCGGACGGTGAAAGATTTCAAATGGTCAGAGTATCAGCCGACACGGAAGACCTTGATAGTAATCGATTACGTCGCGAGCCGTGCGGCAGAAGTGGGAGAGGTTGTACTCAATCTGTTACGTGCATCTTCTTCATTCACGAAACCGGTGCGAATTCTACTTGTGGAACGGGAGAAGAGTTCTTGGTGGACGACGTTTAGCCGGGAAGATAGTCAGAGCGAATCGGCAGAGATTATCGCATGCCAATTCGGTGAGCAACTTGCCCTACCAGGGTTGTCTCTGGAGGCAATCCTTCTGATTGCTAAAGAAGTAGTCCATTCACAGCAGGGAACTTGGGATGATGAGATCGCGAGCGCATTTGTTTTACGGTTGCTTCGTTCTGATCGCAGAGGTCGCCCACTATTTGCAATGATAGTTGCCCATTATCTCGAAGCCGTGGAGCCAAACCTACTTCATACCATTTTAAAGCGAGAAGCTTCGCGCAGGCGGCAGCTGCTGAGTGGGGAACCAGAACAGTTAAAACGCATGGAAAACCTTTTGCTCCTCGCCACGCTAGTCAGCGGTCTGCTGCCAAAGGCCAGCAGCTTTTCGTATCTCGCCGCCAGCAACGTAGCAGGGCTGCTCCCCGACATCGGACTTCTTGACGAAGCTCTTTACAGCGACATGGCCTCATCGTCGCGAGGAGGAGGCGCGACGTTGGCAGGTCTCCAGCCAGACATCCTGGGCGAACGGTTGGTGCTGGATCGATTATCCGAGTCAGGAATCGCGGGTCAAAATGCGCGTGCGCTATTGCTCGCGGCCTGGTCTTTCCAGCCGAGGGACGTCGGGGTCGTAGCACTTCGTTGTGTTTTCGATTTCCAGGGAGACCCTTCAATCCAAACCCTATTTGATTTGCCGCTCGACACCGCCGAGTCACGGCGTTACTGGGCAGACATGGTTGCAGATCTATTGCCGCATACCGGTGATGGAGACGATACCTTCGCCAAGAAACAGCTTCAAAAGTTGACCCCGATCGCTAATAGCCATCCCGAAGAACGAGAGCTACAGGAAGCCACTGCTCGTGCCGACTATCACATGGCACTAACGTTTATGTTTAGAGAGAACAGCGTCGCGATCGCGCTGTTTGATGCGGCTATTGCCCGTGTCGGCAGTGAGTCGTTAATCGGCAAGATGGCGATACACAATCGCGCTATCCTTCGCCGTCATACAGACGAGAGCTACGACGCCTTTGAAGAATTCACGATGATCATTGACTCCCTCGACGCACATGATGAACTGCGGGCTTGTGCGTTCAACAACCGGGCTGATGTATACGTGGAGCGAGGAGAACACGGGAGTGCGATCCGTGACCGCACGGAAGTGCTCGCACTGAAAAAGACAACACATGATAGGCGATATATTGCTTTGTTTCGCCGGAGTCGATCCTACTCTGCAATTGGAGACTACCAAGCTGCTCTAGACGACCTTAGTCGCATCTTGGAGACATGGGATATTACTCCGCACCAAAAAGCGGAAGCCCGGCTTGAGCGCGCGGCAATCATGCGGCATCTGGAGCGTTGGGACGATACACGAGTCGATCTAGAAGCCGTGATTGCCTCCAAGTACTTGTTCAGCGGCACGCGGGCAATAGCACTCGTGGAACTGGCCGATGTGTCGCGAAAGACTGGCGATCACATTCGGGCTGATCGATTGTTGAGCCAGGCAGTAAAAGACCCTGACCTCCGGGGGGAAACATGGATCGACGCAATGATCGTCGGTGGGCTACTTCTTGAGGATACCAATGACCTAGTTGGCGCGTGCGAGTTTTGGCGGAAGGTTCTCGCCTCGCCAATCGCAACCAACAGCCAATTGCGCACTGCTCAAGAGCGACTTGAAGCAATCTCTCTGCGAGACACCTGACGCGGGCAAGTACTGTCAGGGTGGTTCGTTAAGCTAGCGAACGGCCATACTTACAAATTGAGCTTGCGCGGACTTTTCGACAATCTCCAATCACATAACTTCCCACAGGTCGCACTTCGCCTAAGAGAATTGCGTCACTTTCGGGGTTATGTGACTTCTAGTGGTATCGCATTAACGAGCCTCGTTGCAACATGCTGCTGGGAAACAACTTACGCAACTCACTCGAAATTAGTCTAGCTCTCGCGAGCGGTTTGAAAAGAGTTCGGTTCGCTCAACTTCTCTGTTTGGTTAGGAAACTGACCGCAGTAGGTTATTCGAAGAAGCCGGTGTCTTGCAGCAACGCAAAACACCGGCTTTTTTCGTATTTTTCTGCAATCTTCCGGGTCTCGATCACTCTCAAGAGACTCGATTTCCGTCCGCGACTCTCGCCAAAACAGCCCCTCTCTGGGGGCCAACTAGAGACAAATACTCTCAGAGTCTCTGGGTTATGAAAACCGCCGGGTTAACGACTCTGGGTTATGAACCTTCTGTCTCACTCGGGATTCTTTTTTCCCGCTGTTCTGGCTCACTAGGAGGCGAAAGTTACGAACTTTGCTCCAAGGTAATCGATCGCGCGATACTGCAGACCTCGCTAACCGTGCGAAACCCAACGTTTCAACTTTCCCTAGCTGACTTAGGCTGCATAAGAATTGGATAGGCGAATCCAAAGCTGCATATGATGGGTAGAATGACGAGGTTGACCAGAGTGGCGGTGACTAGTCCGAAGAGGATCACCAGCCCCAACGGATACTCGATTTCTTGGCCAGGTATTTCGCCGGTCAATATCAGTGGCACGAGAGCAAGACCAGTGGTCAATGCCGTCATCATGATCGGCGCAAGACGCTCGTCGGCACCTCGCATGACCAATTCCATTTGATTGGTAACGCCTTCTTCTGTGGCTAAGTGTCGGTAATGGCTAATAAGCATGATCGAGTTACGCGCCGCAATGCCGAGCACGGTCACAAAACCTACGAGCGAACCAAGCGACAAAATGCCTCCGGAAGCGTGGACGCCGAGCACTCCACCAAGCAAAGCTAAGGGCAAGGTGCAGAGGATCACGCCCACAAGTTTCCACGACTGAAAGTCTATGTAGAGAATTACGGCGATCGCGCAGATCGAAGCAAGTGAAAGAAGCAGCAGTCGATTGCGCGACGCTTTAGCTTCGGCATACTCGCCCAGAAACTCTGGATGGTAGCCAGTTTTGAAGTTTACATTGGCGAGAACGGCACGCTCAATCTCGGTGGCAACTGAACCCAGATCACGACCATCGACGTTGCAAGTGATGTCGATCCGGCGTGAGGCCGCTTCACGTTTGATCTCGTTCGGCGCAGGAACAATCGACAGCTCTGCTACATCACCTAACGGAACTTGCCCTCCCGTCGGCGTATCAATCATCAGTTCACTAAGTGTCCGCAGATCGCTATGCAAAGCCGTTTTCCCGCGCACGATCACGCCAAAGATGTTCTGGTCCTTATAGATTTCACCGACTTGCATTCCATTGACCAAGGTCGTGACACTGCGCATGAGAGCACCGGGAGTGAGATTGAACTGCGAGGCCGCTTCGGGACGCATGTTCACAGAAATCTGGGGCACCAGTACCTGTGGCTCGACCTTGAGCGTCGTGACGCCAGCAATCGGTTTGATTTGAGTAGCGACCAAGTTGGCCGTTGACCGTAGCTCATCCATGTCGGGCCCAAACACGCGAACGACAATCGATGCACTGGTGCCTGTGAGCACTTCTTTGATGCGTTCGGTGAGGTAGGTCAACAGGTCACGATACAAACCGGGATAACCGTCAACAATCTCTTGGACCTGAGCTACTGTTTTGTCGTAGTCCTTCTTGTCGTCGATGCTTATCCAAAGTTCCGTGAAGTTGGGACCAACCACTTCGTCGGCGACCGTCGCGCGACCGATGTGTGAGCCGAAGTTCAGAACGCCATCGACTGCCATCATCTCTTCGCTTGCACGCAATGTGATTCGATCCATCGCATCGATACCAATGCCAGGCTTTTCAACCCAATGCATTAAGAAGTCGGTTTCACGAAATTTGGGCATGAGCTGTTCGCCCAGTCGCGTTATCGTACCGGCGATCCCGAGGAAAATGACTGAGGTCACGATTAATGTTGCCCAGCGAAAGCGAACTGCTGTGCCGAGTGCCAACCGATACACTCGCTTGAAAAAAAGAACAAGCGGACCATCTATGTGACGTTTTGTGGCCGACTTTGGCAGTAGAAACAAGGACATGGCTGGAGTGACTGACAATGCAACTGCCAGAGAGGCGAGGATGGCAAGAATATAAGCCGCTGCAAGGGGCTTGAAGAACGCACCGGCGAGTCCCGTCAGAAAGAACACCGGCAGGAATGCCAAGACGACTATAATTGTGGCATAGACTACTGCGCTACGCACTTCCATCGAAGCGTCAAATACCACGGAGAACGATGAACGGGGATTTTCAGCCACTGAGTTCAATCGCAACCTGCGCATGATGTTCTCAACATCGATGATGGCATCATCGACGACTTCGCCCAATGCAATCACAAGACCAGCTAGTACCATCGTGTTAATCGTCCCGCCTCGATAGTACAACACCAGCATGGCCGCGATTAGTGATAGTGGGATGGCTGTTGCACTGATCACAGCGCATCGCCAATCGAACAAAAACAAGACCAGAACGACAACGACCAACACGCAGCCGACCAACATGGAGTGACCAAGATTCTCCAGCGAACGTTCAATAAACGTCGCTGGACGGAATATGGTTGTGTCGTATTCCACTTCGCCCATGGCGGGTTTCAGATCCGACATGGCCTTTTCTACAAGGCGAGTCACGTCGAGCGTGTTGGCCCAAGGCTGCTTTTCCACAATCAACAGCAGGCCTGGTCGATTGTTAATGATTGCGTCGCCAATGGGAGGTGCGTAGTCGAACATCACTTGTGCAACGTCGCGAATACGAAGCGGCGAGCCGTTGGCGGCAAGTGTATTGCCGATTAGGCGATTATTTGTGGGCTGGGTGAAGGCGGCTCGAATAGGAATTTCACCTAGTTGTTCGGGCGTATACACTGCCGGCACATGTCGAAGTGCCAAGCGTTGATTGGGTGTATCGACAAAACCTCCTGAACCGACAGCCGTCGCATCGCGAACGGTTTGCAGCACGGCATCGAGCGTAATGCCATGGTTATTGAGTCGCACTGGATCTACAACTACTTGCAACTGTGGATCTTTCTCGCCCCAAACTGCGACGTTGGCGACTCCAGCTATACCCATCAATCGCGGCCGAATGGTCCACTTGGTAAGCGTGGTCATTTCCATTTGGCTCTTAGTATCGGACCAAAGTCCAATTTTCAAACAGCGACTGAGCGACGACAGTGGTGGCAAGATGACTGGCGGACGAGCAACAAGGGGTAACGATGCTTGGGCCAATGCCAACCGCTCTTGCACGAGTTGTCGTGCCAACAACAAATCGGTCCCGGGTTCAAAAATCATGCGTACGCTCGAAAGTCCTAATACGGACTTCGAACGGACTGTTTGCACAAAGGGGATACCATTCACAGCGTTTTCGATTGGCACCGTAATGAGACTCTCGACATCTTCAGTCGAGATCCCAGGTGCTTCCGTTTGAATTTCGACCAAAGGCGGAGCAAATTCAGGAAAGACATCCAGTGGTACCGAATCACTGTTTCGTATGCCGACGACTACCAGCACGACAGCTAAAATCATGACGAGCAGTCGTAGTTCAAGCGACGTTCTAATGAGCCAGCTCATTTGCCAGCTCCGAACTCAGTCCCGAATAACTCGGCAGCACCATCGGTTACGATCAAGGTACCAACGGCTGGTCCCTTTGAGATGATCGCCGAATCTCCCTCGACCCATTCAAGCAGCACTCGGCTGCGCGTGAACTTGGTTCCCTTGTCCGATGTAGTCGACTGCACGTAAACCCAAGTTCCACCATAAATGTCGTACAAGATCGCTGCGGCAGGGACGACGAACGCTTCTGTGACACTCGTCATAGGAATGTCGACGCCGACTCGTTGCCCGGGCATCAAATTCATTTCACGATTGTCGATTTCGTAGTACAAGTCAGCTGACGAGCTTGCCGCATCAGCAGTGGGAGGAGCTGAAATCGGCTTACCAAGTTGTGGCGTGCCAGCCAGCGATGAACCGTCGAGCGAAACCAGACGGACAGCTTGATCGCGTTTAAGTTTTGTGAGGAGATCGACATAAACAGGCACACGTATCCAAATCGTGCTTAGGTCGACGACTTCGAAAAGCGGTGCCGCTGTAGTTACCGTTTGACCAGGCGAGACTTGAACGTTGCGAACGACTCCGGCGACTGGTGCGGTCAGTGTCATCGGATCGGCAGGATCGACGCGGCCCGTGGCATTCGCGCCGTCGAGCGATCGAAGTAGCGACTTTAACTCGGTCTCGCGCTGCTTGGCAGCTTCACGAACTGACTGCGCAACACTCAGTAGCGCCACTGCATCGTCGAATGCTCGACGGCTTCCGGCGCGATCCGATAGCAGCTTCTCAGCTCGATCACGTGCAATCTGCAGGCCGGCTATCTCGGACTCACTACGAGCCACTTCACCTTGAGCGGTAACCAAAGCCACCATCAAATTTGCCTTTGCGCCAGTCATCTGAACTTGTTCGGCTGGCGTTGGTACATCACGCTCCGGTGACAACATCGGCTGGAGAATCATCAGCGGTTGGGCTGCCACAACTTTGCTTCCAGGCTGCGGGAATAAGTTATTCACGGCAGCTATGATGCCCGGTACAGGTGCGGCAGCAATGATGGATCTACCTGACGGAACGATGGCTTCACCTGCCAAAGTTCGGTGGCGTGATACTTCTCGTTGCTCGACAGGCACAACTTGGATCGCAAGCCGTTTTACGGCCTCGCTTGTTAGCGTCAGCGTAGCCAACTCAGTCTCATGGGGCACCATCTCCACCTTGGCAGGAGCGACTTTGGCAGAAGCAGATTTTTCTGCTTTACCCGAGCAACCACTGGCACAGAGGAAAACTCCTAACGCAACATGTAATAATGCAGCGGTTCGCGTAGATTTGACGGATCTTAGTTCTGTAGATTTCATGGATGGCCATTGTAATCGAGAAATCTGTAGCGATTTCCGCTCTCATCTGCTTCTCACAATTCGGGATGGATCAAATCTTAATTACCATCTTCAGGGGGACTTGTCGCTGCAAGAACTTCAGCGGCGGCCAGCGGAGGGGCGATGAGGCTGCGGCCGACGCTCCGTTCCAGTTCCGCGACGGCACGATTGCAGGCGGCAGTCTGAGCAAGAATCTGCCCTTTAGCGTTCAAGTACTGAGTAGTCGTCTGCAGCACAATCAAATAGTCAGACCCGCCATCTTCAAAGCCCTTCTTGGCAATTTGAAGTGATTCTACTAGCGCTGGCTCGACATCTTGCTTGAGGATCGTCAAGTTCTTGTAAGCTTGATCCAACTGACGGTAGGCCGTTCGCACATCGGCGATAATTTGATCTGAAATCGCGTCTCTATTGTGCATCGCGGCATTAAGCTCCCAATCAGCGCGGAGGATGCCACCCTGATTTCGGTTGAAGAGGGGCACGTCGAAGCGAAGGCCAGATCCAGTGTGGGTATAGCCGCGGCCATCGCGTACGTCGAGCACTCCATCGAGCCGTAACCATAGCCAGCGTGACAATCGCGAACGCTCACTCGCAGCAGCCACAGCCCATCTCGCTGAGTGAAGATCGGGGCGACACACAAGCGCCTCTTCAACTAACTCCTCTTCAGTTTGAATTGGCGGAGTCGGTGTGACCAACTCTCCAGGCACTAAGGGCTGTGCGAGTTCTGGCAGTCCGATGAGCGTAGCCAAACGAGCCTCTGCGATGTTGATCGAAGCCTGTTGAACACCCAGGTTCGCTTTAGCATTGAGTGCATCTACCTTGGCCGAGATTGTTTCCAGCTCGCTGATGTCGCCATCTTTCAAGCGATCATTGGTCAGACTTGATATCTGGTCACGGATCTGTTGAGCCTCGTTTGCAAGGTTTGTCTGCTCCTTTGCTAGAACCCAATCCGCATACGCAAGACGAACATCTCGTGAAAGATTGAGTCCATTCTGAACCAATTGTTCTCCAACACGGCGATACTCCCGATTGGCAACTTTAACTCGTGCCGGCCTTAATATGTAGGACTCAATCGGCGCATAAAGCGTGTACTGCCCTTCCTTCGCTCCACTTGGGAAATAGGTCAGGAATTGAGGGTTCGCGAGCAGCGAAGCTTGTAAAGTATCTCCACCGGCTGCTCCAAGCTGAGCCAACGTTGCTTGAAAAGCGGAGTTATTCGATAAAGCCGTTAGAACCGCTTCATCTTCACTCAAGCCATCTTCGAGAATCACACCGGAAGGTACTCGGGTTTGACATGGCGGTACGGTTTCCATGGACTTGTAGATCCGACATGCCACTTGGCGAGAGACCATGTGCGGGTCACAGCAAGGTTGCGGAGTACGACAACCAGCAAACAGCAAGTTTATGCAGCAAACGAAGGCTGTTAGGTTGAGAAATTTGACATCCATGTCGTTGTCCCGAGATCAATGCATGCAAACCACATAAATCGCAACTTGCTTACAATTGTTTCGACCCATCTGGATGTGTTAGTGCAGCAGCAACAGCCAGCACGCATGGATCACTGGCGGAGCATGCGTCCTATCCGATACAACCGGAATGACATGGCGATTCATGAGAAAAGAATGAGACGCCCAGCTTCGTAACCACACACTGATGCTGATTAGAAAGGCTAATTCGATTAGCAAGGGAGTTTCAGTTCGATCCGAAATGATTGGTCGACAATGGACGCTTGAATCGAACCTCCCATCTGCTCTGCCAATCTTCTACAAAGCGAAAGCCCAAGCCCACAGTGTCGGCCAGTTTCATGACGTGAGGAGTCCGCTCGCCAAAACCGGTTGAAGACCTTATCGATATCGTTAGCAAGAAATGTTCGCGCTTGGTTGGAAATGACCACGACACAGTTGTTGTCAGATGACTCTGCGGATACTTCAATCGTGGAATCTAGGTCTGCGTAGCACACCGCATTGTCGACTAAGTTCCGCAAGATGACGAGCAGCGGTCGTTGTTGAATCAAAATCGACACATCCTTGCAATCACGGTGCTTAAATTGCAGTTTGCGAGACTGCATATTTTGTTGGCGTTCAATGAACAGAACATTGAGCAAGCTATGTAGATCGACATGCTCTGGAGGCGAGGCAGCCATCGATTCGCGAGTTGTTTCGAGCAGGCTTTCTACAATCTCGCCCGTTTGCTCGGTGATGCTCAAGCATTGACCGATTGTCTTTTTGTATTCCTGTGTTGAGCGTTCCCGAGAAAGTGACAGGTCCAACTGAGCACGAAGTCCAGCCAAAGGGGTACGTAGTTCATGTGCTACATCAGAAGAGAAGGAGCGTTCTCGAACAAAGGCTTGCTCCAACCTAGTGAGCAGATCATTGATCGTGGATAGAAGCGGGCGAAGTTCGTTTGGCTGCCTGTCCACCTGCTCAATGCGTTCGCTCAAAGTACCTGGAACAATACTCGCGATTTGCCGAGTTGCATGTTGGACGGGCCTCAAGCCGATTCCAATTGCAAACCACATAACTGCCAGCGTCGCACCCCAACCGAAGGTTCCGACAATCAGAATTGTCCATCGAAGCGTTGTTATCGCCGCATCGAGCTCACGCGTTGTGCGAGCGAACATTATGGTCAGGACGGGGCGGGTCACGTGAGCGGCCTCCGGTTCCGATTCAAACACCAATCTCGGCGTAAATGGAAACGCGACTGCGCGAGCACGCTTTGAGTTGAGATTTAAATTGAAAGCATTCTCACCTGGTTTCTGCGATGGTTGGATTGGTGATGCCGTCGCCGGAAAGACTTCTAGTAGTTCTCCTCTATTCCAAATGGCCAGCGATTCTCGCTCTTCAACGATGGGCGTAGTCAGCCCGACACCTTCAAGCCACTCGAAGGTAATCCCATGCTTCTCATGTTCAACCAAATGGCTGAGACTACGGGCCCTCTCTATAAGCGACGAATCGAATTCAGATCTTAGCGACAGCTCGAAGATGAAACTGACGGCCAAACCAACAAGCGCCATTAGCAAACAAGCGGTTGCTCCAACGATTAGTACGAGTCGAAACCGGAGCGAATGGATCATCAGTCAATTCGACCTGTAAGTACGTATCCCATGCCTCTGCGAGTTTGAATCATCGACGGACCTTCCGGCGGATCTAGTTTCTTGCGAAGGTATCCAATATAGACATCAACCACGTTACTCGACGATTCGGCTCCGAAATCATACAGGCTTTTCCAGACTTCCTCTCGTGTGACAACTTTTCCACGACGTCGAGCCAAGAGTTCCAGCAACCCATATTCTCTGGCCGTAAGCTCAATTGGTTTATCCTTGTGGTGAACCAGTCGAGCAGAAGTGTCGATTCTCAGCTCACCTACTTCAATAATGGAGGTTCCGTCGCCAAATCGTCGACGCACAAGAGCTCGTACCCTTGCCATCAATTCTGCGATGGCGAATGGCTTAACGAGGTAGTCGTCTGCGCCCTCATCAAGCCCCTTTATTCGCTGATCGACCTCGTCAAGCGCGGTGAGCAACAATACGGGAACATGGTTGTTATTGCTTCGTAGCGATTGAAGTATCTCGATACCATTGACATGAGGTAACAAAATGTCGAGCACGATCGCGTCGTATTCCCCTGACTTGGCATGCCAAAGGCCATCTCGCCCGTTGTCGGCAGAATCGACTGCGTAGCCTTCTTCGGTCAGCGCTTGCACAACTGCGCTTCGGACGGGCTCGTAATCTTCAACAACCAACACACGCATAAACAATTCTTCGGCAGTACGGGGGACTTGGACTCGACGGGTCGGATTCTAGGCATTGAAGATGAGAGAACGATGAGAGAGTCTGTGGCAGCGGCTCGATTCTCCTCATTTTCTCTCATAATTACTAAACTTATCGTAGTTCGGCTTGTCGCACCTTCGCGCACGCATCTATTGTCCGCCCGGGCCACGACGCGGGTTACTCTCCGCCGGGCTCGAAATACGCGCCGTTGCAACTGAAGGCTATTGCTGACCATGAATTGGCTCCCACTATCGCGGTATGCTCCCAAGAAGACACTGGTGAATAGAGGGTTCTTGGTTGCTAGCATTCTTTTGTTGGGGGCGGGCTGCCGTGTGCCGCTATTGAATCCGACTGCGTTGGCAAGCGTGACCACACCCATCCAACAGGTGAGCAAACCTCTCGTTGAACCAGCTAGTTTCGTCAAACAGGTGTCATTGGAGACTCCGGTTGAGGCGACTGAGGCTCGTCTCAGCCAGATCGATGCGGGCGACAGATCCACCTCGCAGGTTGACGAGTCAGGAGTTAGCCATTCGCCGGGCGATAATAAAATCTGGAACTACGATCCCAAGGCTCAAAGCGGAGCGGAATCGAATCTCGCCGTAGCCGAGGCATGGAAATTGGACCGACATTCTGACGCACGAACCGATCCCGGGGATTTCAGCGGACTGTTGGAGCAAGACCGTTCGCCTTCTCTGATTGGCCGAATGTGGGACGACCAAAAGAACTTCTATTCGGCGGAATCCTTAACGTTGTTGGGCGGAGGCCTGATTGTCGGTGGTGCGATGGCCAACTCATCAATCGACGATGGTATCCATCGCCATTTTCAGAGCAGCGTACGTGGTGCCACTTCCGACGATTGGTTCGAGTCTCTTCACGCCAGTAAGGAACTCGGTAACGGAGTGTACACTCTGCCTGTATTTGCAACGGCATGGGCTGCGGGCGAATTGTTCCCAGACAATGCCCTTGTGGAAACGAGTGGCAGATGGGGTGAGCGATCGCTAAGAGGTTTCGTTGTCGGTGCGCCGCCCTTAATCATCATGCAACAGCTAACGGGAGGTTCAAGACCGACTGAAACTGATGAAAATTCGGAGTGGCATCCGTTTCGAGACAATAACGGAATCAGCGGTCATGCATTTATGGGTTCGTTACCCTTCATCACCGCAGCCAAGATGACTGACAACCGTGGCTACAAGGTTCTCTTCTATGCAGGTTCGGCCATTGCACCACTTTCAAGGGTTAACGACAACGCGCACTATCCATCGCAGGTCGCATTAGGATGGTGGATGGCTTATTTGGCCGCGAGTGCAATCGACGCAACCGACAACCCTAACGCTCGCTGGCGGTTTTATCCCTATTCAACTGGGGATGGCTCGGGGATGATGGCGGAATTTCGATACTGATTCGATCATGTATGCCTCATTGAATTGCTTCCAGAAACCGTGGTCGGAGCCCTTATGCCAGAGAATCAAAAAGATGCAGACTCAGCGAGCGTACGTCAGTTACCGCGTCCTGTGTGGATTCTGAGTTGGGTCTCTTTCTTTGCGGATGTCTCCAGTGAGATGGTCTATCCGCTGTTGCCTCTGTTTATGATTGGCGTTTTGGGGTCATCGAAAACGCAATTGGGATTGATGGAAGGTGGAGCTGTTTTCGTTGTTGCCATCATGTCAGCCGTAGCCGGCATTCGAAGCGATCGCAAAGGAAGCCAAGGCGGCCGAGTCAAATGGATTCGATGGGGATATGGATTACCCGTTTTCGGTAAGGCGATCATCGCATTGGCGACTGTCTGGCCTCTGGTCGTTGGTGGTCGACTCCTTGATCGATTTGGTAAGGGACTGAGAGGCGCTCCCCGCGACGCATTGATTGCGGATGCGGTATCAAAGGATCAGCGAGGACGAGCGTTTGGATTGCATCGAGCATTCGATACTGCTGGTGCAATCGTTGGTGTGCTGCTCTCGGCCTTTCTACTGTGGTGGCTTACTGGCACGCCACAATCCAATGCATCCGGGGAAGCAATGAGTGCGGCGACCGAAACGCCAGCTTGGATTTACCGATCAATCTTTGGCATTGGAGCGGTATTGGGATTTGCTTCCCTCATCCTAACCTTCCAGGTAAAGGAGTCTGAAGATCGGAAAACGGACGCTAACGATCCAGCTCCATCTAGTGGTGACAACAAGTCGATGGAAAAAGGATCTCCAACGACTAATGGCACGGAAAAAGCTTGGGCTAGGTTGCCAAAATCCTACTGGTATGTGCTAGGAGTTTTGGTTCTTTTTTCGCTCGCAAACAGCAGTGACACTTTTCTATTGCTTAGGGCTCGCGACCTGGGTTACTCACCGTGGGCCGTAGTCATGGTTTATGCGTTCTACAATCTGTTTTACTCATTATTATCCTATCCAGCAGGTGTATTGAGTGACCGTATAGGTCGTTGGCGAATCATCATCGTTGGCTGGTTCATTTATGCCTGCGTCTACGCCGGATTTGCATTACTGCCAGTTTCGCAATCTTGGGGCATGTGGCCGCTCATGGCGATCTACGGTGTCTACATGGCTCTGACCGAGGGTGTCGGAAAAGCACTAATTGCCGACCACGCCCCAAGCGATTGCCGAGGAACGGCCATGGGCATTTTCTATGGGCTCACTGGCTTGACCACGCTAATTGCAAGTTTAAGTGCAGGATTTCTATGGGACCGGTTTGGTGCTTCTGCGGCTTTGCTGCTGGGATCTGGCTTCGCGATTCTTGCTATTGTTGCGTTAGTGCTCGTGGGCAAACGTGCAGCGCCACTTCGTCAACTAATTTAAGAAGGCTTCATTTCCAGTCAGTCTTCGCCCAAGAAATTCTAGACTCGCGTGGGAATCCAAAGTTGCATCAGTCTGGCTCACTTAAGAGGAGCGAAGTTGCGAATTTTCCCGAGGGTAATGGGACGCGGTTCCGCCGTTTTGCATAGATAGATCTGGGAGGGATGCCATTTCGGTACCCTCGACGGTCTTTCCATGGAGGCAGAACCATCGACGCTTACTCTCTCGACTCTCTTCCCGCAGACGACGGACTGCCACGCGATCCGACATCGGTTCGATTTCGATCTATCGCCGAAATTGTGCTCCGAGGCATTCAACGATGTGTGGCTGCAGACCGCGAGCATAATCGCAATTCAAGCCAGTTTTCCGATGCAGATGAACCTGTTTTGGACAAACTCGGAGACTCTTTACCCGAGCCGCTTGATTTCGTTTCCGACAAACCCCTCTCTGTGTCCGTCGTCTCCAAAACGCTGGGTTTTGTAGACGGTCAAGTCATTCAGAACGGAGGTAATTCGTGAGCAACGAAGCAAGACACAGAGACATCGCGGCACTTTTGGCAAGAGGTGTGATTCGGGTAAGAAGGCATCCATTGGCCGCCAAGGCCATCGAATCGCATTTGCCAGCCGAACAGTTGCAGCAGTCAGATCCATCGCCAGAAACTGGCAGCATCCAACCGACCCAGGAAAATCAGAATGCGATTTTTCCGCATCATACCGTGCAATTGGGAGGTGACCAATGAGTCCAAACGTCACCATCGAGATTGCAGAGTTGCAGAACAAGACTGTCAATCAACTTGTCCAGCGATACGAGCAGGTCTTCAAAGAAGAATGTCGGAGCCGCAACAAGCAATATCTAATCCGGCGCATCGCATGGCGACTACAAGCCAACGATGAAGGTGGACTCTCAAGGGCCGCTCTCAAAAGAGCAGCCGAACTGGCGGAGGATGCGGAGACGCGAGTGACTGCGCCACGCAAACACAGCACCGAAGGCGTAAAGCTGGTGTTAAGCATTCGCTTGCCGACATCGTCATGCAGGTGTGGTTGTTTGATTCGAAGATGGTAGAAGCCCAGCATGCTTGGCATACGTGGAAAACGCCCAGGCGAATGGAGTGTTTTCAACCCGCTAATCTCAAAGGTATCGCGCCAATCACCATCACGGAAGAGCGATTGGCCCAAGCGATCAAGGATGCCGGCGATTGGTTCGCCAAGCACAATCGTGGGCGTAAGCTGTTCATGACTCCTCGCTTCGTAGACAACGAAATCCAAATCAGCATTCGTCGTGGCGATCCGTTCAGTCGCAAATCGACGATCGATGACGATGGCATCGACACGATCACATTTCGCGAAGCGCGCAAAGATTCCATGGTCTACTGCCTGAACGACGAAGTGTTGATGCTTAATTCAAGCCTCAAGAGCGCATACCCGCCAAGTCGCTACCAAGCGTCGACGGCAATCGAAGTTTTATGATCGGTTTGAATGATCCCTTTGGAATCATGTTGTCGATTGGGTTCAAACCGGCTGCATACACTTGGATCAACAGCTCGTTTGGCTTGAGAACAGGCCGGGGAATGTCAGCGAAGCCGATATTGTTCGATTTTCCGTAACGCTTGAGTACGAGCGCCTTCATGTGTTTCTTCTTATGCGTTGGTGGCTTTGAGAATGCGTAGTTGTCGTGATCCAGTATTGGTCTTGGTGATGCGTATTTGGCATAGGACTACCGGCCTTATCGCTTGCCCAGAGTGTTGAGCCCCATCTGTTTACGAAGACCAGTGCGATGTTGTTTACGTTGCGTTTCATGTGCTGTTTTTACTGGCTTTGTTCAACGTCTGGGCTGCATTCCGTTACATTACGTGCGTCATCTATTGGGTATATTACGACCGTCATATATAATGTCAATGCTGGTTGGCCGAGTTTTCAAAAGTAGGGAGTGTCAGGCATAATGCGAGTCAGTAGAGAAAAGGCAGCGGAGAATCGGGAGCGAGTCATTGAGGTCGCGTCGAAGCTCTTTCGAGAGCGAGGGTTCGACGGCGTTGGTGTCGCCGATTTGATGAAAGCGGCGGGGCTTACGCACGGTGGCTTTTATGGCAACTTCGAGTCGAAAGATGATTTGATCCTGCAAGCCTGTTCACGGGCTCTTGAAGAGTCACTAACCGTCCTGAGAGGTACCATAGAGGCTGGCGGCAAGGATATTCTGGGCAATATTGCGAGCGTTTACCTCTCGCCCTCGCATCGCGACCATGTTGGCAACGGCTGCGCTCTAGCGGCATTGGGGGCCGAAGTTGCGAGAAATAGCACGCCGGTACGGAGTTTGTTTACCCAGACGATAAGTGCGGCGACAGAGCTACTCGCTCGCATTGTTTCGACTAAATCGAAACGTCTGAAACGAGAGCGCGCATTAGCCATCTACTCTAGTCTCGTTGGCGCGTTGATTCTTGCACGTGCAGTTGATGATCCAGAACTCTCCCAAGAGATTCTGCAGGCTACAGTGGAATCCTTGTCGCTACTAAACCCAAGATCAACCTGACGATGCAGCAAGCCAATGATCGCTGCCGTCCGCTACCACAGCTCTTTTCGGCTGCCCAACCGACGTTCTTTTCGATTAGCACTTACGCACAAGTCGACAATGTTCTGGACCGACAATATGCAACGCTCTTTCGCGATCACCCATTCCTTGAGGCGAAGGATCAAATACTGTGGTTGCGACAAATGTTCGAACAACGCAGCTTTCGAGACACTTTGCACTTGAACTAAAATTTCTGCGATTGCTCTGTCACAGTCCTCCGCCCGTGGTGTCAAAAGCCATAGGAGGACAAAACATGTCGAAACTGAAAACGAAGACAGCTTTAGTGACCGGTGCATCCAAGGGGATCGGGGCGGGTATCGCTCTAGAACTTGCCTCAGCCGGTGCATCGGTGGTTGTAAATTTCGCGTCGGATCAAAATGGAGCGGAATCCGTTGTTCGGAAGATTACGGACGCTGGTGGTCAAGCGATCGCTATTCAAGGTGACGTATCGAACGCTGAAGACGTAAGCCGCCTGTTCGATCGAGCGGCAGGCGTATTCGGATCGATTGACATTCTGGTCAACAATGCCGGCGTGTATCAGGCGATGTCCGTCTTCGAACTAACCGAGGCGGAATTCCATCGAGAAATGAATGTCAATCTGCTTGGACCATTGTTGACGATTCGAGAATCACTCAAGTACTTTGGTACTGAAGGTGGCAGTATCATCAACATCGGCTCAGCCGCCTCGCGATCACTGCCCCCCACGTTCTCTATTTACGCTGCCAGCAAAAGTGGCCTAGATGCCATCACGGGAGTGCTAGCCAAAGAATTGGCGTCGCGTGGAATCCGAGTCAACTCCGTCAACCCCGGTGCCACGCTTAGCGAAGGAACTAAGGAAGCCGGTTTGTATGGTGTTGGTAGCGACGTTGAAAAGCGACTTGTGAGTATGACCCCATTGGGTCGCATTGGTACGCCACTAGACATCGCGCGAGTGGTTGCCTTCTTAGCCTCGGACGATTCTGGTTGGCTGACTGGAGAAGTCATCCACGCGACTGGCGGACTTTAACATTCCCGAACCCAGCATTCAGACAAGAACTCATTTAGGAGAACCCAATGCCTGCTTACATGATCTTCATTCGTGAACAAACCCTCGACCGAGCTGAACTTGAAGCGTACTGGGCCAAAGTTGCCGCAACGCTCGAAGGTGTTCCTATGAAAGTACTTTCCGCCTACGGCCCTCATATGTCACTTGCGGGACCCGACGTTGAAGGAGTCGTGATTGCGGAGTTCCCAAGTACGGAAGCTGCTCGAGCGTGGTACGACAGCCCTGCATACCAAGCTGCTGCGAATCACAGACAACGAGGTGCGATCTATCGTGGCTTGTTAGTAGAAGGAACTCCAATTTAACTTCGTGCTGCTTCCATCCCCGGTCAGCTCGCCGCCATGCTCCACTGGGAAGATAAGAGAGCAGCGTGGAGTAAGCTGATCAGCCTCGCTTCGATCGACGATCGGGAATCATTGTCTGAGCGATCAGATCCTTGCCCCTAACTCCTATGCAGTGAGACGCACGACCGGCTACCATCAGCGCCGGATAATTCGGGATGAACTACGGCAAGCCGCCGCGACGCACCTCCAACTACCATCAATGCTATCAACATGCCTGGAGGCCATTTTGGGGGCGAAATCCCTGGTAATAGCTAAGATGTTTTTAGAGGGTGAGGCGCCAATCAGGAGGGCTTGCAGACCAATTGCCCCGTTGGATGGGCTACAATTAGATTTCTGTTTCCCGGCGCGGGCGCCGGAGAATTACTAGTTCTGTCTCTGGAGCGCAAGGTGACGCAAGCTGAATACATTGCCGCATTGAAATGTAGTCGGCGTTGGGCCTGGTCTGCTTACGGAGTTGCGTCCATCGCAATTATGCTGTTGTTGTTTTCCGCTTTTATTGTTTATTTCGAGCCGATCCATGATACGAGTATGGCGTTTCGCGACCCCGCAAAAAATCTGCGTGATGACGGGATGTACGGTGCTTTGATTGGAATAGTCTTCGGCGTTACCTTCGGCCTGCCGTCGACGTTGCTGCCTCTGTTGCTCTATGTCTTGATCGATTGTAGAATCGGTTTGACTTGCACGCATTGTGGTGCATCGCTGACTTCATTTAAGCGCGGGGAACATTTGCTCAAGAACGGAACATGTGTTAAATGTTGTACCCCTGTCAACTTGCGGGAAATAGACGAACCAACGGTTGCCGCGGGATGACGTTTTTGAAGTGGAAGGCCGTTCGCGCGGCCCCGCTAAACCGAACCGTTCTGTCTTAAGGAGAGTTGCTGGCATGGCGAAAGTGCCTCGCGAAGCGCTATCGATTTCTCACACTTCGACAGGGTTGCTGCCGGATACATCACTTCACTATCGCAAGGGACAGTATCATCTCGAATCGTCATACTCGCATTTCGCGTTCCTCGCCGTAATGCTCGTGGTTGGGGGCGTTTGTGTTTTCTGGCCAGTGACCATCGTTACTCCGCAAGGAATCGACCTTCGTTACGTATTTGCTGTGATGTTCGTGTGGGGAGGTCTTTGCGGACTGATACCGTATTTCCTAAGAAATCGCTTTGGGATATACGTCACTATTGATCCATCGGTTGGACTCCTGCGAATTCACCCTAAGGGAGATCGTCCATCAATTGCAAATCTAGTACTCGATCCGATCGCAGAGATGGTGCTTTCAGCATCCAGCGGTAAACGCGTTGAAATTCCTTTTGGTGATGTGATTCAATTACAGCTTGTTGGTGATGGTCCGTGCCAAGCAAACATTGTTTATAGGAAGGGTGACGAAATCCATCGCTTCAATATTGCACAGCACGCTGCTAAGAAAAGAGTAAAGAAACTCCTTGACTCGATAGCGCGCGTTGGATCTTTCGAAGTCGTTGAGGTATGATGACACGGGCCACGATCGAAAAGAGACAGAACCAACGATTGCACCCAAGCGGCGATCAGGTGCACAGACAAATCGACGATTCATTCCGCCGCTGGGTGAATCGAAACGTTAGCCTACATCGAGCACGCATGAGGTTTCTCGCGATTATGGGATTGTTTGCAAAATTGTTCGGAGGCGGTTGCAAGCAGCCAGTGAAGCCACCGCAGTCCACGCCACAGCAGCAGCTGCAGATGAGCCAGCGGCTTGCAGATATTGCGTTCTTCTCGCTCGACCACGGCATCTATTCTATTCAGGACGGCGATGGTCCTCTCATTCCATTCGTGATTTCCGAGAATCCGGACGGCAAGCGGAAGCTTGACCGCTACATGGCCGACAGCCTGGAGGAGAGCATTGCTCAAGCACGACTCGCAGTCTCACGGCTTCCGTCGGATGTCACGGCTTACGCTATTGCGCACGATGGCTACATCACGCTTGAGGGCACGAAGTATGACGCGATATTGGTTGAGGCGTCGGAGCGAGGTCGGACGGGTGCAGTGATCATGGCGCAGAGATACATCCAAAAGACTGCGCAGCAGAGTTTTCAGCGCGTCGGAAATCCGGCGCTGTTGCGAGAGGAGGAGTCACGTTTACGATGATGCAGGCTAACCATGCGCTGCAGCGAACTCGGCCATCGCGCTCCAGTTGCAATCGTCGCGCCCCACGGGCTGGGTCGCTGAGCTTGGGTCGTTACACCTAGGAAAGCATTGTGTCGCGAAGCGATTACGGATGGCAACCGATTGAACCTCACGAGATTGTTCTCGAGGGATTCGACGGCGCAGTGAAGATTACTGTGGACTTTCTACTCGCAACATCTTCCACTCTTGCACGTCCAGATGCTTTGGGCATGACGACGACCGTCCGAATTGATCGTCCAAACAGTAGCCCGTCGATAGACGTCAGTACAAACCATGCGTACTACGGATCGTTGGCATCACTGAGCGATTCTGTTCTCGCGTTTAGATCGGGACGTTCTACTGATATTACGATTGCCGCAGTTGGCCTTCGGCTGAGATAATACGAACATCATTTCGGGGCGATTTCCGGAATCTGTGTGGCGGGCGATGTTTCTGACGTTTCGGAAATCGAGAATTTTCCCTGGCCAGCAGAGGATACTGGAAATCGTTTGCTACTTCAATGTGAGTCTTCGTTTCATCTGCGGTTTGCATTTCAGACCAGCGTCGTTGATCCACCTTTCGTAACGAAATTTTCTGACAACGTCAATCAACTGGTGCGATATGTCCAATCCTTGGGGGCTTCATGAAATTCTTGCTTCGACAATAATTCGGTGTAACAATGGGTTGCAGACGAAGCCCTCGATGAACCGCTGTGACTTGCGTTGAGTCAATTGCCCGGTCTCGCTGAACCCGGTCGTTATCGCACGGGTGCACACCATGAAGCCCCTCAGCCAATCAGACCAACGCGGTGGGGCGATGTTTGGCATTGTCGTATCCATGGCGTCGCTACTCGTCGTTTGCTTGTCTTCGATTGAAATGCAGTCAATGATTTGCTTCTGCATTTCTTGTACGGCCATGCAATCGATGATGCAGCTTGCGTCGGTTTCGAATCCAGAATTCAGCAAACGGTACAGATGGTTGCTGTACTTCTTCGTCCTTGCGCCAATCGTTTGTAGCGTCGTTTATCTGTTCCGCGAGAGATCCAGAATTCTTCAGGGGTATGATTCTTTTCTTTACGGACTCATTCCTGTTGCTGTCTTCGTCATTGGCTACGCTTGGTACTTTAAGACTCATGGCATTGAAGTGCCTCCTGTGCCCAGCGACACCTTGTGCGACACCGGCAAAGAAGCGATAACAAAGAATTGCAGCTAAGTGCTCGATCGTCCGTTTTAACTTGTGTTCAGTCTTCCGCTCGCACTTGCTGAATTCGGTCGTTATTTTGCTTAACATTGTGATCTGGCTGTGAAAATCGACTTAGAGCTAATCGACGCGACTTCTCGCCCGGCTGTCTTTCGCGTCGCATACTATGACGCTGACTCTCGGTACCTGCTCCAGTATCCTCGCGTTTGTGGATTACGATTCTTCGACCTTGCGGGCAACCTCGCAGCCGAATGGGGAGCACGCTTCCTCGTATCTGCACCGCTAGATGACTTCGTACTTGCTCCAAAGTCTAGAATCGCATTCGATCTCTACGCTTCGATTAATCCAGAACCATCAGCCGAGGCATTTTGGAGCATCATGTTGCCGAACGGTGACTATTCCGTCAAATTCGAATATCATGTGGACCGCGATACTGACTGGTATGACTTTCTCGCAAAACGATCAAGGTTTGCAGGAATTACGCCAATATGGCGCGGTACGAAAATCTCCAATTCAGTTTCTATTACAATCACTGAAGGCAAGTTAGTAACCGCAATATAATCGGGTACCCAGACACGCATGAGCCAGATCATGGCTCTCAGTCAGCTAGCGCCCGATATCCAGGACGCGTTGCTCACTCTGCCGGCCACGAAGGGCAAACCCGAGATCCGCGAGAAGCGTCTGCGCCCCATTGCGGCCATGCTCCACTGGGAAGATCAGAGAGCAGAGTGGAATAAGCTGGTCAGCCTCGCTTCGATCGACGATCGGGAATCATTGTCTGAGCGATCAAATCCTTGCCCCTAACTCCTATGCAGTGAGACGCACGACCGGCTACCATCAGCGCCGGATAATTCGAGATGGGGTGCGGCAAGCCGCCTCAACGCACCTCCAACTACCGGGAATGCTATTAAAACGCCTGGAGGCCATTTTGGGGTCGAAATCCCTGGTAATAGCTAAGATGTTTTTAGAGGGTGAGGCGCAAACCGGGAGGGCTTGCAGGCCAATTGCCCCGTTGGATGGGCTACAATTAGATTTTTGTTTTCCGGCGCGGGCGCCGGAGAATTACTAGTTACCCCTCAGAGAAATCCAAATGGCGCGAGACGATTTCAAAGAGCCGACAAAACGGTTGATCGCTGAGCGGGCCGGATATGTTTGCGCGTTTCCAAATTGCCTTGCACCAACTTTTGGTCCCGCCCTGGACGAATCACGGTCGGTCAACGTCGGTGTCGCTGCGCACATTGCCGCCGCATCAGAGGGTGGGCCGCGATACGACGCGACACAAACGGCAGAGCAACGAGCATCTGAGGAGAACGGAATCTGGCTCTGTTCGACCCACGCGGCGTTAATCGATAGGGACGTTGATCAATTCCCTACTTCCGTGCTTCAAGACTGGAAATGTAAGATCGAGAATCGTGCCATGAAAATGCTTGGACAGCCTCGCGGTTGCGCAACGTGTAGACTAGCCACAGTATCTCCGGTCGCGCGTGTCGGTGCTGAACAAAGTGTTTTGGTGGATGGGGCACCAATGCCTCATGTGTCAATTTTCGACGTGGATGGAGAACATGAACGACTAACATGGTTCGTCAGTGCATTTGTTCTTCAATTCTCAATTCAAAAGAACTTCAATCGGACAAATGTGATCGTCGATCACCTAGTCGTTACCGTTCATGAAACGAAACCGATTCTCGCCTATCGTCCATTAATGGGCGTATACCCAGCAGAGGTAAGTCTGTATTACGTCGAAATCGACTCTAACAATGGGACAATACCCAGGGAATTTGTTCCTTCACGATATTACTTGAGGGCGTTTGATGATCGTCCTGAAACTCAACAATATCCTCCTCCGATTGTCCTCGACGACAACGTTCCAGCGCAAATCGCGATTCGATTCAATGCAAAGACATCGGCGATGTACTTGATCTCCATGGACGCGATGTTGTCGTGCGGCGACGCGCGCGAGAGAATACCGATACTTCCGCCGCAATGGGCTATTTTCGAACGATACGAAGACCCAGATGAACCGGGGTAACAATGCGTTGGATACGAAGCCGCGGATCGGGCGGCTTTGAGATGGAAACTTTACTTGCCGCAGCTCGGTCAACGCGGCCGTTATGCACCGAAAACCAATTGCAATGCATCATGGATGAACTTCCTCGCGGCCGAATCATGGGGGCGCGAATCGAACGCATTGGTCATTCCAAGTACTCCGAACCAGAATGGATTGTCCAGGGAATTGGTCCAGCCGTGTTTCGTTCACACTTCATTGCACTTAGCACTGGAATTGTCCTCGATCTCTTTACTGCTGAAATTACGACCTCGGAATCTTCGAAAATCGAAATGCCAGGCGAAACGATGGGCATTGAGGTTGGCAAGCTGATCGGACGAACGATTACTTCTTTACAACGCGACGATGTCCTTTCCTCACTCATTATCCTCGACAACGATATTTTTCTGCGGGACGCAAACGATGGATTTTATGGCAATCCTCTGTATGCGGGGTACCTTTACGAATACAATGCGGAAGAATTGGCCCAGTTCACAGATTACTGGACGGAACAACCGGTGCGCACCCCGCATGGAGATGGCGGTGCATAACAAACCGATGCACCCAAGCCAGACTTGCACGTTTTTCCTGATGGATAGTTCGTTGGTTCCGGCTGGGTGATCGGAAACGTTATCGGACTGAATACTGGCACTTCGTTGATTCACTGCCCTTTGTTGCGCGACCTAACGACAATGCTCTCGTTTCTCAAAAAGTACTTCGAACGCAGAAAGCTAGAACGCATTCGAACAGTGCTTCGACCTGGGAAGACGCTGAGCCGCTTCATCGCGAAGGACATCAAACGAGAGGTGCTGGTAGTATCCAACGAGGAGATCGATGACGGTTTCGTAACCGTCAAGATGCGGACCAACAACATTCTCTACCTTCTTGGTGGATTGACCAAAGAATCGGAATTTGGACCGCCAGAACGAATAGCGATTGACGACTTGTGGCATTGGACAGGTAAATCTTGGGGCGGGCTAGCTGACGGCACATCAATCGTAGATCATATTGGGACTGAGCCCGAATCAAACTAATTGTCCGATAACCATGCCGTGAACCGTAGCGGTGAAGTCGGGTGGATTTGAGATGGAAAACCTTTCGTCGCCATCCGGTCACGGCGGTCGTTATCGGATCAAAGAATTCCAGGACAATGCTCGATGGGAGACGTACCAACTATTGACCCCAACGTTCTTCGTGATGCTTACCACGGAATACTCGAACTAGGAATGGAGAACCTTCAGCGGTATCGCTTACCGGAACGGTTTGACTACCTTGCAATCGAAATTGACCATTTACACAATCTGCCGCACTACATGCGTGAGACCAACGTTTTTGTGCATGCTTACTATTACTGTACTACGCGTCCATTTTACATCGAACGCCTTATACCAATTCAAATCATCCAGACCCAGAGCCTAATCCGGCGATACGAGCCATACTGGCAGTTCTTGCGAGAAGGACTATTGCCATACTCGTCAGAGATCAACAAACACTAGTATACGGAAACCATGTAACACGTCCGCGTCCTCAAACACAACCGCGGCAAATGGTACAATCGGATAACCATGGCATGAACACGAAGCCCTCGATCAGCCGTTTTGACTTGCGTTGAGTCAACTGCTCGGGCTCGGTATCACCGTCATTCGTTGGCAAACAGCATGTTGACTCGAGAACAGAAATCCGCCGCAATCGCAGGTCCATGTTTCGCGCTAAGATTCTTGGTTGATTCAAAGTATCGACTTCGTGCACGGGCTCAAATGGCAGGTTTCTCTGACGCCGCAATCTTTCATCGCTGGATGTGCCTCACATGGACTCTCCGAGAGCCTGACGCGATTGCGCTCCTGACGTCCAACGAGTTGAGATTGCTTGCACAATTCAACGTGGTCTATGAGTCGATCCCATGGGAACCAATCGAAACTCATCCGTTCATCAGCGACACATCGGAGGATGAACTGAATAAACTTATACCAATTGCAACAGAACTGCTACAATCGCTCGAGAATCGTGGACGCAAGACCATTATGCGACGTTTGTTTTCGTCATTGTGGACGGGGCTGAGTTTCATTGCAAATCGGACAATTCCAACGAACTCGCCGATGGACCGAAGCGGCGGGTCGGCCACTTCCTGATGTAGGAATTGCTTGCCCCGCTCAACAATCGGGGTCATTACCCATCAAGATTCAACCGTGACGCACTTTGATGATTTGGCAGCGTGTGATTAGTATGGCGCGGAAGGCGCACACTCGCTTCGTGCGATTGGCTGGCTAACCAAGGACAAGCCGTTCGCTACTGGCAAAACGAATTCGGATGCCTTCGCAAGGCTTAAAGTGCTGATGCAAGCTCCTTGGCAGCCGATGATTACTCTTGGTGCTCACGAATGCGAACTGTGTCAGTTCGACGCTCCATGCGGGAATGCGAACCTGTTCGTCCCAAATGGTGACATTGTTTTTTTGTGTCCAGAACTCATCGTGCACTACATTGCTGCTCATCATTACCGACCTCCAGATGAATTCATCACAGCGGTGACGAACTGCCCGCTAACCAGTACAATGCAGTACAAGAAACTATTCCTCGAAAGTGGTGGCCATTGTTTGATGCGGTAAGCGAGGTAACAACGCCCCGGAAGTCCAACACGCGATCGGATGTTTTTCACGTGTCTGCCTTACTCGCGTGCCAGGTAATGGCCGCCGTTCGCCAAATCAAAAAGTGCCATACCGTACTGCAAAATTATCGTCCTACGAAGCGTATCTTCTTTCAGAGAACGATGATCTGGAAGAACGATTGTCCGCCCACGAAGAGCGTAGTCGGTTGTTGTTGCGATTTCCCTTCGCAGTGATGCTTGAGGTTGCCTATCCAGAAATGGACTTCGCAAATCGCTGGTGCTGGGAGACGTTTGGACCCAAAGACGGCCCATGCAACCAGTCTCAATCCAACTATCCCTGCTGCTTAGACGATTCAAAACACGAACATCAAGGTAACTGGTGTGCTCGTTGGTTCGCGAAGACCGATTACGATTTTGGATTTAATGAATGGTATTTTCGTGACCAGCAACACCACGATATGTTCGTTTCATTCGTTCCCTTGATACATTGGGGTGAACGCTTCCCAGACTGATTTCGCAATTAAAGTCAAAGAGACGCACAAAGCCATGCACGCCGAGCACGCGATCGGCCGTTTTCTCAGTGGTCACTTTCCTCGAGCGCGCCTGGCGGCAACCGTCGTTATTTTGCTCAGACTTGCTGGTACCGTCACGCTATTAACATTGAGGTCGAATTGGAGATTTCTCTCGAACATATCAAAGATTCAGCGACTCCAAATACGTTCCATGTCGCGTTTTATTCTGCCACTGAACGCTGCTTGCTTCCTAACCCAAACGTGACCGGCCTGACGTTTACCGACGCGTCTGGAAACAACGCTGAAGAATGGAGAACGCGATATCGAGCTTCACAACCGCTCGACGATTTTGTGATGAATCCTGGCGCGAGAATCGCGTTTGATCTCTACGCGAACATCAACACCGACAGCGCAGAACATCGTTGGGTAATTGATCTGCCAACGGGCGAGTACTCCGTTTACTACTCATATCGCGTCGAGCAGGACACCGAATGGTACGACTTTCTCGCCAAACGATCGCGATTTGCTGCGCTGACTCCAATTTGGCGTGGGGTGATTCAATCGAATACAATACGATTCGGTGTGACGGATGCCAAAACCGAAAATACAAAATAGCCAAGCCGTGCACCGAAGACTGCCAACGGCTCGAGCTAGATGGTTACCTTCACGCGCGGACTCGGTAACGGCAGTCGTTCGGTAGCAAAGGCTAGGTGAAACCCCGATGCCCCACGGTTGTGTGACTGAGACCATTCCTGCAAACAGTGAAAATGTGTTTCGACTACTACATGACTACAACCGCAGGCTGGAATGGGTTACGCTTTTGCAGACCACTCGCTTGTGCGATGGCTGGACTGTAGCGCAATGTCATGCGACATCCATATGCACTAACGCCTCCATGAGAGACATTGGAAATAAAGTCAAGGCTGGTTTCTCAATGGACGCTGTCGCGGTATCATCCGGTCGGACTGTTGAACCTGCGGTCTCCTTTCGTACGGATTCCGGTAAACTCGGATCTCCTGGCATGGAGTGGTTCCCTCGCGGCAAGTCGATTGATGGCTCTTCCTTGTTCTTCATTGTTCAGCCCTTCCTGTTTCCATTGGCGTTGGAAGATCAGTACTACGGCCTCTGCTGACTTCTATACAGCCCGGCGCTGCTTTCGTAGCGTCGTTCCTGGCTTTCAGTCTTCGAGATGACTTACTCCCAGGAACTGTATAGATCTCCCCGGATAAGAGCATTGGTTTCCTCTGCACAAGCTCATCCTTTACCTGATCAACCGATAGGTATTGGGCTTCGCAATGTTGTGCTTGCTCGCCCGCTAATCCGGCCTTGTAGGATGTTTCTGTTCGTAGCCTCGCAGATTCGGTGTGAATGCAATCGAGTGGGGAATGATGCACTGATGGCAATCGACAGACTCGATACTTACCCATACATTCGCAGGCTTCCTTCCCACGGTCGGTCACCCTCCCGCAGTTGCCCTCACCGCGTGCTTGCACTTTCGTAGTGGTCATTTGGTATACTGATCTCCTCAAGTGTCCTATCTCGCACAGGGGACTTGAACCCCATTAACCAACGCCCGTGCCGGGCGTACACAAAGGGTTGCAGACGAAGCCCTCGATTAGCCGTTTTGACTACCGTTAAGTCAATTGCTCGGGATCGCTGAACCCCGTCGTTACCCTCGAACGGACTAAACCAAGTGAGTGATTTAGGCAATCCAACGTCACTGGAAGACGCGACAATTGGCGTTCAAGAAGCGTCCGCGATAATACGACCTCGCAAAATCACCATTATTGCTTGGATGTCGATCGTTACTGGGATTGCGTTTCTGATTTTGAAGCCATTCACTTGGGAAGAATTTACCCTTGAAAGAAACCTTTGGAATTGTCTTACGAAAGCAACTTCGGTCGCATGCGGATTTGGTCTGCTTAGGATGCGTAGATGGGCGGTCGTTACTTACTTTGTCCTATTCGCAATAAACACTGTCTTGATTTATGTGTGGCCTCCTAACAAACAAACGATTGAAATGTATTCAGAACCGCAAACGATCGCTATGCTTTTTCTCGTGCCTGCGATTGTTGGGGCAATTGTACTTCCACATTGGAAAAATATGCGGTAGCGTTCCCTAAACTATAAACTGAAGGGTAACAATAGGATGCACCGAACGCCGCGACGAACCGGCCTCTACTTTAGAGACTTTTTCCTCGCAGACTCGATGATCCGTTGCGTTCTGTGCTAATAATGTGCGAAATCTGCAACGCCAAGAAACTGAACTTGTGGGGGCCAGTTCCGCGGACACCCAAATTATCGGAAACTCGAAATGGCAACTGGATCTCACTTGTGGAATGCCCGGAATGCAAGCAACTCTGGACGACGGCCCCATTCGAACCATACGCCGCATTCGAATACATGGTCAAATGGCCGCTCGGCATTGACGACTGGAACCGTATTCATGATCGCGATAACGGTCGTACCATGCACGAATGGCTGATCAACGAGATACGACGATTTTATCGGACTGCTTCAACGGAAGTTCGCGCTGCAATAGAATCACATGAACAACGGAGCTACGGACACTACGGACTTACGAAAAGCGTTTCCACCAATCCCGTCTCCTTACAAACCGACTAATCACAGAACCAAGCGATGGACGCGAAGGGCTCGATAGACTGTTTTTGACTTGTGTAGAGTCTACCGCTCGGGCTCGGTGATGCCTGCCGTTCCCAACATGCCCTCACACTCGATTAGATTCGACATGCTTTTTGATGCGGATGCATACCATCGGACAGTAGGCTGCCCGTGGACTTTTTTTGCGTATCCGACGAGTTTGGCTGATGGATATGGACTTCCGCCCGACCGAGAAGCGTGTGGGCTTCTTGCTCTCGTTCAACAACGCGGAATTGACGTTGCAATTTGGGTGAGCCAGATCGTCGAGAACACGACATACTTTGCGTGCCGCATTGACGACAGACAAAAACTAGACGACGTGTTGAATGAGTTCCAGTCTTCTGGAATAATTGCTGCTAACTTTTGCAGTATTCGATCCGAACGATTGTTTGCCCGATGCGCGGAAGGAACAAAACAAAAAATTGCAGCGAAGTGCGCGATCGACCGCTTGGACTTGCGTTGAGTCTACTGCTCGGGCTGGGTGATCGCAGTTGTTCGTCCATAGGGATACGTCATGACAGCTACATTGAAAATCGAAACATTTGACGTCGATTATGTCGCTAATCCTAACCCATCGGGTGCGACATCAGACGACGAGTTTTGGTCCGTACGGGAGCAAATATTGGAAGCAACGCAAAAACATGGGAAGGTGGCTCCAGAGGACGATGCAAAACACCCACAGTTTTACCTTGTAGACAGCCAATACAACGATGACCTATATCAGCTAATGGAGCTGTACGACGCTTCGGCCTTGACTAAAGAATGGATTAGCGATATCCGCGAGGTACTGTCTCGCAATCGAGGATGGGCCGTCGCATTATCTGTAGGTCACTTTAGCATCCTAATCTTTGCTAATCGACTCTTGGTCCCTTCAGACAAATATCACGACCTGTCGTCGCTTGCAGCGGTTTTGAAATCAACCGGCGACCAACTCAGTTGGAACTCAGAATGAGGACGAACCAACGGATGCACCAAAAGCGACGAGTGGTGCCTTTTTTCATTGAAAAGATCATCGCGTCGACTTGGTGATCCTTTTCGTTCGCCAACCAATGGCCTCTTTGCCTATGGAACCGCCAATCGAAATAGAAGATGGGTTCTACTCTGACCACGAAGTTCTCTTCAATTCGTTGGTGACATCCATCGAGTGGGACGACCGAATGTCAGCGCGACGCACTGCATCTTTCGGACGACCGTACAATTACTCACAGATTGCCTATCCCGAAACGCCAATTCCACTCGAATTGCAAATACTTCTTACAATGCTGGATAAACGACTGAACATCAAATTCAACAACTGCCTGCTGAACTACTACGAAACGGGCGACAACACGATGGGTTTCCATTCCGATGAGACCACCGGGCTTGTTTCCGGGACAGGTGTTGCAATTGTCTCCTTGGGAAGCACTCGTGACATTACTTACCGGTCCAAAACTCAGCCGGAAATCCAACGATCCTTTCCACTCAAACCCGGATCGCTACTTTACATGGATGACGTGGTGCAAGAGAATTGGATGCATGCAATCAAACGTCAAAAAGACGCTGGGCCGCGAATTAGCTTAACGTGGCGAGCGTTCCGTTAACAATGGCGAACAATGCCGAGCACGCGATCGGCCGTTTTTGACATGATGGCTTTACTCGCGCGTGCCGAGTGATGGCCAGCGTTACCCGACTGAAGTCATGACTCTCACGACCAAACAGCAGCGCTTTGTCGACGCGATCAGAAAGCCGACGAACTCGCATCGAACAGCGATACTCGACAGTCGGTTTAGCGAGATTCCAGACGACGAACGATTCGGCGCTCTTCTTCACTTGTTCACGAGTGCAAACGACTTCGCGGCTCAGCAGGAGTGCTCTCGATTTCTACCTGAGGTTGTAGCTGACTGCGTGATTCCAATTGATTGCGTGTTGCGCGAGATTGCATCGACTTGGAACTTAAGCGTGGAAGAACTTCCGCATTTTTCGCCGACGTTTATGGTGCTGAGATCGTAATTGCGACTTGCGGTACTTTGGCGTTACAATATAGCGATGAAAGCTATGAGCGGCGGGCTCTGAATGCAATTGCATGGTGGCTGAAACCTCGTGCTAACCAAGTCGGGTAACAAAGGGTTGCAGACGAAGCCCTCGATCCGCCGGTTTGACTTGCGCTAAGTCAACCGCTCGGGCTCGCTGAACCCAATCGTTCGTCCTTTCCAGCGTTCGAATCGAAGCAACACTAATGAACAGATTGTCTATCAAACTATTCGCGTGCGTGTTTCTTTCGGTATCGGCGACGGTCGTTTGCTGGGTGTGTTTTGACAACTCTGGCCATTGGGAATCACCCAGTGGTTTACAAATAGGATCAGGTATGGGCCCCGATCTAATGACCAGTCAAGTCGGTCACGGTCCGGTCGACTATAGTGCACTAAAGTCAATGATTGAAGAGGAAATTGGCCAGAGGGAATTGCGGTCGGGTCAGACACTTACGGTATCAGTTGGATGCACTGTAGAAGACATTTTCGGATCGCGCGAGGCTTACCTTTCATCTTTTGAAGCAAACGAGGAAGATGTGCAGCTTGCCGGCGAAATACCATAGGATTCGATTGACAAATGGCCTGAGACAATTCAAAGCAAGGACGAACCAAGGGATGCAGCTAAGCCCTCGATCGACCGGCCTAATTTGGAATTTTGATACTTGCTCGGGCTAGCTGATCCCGGGCGTTACCCGACTGAAGCTCATCGTGCATACATTGATAGTTCACGCCGAGATCACCTTCTTATGTGAACACGAAGGAGGGCGCAAACTCCTTCCGATCATGGGAGTCGAGGCCAAGTACCGTCCTCATATTGTGATTCAGGACCGCACGGTTCGCAAACCCGTTGTTGAATCGGACGGCGTGATACGCGAGCCGTATTTGGGCGTACAATTCAACAAAGAACTCAACGATTGTGAATCGGTTTCGTGTGAATGGACACGAAGATACGAACTATCGCTCATGTATCACCCTCGCGTCGACTACTCTGCGGTTTTGCCGGGTGCCAAATTTACAGTTCGTGAAGGCGGAAAGATCGTTGGACACGGCATCGCACTTAAACGATTTCCGCCGGCCACCGAACAGGACGGCGAACCAGACGATGCACGTGAGTCGCCGAGTTGAGTTTTATTGAAGTGGTGAGTCGTTCGCGGCGACCACATGATCGTTAACGTTCGTGGGATTAATCCGACTCGCGACTGGAATCACAATAATGCTTCTAATGCTCGAAGATGATCGTGACCGTATCGAGCGTTTCTCTCACGTTCTCGGATCTGCGGCGATTCAATTTCTCTGTCTACGGACCGCTCATGATTTCATTCAAGCTTACGAGTCGATTCGCACTGTGCCCGAATTGATTTCACTTGATCACGATCTTCTTGTTGATCACGAAAATGAACCGGATCCGGGTGACGGACGCGACGTTGCGAAATTCCTTGCACTACACAAACCAATATCGCCAATACTCATCCATTCGACGAATGCAATTGCTGCGGACTCGATGCTGTATACTCTTGAGGACGCAGGATGGACTGTTGACCGCATTGCCCCGATCGATGATGATTGGATTGAATCGTATTGGTTCCCAACTGCACTGACACTCTCACGGGGCCACTCCTAGATTGCTACGGATTGATACCAAAGCCCGAAAGACCCACAAACAAAGCATTGGACCGAAGGCTCGATCGAGCGTTTTTGACTTGCGTTGAGTCTACTGCTCGCACTCGGTCAATGCAGGCGTTCGCCGTGAATCAAATGACAGCATACACAAGCCTTATTGCGTTCGCCGTTCTCTGTATAACGCAGTGCCGTCCTGCTCAGGAAGCCCCGACTGATACAAGTCGCCCGATTCCAAACCAGATTAGAGATTGGATCTCGCAACTCGCGAATCGCGATCCGAAACCGTTTACCGAACCGTATCTATTAAAGCCACCGCGAAATGTCAATCGCGAGTCTTTGGAGATTGTAAAAAGAGCCTACGACAAACTCTTTGCAAATGCGCCTGAAGCGTTACCCGCTTTGATTGACTCACTTAAAGACGAACGCTACTCGTACTACCAAGAGTCGCAGTCCGGCGCAATTATCTGCCACACTGTCGGGGATGCCTGTCTCTCGATCATTGTGGCCAATGTCGAAATTTATCGTAAACACGCAACAGTGCTAGATCGAACCGAGAAACCACGAACGGTGCATTTCATTGCTGCTATGGGTGGCCCCGAGAAATGGCTCGCAGAACGTAAGAATCGTTCCCTTTTTGAGATGCAACGGGAAGCGGTTGAATGGGCTTTGAAACAACCAAAACCCGAACCACGGGAACTGGTGGCAGATGAAGACTGGAACAAGTGCATCAAAGAACTGAAGCAATTTTACGAAGCCTTCAACAAGGCCGCGAAACCACTTACTATCCGGAAAGAGCTTTGGTTTGAGGGGAAATAAGCCGCCAGGACAGGCGCGAACAATCACGTGCACCAAAGTCGCGGTCGGTGCTCGACTTTCATTGCATGTCACTCGCCGCGACTTGGTGACGTGTGCCGTTATTTGGCTGAGGATGTCGCATGAAGATGCACTCCACATATGGTATTTTTGACGATGAAGCCGATCACCTAATCGCAATGGTCCGCAGCCACGCGCCCCTAGATTCTATCCTTGCCACTCCGTGCCCAGCATGCGGCACAAACATGGTCGTTTCGTTCAACGACGATGGCACCGGATTCGAGCTGAGCTGCAGAGGCGATCCGCTGCATATGACTACGTACCAGCAGATCGCTAATCCGCCACCGTGGTGGCAACAGTGCTACGAACAGCCAAATGATACGACTTGTTATTGGCGAGAATGGCATTCATTCGATGATAACGGCACACTGCACATGAAGATTTCAGGATGGCGGGCTGACGACGTCCGTTGGTCGGGTGAACTCGAATGCCCGCGGGATCATCGCGACTATGACCTTTGGGGATGGATACTTAACGAATCTGGTTGCACCAAATACCTCATCAGCGATACTGACCTCGACGAACTCCGAACTCAATACGAAAACGCCAAATAATCGGGTAAGGATGCCCGTTGCCGGGCACGCTCCCAACACCACCGCTTGTTTCTACTTTCGTAGTGGTCATTTGGTATACTGATCTCCTCGAGTGTCCTATCCCGCACAGGAGACTTGACCCCCACGAACCAACGCCCGTGCCGGGCGTACACAAAGGGTTGCACGCCGATCACGCGATCGGCCGTTTTTGACATGGAACATCCTCGCGCGTGACGGGTGATGGCCAACGATAGCTAAATACAGAAAGAATTTTCACTTGTCGCGATTATACGCCGATTCCCAGCGCGTTGCAGATGCAACACAACGTGTCCTTGATGCAATGAAATATGTTCCAGTTGCGGTGGTACCGGGATGTGCAGCGATTTGCGCTACGCCAGGGATCGTATTTGGTATGCCGGGCGTAATCACTGGAGCGATTGTAGGTACGTTGTCAGGCTTTCGCTTGTCATTACTAGTTGCATCTGCCCTCGAAACAAAAATGATTGCAATTGTTCAAATGGATGAGCTCTTAAATCGACAGATCCTAGACAAACAGCAAGCCATTTTAAAAAATCCGCCCTAGACTCTAATCTAAACCTAGCTACAACTATTTTCTTGAACCAACACCCACTGAGCACCACCCGTTAAACGTAGATAGTCTCTGATTAAGTTCGAGAACCAAAGGCTTGATTTTTATTTAAGACCAAGGACCGAGTTGTTTGTTTGTTCGCTTTGGGCTCATTCCACATTTCCCCAATGGTATTTTACGATAGTTCGATGTCAGAGACATCGTCTGACTGAGGATGACGCTCGAGCAGGGCGTACGACGGCACTCGATCCTTCGGGCCGGAGAGCGTGATTTCGCTCACCAGCAGATACACTCAACGTCTTGCTCCACCGGCCTCGGGCGGTCTATCATCTCTCGCTCGACGTGAGTGATCCTTTTCGTTATCGGGAAAAGAACGTGATGACAACGACTGAAGAAACGTCAATCGTTGATACACTTCCGCTCCAATTCGGTTTGCGCGCCGTGTTCATTGCGATTGCTTTTGTTGCATTGGCGATTGCACCGATAGTCTCATTCCAGCGTGCGATGTACAGAACGCCGCATCAAAGAGCGATCGATAGTGTTAATGACCTTGATGGCTGGGCTCGCGAAGAAGCTGACGGTTACGTCGTAGCTGATCTTAACGGCGGAACTTGCCCGATCTACGATGAGTCACTAAAAGAACTGGCTAATTGCCAACGCCTAAGAAAGCTTACCGCATATCAAACGCAACTTACGGACGCAGGTCTGCATTACTTGCGAGTACACAAGGACCTGAGGATTCTACATCTCGACGACTGCTCGGGCATAACGGACAAATCCATTCCTGAATTGTCCCACCTTACGTGGCTGGAAGAACTCTCGCTTACCGGTACTTCCATATCGGAATCGGGTTTGCGAGCATTGCGTGCGGCATTGCCCGGCTGTAGCATCAATCCAAAATCCCACGGACTCGCCAAAGACTAACAAACACAAAAGCCCGATAACCAAAAATGCACCCAAATCGCCGATCGGCCGCGAAATTGAATCATGGTTTCTGGCGGCGAATGGGTGATCGCCAGCATTATCGGGCAAAGACATAGCCCCACAACCATTGATGGAACCACCAAATCGCACAGGCACGACAGCGTTGAGTGATGATGAGCTCATGATCTTCGATGCGATCTTTGAATGTTTCCAAGACGCAACCAACCTCATATCGTTCGCTTATCCATATCAACTCAACTTGCCCTACACTCACTCGCTAAACGACAAAGCACTTGCGGAGTTTCTTGCTGCTGCTTCGGCTTCGGGTCTCGTTTGGCGTAAAGCGGTCATGCACTCGGGCAAATCGTACGAGTACTTTTCGCTCTCGACAGAAGGTGGTGCATTATGGGAACAAGAACGCCTACCGAACTGGGATCGCTATGTAACCAGTTCCCAGCGTGAATTGGGTTTGTTTCCAACGGGTTCGCAACGTATTTGTGGGGCAAACGAGTCACTATGCCGTCAATTCGCGGGTGCACTTTTTGGGGCCGGATTGGTCACTCCCAGTGGACCGATTCGGACGAGAACGGCATACAATGTCCGACTCGTTCCGTGGCGAGATTTTGGACGAGTGTGCTTGTTACGATTTCCGATAAAAGATAGCGTTCATGATCCGCTTCGCTATACTGACTGGGACGTTTACAATTCGACGCGTGGCGGGTGGCGATCGCTTCTAGAGATTCAACACTACCCACAAACACCCGATAACAAAACCATGCACACGAAGCCCTCGATCGACCACCTTTGACTTGCGTAGAGTAATTTGCTCGGGCTCGGTGATGGTTGTCGTTATGCCTTGAGAGAATGACATTTCACATGGGACTCTTTGGGAAAACCGAATACGAAAAGCAACTGGAGGTGTCATCACGACAACAGGCCGAAACGGAACGCCAACTTGCGGTGGCGAAGACGCAGCAGGACGAGTTCGAACGTCAGATGGCGATCAGTAAAGCGCAGGCTGACGAAACAAAGCGACAACTTGAACTTTCGAAGGCACAGCAAGAAGAGTCAGAAAGACAACAAAGAGTAACTGCATCGATCCTCGAGAGGTCGCAATTGAATCAAGACCGATTTGAAAAACTTCTTGCGAAATGGGAGCTGCAAGCACAACGTTTCGATTCCATTCTTGCCAAATGGGATCGAGAATCGCGGAATTAAGGCATAACAATCCCATGCGCCAAAGCCCGCGCCGGTGCGTTACTAACTTTAGAGACATCACTTCCGGGGACTAGGTGAAGCCTGCCGTTCGTCCTTTCAGAGAATCGCATGTGGCCGTTTGATCAACCTCCAAATTGTGCAACGTTCACCACTCGCCACGTGATGACGCAACATAGACCGATCACACGTGTCGTTCACGATGCATCGGATCATGGTTGGCAGTTTCTTTCCGACGATGGCGCAAACATGGACGATGCAATGCTCGTAGGTTTGAAAGAAATCGTGGCGCATGACAATACTGTTCTAGAGATTGCAGACCTTCCTCCCGGATGGATTGCAACCCGCGACCAGGTTGGATCGCCTTGGATGCGCGGTTCTCAATATGCAGATGCCGCACGGATAGTGATCGATTGGTCAAAAAATTGGCGACCTCAATGAGTTCTACGATGTCGTCTTCAATCAATGCCAATCGCCCGAGTGGCATGGTAGAAATCTCAATGCTATTGCTGACGCATGGAGTGCGGGAGGAATAAACGCATCCGGAGCTCCTTATGTTTTCATATTTTCTTCGCTCAAACAAACATCTCCCGATCTGCTACAATTCCGAGACGCCGTCCTTGGGATTGCGCAAGAATCAATCGACGAAAACGGCGGCTTGCTGGAAACAACGGACGAACAGTGAAATGCACGGGAGTTGCGGGGCGCGTGTGTCCTGTTGTGCAGGGGCTCATTCCGCAACCCCGTGATTTCGGTCGTTCGCCAGGAATCAGGAGTGTAGAGAATGCAGAACCCAATCTCGCTTGACCTCGAATTGCTTAAACAAGCAACTTGGGGTTATTTGTTTGGATTACACGTATCCAACCATTCGGACAACTCGGTATTTGTGCCAACGCTGGAGATTACGGATCTCAAAATCGTACCGGTGGAAATCACAACACCCCGAGACTGGTGTACGCATATGATGGTGTCAGGCGAATCTGGCGGATCTGCTATAGATCCCGGATGTACCAAGATTTTTCAGTTTCGCGTCAGGCCGTGTTCTATCGACGCAGATCTTGCTCGAATTGAAAACGACTGGGAATACGGCCGGTGGTGCCTCAACCTAATCCAAGGTGAGTATCGGGTCTGGTATGATTTGAACGTGGACGAGACTTATTTCAATCCCGATTCCCATCTACGGTTCGACAACCTCCGAAGAATGGCGAACGATTGTGGTGCGATACTTTGGTGTGGAACGGTGCAATCAAACATCCTGAACGTATACCATGCCGAACAAAAGGTTGGACGTGCGTACTGAAAATGATTTGAAGGCAAGTGGGAGGGACTCCTGCCTAGGTAATCGTTAGCCACGAGCCCAGTATCGAGTGTTGCAGCTTGGCTATAAGGTTGGCTCGAAAACCGAAGCCCCCGGCTCAAGCGTACACAGAAAGGTAGCGAGGATGAAAGGCAGGGGCTATCCCTGGAAATAGCGAAGCTTTCCTTTTCGAGGGTGAGGCGCAAATCAGGAGGGCTTGCGGGCCAATTGCCCCGTTGGATGGGCTACAATGAAATTTTTGTTCACCGGCGCGGGCGCCGGAGAATTACTAGTTCGTCGCAACAAAAGTCCAACCGAAACGAAAGCTTGAATGGTTGTCGCCCGAGTATTGCAGGTTGTCTACGCGGCTACCCCGCTCATATGCTGGTGTCTCAACGCTTGCCTTGGGAAACGTCGGACTCATTGGGCGATTCTATTTGTGATTGCCGGCATCATCGCTTATCTCGTCTTGCTTGCCGCCGTCCAAGCCATGGAATTCGCATTGGACGTGGAACTTTACAAGCACGATCTTGATGGAGACCGATCATTCAGCGAAAGCGAAATGACCGAAGAGGCGAAACGCGCAATGAACCGAGTTACCAATGACACCGGACGGACACTTGCACCAATTACGGGCGTACCAATCACATTTGTTTGGACTTCCATAAACTTTATTGTTCTCGGAATCGTCGAGACCATTGGGCGGTGGCTCTGGTCGAGACTCCGTCGAAAGAAGACGGAACCCGATCAATCCATATCGTTCAACACATCCTCAATCCCGCTTGACACGAGTAATCCCTATCAACCTCCGATACACTAACCGTAGCGACGAATCGGGTAAGGATGCCCTTTACCGGGCACCCTCCCCACACCACTGTGCGATTGCACTCTTGCAGTTGCCATTGGTATACTGATCTCCTATAAGTGTCCTATCTCGCACGGGGGACTTGAACTCCATTAACCAACGCCCGTGCCGGGCGCGGACAACGATTGCACCCAAGCGGCGATCCGGTGGACTGACAAATCAAGGATTCATCCCGCCGCTGGGTGAATCGAAACGTTCTGTGAATGAGATGGTAACACTCGACCTCCTCGACTTTGCGTTGCATGGCAGGCTCGGTCCATTCCACCGACAAATGTCCCGCGCCGATATTGAATCTATACTCGGACCGTCAGACGACTGTTACCCTGCGTTGGTCGCTTTCGGACACGTCCGCTTCGATCTCGGCGACGGTATCGGTCCGCCATGTGCTCCGCAAATTCAATTTCCTGCTTGGTACCGCGAGGACCGCGTACCCGAGTGGCCTGATCCTCGGTTCAATTGGTGCCTTGGTCCGTTTGATGCAAATGCAACACTGGATTCAATACTGATCGCGATTCCGTCGCTTTGCGGCTTGGATCTGAACGAAGGAACTCGCTACCCAAATGGCAGAATGGGCGGGATCTACATTCCAACATCCGGTGTAGAACTGACGTTTGAATCTCGACCTGGCGACATGGCGCTCAGATTGACCTTAATGGCAGCGTACTACAACTGGACAATTGAACCGTCGATGCAGAGATGACAGAAATCGGGTAACGATGCCCGTTGCCGGGTAAGCTCCCAATACCACCGTTCGTGCTTGAACTTTCGCATTTGCCATTTGTTATACTGATCTCCTCGAGTTTCCTCACTCGCACAGGGGACTTAAAAACCACGGACGAATGCCCATGATGGGCGTACCCAATACATTGGACACGAAGCCCTCGATCGGCCGTTTTGACTTGCGTTGAGTCAACCGCTCGGGCTGGGTGATCGCAAAAGTTAGGTGCCTGAAATGACAACAATTGTTGAAACGCTAATCGAAGTTGCGACCGCAGACACCGAACTGCTGCTTAAAAACCAGGAGTTGGGCGACGATGCAATGGTCGCACGAAACGTCGACTTCATCATGTATGGGGCGAAGAAAAAGGACGTGGATTTGGTCGGAAGCTTCATTACGGATTTTGGATACGGAACCCCAACGGTCAAGAAGTCAGATAAACGTTACAGGCTTACGGTAACAATTACAATGCCCACAACCCAACCAGTGCTTTGTACCGTATCCGGGTTCATGGCGTGTCTAGCTTCAATATACGACATGGAATACGACGGATGGGAAGCGGACGTTTGTATTGGCACCTAACAATCCAATGAACCCGAGTCGCGAATCGGGCGTTTTTTCAATGGAGCATCACTCGCCGCGACCGCGGTGATGCGTGCCGTTATCCTCCTCAGGCTGAAAGCGTATGACCGAATCAGACTTCCTTGTGTGGGCGATGGAAAAGGGCATCGATGCTGATGCAGTTTCGGTCATACTTGAGTGTAGTGCTACGCCACTTGATTCGAAAACGGTTCGCACGGATTGCCTGTATCCGACTGACGATATTTATGATCTATATGAGACAGATGGATTCGGAGTTTCGCCACAGGACGCTGGATTCATCTTCGTCGGCTACTGCGCGAACGGTGACCCGATCGCAGTGGATGTCGAGGCGGACAAGGGCTCCATTTGGTACATAGGACATGAGGTCATGCACTCCAAACCGTTGCGACAAATTGCAATACGCGTTGCTGACAATCTTCGCAGTGCATATGCGTCCATTGTCGCTGACCGTGATTTTCCTTTAGACTACTATTCCGCAAAACAACGATACGACGGATAAAAAAATGCAGCGAAGTGGTCGGTCAGGCGTTCTGACTTTCGTAGAGATTTCTCCTCGCACTCGCTGAATTTGGTCGTTCTGCCTCTCAATTAACTCAAATGATACCTGCTGAACGCAAATTGTGGAATCTAAATGGCATGGCGTTCTACCCGTGTTGCATTAATGACCATCTCGCATCAATTTGGTTGAATACAAGCGTCGCTCATGACGTTGTGAGTGAAGAATACCCCTTTTTTCATGCAATGCGGGTTTACTTACGATACCCAAGCAAAGCTGGTCTTTCGATAGACGCTGAAGAAGATGAATTGTACGAGATCGAAGAATTTCTTGTGCCACTTTTGGAAGAGTCGCTAAACGCGATCTTTGTTGGTCGCGTGACAACAAATGGCTATCGCGAGTTTTATTTTTACGCAAAGGGACAAGAGCTAGACCACACCGTGCGCGATATTATTCTAGATCGTTTCGAATACTATGACTTCTCGGGACAAGACGGGATACTAGAACCCAACTGGGATACTTACTTTGATTGTATTTACCCGAACGACGCCGGGTATCAGTACATTGTGCTGCAGAGAACGTTTCAAGAGCTCTCCGATCAATCATCCGCAAATGAACCTTCGCAGATTGCCTATTTCTTTTATTTTGATGACGAGCAATCGTGCGATGCAGCTTACCAAGAACTGCGGTCCTTACGAGAATTTGTCATCAAAAAAGACGCCGCAGCCGCACTTGGGCATTTCAGGTTGACGGCAGTTTGCGAACGAAATCCTGAGTTATCGGAGGTATACCGTACATATGAAGAATTAAATACGGCAGGCGACATCGCTCGAAGCGGATACAGTCATTTTGAGGTTGAGCGAGAGGGCTTTCTCTACGATCATGTTTCGAATGATGTACGTCTACGTGTTGCGGCAGACGTTGAGTCGGGATTGCGACCCCATACCGATTTAAGTCGATTCCAAATACGCATTGGGTAACCATCGACTTGCAATCATCTTCGATATAAACTCACGATAAGATTCAGCAGAATCACATGATGCACACCAAGCCCTTGACCGGCCGTTTTGACTTGCGTTGAGTCAACTACTCGGGCTCGTTGATGCCGGACGTTCGGCTACAGAAAGAGACACATCAATGGTTGCTCAAAAACGTCTTTTGTTGGCAGGCGCGTTGCTGTTCGGCGCCTACCCCCTATTACGAGCACAGGAGTCCGGTTCGACGACGAAACAGAATGCCCAGATTTCTGTGGACGCACTTCATCCCGAAAGAGTGATCGGACACTTGGGGCAGCCGCTGGGTAGTGTAATACGTGTGTGAGCGTACACTGACCGGTTCTTGATTTTCCCGACCTGGTCGGTTTCTGTCGTGTAGTTTTCTGCGTTCGATCAACGTTTTCACTCGTACGCAAGGAACTCATCTTGGCTCGACCATCTTCTGCTTCTCGCTCCCAACGATGGGCGCAGCATCTCGCGGATTTCGACCGCTCAGGACTTACCGTAACCCAATTCTGCGATTCCATCGGTTGTTCCGTTCCAACCTTCTATAACTGGAAGCGCAAGCTTGGCAAGGCTCCGGTCCAGCCAGCGTTCTTGCGAGTTCAATCCGTGGATGCTGTCGACTCTGCGATCGAAATCAAGCTCCCAAGCGGCGTGCTATTGCGTCTACCCCTTAGTGCGATTGCCTCGCTCTCTGATATTCTCGATCAGGTGGCATAGTTACCATGCTCGCTCTCAACCCTTCAGTTCCCATTTACCTGCATACCGAGCCCATCGATATGCGCAAGAGCTTCGACGGTCTCTTCGGGATCATTAAGAATGACTTTCAGCGCGACGTGCGCGATGGTGGCTTGTTCATGTTCCTGAACCATCGCCTGAATCGGATCAAGCTCTTGTACTGGGACACCGATGGAATCGCTATTTGGATGAAGCGATTGGAGAGAGGCTGCTTTCAGCGCCCAGTTCGAAGCGCCGATGGAAAGCATGTCGTGGTCTCGTCCGCCGAGCTGCAGTGGATCCTTACGGGAGTCGAACTCAGCTCTGTGAAGAAGAGAATGCGCTACGTCCCTCCGGCCCGCGATTCTCTAGAAGCAATCTCTGCTTGAAACAGAAACAATTCCTGTGTTTTTAGGCAATTTCACTTCTGTCCCCTCTTGCGCTTTTTGGGCCTCGCGCTATAACACCATCATGCAAGACGCGAACGAATTACCGAACGATTTGAGCACCGCACAAGAAGTGATTCTTGTGCAATCGAACGTTCTCGTAAAGCAAAAATCCGAGATCGATACGCTCAAAAAATCGCTCGAAGAAGCGCTTGCTGAGATCCGCTTCCTGCGCACCGGGAAGAAGCGAGAGAAGTTCATCAACGCAGACCAATATCTCTTGGAATTCGAGGATGACAAGGAGTTGCAAGAGGCGCTCGAAGCTGCCAAGAAGGAAGCGGAAGCCGAGGTAGAGCGCATCACCTATACGCGCAAGAAGCAAGCTGTCGCGAAGAAGCCAAATAGTGACAAGTTCCCGCCACACTTGCCGCGTGAGGTCGTGGAAGTGGAGATCCCTGATGCGTTCCAACAACGCGTTGACTCTGGCGAGCTGATCGTCAAACGCTATGAAGTCACCGAAACCCTCAAGCACATCCCGTTGAAGCTTGTTGTTCTCCAGTACAAGAAGCCTGTTCTGGCTTACGCCAACTCCCCCGAACGCGAGCTGAACGTCGAAGAAGAAGTAAATCTTGGGGAAAAGGGCCGCTACCACCCTTCCGTGGCTGCTCAAGTGATCCATGGCAAGTTCGGGCTCCATCTCCCCTATTACCGCCTGCAAGACATGTTCGCCTCCTCGGGGTGGACCCCAAGTCGATCCACCCTGGATTACCTGGCGGATCTAACTCATGATGTTTCGGAAAGGCTGCTCGAAGCGATGCGAGCCAGACTCATGGCCTCTCGTTGCTTGGGGCTTGATGACACGCACGTCAAGCTGATCATGCCCAAGGAGATACCCGACGAAAAGGAGGCTCTGCAAGACTCCCGAATACAGCGACTCCTTGAGAAGATGAAGGAGGCTCAAAAGGAAAAGAAAGATAGCCTGGATGCCAAGATGTGGGGCTACTCCGGCTTCGACACAACAGCTCCTTATGATCTCTTCGACTTCCGAGTCTCGCGGCATCGCGATGGACCTGCAGAATACTTGGAAGGGTATACCGGGCATGTGATGGCAGACTGTTATTCGGGCAACATGAGCGTGATTCTTGCGCCCGGGTCGAAGATGACCCGCATGGCGTGCTGGTCGCATGCGCGCCGTCATGTTTATGAACATCAATCCAACGATCAGAAAGCCGCATCGCTCCCTCTTGCGCTGATGAACCAGCTTTACGATATCGAGCGTCGCTGGCGCAGTGGAGCGATGAAGCACGAGGAGAACTGCGAGCCAAAGAATCGCGAATGATACTCGATCGACTCCGCGACTGGCTCGATGGCCCGTTGGCACGAAGCGCGTTACCTGCGAGCAAGCTTGGTGGCGCGCTCAACTATGTGCGCAACCACTGGGATGCGTTATGCGTATACGCCACCGACGGCCGCCTGCCGATCGACAACAATCAAGTCGAAAGGCTGATGAAGCGAGTCGCGATTGGGCGCAAGAACTGGCTGTTCGTCGGAAGCATGCGAGCCGGGATACGCAATGCAAGCCTCATGAGTCTGGTTGCCAGTGCGCAGCGTCAGGAGATTGACATTGGGATGTACTTGGAGAGTGTGATCACACACTTGCTACGAGGGACAGCGCGCGTGGAGGAGCTGCTACCGGATCGCTGGAAGGCAGAGCACCCGGAAGCTGTGCGCACCTATCGGGAGCAGGAGCGTCGCGATAAGGCTGATAACGCAACGGCCCAAGCTGCGAAGCGTCGAATGCGAAATCAGCTTCGCAAATCGAAGTAGGGAACAGAGCGCCACGACGCAACCCTACCCGCGAGAAAATCTCGGTGAGCTTCGTGTACGCTCACATACGTGTGACGGGCATGAGCGTAGACGGCGATGAAACGCGGCCTAAGACAGATTCCGGTCAAACGCTCCTCAAGATTGAAACTGTGAACGGTAAGCAACTCACCCAATCGGTCTACTTCTCGTTTCGGCGCGCTGCCGAAGGAATCAAAAAACCAGAATCTGGAACCCCTTTCGATTACTTTGTTCACGAATGGGGATCCTTCGACGGCTTTGTGCAGCCGCCCAAATCACTCGGAATTGAAACGCCGATCGTTGCAAACGATGGCTTCCACTTTCGCCCGGAAATCACAATTCACAAATCAAACACAGTTCCGCGCGACCCTAATCGCCAACGCGAATAGCCTACTAAGGCAGTGCACCTGAAATAGCGAACGAGCCGGTTTTGAAAAGGAGTGTCACCTGGGCCCGCCCAGTGACTTTGGTCGTTGCCACTACACCGTCTCTCGACTCCAGCCCAGTGTAACCCGCTTCACGCGAGTAAGTGGTCGCGATTCAGTATCGAGCCGATGCGCCGGCTTCTTGTGCTGGCCGCGATTGTTCCACTCGATGCGTACTGGCTGGCTCTCGGAGCTGCAGCGAGAGTTCCGGCTTCACATGGCGTTGCTGGCGCCGTAACTCACCGAGCATCGCCCACCAGCCCGTCTTCCACTGACTCTCCCCCGCGCGAACCTATACGCATCCTTCCAAATTTTCCGCCCCAGTGTCCTAGCGTGTCACAGTGGGAGCGTCTCGTGGAGAGCCAAAAGGAAGGTTTGCTAGCACATGCTGGCGTAATGTCTGTCTCAAGGACGCAACCAATGAGCCGCACTCTGTTTGAAGGTAATCATGCTCCGTTTTCACCCCCCTCGTTTCAACGATGTCGCGCTGCTGCGATCCCTTGTAGAGATCTTCCACAACAACAATGGCTACACGCCGGCCGAGTTGATGTGGGCCTTCGCTTGCTCGAGCATGGCGGTGGAACTATCCAGGCCGGTGACTTGATAGCCACGATCCCTCAGCCAGCGTGTGAAGTGTCCGGACCAACACCCGATTTCCAAGACAGACTTCGTACCCTGAATGCTCCGTAGCTGCTTTCCAAGCAAAGCCTTCTCCTGTTGACTCGCCCGCCGCCGCGCCTGAATACCATGCTTCGTAGCGAGCTGCCAACTCGGGATCGTCAAATGGATTTGAGCTCATACCTTCCGCCCGCACTTTTCTCGCGCCATTGTCAGCGACGAACTCTAACGCTTGGAACAACTGCATGAAGGTCTGCTACACCAGAGTCAGTGACCGAAGTGCCTAGAAGCGATAGGAATCTTAGCTTGCCTAAATCCCCCAGCTTCTTCATCGACGCATCCGTCACTCTAGTGCGATTAAGGTAGAGCCATTCCAGACGAGGCATCAACGCCAACGTCGCAGTGCCCTCATCGCTTACGTTTGTATCATTGAGCAAATGAATGGTCAGGTTCTTAACGACAAGAAGATGCTTGAGCGACTCGTCGGTGATTTTTGTACGATTAAGCGAAAGAGACTTCAGAGCTGGCAACGACTTCAAGACAGCCAATCCATCACCCTTGATCTTTGAGCCTTCAAGCGACAGATACTGCAACTGCGTTAAACCTTCCAGGCGTTTCAACGAATCGTCATTGATGTCGCAATTGCGCAGATAGATCCGACGAACGCCGGCAGGCAAATCAAGCTGCTCGAAGTCCTGTCGGGTTCCGTCGTTGAGCGTGATCGAACGTGAGCTGCTTGCGGAGTCATCGTCCCTCTTGATTGCCTTCTCCTGAGCGCTTGCAACCATCCACCCTTGGTAAAGGCCAATCGTGAGAATGAGCGGACAAATTAGACTGAGCGGCGAGTTCATGTTCATTTGCTCACTTAAAACACGAGGACTTTGTCTGCCCAGTCCGTTAGCACCGTTCGTTCATCGAGACTGCTTCGATGGCAGCCTTCCGCCAGTTCCTCAGTCGTAATTCCGCGAGCATCCATGCAAGAGCCACAGACGCTGACTTGCCCTTGGTGCCTTACCACCTTCTCAATCATGTGCTCGATATTGTAAAAACCTTGCGGAACCTTCTGGCCTCGCTTCGCACAACCTACCGCGTCTCCAAGCAAGAATATTCTCACTTCGAACTCTGCTGGGCGTGTGATCGCTGTGTGCGTCGATAAGCCACCGGCCAAGCGAAGCGCGTTATAGGACCATTCGTTCCCATATGCGGCTTCATTCAGAATGAACAGATACTTTGACATGTGAAATCCTTTCGGGCACTGGGGTTACTTCGAAGACAGACACCCACTAATAGCATCTGTTACGTAATCGATTTCTTCTTTGCAGCTCGATCGGCCGAGGCTGAAACGTACCGCACCCAAACACCGCTGTGCGTTCAGCCCCATCGCAGAGAGAACCGGACTCAAATGCTGTTTGCCGGCATGGCAAGCGGAACCGGTGGATGCAGCCAAGAAAGGCAATCGAGCAAGTAGGTCGTAGCCAGCGATGCCGTCGAAACTGACGTTTAGCGTATTGGGGAGCCGTTTGTTTGGATGGGTGCTCGATCGAACTGATGATGAAATGCGGTTGCTTCCGTCGCTGGTGGTTCGCGAAGAACACTCCCTTGAGTGCGTGATTGCTAGCTTCGGTACCGCCGGATGTGAAGATGATCTCGGTGGGATCGCATCCAATCAACGAAGCAACTCGAATCCGCGATAACTCGACGATCTCTGCTGCGGACGTGCCAGCCCAATGTCGGCTGGATGGATTTCCAAGATCAAGCTCAAGTATTCTCAGCAACTCGGCTTTGACGAACTCGGAAAGTGGAGTGGTGGCATTGTAATCCAGATAAATTTGCTGGCTCATCCTCGTGCTCTCACAGTTCGCTTGGCTTTCTCCTTCGGCATCTTTGGGGGCGAGGTCTGCTTTGCTTCGAACTTGGCTTTCTCGCCTTTGATCTGCTCCGTTGACTTCGACACGGGGGTTTCGTTGGAAGCAAGTTGTTCAAGCAGCACTCGAGTCAGCTTCGGCTTGGCGAGATAGTAACAGCGGGTCTGTGCGTCTTGAGCGAAGTCCACCAACTGCGTATGTCTCAACAACGCCAAGTGTTGGGACAGGTTCGCTTGACGTGCAGGCAGCAAGTCTTCGAGGTCTGTTACGCATTTCGGACCTTTCGAAAGCTCTTGAAGAATTGCCAGCCGAGTCGGGTGCGCAAAGGCTCGCAGCAGCACGGTGGCAGCTTTCGTGTCGATTTCAGTCAAGATCTCGCTCCGGGTTGTTGTATTCGCATATCCGAATACAATCGTAGTGTTTTCAAGCCGCTACACAAGATGAGTACCCGCGATGGACAGAACACAGCACTGGGAAAACGTCTACCAAACGAAGAATTCGACCGAAGTGAGTTGGTACGAACCCGATCCAAAACAGTCGCTTGATTTGATCCTCCAAGTTGCTGGAGATTCGCGAGGCCGAGTGCTTGACGTCGGCGGTGGGCAGTCTTTTTTGGTCGATCGATTGCTGGATGCCGGTTTCTCGCATGTGGCTGTACTCGATATTTCGCAAACCGCTATCGACGCAACCAAGGCTCGACTTGGTGAGCGGGCATCGCAAGTCGAATGGATCATCGCCGACATCACGCAGCGCGACTCACTGGGCGAGTTCGACGTTTGGCACGATCGCGCGGTGTTTCACTTCATCACCGATCCAGATGACAGAAGGCACTACGTGGAGTTGCTGAAGCGATCTCTGCCCATCGGGGGCCACTTCGTCGCAGGAACGTTCGCCAAGGGCGGTCCCGAAAAGTGCAGTGGTCTGACGATCTGCCAATACGATGCTGCCACGATGCAGGCAGAGCTGGGGACGTCATTCGAACCCGTAAAGTGCAGCGAGTACCTGCACACCACGCCAACCGGCAAGCCCCAGCTATTTTTCTTTGGCATCTACAAACGCATTGCCTGAACAATAAACAACTCGAGCCGCTAGGATGGACGACCAAATGAAAGCCTTTGCCAAGATTAGAGTGAGCAGATTCATGATTCTGGCCGTTGTGCTGGCGGTTAACTTCATGGCCAAGCGATCGAAGTTTACGAGGCAACACTCAACACGCCAGCTCCGCTTGGTCGCTAACCGGCGAGTCCTCGGCGACACGCTATTGCACCATCGCACAAGGCGGACCGATGAAGGTGGCCGTTAGCGACTTGAAGTTGGCTGAATCGCTACTTTCGTTGACGCCTGAGAGCGTCCCCAGCTTCGCGGATTTCGTACTAATCGAAACGCAAGACGATGCAGCGTTCTTTGCCAACGAGCAAGACGAAGATGGGGTTCGATATGCGAGTCGAATTCACACTTGGCTTGAGCTTAATGCAGGCGACGCTCGCCAACGCGAAACGGCCAAGGATCTGTATGAGTCCATCATCAAAGCAACGAAGGCGAAATGGTAATCTTGGATGATATATTGTGGCCGCACTTTCAGCCGCTTTGGCGAGATCTCGTTGCTGCTTCTTCAACCAACATCCTCGTCGCTGGCGGATACGGTCTATTTCTCAAGCAGCGCTGGCTATCAAGCTCCGCAAGCTTGCCCACCGTGGTACCGATTCCAAACTGGCTGGATGCGACACCACGCGTTACGAAAGACGTTGACCTGGTTCTCGGACTTGATCTGATCAAGGATGCGAGCCATCAGAAGTCTGTCGTCTCTGCCCTAACTCAGAATGGGTTTGAAGCCAGTGATCGCGAGTCTGAAAAACGTTGGAAGTTTCTCAAACGACTTCGACGCCCCGAATATGGAGATTCGGATATGAGGACATTGCAGAACTTCGCCGGTATTGTCGCTGCCGATTTAGGGGACACCATTGTTACCGACAACGGAATCCCGTCCTTGATTGCAAGCCAACAGACTTTGCAATACCTTTTTCTGTGGGGTACAAAGGTTGGTGATGGTATTGTCAAATTCGTAGAAGACATGCCCTCATTGAGAATGCTCAACATTTCAACAAGATTTGTCGATCCCACTACTTTCTCGCGTGTCTGTGAACGACTTCCGGAATGCTACGTAATTCATCAGAAACATGGGCGAATGTTTCGTGGACTTACGGGAGACGACGCAATGCAAGCATGGCTATCGGCCCCAACATAAAGGCGAGCAAACCATTGCAGCAAAGTGGCGGATCCACCGCTTAGAATTTTGGAAACTTTCCCTGCCGCCACTCGCTGAACGGCGTCGGTCGTGTTTCATGGCTCGCTCGGCAATGCTTCCCGAATCGCCAACGAACTTCACTGGACGCCGGGATCGTTTTGCCCTGTCGACGCATTTCGTTGCTCTTCATGGTACGAATCCGCACGACAATGGCTTGTACATAGGGATTGGAGAATTTGTGCTGCAAACGAACTCGTTTCAAACGCTCGTGACACCGCGGAACAAAAGGGTGCAACTGATCGTCTTTTTGTTCGACCCGATAGGCAGAACCAAGGATTGCAACCGAGCGGGCGAATCGGGCGGTTTGGCAATCGTCCCTGGGACAATCCTGACCGTCGCCCGTCGCCCATCGCCCATCGCATGCTGACCGTCGTGGCGAAATAGCCCATAAAATGCGGAGGAATCGATTTATGGAAGAACTACCCGCAGCCCAACAAATGCCAAAAATCATCGAACTGATCGACGAGCTATTGTGCTTGGCGGCGTAACCAAGCCCGAGTTCAACTGAATATACGATGATCGGTTAGAGATCGTTGCCTAAAGTGCAGTTCCAGTCAAATCCTCGGATAACATGAGAGCAGAACACTAATCGACACTAATCACCACTAATAAGGAACAGCATAGGTTCGTGGTGGTTTTCGATTAGCGGCAATGAGTGTTGATTAGTGTTCCTGTTTGTCCAAGAAGTTGAGCGTCACAATCTATCTGTGTTCCTAGTCGTCCTGAGTAGTTTTGACTCATTTCTTCATCCACCTCCTGGCTGATGTGCAATCAACGAGACGCTATGCTAGAATCTGGTCTGAGTTGGAGGCGGTCTCTAACGCATACAATTTGCTTATCATCCTGCTGACCGTCATAAGGGATCGGTTCACACTCGAACCTGTCGGATCAGAAAAGGCATGAGCTTACCAGCGGATGCAATCAACGTCTCGATCCACCGGCATTGGGCGGTCCATCCGTTCTCGCTCGACGTGACTGATGCTTTTCGTTCGTCCAAGAGATATCAAAGATGGCATGGTTTAATCGAGATGTTGCCGTTGCTTTTGTCGATGAGGCAACAGGCGCGGTATTGGCGAGGTCAAACATGCCTGTCGATAAGTTACCCGATTCTTTTGAGATCGACACCACACTGCATCTTGGAGAGACTGATTGGTCTGTAGTTTGTGCCGAACCGTCAATCAAAGCCGAGTTTTCCAAAACCCGAAAACTGGCAATCCGACTTCGCAAAATTGAAACGATGGATCCGCGGGAAATGGCTTTCAGCCAATTGGATATCACCGAGCGATTTGATAACGACAAAAGTACCAGTCCTGAGGACTGGATTGAGACGACACCCTTGAATCGAAGAATTCCCGATCCAGTTGCATCGGGACTTCCGTCAGTTGATGCAGATTGTGATGAGATATACCGAATCGCATCTACGATGTCCGAGTTAAGGGAATCAATTCCAATCGATGGCGATGGCGTTTACTGCCCGATCTGCCATATCGCAAACATTGAAATCGAAAGACTCCGAACTCCATGTCCAAAATGCGGTCGAGAGTTGCTAAAATTTGGATGGACCTAACCAAGGACGAACAAAATGTTGGATCGAAGCCCCCGTCGGTCCGTTTCGAACTTTAGAGACCGTGTTGGCGGGGGCTCGATCAACATGGGCGTTCGAGCATTGAAGCAAGCATGCGCAGAATCTTACTACTTACTGGCATGACTCCCGATCATAGAATCTTCGATAGATTGCTTCCGTTGCTTTCCAACGCCACAGTGGTCGATTGGATTTCGCCGATTGAACACGAATCAATCGTCTCATACGCGGCAAGATTGAGTCGCACGGTTAGCCACGACGAACCGATAGTTGTCTGTGGTGTTTCATTCGGTGGAATTATTGCCCGAGAGCTAGCGTGTCACCTAAATGCAGCTTCCTGCGTTCTCATATAGTCTGTGCGATCCCCACGCGAATTACCTCCGTGGTTTCGTATCTGCCGTGTGTTGGCACCTTGTCCTGCCATTGCAATCATGAAAGCTACCGGCACCATTGCCAACGGTTGGCCCCGTCGGTTTAGGACTCCGACAACGTGGCGTTTAAGGAAGCTGGCAGGCGCTTCCGGCGAATGGCATCGTTGGGCGACTACGGCAGTACTGAATTGGAAACTGTCGCAACAGGCTAATCGAATCCCTTCAATTCATATTCACGGCGATCGTGACGCGACATTCCCGATACGCTACACTTGCCCTGACATGGTAATTCGCGGTGGTAGCCATGTTTTACCACTAACACACTGCGCAGAAATCGCCGAGAAGCTGCGGCAAGTCGCTGCTTAAAAGCCAGAACCACGCGATGCACCCAATATCGCGAACGGGTGTTTTTTCAATGGATAGATCACTCCGCGAACTGGGGGATCGGGAACGTTCTGCCCGTAAATCACCATGTCTAGATCGCTGTACATCCACTTTCACGACAACGGCTTTTGGGCTTACGACGTTCCATCATCGGTGTTCCTCTGTCTTGGTTCACCGGCAAGTGGAATTTTCCGTCTCTTAGCTAACGTAGTATGAACGCATCCCGCTTGGGGATTTCGCCGCATCGTGCGGCTAAGGTTTATCGCATACCCTCAAAGTCGGAATGGATGGGACACCCAACTGAAAGACGATAGCATAACAGTACACCGAAGTGTTCGGTCGAGCGTTTGGTGCTTTAGCCATTCCAAAACACGTTATTGATTTCAAGGTACCGGCGTGCCAAACCGGAGCGTGTTGGCGGTGGAAGTGAAATTCTCGGCGTGGGGTAGTGTTTCCGGAGCACTTTTCTGTGAATCGGAAACGAAAAAGGGCGAGTGACTGACCCAGGACGGTTCGTCCTGAGCGAGTACGACTCTGAGAGCTTTTGCCGCTAGGTTTCCCAAATCAACTCGCCCAAAAAACGAAGGCCTTTATGGAAATTGGCAGTTAGAAGCATACCAGACCATGTCACGCCAAGGCCTTCTCGAATAGAACAAGCAGACGCGCCCAAGCTTTTTCGGAGAGCTCTTGGTTGTAAACTTTGGTGTCTGGAGGACACCACCCATGGCCAGCTTTGTAGACCTCAATCTCCGCAGGCAAGTTGGCCTGAGCAAAAGAGTCCTTCAACACATTCTTAGCCTCTGGTTCTTTTTGGTCATCGTTTTCGGCAATGCAAATCAGAAACTGCGCTCTCATCTTGGGTATCAACAGATGAGGACTATCGGGTTTTTGGGTGACGAGTCCACCGCCGTGAAACGTGCCGCCAGCGCCGATACGTTCGGGTACTGCCGCTGCGGTTCGCATAACAATTGGACCACCCATGCAATATCCGATCGTACCGATCTTCTTTTTCGTATCGGTTTGCGGCTGAGCGTCGAGCCAAGCTACAAACGCTTTAGCATCATCGTTGTGTGTCTTCTCGTTCAATGCACGCGCTAGTGGAAACACATCTTGGATTGGTGTGCTGCTAGCATCCTGTGCTACTGGCGCTTTCTTGGATCGATAGAATGGATTGACTACCAGCACGCTGTAACCACATTCTGCAAGCCGCTTGCCCATCTGCCTGAACGCAGGGCGCAAGCCGAAGATGTCTGGCCAAACGATTACCGCAGCATATGCGCCGTTTTTGGGCGTAACGAAGTACGCATCACAAACACCATCCGGCGTCTTGATGTCGACTTCGTTCTCAGCCACTTCGACAGCGTGAGCCGAACTTGGGAAAAACAAGGCGGCACCAATGCCAGCTGAAACCATCACGCCTAAGTCCCTGCGTGAGTATTTCTTTACATCTTCGTCAAAATGATCTTGATCACACATATGCCACCGCCATTCAAGTTGAAGCTAAAGTCTCCAAATCCAGTCTCTCGCCGAGTCCGAAAATTAGAGCTTGCCGCTACTCGGAAATAAATGGGGGGCAGCTCTCTTATTTCGATGTTCCTGTTTGTTGGGACTGCGGTTAGGGAGATGACCGAGGCACGAAAACCCTCCCTCGTAGATTGGCCGCCTTTCGACCAAATCTGCATTGGCTTAGCTCACTCAAGAGGGCTTGTCCTGTGCGTTTGCAAAAGCTCTCAGCGTAGCCATTTTCCCAAGGGCTGCCTGGTTCAATGTAGAGCGTTCGAAGTGCGAATGATTATCTTGCAAATCGTAGCGTACTCCCAATCGATCAGGCTATCGTCGTGTGCTCCTTCAGCGCAACGAGCAATGGCTCCCAGCCCTAACGCTATTCGGAGGGGGCTATGTTTACTGAACTCGGAAGCTAACCAGCCGATCATCACCCCATTTCATGGACCATGACGCGGATCTTGCGGGGCGGCGTGAGTTGTCTTGCTTCCGACTCCGTCATCTGGGATGGAGAAAGTTCAAGCGATTGTATCGGAAGGTTTTCGACAATCCCATGGATTCCGGTTTTGTCGACATTGGAATTGTTGATACGTAACATCGTCGGGGATTTGAATCGTTTCTGGAGCAGCGACATAACCTCAGTTTGGCACAGTCGGTGGGCTGGTGACTCACGACAATCTGATGTCAAGTGCGGCGATCATTCGAGAAGTCTTGCTGCTCCGAATAGGTCGTGACGACCGAAAAATTTCTTCGGCACTTTCGTAAAAGCGCAACTAGCGCTTGAGGCTGGCCGCCATTGTGCGATCTTGATTCGCTTTCTCCGAATCACCTAGAAGATCATAGGCGGTCGCGCGCAGCAGATATGCATCCCGTTTACTAAACTGTTTACCCGAGAACAGATTCTGTTCTAAGGCATGCGTCAAATCCGCGATCGCTTGCTCGCTGTCCGCCAGCCCTTCCAAATAGATTCTGCCTCGCAGGGCAAAAACCTCCGACACCTCGTACCAGGGATCAAATTTGCCTGCGCAAACCTCCAGCGCTTTCTGGATGTCCGCCAGTGCCTGCTCGGGTTGCTTCATCTTTTCGTAGAGTTCGGCTCGATTCAACCAGCGCCGATAGCCTGTCGGCGCTAGTTCAATAAGTCTATTCGCATCGCTCAGGGCTTCAGGGAATCGATTCAGGTCTCGATAGCAATAGCATCGATGAAACAAAACAACCGCATCATCCGGGGTTGTTTCGAGGAAATAATTGAGATCGCTAAGCGCCTCCTCAAATCTTTTGGCTCGCAAACGAAGGTCGCCTCGAGCTTTCCATGCGGCGCGATCCGCTGAATTGGGTTGCAGGCGAATCACCTCGGAAATCGATTCTTCCGCTTCCTCTAATAGGTGGTTCTCGAATTGCCACTTGGCGATCGCTCGCAAAGCGTTGATAGGATCGACTTTCGCCGAAACTTTGGACTCGACTGTCGGCTTTTGCACCTCCGAGTCGGCAAAGGCAGCTGCGAGTGCGTTCCGCTCCTCCCCTAAGAGAGCTTTGGCCTCGCGATCCAGTCGCATCAAATTGGCGGCTGTTGGCCAAACTAGCTTGCCATCGGGATCCTTCTTGCGCTTCGCGATGTAATCAGATAATTTTTGCTCATAAGGCGGCGCCAAACAGGCTGCCGCTTCTTCTTTCCGACCAAGATGCCAAAGAGTCATGGCTAAGATTTGGCTCTGGGTTGCGCTCGTTCTTGGAATTTTTGAACCTTGAAGACCTAGGCTTTCTTCATAACGGCCGTTGCGAAACAGGGCCCAGGAAAGGTCTTGCTTTGCTAATTCGCTATCCGGCTGCATGGCTATGGCTCGTTCCGCCAAACGCAATGCGAGTTTTGGGTCACGTATGTGCTCTTCTCCCGCAGTTAACTCACCAATCAGGAGGGACAAATCGTTTGGCTTGGCATCTTGTCCCAACTTGTCCATCTTGCGCACTAAGTCTATTGCCAATCGTCCACTTGTTTCACGCTGGAGTCTTTTTTCGACGCGCGTTGAGTACAATGTGTCTTCCTCCATGAAACGCACGTACAGAAAACGGATCTCGTCACTGGTAAGCTTGAGAGAACCAAGCTTTCCAAGCCAAGCGTCGTGCAGTTTGCGGGATTCAGCTTCACATCGCTCGACGGTCGGACGCAATTTTTTCGTAAGCTCCCGTTTCGATTCAATTGTTAGAACTTGATCTCTTTCAACTAATTCGACGCATTCTCTAATCATCGTAATAGGGCGATGCAAATCCCAGTATGCGTCATTGCATTTGAGCAAAAATTGCATATCCGGATATTGAACAGGACCTGGATCGAGATTCTGTGAATTAAACATAGAGTCTTCGAAATTGAGGTCTTCGAGCTGTTGAATTGCCTGTGTATAGAGGCCTTCTTCGAGTAACAAGGCAACGACGTCCAATGTGGAATCAAATGCAAGCGTATTTAGAGCGGTAATGTCCCCTTCGCTCTCTTGGTTTTTTATCAGTGTGAGTCGCTCTTTGTATCGGTTTGCGATGCTAATTGCAGTCGTATGTTCTCCATGCTTGTACAAGTCTCGACTGTAAGTGACGCTCGAATGACTGTAAGCCCTTACGAAACTAATAACTGTAGGAAACAGATCAACTAGTTTCTCAGACGACTCGTGCCACAGCTTAAGGACCACTCTCGCGTCGTCTAAGCTACCTTGTTCTAATGCGGTTGAGTAGTTGTTTCCAAGCAGAGTATTCATACTACTCAGGGCTTCTTGATCTCCTGGGTAGTCTTGAATCAACCTCTGTGCTAATTCCATTCCTTCTCTTTCGAATGCCATCTTTTGTTCGAGTTGTCCAGCCCAACTAGCCAACACCCCTAGGTGTAGATAGTTACGGACAAGAGTTTGTCGACAGGTCCGGTCTCTAGGTCGCTCCTTCAAAAGCTGAAGCAGCATCTCGTTTGATTCTAGAAATGCCGTCTTGGCTTCAGCCTTTCGGTCTCCAAACCACATGCGTTGTAAGCCTTGCCGTTCCAGTGCCTTCGCGAGACCTGCACGATAATGCCAATCGCTGGGGCCAGTAGCAAGTAATTCTTTCCACAATTGAATGGACGTCTTGATCGCCGCCTCGGATGCCTCCGTCAACTTCGCAATCTGTAATCCGGTACAAAGACGAGCGCTGACGGTCGCTATGGCAGACTTGTGTGAGGTGTCAAGAGTCGAATTTGCACCTATTTCTCGAAGTAGGATTGTCGCTTCCTCGTACTTCGACTTGGCTTCATCCTTTTTTCCAATCGTACTTAGTAATGAACCGAGTTGTGCGATAGAGCTAAATTCGATGATCGCGTACTCATTAAGGGACGGACTTGCAACCCTGCGTTGTCGACAGATTTGAAGAATGTTGCGCAATCCGGCTTCAGCTTCCTGATATTGGCCAAGCTTGATTTGAATGTCGCAGACTCGTTTCCGCGATTTCAATTGATCGAGAGCGTAAGTTGGGTCTTTAGCGAGTTGAGTTGCGTTCGCTTCGTAGAATGCGGCGGCCTTCTCGAGAAACTCCCGTTGAAGCTCGCTTGCGTTGCCTTCTTCTGCGAGCGACTTCTCGGCGAACTGCGTGTACATGTCGTCGACGGCTTGTTTGGCGATTGCATTGCTTGCGAGTGCTACCTGTTTCGACTCGTTGGCTCGAATCGCTTGCCAAATACTGACTGAGGTTCCAACGATCGACGAAACAAGAACGAGCGCCGTGGTTGTGAGAAGGACGCGATGACGTCGGATGAATTTTTTGACGCGATAGGCGACTGACGGTGGGCAAGCTAATACTTGTTCGTCGTCCAAGTATCGCTGCACATCGGCTGCTAACGCACTCGAAGATTCGTACCGGCGGTTACGGTCCTTTTCCAGTGCCTTTAAGGTGATCCAGTCGAGTTCGTTCTGAATCGATTTTGAAAACGTTCGGTCGTCGAAGCCACGTTTTTTGGCACATGTCGACAATTCAGCCTTGGGCAAGGTCGTGATGCGTTGGCTTGGCCGTGGCGGCTCTTCTTCGCGGATGATGCGTCGCATCTCATCAAAGCCGGATCTCAACAACCGTTCTCGATCAAAGGGGGGAGTGCCCGTTAGTAACTCGTAAAGTAAAACACCTAAGGAGTAAACATCGGTTCGGATGTCGATGTCCAACCCACTCAACTCCAATTGTTCTGGACTCATGTAAAGGGGGGTACCGACGACCTGATTCAATGCTGTGTAGACAGTCTGTTGGGAGAGCTGCTGATGAAGCGCTTTGGCTACGCCGAAATCGATGACCTTGACCACCGGTTTTCCGTCATGCAACGTAACAAGCACGTTACCTGGTTTGATATCGCGATGGATAATCCCTTTCTGATGCGCGTGGTGGACTGCATTGCAGACAGTCATGAATAGTGCAAGCCTATCGCGCGTCGTCGCTTTGGCTTGGTCGCAGTATTCTGTGATGGGGAGGCCTCGCACTAACTCCATCACAAAGTAAGGTAGACCTTGCTCGGTCGTGCCCCCATCTAAAACGCGAGCAATATTCACATGGTCCATGAGCGCTAGAGCTTGCCGTTCCGCTTCGAACCTCGCGATGACTTGCTTGGAGTCCATGCCAGGCTTGATCACCTTAAGTGCAACCTTGCGCCGAACTGGCTCGAGTTGTTCGGCGACATAGACGACTCCCATACCCCCTTCGCCAAGCTGTTCCATCAATCGATAGCGACCAATTTGACTACCCACCTTGATCGAGGTCATCGCCATTGTCTGATCCGTGATGACGGATTGCTGTGCACTGACGTCGGATTCTAGATTGGCAAGTGTCTCTTCAGGGCCAAAGGCATCCACGATAGCGTCCAAAGGACTACCGTCATCGCCTTGGTCTGCTGCAGCGAGAAGGCGATCGACCTGCTTCCTCAGCTCTGAATTTGCGCCGCAGTATTCATCGAGGATCTTTTGACGCTCCGCAATGCCCTTCAGTCCAGCAGCTAGAATGAAGATCTCTTTTGCGGAGAGTTGCTCAGCGTTGTTGTGTTTCATGAGTTTGCCTATCGAAGCCACGGGCGTGAATGTGGCTTCGATAGGTTATCTCAGCCAACGCCATTTTGTAGTCCAAGGAGAAGGGCTTATCGCAATCTTCGACCTTGAACGACGTTTTTCAAAGAGGACAGCAGCGATTCGGGATCCTCAGCATCGAGGAGTGAATCCGGGTTTGCAAAGGCCGCTTCCACCGCGGAAACTGATAGCGCACTTGGGGCAGTCTTTTCGGTCAACGACTGTACAGTATAGTTCATTGGATCAAACTCACTGTCCCGTGCCAGTCCACGGGAATTTGCTTCCTCAGCGAACTCTCTCACTCTTGTCAAATTCGCATCGAATTTGCCCGACGATACTTCAGTAAGGGCACGGTCGTACACGAGCCAGTTCAGCCCCACTTCAGAGGTTGTAATTTCGTTGCCGTTCGATTCGTCGAATGAGAAGGTATCGGATTCCGAGGAATCGGTTGCCGGAGCAGGTGGATCTGCAATTCCCTGGGGGTTGGTGTTCCCGGCTGCGAGTGCGAAACTCAACGAGGCCGACTGGCTTCCAGAATTTCGACTGCGAGAGTTTGTGTACTCGTAGACGCGATCGGTGCCGTTGTCGACAATCCAAATGCTTTGGCTCGCTCCCGAAGGATCGATTGTCAGGCCAGTAGGGGCCTTGTTCGCTGAATCAATCGTCCAGCTTCCCACCAGCGCACCGGTCATGGAGTATTTGAAGACCTTGTCGGTCGTGCTGTCGTTAACGACCCAAAAGCTTGCTCCATCGGTCACGATATCTTTTGGATCTCGATTTCCACTGTTAAGGGCAAAGCTGCTGGCAGCGTTCTGACTGCCAGAGAGTCGAGCGGCGGCATTGGCATAGCGATAGACGCGATCCTGTCGTGTATCGACCAACCAAACATCGGTACCGTTGGTGGTGATCCCTTCGATGGTCGCATTGGAAGCCACGGAGCCAGCTGTCCACGAACCCAGCAGGACTCCGCTGTTGTTGTAGACGTAGACTTTCTTGTTTGCATCCACGACCCACACTTTGTCACCCGCCACTGTGCTGGCCGCACCGCGAGGGGCTGTGTTGCCACTGTTGAGAATGTAGTTTTCGACGGTGGTATGGTCGGCAGCATATTCGTAAGTCCGATTACTGGACGCATCGTCGACCACATAGAATTTAGTCGCCGACATTGGTTTCAGATTCAAGACGAAGGAGGCAACGTTACTTACTGAACTAGAACGAACAGGGCTTGGGTCGAAATCAATGACTGTTGAGGAAGTGTATCCAGCCAATAACAATCCCCCTTTCCCGTCTGGTTTCATTTCATAGGCGCTGTCGATACTGGTGCCTCCGATAAGTCCGCCCCACGAAATATTTCCGGTTTGATCAAGAGTCATTAGAAAGACGTCGTTGCTTCCCCGTCCGGTAAGCGAGATGCCGGGAACGGGATTAAAACTACTTGTTCCATCGGTGATGCCGCTGGTGGCGTATCCGCTTTCAATCGCGATGAGGGAGCGGCTCGAAAAAGATCCCTCATAAGCTTTAGCTGAAAGAAGTGCCCCAGTTGAACTATCGAATGTGGAGAAGTACGAACGAGTCATTGGAGCGGTTGGAAGCGAGTAAGAACTAGTTCCTTGTTCGATTTTCACCTGCCCGCTATAGAATCCAATAATCGCGAGAGAGCCATCATTGCCTATCGCCAACGCACTGACCGAAGCACTTGAAGTGGAGTCGACAGATGGGTCCCATTGAATTGTTGTTCCCCATAGAAACTCTCCTTGGTTAGACAACTTACTAATAAAACGATTGTTTACGATTTCGGAACCGGTAACTAGGTATTGCTCAGGTCCAGGATCCAGATCTGTTGTTCCCTTGAAGCTTCCCGCAATATAAAGATCGCCGCCCGCGTCGCTGTTAATGGTGACGCTATTGTCGATCTGGTAGGCCCAGGACTGCGTTCCGCTTTCATCGAACTGCCGAATTCTCGTTGTCGCTGGCAGTCCAGATCCAAATGTGTTACTAAGTGTTGCGACGGTGACACTACCACGCGGATCTACCACAATTTGATTTGTAAAATCATCTATCTCGGTACCCAATCCAACTGTCCAAAGGAAATTTCCGTTTGGATCAAGCTTCGTGAGATACGAATCTCTCAGGCCGACGCTTGCCAACGAGTTCCCGCCGAAATCGGCTGTCTCTCCAAAGTTGCCCGTCAGAAAAACGTTACCCGCGTTGTCAGTCTCAATGCCATAGCCGGTATCGTCCGAACTCTTCGTCGAATCCCCACCCATCCGTCGGGCCCATAGGAATTGCCCCGAGGGATCGTACTTCGCTATGAACGCGTCACCATATCCTTGAGCCGTTAAGATGTCCCTGTTATCAGCATGTATAGTGTTCCGATCAAAGTCAGCGGTGCCAGTAAAAAGACCACCCATGTACGTGTTGCCAGAGACGTCAGCAGCGACTGCGAATGCGTAGGACTTCCCCACGGGAAAATCACTTTCCGTGGTTAATACAGATTCGAATGCCAATCCCGCGAACAGATTCCTTGCCTCGAGTTGTTCAGCTCGGAGTTTCCGAGCCGTTCTTGAATTGCGAATGGATTTGCACGCATTCCGGCCGGAGCGGTCGCGCGGGGTATCCTTCGTCGTTGGGTTGAGTAATTCTGCTAGTTTGCGGTGGGTGCTTCGAAACATGACGATGGGCCTCGTTCAAAAGTGAGCTGCTGTGTGGAGAAAATCTTGCCTGATATAGATCAATGCAAGAAACAGCACCAAACCGTTTCGGAAATTCCAAAAATAATCTTTCGATTTACCCGATGTCCAAAGAAGTGAACCACGCTCGGGCGAACATCCAGTTGTCGTAAGCCTGTTTGCGGGAGAGGTTTAACGCTTTTCCTGCCTCGGTGACGGACAGGCCACCGAAGAGCCGCAACTTTACCAATTCGGCAGCTACAGAATCTTCTGCAGCTAATCGTGTCAACGCTTCGTGGAGATCCAGGATCATGTCCGGATCGGTCGAGAAGTCAGCGGCCAGATCATCCATTTCCACCCGCTGGGCGCGACCGCCACGCTTGTCAGCTCGCTTCGACAACGCCCAATTGACCAGAATCTGACGCATCGAATTGGCTGCAGCGGCAAAGAAGTGCGCACGCCCCTCCCATGGCTGATCCGTACCCACCAGTTTCACATAGGCCTCGTGCACCAGCGCAGTCGCTTGCAACGTATGATCCGGTCGCTCGGAAGCTAGCCGAGCTGCGGCGAGTTTTCTCAACTCCTCATACACCAGCGGCATGAGCCTCCCTGTCGCAAGGGCATCCCCAGCCTCAATTTGTTTCAGAATCTGTGTGACATCGGCCATCAATTGCTAACGTGATGCTCGAGTGATTGGGATCTAATTTGGATCCAATATAGTCGAAAATTGCGAACGCACGGCGGCTCGAGGCTACTCACTTCAGAATGGCTTTCGCAGCCAGGTGCTCTGATTGAAAGAAGTTTTCCGCGCCCAGTATCCTAACATGTCACAGCGGGGTTGTCTCATGGAGAGTCAAAAGGAAAGTTTGCAAGCACACGCTGGCGGCATGTCTGTCTCAAGGACGCAACCAATGAGCCGCACACTGTTTCAACGATGTCGCCCAACTGCGTGCCCTTGCAGAGATCTTCCACAACAACAATGGCTACACGCCGGCCGAGTTGATGGAGGCCCTCTTCCACATCAGTGAACTGGCAGACAATTCCGGTATGGAAGCCTTGCTCGTTCTTGCCTCCAAGCGATGCATCGAACTACCTGATGGAGACCTAAGTCCTGCCGACCTCGCGATGGCCATCTGGCTTCAGGATCCGGATTTACTGCGCCGCGCGAACTGCCAGCGCGTGGTCCTCCGCTTTCAATCGTTCTACTGCTATATGAATCGAACCCTCAAAGCCCTTCTCTTCGAAATGCCGACGGCATCGACGCTGCGGCGCATCGTAGAGGAGATCAACGATTGCAGCCGCTCGCGACGGCGCGGCGGAGGGGCTGCCGTGTGGATGTATGAGTTCGGGAACGAAATCGCGTTCCTCATTCGCTATGGTGGTTCGCTCCAACGAGACGAAGTCATGGACGACGACCTTTGCCGGACGGACGTCCGTCGTCCTTAGTATGTGAAGAAATACGCTAATCAGCTACTTCGCAGATATAGCATAAAGAGTATTTGACGAGCGGATGAAAAGCTTCCCCTCACTTGCGGCCGATGTCGCCCAATAGCGAGCGTTCTCTTCAGGTAGCTTGTTGACGCGTACCAGGTCTAGCTTGGGGCCTGGCTTGAGAACGAAGGTGTTACCGTTTTCGTCAGGACAATACACGAGGCCCTTGTAAAGCCATGGAGATGCCCAAAAAGCTCCTGCATCGGGTAGTCGCTCTTGGTATAGCATGTTCCCGGTCTTGGCATCGACGCACATCATCATGCCGCTCCTCCCTCCTAACAAGAAGATCAGGTTGTCGACAAGCAACGGGGATGAGCGTTGCGGAGCATACTTTGTCGTGCTCCATAGGATGTTCGAATTCGATGTTTCGCCCGACTTGAGGCTGATGTCTCCCATTGCGCCCGCTTGCACCACTATCATCCCAGCACCATCGCGACCTTGATGGCCTACGATCAGCAGTTCGGAGTTTCCGGACGGAGTCGAGCTGTACCCGCCTACACTCGATGTCGCCTGCCAAAGAAGCGTACCATCCGCGGGATTGTAGGAGCGAATCGTTTTGCCAGCGGTTACGAGTTCGGACCGCAGACGATTTGTCCAAATGATAGGGGATCCCCAATTGGATACCTCTTCGCGCTCTTTGCGCCAAACCTCATTGCCTGTCGCGACTTCCAGTGCGACGATGAAGGACTTTTGTTCGTTATCCGCCTGCAGAAAAACCAACCCATTGTGAATGATAGGGGAGCTTGAGGTGCCCCAATCATTCTTCATTGGAAAGCTCCCAATGTCTCGTTGCCAAAGTTCTTTTCCGTCCAAGTCGTAACAGACGACTCCCATCATCCCGAAATACGCCACGATTCTCGTGCCGTCGGTTGCGGGTGTTTCGGAAGCGTACGTGTTGTCGCGATGAGTTCCGAGCCGAGGCTTTCCTTGAAGTGCATCTTTCGTCCAAACAACATTTCCTGTTTCTGCATCCAGGCAGATCACCTTCCAGTCGTGCAGCGAGTTTTCGTCTTTCTTCCCCGAGGAAACTGCGGTCGTAACAAAGACTCTTTTTCCGACGACAATGGGAGCAGACCAACCTTCGCCGGGAATGGCCGTTTTCCATTGGACGTTCGAGTCGATACCCCACAACTCAGGTAGCTTCAGATTTTCGGCAATTCCGTTGCTTCCAGGGCCGCGAAATTGCCACCAATCATTTGCGATTCCTTTGTTGGAAACCATCGCCAATACTAAAACGCTCAGAGCACACTTTCGCCGCAGCATCATTGAAATTCCTAATGAGTTCGTTCTTCGCATCAAGCCTTGGCCTGCCATTCGCAGGTGATCGTCGCTTAGATTGCGCAAGAGTCATTCTATCGATCCCAACAGGCATGATTGGACGATTCGAAGAATCCAATGAAAGATTCGAATGGAATAGAGAGCATTTCCTCGACCTTGCAATTGCCCCCATTCGCAATCTCTTACTTGTATCGATAGACGATAAAAGCCATTCGATCCTGAGAGGTGAGAACGTCCCTTCGACTCCATTGCCCGAAGTCGACGCTGGCGTCCAATCGCTCCACCTTGTAGAATCTCGTCGAGCAAGTTGATCTCGCTTTGCTTGGCTTGGTTGCCTTCATGGCAAAGCGAGTTCAGAAGGATTCTGCGGTTGGACTCGATGAAAGCAGCTGCCGCATGCTGATGCCACGCGAGATGCCTGAACAGAAACCTGGGGACTTGAAGCTCAAGCGGTTGATTGAAAAGATCCACGAAGCGAAAGCCAAAGGTGAAGACAGTATCATCGGCAAGATGTGGGCTTACCGAGGATCGGATCAATCGCACTATAACATCTTTGACTTTAGGATCTCTCGGAATCGCGATGGCCCTGATGAATTCTTCCGAGAGAGTAGATGCATCGTTCAGGGGGACTGTTTCTCTGGAAACACGTCGGTAGTGCTTCATAACAGCGATCGATTAACGTTCGCTGCCTGGTGGGCGCATGCGCGTCGCACCATCTACGATTTAGCGAAGGAGAATCCCCACCGTGTGAAGCTGCTTGAGATGATTCAAGGTCTTTACGATGTGAATACGCGCGAACAGGGAATGGACGTTGAAGCGCGTTTGGAGCATCGTCAGAAGCATGCGCTATCGATCGACAATAGACTCGATCGTATTGTTGCAATTCGCGACAACTCCTCGGAACTTCACCACTGCTTCAGGGCGCTAGCAATCCCAAACGGCGTCGGCTAAACTAACGGGCGTTTCAGCACCCTCGTTCCCTTTATTCGTCGGAACTTCGGTGAAGTGAGTTGGTTCTTGAACGTTGGGGGGGACGCCTTGTCGAGTAATCTGCACCGTCACGGAAATCTGAGTCATGCGGTCTAACAATTTCTCCGAATTCAACTTCACGATTTCGATCGAGGCGGTGGCGAGCGCTGTCAAGAAATCCCAAGCGTACAGCATCGAGCAAAGGATTCGTCGCTTTGACGATATTGCTGCGAAACAAGGTGCAGTGATGGGGGCCGCGATTCAGCTTGGTTCACTCGGCGTGCCGATGCCGTTGGTTGATCATGCGCTGATAGTATTACTGGTGTTATTTGAGTGTTTTGAATCTGAAGTTCCAGACCTGCCTTCGATCAAGCCTGAAGTAGTGCAGGATGCGTTTGACAGAAACGCTAGTTTAATCCGCTTTTTTGAAGGTATACCCGAGAACGAAGCGTCCAAGCTTCAGCAGGTTTACATCAAGAATATGAAGGAGCACACGCTGCTTGCGTTCCTTACTTCCTACATGCGAGACAATCTCGTCGGAATCACCCGCGAAACTGAACTCGTCCGCCGATGCTGCTGGGTGATGACCGATGCGTACGTGGTCGCTTACCATGAGTATTTGGAAGCGCAGACGGCATGAAGCGCAACGCCGCCGAGTTCGTGAATTTTCTTGCGAGTCATTTAAGACCGATTGAGGCAATGTATCGTGAGCGGGTGCGTTTCGGGTGTGATGATGAGATTGCGGCTTTCCTGCACCGATTTGAAGAAGATGACAAGAATGTCAGCAAGTTGATCGGACGCATGCGCGAAGTCGGCGTGTTGAGCAAGCAACCTTGCTTTCAAAGTTCCAACTTCAAAATTCGTAATGCTGCCAACCAGCGCAAGCTGAATGCGAGCGGAACAGCGTTAGCCGCCGGTTCTTCTCCCAAGCTGATCAATATCGATTTGCAACCGTACCAGACGGTTCAGGCTTGTGAGCGAGCAGACATTCTCAATATCGGTGGCTTCAGTGACGCCGTGTTCAACGTGATCAGTGCTTTCTTAGAAAACGACGCATCCCGCTTTGTCCGCGAAGTCGAATGCATCGAACCGTAGGGGGTCTTGACAAAGATCCCAAAATCAAAAACGCCCGTTGAGGAGCGATCCCCTGTGGGCGTTTCTTATTATGGATCGAATTAGGTACAGATATCGCTATTTCAAATTGCAGGCGTATAATCTATATAAAAAAGCAAAAAATGAATATTGATCTTACGACACCAGCGCTTCTCTTCTCAACAATATCACTGCTTTTACTTGCCTACACCAACCGGTTCCTCGCCTTGGCAACCGTCATCCGCACTCTGCATCGCGGTTACCGAGAGAACCCCGATCCAGTTGCTGCGGCACAAATCGCAAACCTGCGCCGACGCGTCAACTTGATTCGGGACATGCAGACTCTCGGAGTCGCCAGTCTCCTGTCATGCACAGTCTGCATGGGTCTACTTTTTGCGGGCTTGGTTTTTCTTGGCAAAGTCGTTTTCGCGATCAGTCTTGTCCTGATGGTCGGATCATTAACCATTTCATTGATCGAAATCCGCATGTCCGTCGGCGCACTGAATCTGCAATTGAGCGATATGGAAAAGTAGACGCTGGCCGAAAAATCTTCAGGATTAGGTTTTCTCTGGGAGAGCGTGGGCTTTCCACATGCTTTCTCGCCATTCGCCGAAAGAAAATTTTGAGCCAACCCTTAAGCCCGCGGATACCGCCACTCGTGCCCGAGAGTCGGATAGTTTTCGGAATAAACGGGCTCGAGTTCGACTGGAACGGATCTCGGATCCATATTGGTTTCAAACCAGCCCCAGCGAAGTAGGAATTCTCCTATCGCGGCCATGAGATCTTTAAAAGAGGGGTTTGTGGGCTGGTCTGGTTCCAAGATATTGGAGTTTCCATTCAATTGGGATAGGGTGCGTTCGTCCTGTTTTCCAAGAGTTGATCAATATCGTAGATTCTCGCGGGGCTGACGAGCGGCGGTGCGATCAACAACTATGGGCGTTTCGCACCGAGGGACTTGCCGGTGGAATCGTAGTAACGGGTGGTGCCATTGGTGGTTTGCGATCGGCCTTGGTAACTCCCTGATGGGCCGTAGTAGCGAGTGGTGGAACCTGAGGTGCGGCTGCTTCCCACACTTCGCCCTGACTTGTCGAAGAATCGAGTGCTGGCACCGATCGATTCCGCTCGACCAAGGGAAGCGCCGCTTGAGTCGTAGAACCGTGTTGATCCATTGCGACTGTCGGAGCGACCTGTCGATTTGCCAGCGGCATCAAACGCCCGAGTCGAGCCATTGCGAGACTCGACTCTGCCTGTCGAGCTACCTCGCTCATTGTAGAGGCGACCTGAATGTAGATCGCTTTGAGGGATCATCCGTTCCAAGGGGCTCTTGCTTTTGTCTTGCGCATGTATCGTGGACGGGAGGCATGAAAACGCTGCGAGAAGGCAAGCGTTGGCGAACAGGCGATTAAAGGACGTCATAGTCAACCTTTGCCGAAGTGGTGCGATGTATCAAAAAGAGAATACTCTACGAGTCGGCCGCAGATTATCACAAACCTCATAACTGTCGGTGTTCGAACTCTTCCCAATCCAATCCGCCGTATTGAACTCCGGTGACATGAACCATTCCTTCGAGATAGATGTAGCCAATCACATACGGGAAACATCGCATTGGTTTGAGACGCGTACTGCCAAACGCGACTGCGACCGACTCGGGATGTCGTGACAATAGATCGAAAACGCGTCCCAGCTCATCCATGAAACGTTCGGCAGTGTTTTTGCCTCGGTCAGAATAGTAGTCTCGAGCCAAACGGATATCTGACTTGGCTTCAGGTTCAATAACAATAGGGACGCGGTTCACTCTCCGAACAGTTCCTCGCGAACGGACTCCCAGGGTTCCCCCTTGTGCGGTGCGGAAAAAAACGCTTCCTCGCGTCGCAAAAACTCTGCCTTGAGTTGTTCGGAGATTGGGGGCGGGCCGTCGATTGCCAAACGCTCCAGGACGGAATTCGCCAGAGCGAACTGGATTTCTTTGGGCAAGGCCTCGATAGCCGTCAGTAGTTCTTTTTGCGTCATGTTTCCATCCGTTCTGATGTGACGGTTCATTCTACCCTGCGACTACTTCCTGGAGAAGCAATGTCGTTGGTATCGCTGATGCCATCAGATGAAAGACAGATTAATGGGAATCTCAAAGCAGGACCCCCAATAAGTTCACGAGGCCGTAGGTGTCGTCAAATGGAAACACCAAGCGATCTCTTCGAGCAGGGATGTACGGGAACGCCAAGTTTGTAAGTTCTTCTTGGGGAATGGTTTGCGAAAAGGAGGTTATCTCGCGAGCGGTTTGAACGAGGTGCGGTTCGCTCAACTTCTCTGTTTGCCACCTCTCGCAGAGCGAACTCTGTGAAACTGACCGCAGTAGGTTATTCAATCAAGCCGGTGTTTTGCAGCAACGCAAAACATCGACTTTTTGTATCTTCCCGCAATTTCTCGGGTCTCGCGCTGGATCTCCCTTCGCCCCGCTTCGGGGAGAAAGGCCGGGGTAAGCGACCGTCTAGTAAATAGGCAACAGTACCGATTCGAAAATCTAAAGGTTTACGAAGTCCTTACAGCGATCCTCAGGGGCGCTGCCCCCGAACCCCCGGGGTTTTTTGAGGCATGGCGCCGAAATCAACCCTTTGAGTTTTTTGAAACGAAACTTTTTCGAGAATTTTGGTGGCGATTGTCGAAATCCGTCGCTTGGATTCGTTATTTGTGTGACGACACGCTTTTTTGGATGTCGTGGACAACTCCATTTGGGAACGAAGAGAATGAAGTTTGCGATTATGGTTTATGAAACCGCTGAGGATTTTTCGAATCGATCAGATGCTGCTGCACAAGGCGAATATTGGGCGGCGTATTCCGCCTACTCGAAAGCTCTGACAGATGCTGGGGTTGCAGCAGGAGGAACGGCGTTGATGCCACCTGAAACCGCTACCAGCCTCCGTTCTCCTGAAGGGAAAAGGCATATCCAGGACGGACCATTCCTGGAGGCAAAGGAGCAGCTTGGGGGCATGTTCTTAATCGACGTTTCAGATCTCGACACGGCGCTCCAATGGGCAGCGAAATGTCCATCAGCAGCGACGGGTGGCGTCGAAGTTCGTCCAGTCTTGGAAATGGGTTAATCAGAAACGACTGTCATGTCGCTAGCAAATCAAACGATCGAGCGAATAGGTCGGGAGTGCTATGGACGCCTGTTATCTATCCTAGCGGCCAGGTCAAACGATCTGGCTGCCGAAGAAGATGCCTTGTCCGAGGCATTCTCCGAAGCACTGAGTCGATGGCCAGAGGTAGGCATACCGGACAATCCCGAGGCGTGGTTGTTGACGACTGCACGTCGCAAGCGGCTCGATGGATTTCGACGTTCGATCATTCAACAACGTGCGATCGAACACATCGGCACTGCGATCGCGCTAGACGATGCACGTCGTAACCGTTCGCAGCGCGAGATGGGCTCCGACTCAGCAGTTGAGATACAGGATGAGCGATTGAAATTGATGTTTGTGTGTGCTCACCCTGCCATGGATGAAGCCGTCCGAACGCCGTTGATGCTTCAATCACTCCTTGGGTTGGACGCAGCTCGTATCGCATCGTCCATGCTGGTTGCGCCGTCGACGATGGGGCAAAGGTTAAGCCGCGCTAAGCGAAAGATCCGCGATGCGAAGATTCCGTTCCAAATACCTAACAGGGAAGAGCTAGACACCAGGCTGGCTTCGGTGCTCGAAGCAATTTATGCCGCATACGGATTGGGGTGGGAGGATCCGAGTTGCACTTCCGACGCGTCCACAAACCTAACTTCCGAAGCAATTTGGCTTGCAAGAACGACCATGGAGCTTCTGCCAAACCGTCCTGAAACGCTCGGCCTACTGTCACTCATGTTGTTTTGCGATGCTCGAGCATCTGCCAGGAGAGATGATTTCGATCGATACATTCCCTTCGAAAAGCAATCACTGGACCAATGGGATGTTAGGAAAATTGAAGAAGCAGAGACGTTGCTTCGGCAAGCGTCGAAGATGGGCGAGGTTGGTCCGTTCCAACTCGAAGCGGCAATTCAATCTGCGCACACGTTTCGTCGCATTACAGGTCATAACAATTGGAATGAGATTCTTCATCTGTATGAAGGTCTGATTCGCTACTGTAAGACTTTCGGTGCATTGATTGGCCGCGCATTGGCTTTGGCTGAGATTGATGGCCCTCAAGCGGCGCTTTTGCAGCTTGATTGCTTGGATTGTGAGCGAGTGAAATCGCATTTGCCATATTGGGCTGCAAGAGCCGAGCTATTGTCGAGGTCCGGTCGTCTTGCAGAAGCCATGGAAGCGTTTCGTCGAGCAATCGGACTGGCCAATGATCCGGCAGTACGTTCCTTTCTACAAGAGCGTTCGAAACAATCCATCGCGTGATCGAGATTGATTTGTTGCAATTATCAAAACACAACAATGGCGAAAGGAACGCTTGGATGCGATAGGTTCATCGAATTTTTCTGGCGAAGTGACAGTCAGAAATGGACCTACCAATCGATCTACGGCATCCGCGAAGACGCGGATGAGTCTCGAACCCAGACACATGGTCTCCGATCCAGCCAGCCGGCCAGTTGTATGCAGAGATTCGTTTCATTTCCGCCGCGATTCAAAAACGGTCTTCAGTCGCCTAAACCGCACTTGACATATGCTGTTATGGGAATATGATTGCGGTATGCCTCCAACACCGACCACTAACGACATCTTTAGCGCGATTGCTGAACCGAATCGACGAGAGCTTGTATCGCTCTTGGCTCGGCGTGGCCCGATGGCCGTGGGTGACATCGTTGAGGCGACAGAGCTCTCACAGTCTTCGGTTTCTAAACACTTGGGCGTGCTCTTGGAAGTAGGCGTCGTGTCGGTCGATCGGCAGGGTAAACAGCGGATCTACAAACTGGAGGCCGCTGAATTGAAATCCGTGTATGACTGGGCCAAGGGCTTTGAAGCACTTTGGGATCACCAACTGGCACGAATCAAGGCTCGAGCAGAATCCCGCGCTGCTGCCGCTCGCAAGAACAACTAACTAATCTCTTTCCTTTGGAGTAGTGATGGTCGACCGCGCTGAACCACAGAATAGCTTTAGGACTTTTGTAATAGAACGAGTTGTCGAGATCGATGCTCCAATCGAATTCGCATATGAGGCGATTCTCGATCAACTAGGGACAGATTGCGAGATGCCTGGCGGTAAGGCGTTTCCGATGCAATTGGAATCTTGGCCGGGAGGTAGATGGTTCCGCGACCTCGGTAATTGTACTGGACATCTTTGGGGGCACGTCCAGGTCATCAAGCCGCCGACGTTAGTCGAAATCACAGGGCCTTTGATGATGTCCTGTGCCGCTAACAATCACCTCTCGTATCGACTCAGCAGTGAGGGTACTGCGAGCAAGTTGACCTTTCGCCATCAGGCGGCTGGTTTACTCGATACCGAACTTCTCGATGGACTTTCCTCGGGGTGGGAGTATTGGATTGAGCGCGTCCGCAAACTAGCGGTCATGAAAGCGGAGAGCGCGAAATGAGTTGCTGCAAGAAGAAGTCATCGCTTGGGAATCGAACGTGGGTTGCTGGGGGAATTGCTGCATTGCAATGGATTCTTCCTAGCCTTGCTCTGGCGTTTATCCCCAAGTGCCCGGCCTGTGCGGCCGCATACATTGCTCTATGGACGGGACTTGGTGTGAGCTTCGCGTCTGCAACTTATTTACGGTGGACCTTGATCGGGATATTCGTCGCATCCTTGGCGGTTGCCGCATGGATGCAGCTTGGCGTTCTTCAAAAGATTCTTTTGGTACTTTTTAAGCTAACTACTTGGAGAAAGAAACATGCAACGTGAAATCGTAAGTCGAGATGCTTGGATTGAAGCGAGGAAAGAGTTGCTAGAATCCGAGAAGGAGCTAACACGTCGTAGCGACGAAGTTGCCAAACAGCGTCTTCAATTGCCATGTGTACGCATCGACAAGGTGTATCCATTCGAAACTGAGAGTGGTGCTTCAACGCTTGCCGATTTGTTTCAGGGCCGAAGTCAACTGATGATTTACCATTTCATGTATGGCCCTGCGTACGAAGCGGGATGTGTCTCGTGTTCTGCAATCGCTGATGCGTTTAACGGGTTGCACTCGCACCTCGCTGGTCACGACGTAACGTTGTGCGCTGTGTCGAGCGCACCAATGGCGAAGCTAGTCGCCTATAAGAAGCGGATGGGATGGACTTTTCCGTGGGCCTCCTCAAGTGCTAGCGACTTTAATCAAGATTTCGGTGTGGGGTTCACCGAACAGCAGCAATTCGATATTGGGCTCAACTACAATTATCGAGACGAGCCAGTTTGGCTCAAGCGAACCGATGAAGGCGCGGACAGCCAAATGCAAAACTCGCCCGTCGGAATCAACGCCTTGATGACAGGAACGGATATTGCAACTTACACGCGAGAGCGTCCTGGCATGAGCGCATTCCAAATCGACGACGGAACCATCTACCACACGTATTCGACTTTCGCACGCGGATTGGATGTTCTGTGGTCCCAATATCAATGGCTCGACCGCGCACCCAAGGGCCGTAACGAAACCACCGTTTGGTGGCGAAGGCATGATGAGTACGCGAAGTCTCAAGTCAACTCCACTTGCTGTTGCAAGTCTTAGGAGTTCGTTGACAGTTGAAACGCCATAATCAAATTAAGTTCGATCATGCTGATTGCCAAGTGGTCGAATTGCAAGGAATATCGCGAATCACGAGTTCCATGAAGCAGGGGACGACGCCTATGAAACAGCTCGAAACATCGTTTCGACTTTGGCGGAACGCGGTATCCGCGCGGTCAATCCGCCCATGGCGTTTCCAATGGAGGTCGAGCGATTCCCTGAAAAGATGTGGGCCATCTCGTTCAAGCCTCTCGCCGTTGCGGCGGGACTCGGGCGCTACTTGATGTCGCCGTCTCAGAGGAGTCACGGCCAATTGACTACAACCCCTGCGTCCATTGCAAGTTGTGTGTGGCTGCCTGCCCTGTCGGTGCGATCTCTTCCGACGGAGAGTTCAACTTTTCGACCTGCCCTGCTCACAGCTATCGTGAATTCATGAGCGGCTTACTAATCTGCATATTCGATACATCCGGAATATATTCGCGTTTGAATGGTGAAGACGATCGGGGGGAGGATGAATGTTCCCGCTGGATCAAATCAAAGTGCTACGGTTTCGGCGTAGCGAGGCTGGTGATGTCCAGTGCATACGACTTCCAGGTCCACTGTTTGTTTCAAGTGAGTGATACACATCATGGTAAATAAATTCATCCCTACCATTATTTTCGTTTTTGTTAGTGCGATGTCGGGTGTCGTATTTGGGCAGTCTCAAGCCGAGGATGCCAAGCTCCTCCGAGACATGGCGAAAAAGTATCAATCTGCTTGGGATAAAGCCTCTCAGGAACCTGATGCGTTTATCGCTATCGTACGTGAACATGCAGGTGATGTCGTAATTATGAAAAACATCGTTGGCAGGTATAAATCAGAGATCGAATCGAAATCGGACTTAGGGAAAAGTATTCAAAGCGCAGCAAAGGGTGCAACGGTTGGAATATCCGCCTTTACCGATGGAGCTCAAGACTTTGCCAAGACGTTTCAGGAGCGATTCAGGGATCTGATTCAAAGGGCGAAGTCTGATGCTGCCTCAGCCGAGTCGGAGAAGACACCTGGATATTACGATTCGGCACTGCGACAACTTGCTACTGCTGAATGGATGCTGACAATCTTGGTTGCCTTCAATGGGGAGAAGGATCCTACAGCAATTATGCTTGGAGAACAGCTTGCGAAATTGACTGAAGAGTACAAAACGAGTCATGCGAAATTGGTGAGGGAGACCCAGAGAACTGCCAAGGCTCCAGAAGAGCGTTATCAAGGCACCGATTTGGAGGTTTTACGACGAGATGTTACGGCGGCGTGGAAAAAGAAGTATCCAAACGACAAGCTCTTGGCTGTGGTATTTGATCAGGCAGAATGGAAAATTAATCGGCTTTCTCGCTGGAATTCGGCTACCAAAAGCTGGGACCACGTAGATAAGTCTGCTTTGGAATTGACCGTCATCGTTGAACGCGATTCCAACTCGGCGTTGTTGCATGCCGCGTTCGTTAACAAAGACAATCCTACTGGAAACATATCATATGGAATCGATACAAAAGGCTCCGCGTTTGTGACAGATACGATTGATCGGAGATCACTCGGGAAGTAACGGTCGCGAGTCACCGATCCGATGGTTGCTGAATCCAATCAAGCGAGGTTCCGGAATGATAGAGCTCGATTACCGGAAGCCAGGACCCTCTTGGCTTGCACTTCGGTTGTGGTTCTTCTTGGTGGGGTGGATCGGCTTTCATCTTTACTTCGCCATTCTCTGCCCCATGCTGAGCTTATTACGCTACGAGAACGATGGAGCTGGCACCTGGCTTTTCGCATTTAGTTTGATAGGCTTTGTGGCATTCCTCACCCTTGTTTTACTGTTGATCGTAAAGACAGCCTTCCTGCATTCGTTTCTTGACCAAATCGTCCTCGTCGTCATCTGGTTCTTCGTTGGCTTGTTAGGGGTTCCGTATGTTGGAATTAAGTTGCTTGCGTGGCGTCATTTAACAACAGCCCCTGTTGTAACCGTCGACAACGGTCACGCTCAAACGTGGGATAAGGACTCCTTCTACAAGTTAGTCGGGTTTGAACAGTTGTCCGGGTCGCAGATTGAGAGTTTTGTGAAGCGATTCAGTCGCAATCCACGAAGTGGGCATACTTACGCATCGAATCAACGGTATTGGGTTTGTCCGATCAAGGATCTTGCAGGTAGTGAGTCGACGATCAACCTCTTTATGGTCAACACCGACGGGCTGGGTGCATCTGAAAAGTATTCATCCGCTCTGGTCTCCAAGATTGAGAGCAATCCAAGATCTATTGCCATTTATGATGACTTAGCGAAAAAAGTTCTTCAGAACGGCGAAGAAGTCGAGTCTAAATCGAGGGTATACCTTGGATTCTTCGATTTGGCATTGCGAGTCAGAGAGTATCAGTACTGGTCACTTGGCAGCTATCTGACTTTGACCACTTTTTGGCTTTTTTGCTGCCTTGCACTTTCTCGGCGAGACAGGGGCGCTACTGCAACCAGCCAATTCTTAGCCTAATGGGATGCGATGGCCCGAACCGAGTGAAGTCTAGTGACGCATGGAGATGCCAAAGCTCAGCAGGTCAGCACTGACTCGATTTGTGACCGAGGTTCCTGGAATCGCTCCGAATACTGGAGAGACAATGCTGCCTTGCTCTTCCGCTTCGAAGTAATGCGAATAGGCGACGTTAAGGGACACATGCTGGCAAACACTATAGGAACCACCAACGCTATAGATATGTTCGTACAGCAATGGCGCAGGGATATTCACAGAGTTATTGCTGGATTGAATTGGGCTCTGATTGTACGAATACCCAGTGCGAATCGTAAAGCGATCACTAAAGCGCCGCTGAATACCAAAAGCGGTTGCAAAAACACTTCTCCAGCCGAGGCCTGGTAAGCTGCCGTCAGGTCTGAATTGAGCTGCATCCCCCAAGCCATCCGCATTGGCATAGTCAATGAATCGCCCATCCAGTGCAAAAACCCAATTCTCCAGACCGGTATATGCTGTACCAATCGAGAGTATCATGGGCAAATCCACATGCGCGGTGAAATTTCTTGGCATCCCATTTTGATCTTGTCCGGCAAACTCGAATTGATCCATCCACGTAGGACTCTTGATCGATGCCCCCAAATTCCATCCACGATCACCGATATAGTAGACCCCTGTTTGAACCCCGCACCCAAACTGATAGTGGCTGGCTCGCCCAGAAGGATAGGATCCATCGGAGTTCGCAGATGTGAACACAAATGGCTCTACGCCTAATTGGCCAAGCGCGAGATTTGGTCCCGCAGCAATACAAAATTGTTCATTGATCGCATACGAAACAACGGGCGAGATTTGCAGGAACGATGCTTCTGAACTAACGGCCCCTAAACCTAAGGGCTGAGGCGAAAGCACGGGGTTGGTCGGATCTATCGGCAGCGTGGTTTTGAAGCCAGCGATTGAGTTCACTCCTAAACCAATCGTTATCGGCGAGTCGCCATTTCGATGCACCCATCCGAAATTCGGTATAGGGAAAGTACCAGCATCCCCCTCCGTTTGTCCTGAGAAAGGTCCGAATGTCGATTGGACCTCATGTTCGATAGATAGGAGATCGAGCCCAACCTCCAGTTCCCCGTTTGCCATGCCACTGATCGATGCAGGATTCCAGTAGATCGCACTGATCGCGCTGATGGGGGCTGCGGTCGATGCGCCACCCATTGAACGATGTACTGGACCAGCAGCCGACAGGATTGCTCCTTGCCCAAAACTGAGTTGTGACTGCATCATCACGAACAGGGCGGCAATAGCCAATCTAACGGCATCGTGGTTCATACCATCTCTCTTAAAAATGACGCATGTCTGTCCTATCGTCAGGCGTCGTCCGAAGGCGTCCCTCGTTCATCGACCGGCGGAGGAGCGATTCCCCACAATTAATGCACCAATACAGGGGACTCCATCGGATTTTGCCGTTTGCTATCGATATGGCTAACCTTCGTTGAGATTGGTTTGCCTCGAGTTTATCAGATTTGCTGATAATTCTGACGATGGCGTTTACGACGTCGAGTGTCCACCTAATGCAAGCGTTGCCGAAAAAGTGAATTGACTGTTACAACCTGAACCTGGTGCCCTAAATTTGAAACGATTGTAAGGAGTTGATGATTGGCGGTGAATTCGGCAATCTAGGTTTGTCAAGGGTCCAATCGATCTAACGTGGATAAATAAAATGAGTGACTGGGGTAAGCCTGAGAAATGCCAAGGTATCTTTGTCGAGACCAAAGATTCGGCGGAGCTCCGTGCTCAACGAATTTGGAGGTTCGTTGCCGTAATATGGGCAACTTGGTTGTTCTTCGCGATCTTTCTGTGGATTCGTGGATATAACGTCGCCTCGTTGATTTGCGCGTGTGAATTGCCGGTGATTTTCATTTTGATTGGCATTCATCGCTACGCTCCAGACATTCGTCGGATCATGAACTTGAATTTGGCAGCAAGCGCAGGTGGGTTGTTTGGAGTTTCGACTAGCGATCCAGCGTTGTACAGCGTCATGTTGTTCTATCCTGTCTCCATCATTGTCGCATCGCAGTTACTCGGCATCCGCGCTGCGCTGCAATGGTTTTTTATCAACCTGTTAGCCTTTCTAAGCTTCTTTGGTTTTGTCTACGGCTTCGATCAATCGCTGACGACTTGGCGGTTCGACCAGTTTATCATCATGGTAGGTGTGGCTGCGTGCGTCTATTTCTGTTGTCATCAAGGGGAAGCGTATTATCGGCGGCGGACGGCCGATCTGATCCGACTTAGCCAGGACCTTGAGAAAAAGAGCGATCGCCTGCAAGTGCTGGCAACAACAGACGCTTTGACGGGGCTAACCAATCGATATCAATTTCAAGAACGATTGAACGAGTTGGTCAACCAAGCGGTGAGTACCGATACGCCGATGGTGCTCTTTCTCATCGACATGGATGGTTTCAAAGAGATCAACGATACACTTGGGCACAGCATCGGGGACGAAGCGTTGGTCGTGATCGCCGAACGATTATCCAAGGCATTTGGAGATCGAGCGGAAGTCGCTCGTTTAGGTGGTGACGAGTTTTGTATTTTGAAGAGCGGCATGACAGATCCCCTCGAGGCCGAGGAAATGGCCAAAAGAATTTGCCTGTTACTAAGCCAAAGACAAAGACTGGGTGATAGCGAGTTCCCGCTTGGGGGAAGCGTTGGATATTGCTTTAGTCCGTTGCATGCCAAAACCGCCAAAGAAACACTCGCGTTCGCAGATACGGCTATGTTCCATGCCAAGGAACATAGGCTCGGCTATGCGTGTTATGCTCCGGAAATGACGGAGCGGTTGGTCGAGTACCGAACGGTGCAAGAGAAGCTATCGCTCGCGCTGGATAAAAACGAATTCTTTCTGGTATATCAACCTCAAGTTTCTTTGGAGTCGAAAGAAGTCATCGGTGTAGAGGCACTGATTCGCTGGAGAAACGAGGGTGAGATCGTTCCGCCAATCCGCTTTATCCACTTGCTGGAACGAAGCCGCGAGATCCTACCTGTCGGTGCCTGGATCATTCGCGAGTCTTGTCGGCAATTGGCCGAGTGGAATGAAATGGGTTTTCGTGTCAAGATCTCCGTCAACGTCAGCGCGCTGCAGTTCAATGACGAGAACTTCTATGATTGCATCGTCGATAGTATTGCAGAGTTCAAAATCGATCCTGTTCAGCTCGATTTCGAAATCACGGAAGGGTTACTGATCGATGACGTTCCCACAGCAGTGGCCAAATTGAACCAAATCAAAGATCTCGGAGCGAGTTTAAGTATCGATGATTTTGGAACAGGCTATTCATCGCTCGCGTACCTGCGTCAATTTCCAGTCGATCGGCTCAAGATTGATCGGACATTTGTGAAAAATATTCCGGACAATGACGATGGCATGATCGCATCGAGCATCATTACGCTTGCGAAGGCACTTGGAATGAGCGTTCTCGCAGAAGGCGTAGAAACAGTCGAGCAGTTGAACTTTCTGAAGTACCACGACTGTGATGAGTATCAAGGTTACTACTTCAGTCGGCCCGTTTCCGCCTTGGAAGTACAAAATTTTTTTACGACCAAGGCGTTGCCGTTAGCCAGCGCAAGATGAGTCCGATTAATCGATCGACTTTGCAAATGCGTTTTTGACGAGGATCATAACGAGCCCATTTTCATCGCAGACCTCTGTGCGAGACCAGCGGGCACCATCGCTTTCGACGTGGGGTCGCGTTGACACGATGGTCCAATCCGTGGATCGTGTATGCGTATCGACCGAGCCGAATGGGAGGATCACTTCTTCGATATATACGGGAACAAACAAAGTGCTCTTGGAGTTGTTTGTATACATTGCTCCCACTCGCCATGCAGCGTCCAGAGCCAGGGCGGGAGTGGTCATAGGCCAACGGTCAGCATTCGTTTGATCGAATATGGCGCGCCGACTTTCAAGACCCATCGATATCTCACGCAGGCACCGAAATGGTCCAGATAGCGTGACGGTTGAGTTAATAGAACAATAGGGGTCATCCAAGGATGCGGTTTGCGTATTGCATCCGGGGTCATACAAAGTTCTGATAGAAGGCGACGATGACCGAAAGACGAGTTTCGCACTCGCGCAGCAGACATCTTTGGAAAGCAGTTGGCCTGAGGCATGAATTAGATCGGCGATCATCCAAAGGTCGATCGACTCGCCTATTCTTCGCGCCATCACCCGCAAATTCGGACTGTTTCCGTGTTGAAACCTTACGAATCGATGAAACTTGACATGTCGAAAGCAGGCTTCTTCTAAACGGATGGACTCTAAATAGTGCTTGGACGCGGCTTCGACAAAGTAATGTAGAATCCAGGCACCTGGAAGAGTCGGGTAGTCTCGAACTTTATGGAACGGAAGGCAGTCGACCCTACGAAGATCGACGGGGAATTCTATCCATTTGCCCGAGAGTCCGTCTCCGCTAATGGGAACGGTGGGAACGCTGTATTGAATATGTTCGGCTGGTGACATTGGTACATTGATTGCCACGCCGGTGCGCCCAGATAGGACTGCTCGAAAGTGTCTTTGTCCTAATGCAGGATCGATGCCTGACAGCTTGCGTTGTTTTGCGAGTGCGCGGTATTCGCTAGCACGCGTCATACCAATTCCATCCCAAGCGAGCCATGCCAAGCTTGTCCAACAATGTCCGCTCGATTGCCGACTCGCAGCACACAAACGATCCATGGTTTCATTGGCTGCACCATAGTCGTGCTGTCCATCATTGCCGAAAACGCTGTACGCGGATGTCAACGCGTGCACATGGACTCGCTTTTGAAAGTGTTCGAAACAGGAATCGACGAGCAGATGCAGGCCCCGCACCTTGACCTGATATGTCTTTCGGAATTCAGAGAGAGTTCGATGCTGAAGTTTCTTTGAGATCTGAACCCCTGCACCATGTATCAACAAATCGACGCGTCCATATCGATTCGCGATATCCGAGATCAAGCCTGAGACCTGTTCTGCATTCGTGACGTCGACGATGTGGTACTCAATCTTCCCGCCGATGGATCGCAAATATTCGATGTTACTGGCGGCTTCCCATTTTGCCCTGGTCGACTCGAATTCCCGCCGCATCGTGATAGGTGAGGCTTGTGGATGATCGATCATGTAACGGCGATAAAACTCTTTCTCGATCGCTTCGTCCATGTTGTTGGTCGGACCCGTTTCCAGAGGGCTTCGTCCCAATGCAATGACGGTACAACCAAAGTCGCGGACAATAGCCTCAAGCATCACGGCTGTCACACCCCGCGCGCCCGCCGATGCGATCACCACGCTCTGAGAGTCGAGGAAGACGGCAGGTTTCAGCGGCTCGACGTATTGAACAGGTGTTAAGCGACGGACCAATCGTCGATCCAGATCGAGAACCACTTCCATCTCTGGTTCGCCGCGTGTCCTCTCATTGAGCAAGCCATCGAGGGATTGCTCGACGCTCAGGCCTCGCGTGCAGATCGTCGCCATCCGAGCGTGAGGGATCTCGCGTCCAATCGATTTGAGAAGTCCCGCAATTGCTCCGCTGCTTGGATGGGCTTCTCCGGACCAGCCGTCGACAATAAGCCCCCACAATTCGACCTTGCCGGAGTGCAGTCGTTCGACCTCCTGTCTTGCAGCCAGAAAGAGGGCTTCGTGCGGCGTGTTCTCTCTGGCTACGTCCTTTAGCACTTCGCGAAAATCACTCGTCCGTGGCTGTTCGACTGCGATGATAACATCTGCAGAGAAAGACTGAACCAGATCCAAAAATTGTTCCGTTTTATCTAGCGTTTCGACGCGATGCACGTCGCGATTGGAAAATTGCGAGTCAGCGCGCGATGCATCACCACCGATCAAGATAAATCGAGTTCGCGAGAAGCGTTGCAACGCGGCACTCTGCAATTGGAGGGTCAGGTCAGCATCGTCTCCGAGCAAGAAAATTGCCGCAGGCAGACGTTCGGGTGATGAACGGGGAGAGCAAACCGCGTGTTCCGAGTAGGGGCGTTCAACCCATATGGGAGAATGAATTGGGCAAGAATCCGTTTTCGAGGCGTCGGTTTGAGGAGCGACAACCTGAGTGTGGTCGGAATCAATTGCGTTCGATTGACCGCCTCGAATTTGTGACACCAGTGTTCGAAGCTGTGATGCCGCGTCTGCCCCATTTCGATCATCGATCGAGGGGTTTTTCAATTGTTGGAACACTTGATGTAGTTCCATGAGCGGTTTCCAGCCGAATTGCTCTGCAGTCTCCTTGGTTGTCAAGGCAAAAGCAACTGCGTACTCATCCCCTTTTCTGTGTCCTAGATGATGAGGGTCGGCCTCAGTGCACGCTGACAAAGAAGCTACGATGGCAATCCGTGTACCGCTGTCATTGTCGCAAAGGAGCAGTGAAGCGGCGGTCAGTGCTGCCTCCAACGATTGATCCCCCGCATCAACAACGAAATTGGCTCCTCGCAAGTTATGCAACAAGGCGGCTCTTCCTGACGCCACATTTGGCATCATGCATTGGAGTGTGTAGGCTTTCGACGGACGCGAGCCTTTGTAAGCTTGTTCGATGGATTCGACAAAGCGTTCATCGGATGCAAGTCGTCGCTTGAGTCGCTCACTAAGTACTCGAGTGGTTGCCTCTACTCCCCGTTCCGTCTTTCCGTTCATTGCCAGTACAACGCTCGTCTCGTTTCGAAGATTTGCGGAGTATCCAGAAAGATTATTGATGATCTCATGTACTAACAAAACCGTCAAAATCTGGCTGATGTCCATGTCGTCAGCTAGCTCAGGTAAAACGATAAAGTCCCTTGGCAGCTTGATCGCCGCACGATCAAATCGGGCTCCGTATTGCGAATGGATGGTAGGTTCAATCTCATGCAACGCAATGAGTACGATGTCTTGGTCTCGCAATACCGGTTGCGCCGGCTTAGATGACTCAGCGGAAGTGCTTCCCGCAGCAAATGATTGGCGATCGGCCCTCTCGATCACCAAATGGGCATTTGCTCCGCCAAAGCCAAATCCATCTACCGCAATGCGCCTTTGATCTGCCCTTAGCAATGTCGGCGACCTCTTGACGGCAAGTACGTTTTTGGCATTCTCCAAAGCCGTCGAAGGATGATGGAAAAATCCCTGGGCTGGAAAGGTTTGGCGACGAAGGTATTCAGAAGCGGCAATAATCGAGGCTGTCCCTGCAGCCCAACCTGCGTGCCCTAACGAACCTTTCAAACTATGCAGTTGGATTGGAGAACTTGCATGCTGCGAGAAGAATTGCCTTAAGGTCTCGATTTCGGTTGAATCTCCGACAGGTGTCGAAGTTCCATGCCCCTCGATTCCCGCGATGGTGGCCGGATCGATTTCATAGCCATGATAGCATCGCTGCAATGACAGGATCTGGCCGTGAGATTGTGGCACGTTGGCGGATGAACTGCGACCGTCGCTGGACAGTCCTGCACCGCTGATGATTGCATCTGGCTCTAAGCCTAAGTTCGAAGCATCGGTTGCGCGTCTTAATGTGAGGATGGCCGAGCCTTCGGAAAAAACTACCCCATCTGCGTTCGCATCAAACGGACGACAACCGGTAGAAGTTGTGCCGCGAAATTGGGAAAACAAACAACTATTACCTGGTCCGGGGCAGAAGATTCCGCCCACGATGACCGCATCTGCTCGATCGGTTTCCAGAAACTTCATCCCCATGGCGGTTGTATAAAGAGACGATGCGCACGCTGCATCGACCAAAATTAGTTGAACCCCCATTTTGATCATGTGATCTAAGACATGCTGAATCGCTTGATGCGGAGTTCGATAACCAGACCGCGCCGAATTCATCAATCGATCCACTTCCAGTGAGAGTGGATCGATACCAGCAAAAACTAGGGAAGTCGCTTCGTCCTGGTCTTCAAAGCCATCTGCAGTCGCGCCGATTAGGCAGACGATGCGTCTCGCATCGCGCAATCCCGGCAGGCATGGATTTAGTGCAATGCAAAAGAGCCTCTGAGTTCGAGTCAATGAATGAAAGAATTTTGGATCGACCCCAGACGGGCATTCCATGTCAGAGTCATTTACCTGACCCGATAAGTGCGAAGTCGATCGATCCGGGACCAGCGTTTCCGAGTAGAAATCTTCCGTCCAGTACGGATCTTTTGTCCTTTGGTCGATCAAGCCGACGCGCTGCTGCACAACGGATTCGAAGAGTTGCTCCGGAGAAACGACTCCGGCCGGCAGAATGCACCCTCGACCGACGATGGCTGTCTGGGGCCTTGTTCGAGGAGGCTCTGCAGTGCTAACGGCTGGAAGCTTCAGCACCGTCTGAGCGTTCGACGTCGCCGGTGATGCCGTACGTGGACTGGCTAATGTTACCGCTGTCGTGTTCGATTCTTCCGCAAGTTGTTTTGGCCGCGAGTCTAACTTGTTCTTTAAAGACGCAGCTTCGATTTTTTGATTCAGAGAGGCTGCACAGATGACGTTGACCCCGTCAGGACACCCCTTTCGCAGCAGATTTGCGAGCGATCCGGTCGACCCACAATCCACCACCTTTGAAATTCCCATCGAAGCTACATCGAAAAGCGCGCCTTGAATATCAAACGGCCTCAGGAGCTGGCTCGCAAGCGTCCCTGCTAGATCGTCGCCCTGATTGATGAATCGCCGACCGATTGGCGAATACACTTTCCTGCTCGGAGCCTGCAGTGAGCATTGGGCGATAGACTTGTACCAATGTCGAGCCGCCTCACGGAGGTCTGGATGGTGAAATGAAGTCGGTGTTTGAATTCGCGTAGTCTGTATACCCAACTGTTCGAGCCGGTCGCGGAGGCGATCAAGCTGTTCAAGTGGTCCAGACACAATAGTTTGCGTGTCATGGTTGCGACCTGCGATGCAAACTTTAGGAAAAGCGCCGATTGTCTCAGCACATACGTCATGGCGCTGCGCGGACACGGCGAGCATGCCGCAATGAGCAGGAGCGAAACGTGCGATCGCTTGATCGCGCAGACAGACGATGCGAACTGCTGTCGGCAAGTCAAACCAACCTGCTAACTGGCAAGCGGCAATCTCTCCGAAGCTATGTCCCATCAGAAGCGCTGGGCCATCATCCCGATGTCTCAATAATCGAGCACCGAGTACGTTTTGCAGGAGAATCGCAACCTGTGATAGCCCAGGTTTCGATTCCATCGCGGTCCGAACGCGCGCCGGTTCAGCTGAGAATAAATCGCGAGCATTCTCACCAAAATACTCACCGGCAATTCGTTCGCTGTCTGTCAAATCGTCGGCTTGGTATCCATCCAATTGTTGATGAAGTCGAAGACGTTGACAAAAAAGTTTCTCGTCGAATGAGCCTTGGCCTGCAAAAACCCACGCTTCCGAACTCGAGGGGGTTTTTGGAGACGCAACACGAGATGTGGTGTTCAGCGCAACGGATGATCCAGCGGTATTGGCTGGAGGCGAGATGCTTTCCGAAACACTTAAGACATCTTTTTTCACCGGCGAGTCGTGCGTCCCGTCATCGCGTTGTGGTGTTCGGATGATGGCGGGACGAGGATAGCGATCGGAAAGGAACCCGACGGCGATTTCTCGTTCGTGCTCGCTAAACAATTCGTTCAGCCCTTGACCACCCGCCAACAAGATATTTCGAAACGAATCATTAGAACGACACTCTTCAATCTCTCTCAATCGATTCATCGCGTCATTCAGCGCGTTGGGCAACATCCTCGGCTCACCCGATTCAGCGTCCGCACATATGAGCGTTTGAAAACCGGCACACACTGGTTCTCCGCGTTGGTTGAGAACCCGATAACAGAACCGTGCACTCGCACGTCCCCATTCTTCCAACGACAAAAGGATGACAACCCGATCACCCAGATGCATCGATTGGAGGTTCCGGGCATACGCGTCTGAAGTAAGCAAATGGACTTCGTCCAACGCCTCCTTGACTCCGGCCTGGTCAAAGATGAGTTCACCGAAGAGGAACGCTTCCCTTGACGCACATTGCAGTTTGAAGGCTGTCAGGAAGTGATGACCGCCGTAAGCCATCGTATCGTCGAAATGAATCGTGTAATCAATTGCGAAATAGGCGGTCATCGCATTCACTTTTGCGGGTACTGCACGAGCATCACAGGTAATCTAAACCAACTGCGTTGTAGTCGAATATCGAAGAGGTCTGCCGTCGGCGGTTGCCGAGAACCCATGATCAACGTTCCAGATGGCGCCGTTCACACCAGTCGCTTCGTTGCTCACCAAGAAGCCAATGGCGTTTGCCAGATCGGTAGAACTACACAGCGTTCCATCGGGCGTCATCGATTCCCAATGATGTTGCGCCGACTGGGAATTGGCGAACTTGGAGAGCAATTCGCCATAGACAGGCCCACCCACGATACAGTTGACGCGAATTCCAAATTGTCCGAGTTCACATGCTAAATACCGAGTCATTGTCTCAACGGCTGCTTTCACAACGCCCTGCGTCCCAAGCCCTTCGATATAGCCATGGGAGCCAACTGCCGACATTGTCACAATGGATCCTCCACCGTGGGTTCGCATCAAGGAGGCAGCGCGCACTGCACATCGGTGATGCCCGATCACATTCGTGCGAAAGGCTCGATCCCAATCCTCGTGGTCGACTTCCATGACGGAGCCAATACGACCGTCCGAGGCATTGCAAACCAAAATATCCAGTCGACCAATTTGAGTTTGTATCTGCTGAAATATCTGGTCGACATGGGCAGGATTGGCAACCGAGCCCCACAAATGAATGGCAGAATCGCCACTCGCATTGATCTCAGAGGTCGTTCGTTCCCCCATTTCTCTCGAATGGAAAGAATTGACAATAACGGTTGCTCCACGCGATGCGAGCAATCGAGCTGTGGTTTGTCCAACTCCATGCCCTGATCCAGTTACCAATGCGACTTTCCCTTGAAGAGGTCGCCCCGCCTTTTGTCCCAACTTACCGTTTGACGTTCCCAAATGTTCGGGTTCCAAACGAGATATCGAGGCGTACCCATTCTGATGATACCGACCGTTCGGAGAGGTACTGACCGTATCCGACATGGGCGCATGGACGGGATGCCTCATCTTGACAGTGTTAGACTGCAGTGGATTGATATGGTCATTGGACTCAACGGTACTCAGACGGAGATTCGTACTCTGTGATCCCAAAGGCCTAGGAATCGATTCCGACATTGGATCGATCCGCCTGGACAAACCAGGGGTCTGTTGATAGAGAAGTTGATCTATCCAATTGGCAACATCTTGGATGGTACGAATGGAGGAATCGCGAGGTTCGCGATCCAATCTCATTTGAAACTCATCGCTTAAGTCCAAGACAATTTCAAGTCGCTTGACCGAATCAATCCCCAGATCGTTCTCAAGGTCGGCATCTGCGGTAAGCAATTGAACAGGATATCGCGTCGTCGACGCGATGGATTTAATGACCCGATCGAGTGTATTGTGAATCAAGAGAATCCTCGCTCATAAGCAGGTGTATGTGATGAGAATGCCCGTTACTCCCAATCGGTGGACGTACAAACTAAGTTAATGCGACATTCGATTTTCTTGATGAGCTAATGAGCACTGAGGATACGAAGATTGGGCGTGTTCATCTTTGTTCCTTGCACTTCAAAATCTCAACTACAACCAAAGCATTCTCACTTTCTGTGAATGCTTGCAATTCCATCCATCGGACATTGCCGCAAAGAAATTGACTCGAGATCAATCGAGGATACTCGATTTTCACAGAAGTTCGCTACAGTCCGGCTGCAGTCAAACGTACAGATCCTACAATCGTTTTGATCTGATAATGCAGAACCTTGCTCCGCATCACTACATCTTGGACTGGGAGAGACGAGAGCTCGTCTGAACGGGTTTGCCGCAGGAGGTAGTTTCGAATCCCCATGGTTGCAGACCGTTCTCAGGGATCGAACCAGACTCGAGCCTGTCGGTTCAGAGCAGGAATGAGATAACCAGCGGATGCACCCAACGTCTCGATCAACCGGCCTCGGCCGATCCATGCTTTCCTCGCTTGCTACCGAACATGGGATCGATAATCTATGGCTTCGCGACCAATCCATTCCTGGGATTGGATGGGAGCAGAACACTAATCGTCACTAATCACCTCTAATGAGGAATAGCAACAAGAATGTCGCGGTTTTTGATTAGTGTGAATGAGTGGAGATTAGTGTTCCTGCTGTCTCAAGATGCTGAACATTACATTCTAGCAATATCCATGTTCGTGATCTGACCGTTTGACGTATCTCTGCCGTTTCCGCATAGTGGAGGTGCCATCAACGACATGATCTGCTTAGATCTAGTTTGCGTGGGAGGCACTCTCTCACTCGTACAATTTGCTCGTCATCTTCCTGACCGCTCTCAGGGATCGAACCAGACTCGAGCCTGTCGCTTCAGAGCAGGAATGAGATAACCAGCGGATGCACCCAACGTCTCGATCAACCGGCCTCGGCCGATCCATGCTTTCCTTGCTTGCTATCGAACATGGGATCGATAATCTATGGCTTCGCGACCCATCCATTCCTGGGATTGAATGGGAGCAGAACACTAATCGTCACTAATCACCACTAATGAGGAATAGCAACAAGGTTGTCGCGGTTTTTGATTAGTGTGAATGAGTGGAGATTAGTGTTCCTGCTGTCTCAAGATGCTGAACATTACATTCTAGCAATATCCATGTTCGTGATCTGACCGTTTGACTCATCTCTGCCGTTTCCGCATAGTGGATGTGCCATCAACGACATGATCTGCTTAGATCTAGTTTGCGTGGGAGGCACTCTCTCACTCGTACAATTTGCTCGTCATCTTCCTGACCGCTCTCAGGGATCGAACCAGACTCGAGCCTGTCGCTTCAGAGCAGGAATGAGATAACCAGCGGATGCACCCAACGTCTCGATCAACCGGCCTCGGCCGATCCATGCTTTCCTTGCTTGCTATCGAACATGGGATCGATAATCTATGGCTTCGCGACCAATCCATTCCTGGGATTGGATGGGAGCAGAACACTAATCGTCACTAATCACCACTAATAAGGAATAGCAACAAGGTTGTCGCGGTTTTTGATTAGTGTGAATGAGTGGAGATTAGTGTTCCTGCTGTCTCAAGACGCTGAACATTACATTCTAGCAATATCCATGTTCGTGATCTGACCGTTTGACGTATCTCTGGCGTTTCCGCATAGTGGATGTGCCATCAACGACATGATCTGCTTAGATCTAGCTTGCGTGGGAGGCACTCTCTCACTCGTACAATTTGCTCGTCATCTTCCTGACCGTTCTCAGGGATCGAACCATACTCGAAGCTGTCGGTTCAGAGTAGGAATGAGATAACCAGCGGATGCACCCAACGTCTCGATCAACCGGCCTCGGCCGATCCATGCTTTCCTCGCTTGCTACCGAACATGGGATCGATAATCTATGGCTTCGCGACCAATCCATTCCTGGGATTGGATGGGAGCAGAACACTAATCGTCGCTAATCACCACTAATAAGGAATAGCAACAAGATTGTCGCGGTTTTTGATAAGTGTGAATGAGTGGAGATTAGTGTTCCTGCTGTCTCAAGACGAAAATTAAGTCGGATACATAGAGTGTCTTCCACCTTCTTAACGAGAAAAGGCACCCTCGAAGGATGCTCATTGTGCTAGAAATGAGCAAGCTTCTCAGGTGCCGTTTCAATTCTCTCGAAAGGCGCGTACCACCTCTCAGCAAGCTTCTGCAACAGTACAGGCCTAGCGATCTTTAAGTTCGGTGTTCAACTTGTTGATAACGCTCGACAACCGCAGTTCGGGATATTCGTCCGCTGTGACCTTCTGAGCACCCTCGATCGCAGAATTCGTCATGTTGGCGCGAACCGTGGCTTTCTCTTTGTCCATCCCGAACGAAAGCTTCGCGAATGGCAGAGCTACGAAGTTCTTACCGACACCTGCGACACCACCGGTTCCAATGACTACCGCAGGTACCTTCCCAGTTCGTTGCTCGATCATAAACTCATCGAGAACTCCTGCGTCCAGATTGTCGCTCGATCTCACTGTTGCATTGATGAAATGCGAAGTGCAAATGCCATCCTTAACCGGCACAACGGAAGCCGCAACATTGTAAAATTTTGCATTCTCTGCGACCCACTGAGCGTCGGTTAACTCCGTGTACTGGCGCGCTCGCAATCGCTTCGCGTTCATGAGTGCTTTGCCGTCCATTGCGACCTTTGGATGACATGTCATTTCATCGCCTTCCATCTTGCATTCACAGCTGAAGGCGGCCCAAGGAACAGCGACCTCTTCTTCGCCGATCCCGAGTACTCCGCCCTTACCGACGATCACAAACATGGCTTCGCCTTGCTTGTTGAAGACAAACGAGGAAACGGTCCCGCAGTCGTCGCCGTTTTTGTCTTTCAGTGTCGCGCCGATTAGCTTGCTCGTCGGCATCAGCATGTTGCGTTGTGTTTCTGCGTTTCGTGGAGCTTGGATCGTGTTTGATGGTTTGCTAGGCGTCAATTCTTTCTCTTGAGCCATCGCAGCCGACGAAGCAACCAGAATCATCGGAACGGTTAAAAACTTTTTCATGATTCACCCTTTTCATTTGAAATAAAAAACTGGCCGTGATTAGAGATGGACTACTCGTCTCCAACTTTTGCCCCAGACGATCCATCTGCTTTGAGTACGTCACCAACAGCCCCGGAAGTGGAAGTCGCTGCTTCTGTTGAGCCGCCTAATGGCGTGCTATTGATCTGGGCATCGCCCGATGCACGACCGAGAGGGGTGTTACCGTCGAAGCTGCCATTTCCGTTAATGGAGGCTGGTGGCTGCGTTTGTGCAGGATTGGTGGGTAGTGGTGGAACAGTAGCTCTACCCGACCCATTCACTTCGGTATTGGGCGGCACTGCACTATTTGGGGTGTTGGACCTTCCGTCTACTTCGGAGCGCGTGTCCGTTTGCGAATTCGGCTGAAGGTATTGCGGGGAGGATATTTCCGACGCTTGCACCACGGATCCGCATCCGCATCCCGTTGACGAGGCCGTTACCACTTGGCTTCCTGTTACCTGTTGATAAGCATACGAAGGACCTGCTTGATAAGCAGTCGAACCAGCAACGGCATAGTCCGATGACTGCAAGGGTATGCGGTAAGACTGAACAGTTTGAGAAGGATAGGCGTATCCGTTGGGGGAGATGTATCCCATCGAGTTGGGCTGTACGTAAGTGCGCGAGCCGTAGGAACTGCCTGGGTAGTAAGTTCTAACGCTCGCATTGGACAGTGTACGAACTCCAGCCACATTTCCTGCAATACGAGCATTGCGGTTGAACAACCGACCTCGTCCGATTTCGAACGCTTGGGTCACGCTCGTGAGGGATGCACCCCCGATCAAGAGAGCCCCAACGTACTTGGACAAAAACTGCATCTTCATGTTTCCCTCATCGTGTAAGCATTGTATGGCGTGATAGCAATCAGCCTGTCAGGGTTATCTCGTTGCAATAGTCAGACCAACCTGGAACGATAAGCCTTAAAAACCCAAGATTGAGTAAAGAATGTGTTGGAAGGTTCAAGCCGCTGTTCACCGATCAGTCGTCGTGATCGATTTCGCAGCAGGAAGATAGGGAACCATTCACTGAAAAGTCGATCGACCGCTGAACATTCTGCGTGGCGATGGAATCCTGCTCCTTCGAGAATGCGAATCACAGCCGCAGCAATGGGTGGGTGCCATCTGGCGAAAAACAGGGGCATTTTTGGAGGAGGGGCGTGCAGAGCTCGTCTTTTTCTTACGGAGCTGCGGTATCGGAGGACTTGGTCCTATTCGGCCGATTAAGCGTGATTATCGTGTTGTTTTCTTGAGTCTTCCGCGGATCCGACTATCCTTAGGGCAGAACGATTCCTCGAACGATTTCTGCGATTTGGTATTTGTTATTGGTACCCCTATCTTGAAGACTACAAACGTCGTTTCCGACAATATCACGCGGGACGTATCTCAGTTTGTTGCGTTCCGGATTGAGGATCAGACGTATGCCTTTCCGATCGGTCAGATCCAGGAGATTGTGATACTCGGTCACGTCACCAGAACGCCGCAAGTTCCCGACTATGTGGAGGGGGTTGCAAATCTCCGCGGTTCCATCATTCCCGTGATCAATCTTCGCAAATTGTTTGGGTTGGTACCCAAACCGGCGGATGCTGATACACGCACCATGGTGGTGAACGTCGGTAAACGAGTTATCGGTTGTACCGTTGACACGGTAACCCAAGTCATACGGATCGCTCACGATGCTGTGCATATGGCGCCTGATACGGTCACTGGGCAAGGTTCCAGTTACATTTCTGGCTTCGCGCGCGTCGGTGAGCAGCTGATCGTTCTTCTCGATGTCAATGAACTCCTCGATCCCCAGAAGCTGGAGCGAGTGAGTTCTCTGATGGTTCCTGAATTACCCCGACATTCCCCTGACTGAGTGAAGTCGTTCGCTCGATCATCGATTTGAACCCCAATTTTCCCATTCCTTCGTTTGGTCAACCTGCCATGGCTGAAAGCAACAAATCCAAAACCAAAAGCCTTCGTCGAACGCCGGTGAAAAAGACTGCTTCTACCAAACCGAACGTTGCGAACGCTCAAGCTTCGAAGAGCGACATGTTCGATGCGTTTAGTCGCTCCATGGCGATGATCGAGTTCACGGTTGATGGGACCATTCTCTGGGCGAATGACAATTTTCTTCAGACCATCGGTTATAGCCTCGATGAGGTCAAGGGGCGTCATCACAGCTTGTTTGTCGATCCCGAATTTCGAACGACGTCGGCCTATCGGGATTTCTGGTTCGAGCTTGGCCAGGGCGTTCCCAAGGTTGGAAGATTCAAGCGATATGGGAAGGGAGGAAAGGAAGTATTCCTGCAAGCCGCTTACAGTCCCGTCATTGACGGAAATGGAATCACGACGAAAGTTGTCAAGCTAGCCGCCGATGTCACGTCGGACGCTCTTCGAGAGTTCAGATCTAAAGAGAGGGAGGAAGCTGTTCAAGCGTCCCAATCGGAAGAAAAGCGTATCCTTGAGGAAAAAGTGAACGAACTTTCCATCGCAGTCGATGCGGCATCCAAGGGGGACTTGACCCAGAAAGTAACCGTCGGCGGCAGCGATGACATGGGCCGACTAGGAAGCAGCCTCAGCAAAATGATTTGCGATCTTCGATCGATCATCGGCGAGGTGATGGCAGCAGCACAACAACAAAACGAAGGAGCAAGAACGATCGCAGAAAGCAGCGTGAATTTGAGCGATGGGGCTCAATCCCAAGCTGCTTCGGTGGAAGAGATGACGGCCAGCGTCGAACAAATCATCGAAGCGATTGAGATCATTTCAAAAAACGCGAACACTGCAACAACGAAGGCTACAGAGACATCCAAGCTAGCAAAAGGGAGTGGCGTCACAGTCGATGAGGCGGTCAACGCCATGAAGTTAATTCAAAAATCCAGTGAACAGATCAACGAGATCATCCAAGTGATGAGCGAGATTGCGAGTCAAACCAATCTGCTCGCGCTCAATGCCGCGATCGAAGCGGCACGTGCTGGCGAGCATGGCCTCGGGTTTGCCGTGGTCGCCGACGAAGTTCGAAAATTGGCAGAGCGATCCAGTGAAGCCGCGAAAGAGATCACAAAACTGATCAAGGAATCATCGAGACGGGTCGAAGAAGGGGCTAGCCTCTCGCAGAAAGTAGGCGAGTCATTGAATAAAATCTTGAAGTCCGTCGATGACACCGCGGACGGTATCGGCCAGATTGCGTCATCCACCGAGGCGCTGGCAGCCAATGCTCAGGAAGTGAAGATTGCCATTCGCAGTGTATCGGAAACGACCGAGTCCAATGCAGCAGCTTCAGAAGAGATGGCCGCCAGTGCTGAGCAATTGGGTGCTCAAGCTCAGAGTTTGAGAGACTTGATCGCGAAGTTTCGCATTTAGCATCCCAGGCATTAGCCATGAATGAATTGGAACGACTTACGCCTCAACAATTCGAGTTGTTTCAGAAGTTCATCTATAGCCGATGCGGCATCAAAATTGACCTATCGAAGATCACCTTGGTAAGCAATCGAATACGCCGTCGTTTGCAGCCATCGAATTGCGAGGATTTCGATGCTTACTACCGCTTCCTTCGATCCAAAGCCGGCAAGTCGGAATTGGTTGATTTTTTTGATGCCATCACGACGAACGAAACCTCCTTTTTCCGGACCGCTAGCAACTTTGAATGGTTGAAGAGTGAGTATCTGCCTCAGCTGTTGAAGGAAAAGAGCGAAGGGAAGAGATCGCCAGCACTTCGCATTTGGTCCGCTGCCTGTAGCTCCGGCGAAGAACCGTACTCCATCGCCATGTGCTTAAGCGAAGAGAGCAGAATGGTTCGAGAGTGGGATGTGCAAATCGTCGGTACGGATATCAGCGAAGCCTCGCTCAAACGGGCTCGCGATGCTCTCTATACCAAACGAACTATGCAGGAACTCGATTCCAATCGAATATCGAAGTACTTCTCAGAAGAATCTCCCAACCATTATCGATTGCGTCCCGCGATTGCTCGGATGGTGTCGTTCTCGAATCATAATTTAATGGAACCCTTTCCGGAGAAGCCATTCGATTGCATCTGGATTCGCAACGTCTTGATTTACTTTGATCGGGTTTCTAAAGCAAAGGTGATTGAAAACCTCGTTCGATCGCTCGTAAGCGGAGGTTACTTGGTCGTAGGTCCATCCGAGGGGATATACGACATGCTCGGAATGCTCCAAAAGCGAAACACTTTTCTCTATCAAAAGCAATGAGCTGATCCCATCGTGAGTGACGACTTTAATTTCTCTACAGGTATGCCGGCCGATGAAATGGCTGAATACATCCAGATGTTCGTGGATGAGACGTCCGAGCAGCTCGATAGTTTGGTAGAGGTATTGTTGGTTCTGGAGAGTGAACCGGAGAGCACGGAGCAGCTTACCGAATCGTTCCGATTGGTTCACTCGATCAAAGGTGCTTCAGCCATGATGGGGCTCGATAGCATCACCTTGCTAACGCATCACCTTGAGAATCATTTTGAGAATCTTCGGTCGGGATTGCGGAAGCTCGATAAGACACTGATGAATTTGATTTTGAAGTGCGTCGACTTTCTTCGCAATGCAGTCGAGATGGTTCGAGAAGGGCGCCCACTCGTCAGCAATCCGGAGCTCATCGAACAGCTTGCGGGCTTCGATTCTGCGTCGCCTCTTCCGGAGTCAAAGGTATCGACGGTTCGGCCAGATGCGTCCGTCGCGGTGGATGAATCAGCGGAGGACGAACCAGTCGTCGTCTCGCCTTCCGATCCATTGCAGGACAGACGATTCAGGCGGCTCACGATTTACTTCGATCAGTCGATTGAGCTTCCAGAGCTCAAAGCCGAGTTGATTTTGGCAAGGCTAAGCGATGTGGCGGTCATTCATCGCTCTAGTCCAGATATCGATGAATTGGGTGCTGTCACTGAATTGAGAACCTTGCAGGTCTGGTTGGCATCGACCCAAGAGGATGATGTATTGCAATCGGCCGTGGATATCGTCGGAGTCGATTTCATTGAATTGGATCCTGTGGATACAGTTTCCGAGGAGTCGACGGATTTCCAGCAACACGACTCTTTGCAGTTGCTTCAAGAAAAGCAAATTGCCGAGCCTCCCGTCGTTTCGAATGTGGGGGATTCAAGCGAATCATTGGAGCAGCGGCCGACTGTCGACGGGGCGAGGGAAGTGTCCATGAAGGGGACGGAAACGCTTCGAGTGGACATCCAACGTCTCGACCGACTCATGAACCTAGCAGGGGAACTCGTCGTCAATCGTGCTCGTCTCGTTCAGCTGGCTTCACAGATGAATGAGACGTTCAAAAAGTCAGGGCTCCTTTCTCAGTTGCGAGACTTGTGCGATCTGTTGCGACACTCTCCCATGTCGACACAAGCGACAGTTGAGGCTGGCGGATGTGCAGACAGCGACGATTCTTCGCTCGATCCGGATCTTGTCGAGCGGCAAAGGAAGGTACCGTCGATTGTATCTGCGATCGAAGACCAGCTGCAAACGCTTGAGCAAGGTCGTCGCAGTTTCATGCAAATGAAAGAGGCCATCGATCAGTTCTCGCAAATCTCGGACGGCTTGCAGCGAGGTGTGCTCGATACTCGTATGGTTCCGATAGGACCTCTATTCAGCCGATTCAAGCGGACCGTTCGGGACATCTCCTCGGAGCTCGGTAAGAAAGTCCATTTTGTGATCCGAGGTGAAAAGACCGAACTTGATAAACGAATGATCGATGAGTTGGGTGACCCTCTCGTTCACTTGGTACGAAATGCGATCGACCATGGATTGGAGTCCGAGTCCGTGCGGATTGAACGATCAAAACCAGAGGCTGGTACATTGATCTTGGAGGCAGCACACAGCGGCAATCAAGTTCAAATCACGATTTCGGATGATGGGGGGGGAATCAATACGGACAAGGTGAAACGGCGCGCAATGGAGCGAGGGCTTCTTACGGCACTGGAAGCCGAGAGCATGTCCGAACACGAAATCGCGCAGTTCATTTGGTCTCCCGGTTTCAGCACCGCCGATGTTGTGTCGGACATATCGGGACGCGGGGTCGGGATGGACATTGTAAAAACCCGAATCCATGAATTGAATGGAACGATTGAGGTCTCGTCGGAGCTGAACAAGGGGACGAGGTTTATCATTCGTTTACCTCTCACTTTGGCGATCATAAGAAGTCTCTTGTTTCAGCTTCAACAAGGGACCTTTGCAGCCCCGATAGAGAATGTCCGCGAGATCGTTTCTATTCGTGATAGGGACATTGTGACCGTACACGGACGGGACTCGATCGAGATTCGAGGGGAGTTCCTCCCGCTCGTTCGCATCGACGACATTTTCGATTGGCATGAAATGGGGGATCCGAATGTGATAGACTCCACGGAGGAAGCTGAATCGAACGGAGACAGCAGAAGTGTTCTCATATTGACCTCAGGAGCGAAATCGATGGGATTGCTGGTAAGCGAGCTCAAGGGTTCGCAGCACATCGTCGTGAAATCGCTGGAGGAGAATTTTGTTCCCATCCGAGGTTTGGCTGGTGCAAGTATATTGGGGGATGGATCGGTATGCCTGCTGCTCGATGTTGCTTCGTGTGTCGAACTAGCTAGACAACGACTTCGAGATAAAGCATTTCGGCGATCGATGGCGAATACATGAATTCCAATCTCACCGAACATTTGGACTTGTTGAGTCCATTTCTGCGACGCGGCTTCCAGGATGCTTCGGCGGCTTTGTCGAAGTGGTTGGATCGACGCATTGCCGTGGTTTTGGAACAGGTGAAACTGTTCCAATTGGAGAGTGCTATCGAGACATTGGGCCCTGCCGATGAGGTTCAATGCGCATGCTGCCTTCGGTTTACAGGAGGGTTTTCAGGCCAGTTAGCTCTCACCTTTGATGATGCTAGCGGTTTGAAACTGAGCGACATCCTATTTCAACGAGAATACGCCTCGGTCGAGTGGGGTGAGTTGGAGATTTCTGCGTTGTTGGAAACGACGAATATTCTCGGTTGCTCATTATTGAATTCGCTGGCGCTCGCATGGCAGGCGGTCGAATTCACCGGTTCGTGGATCGCATCTGACGTCGATACTGTATGGATGCCAACAGCACCTCCGGTATTTGTTCGTGATTTTGCGGGGGCCATTATGGAAAGCATTCTTGTAAACCAAGGTTCCACGTTGGAAAGTTTGATCATCGCCAAAACCAAGTGGGAAGTAGAAAGTGATGAAACCGATTTGCAACTACTGCTCCTCCCTGACGGTGTGAGTTTCAAAGGGGATGCGAGGATTGCCAATTGAGCAACGTACCGGATTCGGAAGGGAAACTCATCAAGATGGCTGAGATCGGAGTCCTGCAATCTCAAGGCAAGCTGAGGACTCTTTTGGGATCTTGTGTGGGCATCGCATTGTTCGATAAGAAACTAAAGTTGATTGGGTTGGCCCATGTCGTCATGCCTTGTTCGATGGGCACCAACGACTTACCAGGGAAGTATGCAGACACTGCGATTCCAGAGATGATTCGAAGAATGAACAAAATGGCTTGTGGCTCCAAGCTTTCATTGACAGCAAAGATAGCCGGAGGAGCAAACATGTTTTCCTACGCAACCTCTAGTGCATCAGCGACCATTGGAGAGCAGAATATTCTGGCTGTCGAGGAGTCGTTGGCGAAGGAACGAATACCTGTTCTGGGAAGACATCTAGGTGGGAGTCTTGGTCGGCGCATGGTTGTCGATGCAGAGTCGGGGATCGCGCAAATTCATGTTGTTGGCAAATCGACGGTACAGTTTTGAAAGGGCCAGCAAACATGACAAAACGAGTACTCATTGTGGATGATGCCATGATCATGCGGATGCGCATTCGAGAAGCGGCCATCGAAGCAGGTTGGGAGGTTGCCGCCGAAGCAGCGGATGGTATTCAAGCGATCGAGCTATATCGTTTGCACCGACCCGACCTCGTCACCATGGACATCGTCATGCCAGATGTCGACGGGGTAGAAGCGTTACGGTCGATTCGCATCGGCGATGCAAACGCACGCGTCTGCATGATCAGCGCGGTAAATCAACAGAGTAAATTGTCCGAGTGTATCCGGTTGGGAGCTGTCGATTTCTTAATCAAACCTGTTGACAAGAAGCAGCTGGCAAGTTTATTCGAGAGGCAGGGACGATAGCCATGACAACCAAAATCATGATTGTCGATGACTCGAGTCTCTATCAGCAACTCGTGAAAAACGTACTTCGAAGTTTGGCGGATGTCGAAATTGTGGGCCAAGCGAAGACAGGACGCGAAGCCCTGGCGAAAATACCCGATCTACAACCAGATCTTTTAACTCTCGATGTTCAAATGCCGGATATGAATGGACTTGAGCTCTTAAAAGAGATTCGGCGTCGTCGCATGCCGGTCAAAGCGATCATGCTGAGTAGCTTAACGGCACAAGGAACGCAAGTTACAACCGATGCATTGCTGGCAGGCGCTTTTGATTTCATACACAAACCGAATTCTTCGGACGCGATCGCCAGCCGCCAGCAGCTTCGCACTCTGCTCACCGAGAAGATTGAGGCGTTCCAGCAGAGTCGAAGGACTTCGATGCCGGTCCGTCGTAGCAGCACATCTGTAGCAATTCGAGATAAAGCGAAAGCATTGGCCGCAGACGTTCCTCCAGTGCGGGAATCTGTCGAAACGGAGGATGGAAGCGATGCGATTACGAGTTCGGGTGATGCGACACAACAGCCCAATCGAATCGACGCAGTGGTGATCGGTACATCCACAGGAGGACCTATGGCATTGCGAGAGTTGATTCCCAAATTGCCAAGCGATCTTGGTGTTCCCGTTTTCGTCGTCCAGCATATGCCCCCCAAGTACACGCAGTCCCTGGCTTTGAGATTGAGCGAAGCAAGTCCATTGCCTGTCCTTGAGGCAGTCGATGGAATGCGTGTAGAACCCAATCACGTTTATGTTGCACCAGGAGGGTTTCACATGGGGCTTGAGAATGTCATGGGAAAGCCAGTCATTCGCACATCGAGCGAAGCGCACGAGCACAATTGCCGACCAGCGGTCGACTACACCCTTCGATCCGCGTGCAATTTCTACGGGGGAAACTTGCTTGGAGTGATATTAACGGGCATGGGACGCGATGGAACCGCAGGGTGTAAAAGGGTCAAAGAGATGGGTGGCACTGTCTTTGCCCAGCACCCTGAAGGCTGCTCGGTGTATGGAATGCCCAAGGTCATTGTCGAAGAGCAATTGGCCGATCGTGTCATCCCGTTAGAGAAGATGGCGTCATGGATCGTTCGATTCGTGGGGAAATCGCGATGTTAACGTTCCCTAGAGTTCGCCCGTTCAAATACTTTGACCCAGTGAGAATTGTGCCAGCATGAATTCGCCCCCTACCATTATCGTTATTGCGGAAGACAGTCGCGTTCAGGGCAGGATTCTGCAACAGCGACTGAATGCAGCAGGTTACGAAGCGCATATCGGCGAGAACGGAGAGCTCGCACTGCAATTGGTGCATAAGCTCAAGCCCGCGGTCGTAGTCTCGGACATTGAAATGCCCAAGATGAATGGATATGAGCTGTGCAGCGAGATCAAGAAGTGCAAAGAGCTGAGACACATACCTGTGATTCTGTTGTCGACGCTCAGCGACGCCGAGGACATCATCCGGGGGCTTGCAGCGGGCGCTGATAATTACATCACCAAACCGTACGATTCTCAGTTCCTGATCGCAAGGATCGAAGATTTGCGTTCCCAACCTGTTCAGGACTACGAGCAAGAGGGAGGGGCTTCGACTCCGGTCGCTCTCGGAGGTCAGATCTACGAAGTGCGGGCAGGCAGGCAGCAGACTCTGAATCTTTTGGTATCGGTGTTCGAGAATGCGGTGGAAAAAAACAAGGAATTGCACCGCAGCAATGAGCACCTTGTCTTGGCCAAAGAGAAGTTGTCTGCGTGGAATTATCAACTGGAGGCGCTCAACGGTCAACTCAACGAGCTCAACAGTCGCATGCAGAAGGATTTGCGAGCCGCTGCGAGGATGCAACAATCGTTGCTGCCCAACGAACCGCTAGACCTGTCGGGTATTCAAGTCGCTTGGGACTATACTCCCTGCGAAGAGTTGGCGGGCGATTTTTTGAATTATGCGAAACTCGACGAGAATACGTTGGGTTTGTACGTTGTCGATGTGTGTGGCCATGGGGCGGCGTCCGCGTTGTTAGCGGTCGCGATTGGTCGGGTTCTAACACCGACCGTATCTGCGACATCGCTTCTAGTCCGCTTAGATCCGATGACAGGTCGGAAGGTCGTAACACCTCCTGCGACGGTGATTGAGGAATTGAATCGTCGATTTCCGATGGACAGTCAGGGAGGACTGCATTTCACGATTCTGTATGGGTTGCTTGATCTCCGCACGAACATCTTTCGCTATTCATGCGGAGGACATCCGCAGCCGGTACATGTTCCATCGGGGCAATCGCCGAGACTCTTGCCCGGCGAAGGGTTAGCGGTCGGATGGGTAGAGGATGCTACGTTTGATGAGTATACGATTGAGTTGAAGTCGGGTGATCGACTCTTTCTTTACTCCGATGGGGTACCTGAAGCGATGGATGCGAATCTCGATCAGTTTACGGATCAGAAGATGCTCAACGAGCTCCAAGCGAGTCGGAGTGCATCGGTGCAAGAGCAGGTAGTGCACATGAAGAGTGTCGTCGAACTGTGGTGCCAACCGAAGGGCCCTCTCGACGACGTATCCATGTTGCTCATCGAAATTGGATGCAGCGAGCTTGCTTAGAGTATCATCTTCACAGGTCTCGCGGTGTCTCTCCGTTCGACTCGCTTCGGGGAGAAGGGCCGGGGGTGAGTAGTTGACGACTCTGGGTTACGAATTGTCCACTTGAGAGGACATTCCTTCGATCAGGAGTTTGACGATGTTCCGATCTGTGCGATTTTGCTGATACCGATCTTCGTCGTGGTCAACTCCTTTGCTCACTCGCACGGAGCAGTTAATCGCATCAATTTCCTGTCGGCGGTGTATGCGATTTGGTTGTTCACGAATCCAATCTCGCCATCGCCAGCAGTTAGAAGCATCACGCGGCATGTTCGGTGCTTCATCGGTGGAACTCGGCAATCTAAGTATCTGAAGGTTGCTCGCCAAGGCGCAACGATCGCAAAGGGAGATGACTTGAGAGCTTTCCCTTCCGTTTTTGGGGCGTCGTGGGTGGTGAAGTCTATTGGATGTTTCAAATGTGGAGGGCGCGGAAGACCGTATGAACCTTCATCGCCGCATCGATCACCTGGCTTATGATTGCGACTGCTTCTCGGAACATATTTTTCATCCTTGACGTTGGCTCGCAAGGCGACTCAATTGACTTTGATGAAGAGTGGCCAGCGATATAAGCGATAAGGTCGCGCCGATCATGGCCCAAAGCATGTCCCATTGAGCATCCCAAACGTCTCCTTGATGACCCAAGAACGCATCACCTTCCGCTCCGGCGATGGTCGTCGCCATCCACTCGATCAATTCGAACACAGCGGTAAATGCTAGGCAACTAGTGAACGCAAAAAAGTTCAGCCAAGCTTGACCTTGAACGGGAGAGCAACGGAAGTAAATCTCCCGGAACAGAATCGCGGGAACGAAACCTTGCATGAAGTGCCCGAATCGATCGTAATGATTGCGTTCAGTCTGAAACACTTGCTGCAGCCACAGCCCGAGCGGATTCTTTTCATAAGTCCAATGCCCGCCAGCGATCAAGACCAACGCGTGCATGGCAAGCAGCCAGTTGAGTATCGAAGTCAGTGGAAATCTCCGGCGCGTTGCAATCAGAATGGGAACGCCAGCGACAACCCAGCCAGCATCCAAGAACCAATTGACGCGATCCTCCGTTACGAGAAAAGACAACACTGCACTACCTACGATAACTGCTATCAAAGACCAGAATTCGATCTTCCGTCGCTCGTCACTACTCATGTTTATAGTACTCCGTGCAGTCTGTTTTGGTTAAGGGCCTGGTGTGGCGGTATCACCATGAATCGGGTTCACTTTCCTAGCCGCCTTCTTCGCATCTTTCCCTCGGAGCAACTGCGATCCGTGGATGGGTATGTATGCCGCGAGAACGTCAAGCTTCTTTTCTTGCAAAGCCATCTGAACCAGTTCAAGTGCCGCTAAGGTCATTCGACCTGCTCGCAGCGATAACGGGAACTCCAGACCTTCGATTCCATCAAACGCTCGATAGATAACTTCGGTGCATACCATTCTTTGCGAAGTGGTAAAGTCAAAGCTAAAGTCGTATTCTTTGCCTTCGTGAAAGAAAGCTCTCGTCAAAGCCATTTTGATTGAATCCGGTGCCAATCTGGGACGTATAACGAGTATCGAATCTGACTTAAAGGGGGAATCGAGACGACGAATTTGAACCCCATCCTTCATTGCTTCAATGACTCGCCCGCAATGGGGTTGATCGCATTGCAAGAACCGTTGCCATCGAGGAGCTACATAGGCGTGCTCGTGCAATCCCATCCTTTGGAGCGTCGCGGCATCGCCCAAGTATAGTGCGGAATGAGGCCAGTATCCAGGCAGGAAGTAATTGGTCAGCGCATACTCTTTACGGACCAACAGGATATCCCCGGGCCGCATCTCGCGTTGCAGCTCTTCGCGAATCGGTATCGGCAGATTGGGGTGATGACTAAGCTTAAGGTATCGATCAGCAGCGAGAATGCCGGCAGCTTTTTGGATCTCAAACAGCGACGAGTAGAACAAATCTCGCTTGAGAATACTTAGAAACTGCCGCAGCCGGAAACGAAGCCGAACTTGAGCATAATCTGCCCAACTTATCTGCAATCGACAGGTAAGCAGTTCGATGATGTCAACCATTCTAGCGACTTCGGGCTGATCGAGCATGGATCCCCACTGCTTGCGATGCCTTTGGTAGTATTTCGCAGCATCGAACAATTCCCAGATGTGACGTGGCTTTGTCCACGATCGCTGCGTCATGTCGTACACGCCAGCTGGAATCCGAAAACTTGGTTCTGGCTCATTCAGCTTTCGTCGAACGAGCGTCCAATGATGAAAACGATCGCGTAGGAACCGAGCGGCGTCGACCAACACAAGTGCACCCGCGTAACCAGGCAAAAATAGATTGTCGTATTTGCGCCGATCCCTTGCCCCCTGTATACGCAACTCGTTGACCATTTCGAGCAGCGCGTTGCGCAGTTGCCAGTAGGTTATTAAAATCCGTCGCGCTGCTTCGTCCTCCATAGGTGTCAGATACGCACGCTTGAGCGACGTAGCATACGTTGCCATCTCATCAGCGGCTTTTTTGAGATCCGCAATCTGTGAGTAAACCGAATAGACGGTCCGACACGATGCTTGGAATAACGGATCGAAGTTATTGGGATCATCCGTCATTGCAAGTTCAACCTATCGCACGCTGGTAATACAGTTCGAGCCTTGGACTCCTGGCAACCAACTGGTCGCAGGTGTTCCGATTGTAGTTGATCTTGCCAAGGCCAGGTCCTGCCTAACCTAATCCAAGTCAAAAAGTGACGAATCATCTGAGACGAATATCTGCCATGATTCCACGTCATCTTGATAAAACTTTGATACTTCGCGGTTCGCTTTTGATGCGCGCTTAATACTGACATGGCGATACTTCATTGCAGTCACACGTACAGAAGGAGTTCGCAATGCTGACACTTACCTTGTTCTTGGTAGCGACCTGTGGGTTCGCACTGCTTTTGACGCTGATCCTGTGGATTGAACGATCGCGAGGTGCCGTATGAATGCGATCGTTGTTCTGGTGGTTGCCCTGTCGTTCGTCTATCTGATCTACGCAATGCTGCGCCCCGAGAAATTTTAGGAGAGAAGAGATCGTCATGAATACTTGGATTCTACCCTTGATGATACTGGGGGCGGCTGTCGCAATTGCTTGGCCGCTTTCTTGGTACATGCAGAATGTATTCGATACCGACAGCAAACTACCCTTTGTGCAGCGATGGAATCGTTGGTTGGAAGTTTTGTTGGGTCGAGGCAATTCGAATGCTTCGGTAACCTGGGCTGCATACTGCCGCTCAATGCTTATCTTCAACTACTGTATGTTCGTGCTGGTCTTTATGGTTTTGTCGTTTCAAGACTACTTGCCGATCAATCCTGACGGAAAGCCAGGCCTTGAGCCTACATTGGCGTTCAATACGGCAATTTCTTTCATTACGAATACCAATCTGCAGCACTACTCTGGCGAAGCGTCGCTTAGCACCATTTCACAGTTGTCGCTCATGTGGCTTCAGTTTGTGTCGGCGGCGACTGGTATCGCGGTTCTTGTCGCGGTTGCACGAGCTATGTCCGGCTCGAAGTCGATGGGCGATTTCTACCAGGATGTCGCAATAGCTTCGTTTCTGGTGCTCTTGCCTTTGTCAGCTATCGTCTCGATTTGCTTGGTTCTTGGAGGCGTGCCGATGACGCTCTCGGGAGCTGTGGAAGCAACGACTCTAGAAGGTGCCACACAGACGATCGCTCGCGGTCCAGTGGCTTCATTTGTCGCCATCAAACAGCTTGGCAGCAACGGTGGTGGTTTCTATGGTCCCAACAGCGCGCATCCGCTTGAGAATCCTACTTTCTGGACCAACGTTATTAGCAACGTTTGCATCCTCCTAATCCCGATGGCTTCTGTGTGGATGTTCGGACGCATTGCCAAGCGTCTGCCTCATTCGCATGTTGTTTTTGTTGTCATGTTACTCCTGCTAGTCGGGCTGGTTGGCTATGCCAATTACTGTGAACAACGACCATCCGTTGCATTGAACGATTTATCTGTAACCGCGCAGGCGAATTTGGAAGGCAAAGAATTACGTTTCGGCATGTCCGCCGGTCCGACATGGGCCGTTGCGACGACGGCTACGTCCAACGGATCGGTCAACGCGATGCACGATAGCCTCAACCCACTGACGGGACTTGCTCCCATGATCGGTATGTGGCTGAACGTGATCTTTGGTGGTTGCGGCGTCGGAATGTTGAATATGTTTCTCTTCGTTGTTGTCGCGGTCTTCCTAGCCGGGATGATGGTCGGTCGAACGCCCGAGTATCTGGCTCGCAAGATCGAAGCTCACGAGATGAAGCTTGCTCTTCTGACAATCTTGGCACACCCGCTGTTTATTCTCGGTGGGATTGCTTTGTTTGCCGCGACCTCATGGGGGCGTGACACGCTTAACAATCCAGGCAGTCATGGATTGTCTGAGATCATTTATGAATTCAGTTCGGCAGCGGCCAACAACGGTTCGGGCTTCGAAGGACTCGGAGACAACACTCCGCCTTGGAATATCGCCACAGGCTTAGTGATGCTTTTTGCTCGATTCATTCCGATCATCGCTCCCATGGCAATCGCTGGATCACTGAGCACCAAGCGAGCAACGCCTGAAGGAGCTGGAACGTTTCGCACCGACTCGTGGATGTTCGGAGTCATTCTGCTCGGCACGGTACTCATCGTGGGAGCCCTTCTATTTCTACCACTGGCAGTGCTTGGGCCAATCGCCGAGCAATTGCAGGCAGCCCAATAATCGCTCAAACAAAACGATCGGAGTTGAAGAATGTCTACTGTTTCGATGGAGCCCAATTCGGGTCAGCAAATCCCACCATCACATCGACCACGGCCTGAGCTGTTCAGCCTGAGCATGCTCAGGCCGTCGATCATCAGATCTTTTGAAATGCTTAACCCGGTTCGAATGGCTAAGAACCCAGTTATGTTTATTGCCGAGGTGGGGGCAGCGCTTACCACCCTCATCACCGCACAAGCAATCGCGACGGGTGGGGAAGCGACTTGGTACTTCCTGGCACTGACCGTCATGCTCTGGTTCACAGTCTTGTTCGCCAACTTTGCGGAGTCGGTAGCGGAAGCCCGTGGTCGAGCTCAAGCGGCTAGTCTGCGTTCCGCTCGCAAAGATGTGACAGCGAATAAAGTGGCTGAAATCGCAAGTCGAGTGATTGATGAAGTTCCTGCGTCGACTTTAAAGGTTGGTGACTTTGTCGTCATTCGTCCAGGTGAAACCATTCCGGCCGACGGCGAAGTCGTACAAGGGATTGCGCTCGTTGACGAAAGTGCAGTGACGGGTGAGAGTGCTCCGGTCATTCGCGAAAGTGGCGGCGATCGCAGTGCGGTAACGGGAGGGACTCGTGTCGTCTCCGATCATATTTTCGTCAGGGTGACCGCGAAGCCAGGAGAGAGTTTCTTAGATCGCATGATCGCCATGGTTGAGGGGGCGAACCGTAGCAAAACTCCCAATGAGATCGCGCTTACGATCCTATTGGCGGGCTTTACGATGGTTTTCTTGCTGGTGTGTGTGACGCTCTATCCGATTGCAACGTACTTTGATGTCACGATCGATGTGCCAACCTTGGTTGCCCTGCTCGTCTGTTTGATTCCTACCACAATCGGGGCATTGCTTGCAGCGATTGGGATCGCTGGGATCGCGAGACTTAGTCAGGCAAACGTGATGGCGATGTCAGGCCGAGCCGTGGAAGCAGCCGGTGATGTGGACGTGTTGCTACTGGACAAGACGGGAACAATTACGCTAGGGAATCGTCAAGCTGCAGAGTTCATCCCAGCACCTGGGATCGATGAAAAACGATTAGCAAGCGTGGCTCAGCTCGCATCCCTGGCTGACGAAACGGCTGAGGGGCGTAGTATCGTTGTACTGGCCAAGAACAGATACGGACTTCGTGGGCAATCGCTTGAGGAACTAGCTGCACAGGTAGTCCCTTTCAGTGCACGGTCTCGCATGAGTGGTTTGGATCTTGAGGGGCGAGTCATTCGAAAAGGAGCGGTCGATGCGATTGCGTCGCACCTCCTCGCGTTGGGCAAGGAGTTACCTCGCGAAGTGAAGTTAGAAGCCGAACGCATTGCCAAGTCGGGTGGAACACCACTGGTTGTCGCGGAGAATGACCAAGCATTGGGCGTCGTCTACTTGAAGGACATCGTCAAGGGCGGGATCAAGGAACGATTCATCGAACTACGGCGGATGGGAATCAAGACGGTCATGATCACGGGGGACAATCCGTTGACTGCAGCGGCCATTGCTGCAGAAGCGGGCGTTGACGACTATCTTGCTGAAGCGACTCCGGAAGAGAAGTTGGAGCTGATTCGCCGTTATCAGAGCGAGGGGCACATGGTAGCGATGACCGGCGATGGAACCAACGATGCACCTGCACTCGCTCAAGCCGATGTAGCGGTAGCGATGAATACGGGAACGCAGGCGGCAAAAGAAGCGGGCAACATGGTCGACTTGGATTCCAATCCTACCAAGTTGATCGACATCGTGTCCACTGGCAAACAGATGTTGATGACTCGAGGTGCGCTGACCACTTTCAGTATTGCGAACGATGTAGCTAAATATTTTGCGATCATTCCGGCCGTGTTCATGAGTGCTATGCCACATCTGGCACCGCTCAACATCATGGGACTAGCCACACCTCGCAGTGCGATTCTGGCAGCGGTTCTTTTCAATGCAGTGATCATCCCGCTGTTGATTCCGATTGCGATAAGAGGTGTGAAATATCGACCGGCGGCCGCGGATGCGCTTCTGCGAACCAACCTGCTGGTGTATGGATTGGGCGGATTGATCATTCCCTTTGTGGGTATCAAAGCGATCGATCTGATGTTGGTTGCCGTTGGCTGGGTTTAAAGATCTTACAATACCAGGAAATCTATAATGTTCACAGAATTCATGCGTTCGCTGCGGCTAACCGGGCTGACCATCATGGTTTGCGTTGTCGCCTACACCGCTCTGATACTTGCGTCCGCCTCCTTGGTCGCTCCGGAGAAGCGTCTCGGCAGTTTGATTTATGGCTCCGATGGAAAGGTAACCGGATCTCGGCTCCTTGCTCAGGCCTTCACACGCCCAGAGTATTTGTGGCCTAGACCATCGGCTGTGGATTACAATGCTGCAGGGGCGGGGGGCAGTAATTGGTCGCCGACCAATCCGAAAATTCGCGAGCGAGCGGAAGCAATACTTGCACGTTACACATTGAATGACGGCCATACGTTACCAGCTGATTTGGTAACAGCCTCGGGTTCAGGACTAGACCCCCATATCAGTCTTGCGGCCGCACTGATTCAAGCAGACCGGATAGCCATGAGTCGAAAAGTCGATGTTTCCACGATAGATGAGCTACTGAAAAAGCAGGCAACGTCAGGCTTATCATTCAGCGTTACTCCCGATGGTCTCATCAATGTTCTCGAATTCAATCTGCTGATGGATTCGCTGCTCCAGCCGGTTAAATCGCTATGAACGACCCGGAGCGACCGACACCGGAGCAGATGTTAGCGCGAATTCGATCGGAATCGATTGAGGTAGGGTCCGCATCGTCTCAAGGCAAATTGCGACTGTTCTTCGGATACGCGGCAGGCGTTGGTAAGACCTACGCAATGCTTCAAGCCGCTCAAGCGTTGAAGCGCGAAGGGCGGGAAGTGTTCATCGGCTATGTCGAACCGCACGCTCGGCCCGAAACACAAGCCTTGACGGAAGGGCTAGAAGAAGTGCCGCGATTGGAAGTTTCTTATCGCGGTTCCGTACTGCAGGAGTTCGATCTGGATGCGACGCTGGCACGACAACCTGAGTTTGTTTTAGTCGACGAGCTTGCTCACACGAATGCACCGGGTTGCCGTCACGCGAAGCGATGGCAAGACGTCGAAGAACTGCTTGCCGCAGGGATCAACGTCTTATCGACCCTCAACGTACAGCATGTCGAATCGCTGAATGACGTCGTCGCTGAGATCAGTGGTGTCCAAGTTCGAGAGACGGTTCCCGATTCCGTCCTGGAGCGAGCCGATGAAGTCACATTGATCGATGTTTCACCGGACGATCTCTTAGAACGGCTACGCCAAGGCAAGATTTACGTCCCACAGCAAGCGGCATTCGCGCTCGAGAAGTTTTTTCGCAAAAATAATTTAGTCGCTCTTCGCGAGATGGCACTGCGGCATGCGGCGGATCGAGTGCACGACGATGTAGAAGTTGCTAGGCTGGGGAGCGCGTCCAATCGTCCATGGCCGACGAACGAGCGACTGTTAGTGTGTGTGGGTCCCAGTCCTACGTCTGCGAAAGTAGTTCGCGCAGCAAAACGGCTTGCTGACAGGATTCATGCTCCTTGGATCGCGTTGCATATCGAATCCGCGTCCGCTGCCCAATGGAGTGATGCAGATCGCGAGCAACTCCATCTCAATCTCAAATTGGCTGAAAGTTTGGGTGGCGAAATTGTTCAGGCTTCTGGGGAAGACGTAAGTCAGGAACTACTGGCATACGCGTCAAGTCGAAATGTCACCAAGATTGTTGTCGGGAAGACAGGGGACCAGACCCGTCGATGGTGGCGACGTCCAAACTCACTAGTGGATCGATTGCTTCGTGACAGCGGCAACATGGATATCGTTGTTGTTCGCGGAGTCGACGAACCGCATACTGGAACCACAAATTGGTATTTACGCTCGACAAAGCTAAATCCCCTAAAGTGGCTGGAATCGATCATTTATACGATGGCAGCAACGCTCGTTACTTTGGTCATGAATCGTGCAGGGTTCTCGGAAGCAAATCTGGTCATGGTATACCTGTTGGCCGTCATTGCCATTGCCGCGAGATGCGGAAGTTTTCCATCGATCGCAGCCTCAGTAGCCTCGGTATTGATTTTTGATTTGTTGTTCACGCAGCCATTCTATCGCTTTACCGTCCATGACAGCCAGTATCTGGTGACGTTTGTGGTCATGTTAGTGGTTGGTTTACTCGCCAGCACCCTCACTTCGCGAGTTCGCTATCAAGCGGATAGTGCTCGCAGAAACGAGCGCAGGGCAGAAGCGCTCTATCGTCTGAGTCGTCGGTTAGCTAACACATCGAAGACAGCAGATCTCTTACGAGAGATGGAGCAGATCATCTCGGAAGTATTCGATGCGCATGCTGTCATTTACCTCCCAAACGAAGAACGAAAGGTGCGTCCGATCCTGGGGCATGTTGCTAGTTTTGCCGCTAGTGCTAAAGAGTTCGCGACGGCGCAATGGGTGTTGGACCATAACGAACCCGCTGGAGCAGGAACCAATACTTTGCCCAGTTCTGAGGCAATCTATATGCCTCTCTCGACGCCCGACAATGTTGCGGGCGTGATGGCAATTCAGCCGGCGAAAGCCAATACGCAACTCTCGATTGACTCGCGGCAGTTGCTTGAAACGTATGCGACACAAATCGCGTTTGCAATCGAACGTAACAACTTGACAGAGCGATCGCAGCGCGCCGAGCTGGAGTTCGAAACGGAGAAGCTGCGGAGCTCGCTTCTTAGTGCGGTATCGCACGATCTTCGAACACCCCTGGCAGCGATTGCTGGAGCGGCGAGCAGTCTTGATGCGACCATGAACAAGGAATCGATTGACCGAGCAAATCACGATCTGCTCGAGACCATCGTAGATGAATCACAGCGATTAACGCGATTGGTAGAGAACCTGTTGCATATGACTCGTTTGTCCAGCGGGAAAGTGCAGATCCATCGTCAGTGGCAGCCCGTAGAGGAAGTGATTGGGTCCGCACTTCACCGACTCGATCATGTACTGGTGGACCGTGAGATCAAAGTACAGATCGAAGGGGGGCTACTGTTGGTTCATGGTGACGATATTCTTGTCGAAACCATTCTAGTGAACTTGATCGACAATGCTTTGAAGTACTCGCCGAATCATTCAACGATCGAGATTCTGTGTGAGCCGGCTGGAGTTGGCATCGCCATTCAAGTGGCTGACCGTGGTTGCGGCATCATTCCCGGGGATGAAGAGAAGATCTTCGAGAAGTTCAATCGAGGGTCTGGGAGGAGCATTGACCGGCGAGGAACAGGTCTAGGCTTGGCGATTTGCGACGCGATTGTTCGCGCTCACAAAGGGTCGATCACAGCAAGCAACCGTCCGGGAGGCGGTACAATCGTTCGATTCACCATCCCGAATGAAGCCACACCACCGCACATCGCGCCAGAGATGGACGAATAACGATATGGCCAACTCAAGTGCACCGCTAATTGCCATTATCGAAGACGAAGCTCCGATTCAAAAGTTTCTGCAGGCTTCTCTTCACGTCGAAGGGTTTCGCGTCGTTCAAGCGACTACGGCAAGGGAAGGCGTGCGGTTGGTCACGCAGGAGCACCCCGCGATCGTGTTGCTGGATTTGGGATTGCCAGATGCCGATGGCATCAGCGTCATCGCATCCATACGCGGTTGGTCGTCGTTGCCAATCATCGTACTGTCTGCCAGGGGCGAAGAGAAAAGCAAGATCGACGCGTTGGACGCAGGTGCAGATGACTATCTAACGAAGCCCTTTGGGGTCGGTGAGCTGCTTGCTCGGATCCGGAGTGCTTTGCGTCGAGCAGCTCGTCCCTCCGGAGAGGACGAAGATCACACCTTTCGTTTTGGTCCCATACACGGCGACCTTGCCAGGCGGCAGGTTTTTGTCGATGATATCGAGATTAAACTCACCAAGCTGGAGTTCGATCTTCTCGCGCTGCTGGTTCGCCATCGCGATCGCGTTTTGACGCACCAATACTTATTGAAGGAAGTCTGGGGGCCGGGGTCAGCCAACGAGCCACACTACGTCCGCGTCTTCATGGCCAATCTTCGAAAGAAGCTTGAGAAGAATCCTAGCCGACCCCAGCATCTGCTTACAGAACAAGGAATCGGTTATCGGCTGCGAAGTCAGAATTAGTTGTCACGGTCCGCCCATTCCCGTGTCCAAGGGGCAAGCGGTCGGTCGCTCGTTGAGAAATGTCATCGCCAGAGGAAAGGTCTCGTCATGCACAATCCGTTCGCTGAAAACGTCGATGAATCAACGGATAGCGAGCTAATCGAAAGATCTAAGAATGGAAGCAAGTCAGCGGTCGAAAAACTGATCCTGCGTCATCAGGCTTGGATTTACAACATCGCAATTAGGATGGTGTTTCATCCTCAGGATGCGGAAGAGGTGACTCAGGAAGTGTTGATCAAAGCCATTACGCGGCTGAGTACGTTTAACGGAGAGAGCCGGTTCCGGACGTGGCTCTATCGGATCGCCGCGAATCATGTACTGAACATGAAGCGTCGTAGGGGTGAGGCGGAAAGTCAGACGTTTTCGAATTACGCAGATGCCATCAACGGCACTCCCGATCTCGATCTTCCCGATCCCAAGGTTGTGCCTGTGGAAGTGCCACTCTTGGTGGAGGAAGCCAAAATCTCCTGCACGACGGGAATGCTACTGTGTCTCGATCGTAAGCAGCGACTGATCTTCGTTTTGGCGGAAATATTTGGTGTCAGCGACACGGTTGGCAGCGAGATCTTAGCGATGTCGCCGGACAATTTCCGGCAGTCGCTCTCTCGAGCGCGGAAAGATTTGTATCAGTTCATGAACAATCAATGCGGGCTTGTTAACACCAACAACCCGTGCCGCTGCCACAAAAAGACCAAAGGATTCATTGATGCAGGTCATGTCGATCCTAAAAACATGATGTTTGCAGTCCAGCGAGTGAGTGATATTCGAAGTGTGGCAGCAAATACCTATGCTCAAGTCGACGATATCTTGGATCAACAATACGCGATGCTCTTTCGCGACCATCCATTCCTTCAGCCGAAGGATCAAAGCCTTTGGTTGCAGCAAATGCTTGAGCAGCCCAGCTTTCGCGATGTGTTGCACTTGAACTAAAAAACCTGAGAGGGATTTGTCACAGTCCTCCATCGATGGTGTCAAAAGTCGTAGTCTTTCTAGGCTCGGAGGATTCCGTTTGTTTAACAGGTGAAATCATACACGCTACCGGTGGGCTCTAAATTGTCGAACCAATCACTTGAACAAGAATGCATTACGGAGAGTTCCATGCCTGTTTACATGATCTTTATTCGGGAACAAACACTTGACCGCGGGGAGCTTGAGGTCTATTGGTCCAAAGTTGCTTCGACGCTTGAAGGTGTTCCTCTAAAAGTCCTTTCCGCATACGGTCCGCACAGGGTGCTGGAGGGACCCGACATTGAAGGAGTCGTGATTGCTGAATTCCCGAGTACAGAAGCTGCGCGGGCATGGTACGACAGCCCGGCATACCAAGCTGCAATGAAACACAGAAAACGAGGTGCAATCTATCGCGGCTTGATCGTCGAAGGAACTCCAAGTTAACCTCGCGCTACATCCCATCTCGATCCTTTTGCAATCCTACTCCACAAGGAAGATCAGAGGGGAGTGAGGTGTAGGCTGAATCAATGATGTTTCCAACGCTGGTGAATCTGCATTGGACAACTGCGGAGGCCGTTTGCCCGAACCGCTTGGTTGGGTTTTGTATCTCGTTTTTTGCTTTAAACGAGGGACATCATATAAAGCATTTCGCAGCAGATTTGGGCCGAGCGCTCATCGTATCGTTGGGCTTCGCATTCTGTGTCGTCAGCAACCTTTGGGTCCTCGTATCGTATCGGCATGCGGAGATCGCAGCCCATCACCATCGGACAAGCATCGTCGGCTTGGGAACATGTCATCACCGCACAGTATCCTTTGCTCGGGTTCGGCGGATCGCCATAGGCCTTTGAGAAACAGACCTGCGGAGTCGCAGAGTCCGAGGTAAGGACGCGGTAGCGTGGATTGGTCGCAGAAGGATCGTAAGCGACGATCTTCAGTCCGCATCGTTGCATGGCAGCGACTGCGCGGGGGTTCAATGCCGTTGCTTCGGTGCCACCTGAAAAAGTCTCAACGCCGATGAGGCCGTAGTAATCGGCAGCGACCTGAGCCCAGATCTGTGAAAGGTGGCTACGTCGCGAATTGTGTGTGCAGATGAAGGTTAGCTTAGCAGGCTCGGACTTCGACAATCGTTCGCGGATGTAGTCGGCAACCTTAGCGAGATCCACTTTTCGATCGTTAGGGATTGCGTCGAAACGTGCGGTTGCTTCCGTCAAGTAACGCTTCAGCTCCGGATATAAGGGAGTCGAAGCAGCTCCGGTCTTGTTCAATGGCATTGAAGATTCCTTGGATGGTTATTTGAAATTTGCAGGACAATTGCTTTCATCTTCGGCGAAGAATGCCGTTCAATTTGGTACTGGCACTGACAGTGTTAAATACCGTGCCGTACTTCTTCACATTCTTGTGCAGTAGCTCGAGTCGATCCTCGCTTTCGTCGGTATCAATGACGATCTCGTAATCGATCGACTCCATCTTTGGCGGAACATCCTGGCGAACACCGTCAACGACGACTTCAATTCCAGTCAGCTTGAAATCAAGCATTGGAGCAACTCGCATGATTCCTTTGATCAAGCATGCGGTCAGTGCACTTAAGAGTAACTCAGCAGGATTGAACGCATCCGGGTTCCCCTCCAGCGCCGTGTCGAGTGAGATCTTCGCATTTTTGCAGTGCGATACGCTCGAATGAGCGTCAAGCCATTTCGAAGTAACGTGGAATTCCATTGCTTCTGCTCCCATCGAGACTGGCGGGGACCGAATGGACAAAGTACGTCGCGGATGACAAGCGACCTACTGTCGGCGTTCAATCTTAGCGACTTGACCACAGGCGTGGTAGGCACTATCCTTGCACGGTGACGCAAATATGCATTAAAAGAAAGCTGATCATGAAACCACAGGAAGCTTCTCAGTGTTGCGGGCCAATCGACGATTTACTCGATGCTGAGCTCTTTAAGGCATTGGGGGAACCAACGCGGTTGAAACTGCTCTCGTGCCTTGCGAAGTGCGGAAGGTCTTGTTCCGTCACAGAATTGACGGAATGCTGTGCAGTCGACTTCTCCGTAGTTTCACGGCACTTGGGAGTGCTGGAGAAAGCTGGCGTTCTCACGGCGACGAAACAAGGTCGAGCGGTATTCTACGAAGTTCGTTACAAGCACCTGACCGAGGCGTTTCGCGCACTAGCGAAGGCGATCGAGGGATGTCGTCCGAAGCGTGGTGCTACCAAAGCATAGACTCACGCTATTCCCTGACCTTGCGCTTCGTCGCATCGACATCGATTTCCCCCAAGTAGATACATTAGAAAGATAAGTGGAATGGATAAAGCTGAAAAGGCTGCAATCAGCTTCTTTGAAAAGAACCTTACGTACTGGGTCGCCCTCTGCATGGTGATCGGGTTGCTCATCGGTAAATTCGTGCCGGCCATCCCGGCCTTTCTCGCCAAGTTCGAGTACGCCAATGTTTCGATTCCGATTGCGGTTTTGATCTGGCTTATGATTTATCCGATGATGATGAAGGTGGATTTCGCCAGTATCCAATATGTAGGAAAGAATCCCAAGGGACTGTACGTTACTTGGGTCGTGAACTGGCTCATCAAGCCGTTCACGATGTTTGGTATCGCCGCCTTCTTTTTCTATGTGGTCTTCAAGCCGTGGATTTCCCCAGAACTTGCTAAGGAATATTTGGCCGGTGCTGTTTTACTTGGGGCGGCGCCTTGCACGGCCATGGTCTTTGTTTGGAGTCACCTGACGCGCGGGAATGCCGCCTACACCGTCGTTCAAGTGGCAACCAATGACTTGATCATCCTGATTGCCTTCACCCCCATCGTGGCGTTCTTGCTCGGCATTGGCGGGATCACGATTCCATGGATGACGCTGATCGTTTCCGTGGTATTGTTCGTGGTCGTACCGTTAGTCGGGGGAGTGCTCACGCGAAACCTGGTCATTCGGGCTAAAGGGGAAGAGTACTTTCAAAACTCGTTCATCCCGAAGTTCAACAACATCACGATCGCCGGCCTATTGCTGACACTGGTTCTGATCTTTTCGTTCCAGGGCGAAGTGATAACCAACAATCCGCTGCACATTGTTCTGATCGCCGTCCCGCTGATCATCCAAACGGTGCTGATCTTCTTTCTGGCTTATGGAGCCTGCTACCGACTCCACTGTCGTCACGATATCGCAGCACCTGCCGGAATGATCGGAGCATCCAATTTTTTTGAGCTATCTGTTGCCGTTGCCATCACGCTCTTCGGAGCTACTTCGCCAGTCGTTTTAGCGACGATTGTGGGTGTGCTGGTGGAAGTCCCTGTGATGCTGGCTCTGGTAGCCTATGCAAATAGAACTAGCGGTTCGTTCTCGAAATTCGAAAGCAGTGGTCAGTAGTACGACAGAGCCTCAATGCGATTGGTCTCGCCGATCAGTTCAACGCTCGCGATTGTCAGCAGAGCGATTCATGCCATGAATCGCCCATTGCATCTCTTTATGATTTCGCCGTGGTTAGCTCGGAGTGAGTCAGTCGGCTAAGCGCCTGGAGGCCGATTGGCGGCTCAATCTGCCAAGGAATGATTGCAACTCGGCTGGCCTGGACATCTTTGACTTCTCGCAAGTACTTCTGTTCATGCGACTGACGCTGCTTCATCAGCGGGTCCGTGATAGGCAATGGGCTTAGTACTTGATTGATGACCCAGGCAAAGGGCTCGATCTCGGCGCGTCGCAAGTCACGCTGCAGCGCTGCTGCTTCATGGACGGGAGTCGCTTCGGGAAGAGTGACAATCAACACGCGAGTGAAGTTGGGATCTCGCAATCGTGGTAGCAAGTTTTCCACGGCCTCCGGCATTTCACTGGATTGGCGTGTGACCTCGCGGTGGTAGGCAAGCGCCGAATCGAGCAAGAGAACCGTGTGACCAGTGGGAGCGGTATCGAGCACGACAAACTTATTCGTACCCGCAGCAACCGCATCGGCGAAGGCTCGAAAGACAGCGATTTCTTCGGTGCACGGCGATCGAAGATCTTCTTCAAGCAATGCTTTGCCTTGCTGGTCCAGATTCTTCCCAGCTTTTCCCATGACTGCCGCTGAGTATTTGGCCGTTTCTACTTCTGGATCGATGCGACTGACCGACAGGTTTGGCAAGCTCTCATCGTTCATCGCTGCAGCGATATGCGCTGCTGGGTCGGTAGTGGATAGATGCACGTTGTACCCACGCTCGGCGATCGCAACCGCAATAGCTGCAGCAACAGTGGTTTTTCCAACTCCACCTTTCCCCATGGCCAAGATCACTCCGTGACCCGGTGCGACTAAATCATCGATCAAATCAGAAAGCATCGGCAACCCATCTATTCGCACGGTGTTGTCCTCTGATGAACCATAGGCCGCATTGGGATCAACTATTCCGAGTCGACGTAGAGAATCAATGCCCAGGATTCCATCGGGGCTGAGCGGAACAATAGATAACGGAAAGCCTTTCAAACCTGCTGGCATCGCGGCTAGTGCAGCTTTTCCTCGTTGTTCAAGTGCCACGGCGTATGGATCACTTGGGTCGATCGCTTGAAACACACCATTGACAACGAGATGTTGATTGCGAACGCCTAACTCCGCTAGCTCGCCGCTGGTTCTCGCTGCTTCGCGAAGCGCACTTGCTTCGGCGCGAGCTACGAGCACGAGTGTTGTAACCGCAGGATCGCCAAGCGCCTTGACCGAGTCTTGATACAGCTTCTGTTGGTCCTGCAAGCCGGCTAAAGGCCCGAGGCAACTGGTGCCAGTCGTGTTCTGTTCCATGAAGCCATCCCATGCGGATGGGAGTGTGAGCAGTCGAAGCGTGTGCCCAGTTGGTGCGGTATCGAAAATTACGTGATCGAATTCGCAAGTCGCTTTCGGATCTCCAAGCAATCGAGAGAACTCATCGAAGGCTGCGATCTCGAGGGTGCAAGAGCCAGAGAATTGCTCCTCCATGCTATTGACTGCTGCCTCAGGTAGCAGGCCTCGATAAGGCCCGACCATTCGCTCGCGATACTCGGCCGCTGATTTCTCTGGATCGAGATTCATTGCAAACAGAGTTGCTATGGCTGGGATTGGAGTCGGATGGTTTCCAAGAGTGACACCCAGGACTTCATCGAGATTCGATGCAGGGTCTGTGGACACAAGCAATACTCGTTTGCCTGCATCAGCTAGCTTTACTGCGGTCGCGCATGCAATCGAGGTTTTGCCAACTCCGCCTTTGCCTGTAAAAAACAAATTACGGGTTGGCTGATCTAAAAACTTCATGGTCATAAGCCTTAAGGAGTGAAGAGTAAGGAGTAAGCTTTAGGAGAGTCGGCAGGAACTTGGCTAACACCTTATGCCTTAGTTCTCAAAGCTCTCTCAGCAACAGCCGCTTGTCCCACAGCATCCGCCCGCATTGCTAACGGGAAGAAGTTTTTTCGCTGGAGAGCCGGCAACCCAGCCTGCTAGATCTTCACGCGATGGATAAACAGTTTGGCTGACGACCTCGCCGTCAACCACGACGACTGGCAGGCAATCGGTACCCGCAGTGCTCAGCAGATGGTGAATCGCTTTGTTTTCGATGAAGGCTTGTGGCTGCTGGGCGAGGTTATAACGCTCGACGTGGTGGCCTTGGTTTTTAAGCCAGTCGAGATCTGCGGCAAACTTAGGCAACACGGGATCGACTTCGGGACCACAGACGCCGGTCGAGCAGCACATGGGTTTGTCGTAGACTTGTACAGTTTTCATGGTTTTCTCCTTGGAGATGGGTTGGGGATTCAAAACGGGAATCGTGTTCACGGTGTTGATCGAAGGTTGCTTCAGCGCGTGGACTCTCACGCTTGCGGCAAAGGCATTGGCGTCAAACGATTGCATGACTGAGGCGAGCCCATCGTGCAAAGACCTCTCGTTCGATGCGCACGACCCGCCACCACAGCATCCGTCGTTGCTAGCCATTGTATACGCGTTCAGGTCTGAGCCTGTGTCCGAGATGGCCACGGAAGCGAATCCGGCTTGTTCTAATAGATTGCGATACTCGTCGATAAGAATGGCACCCGAAAAGCAGCCGACATACGCTTCGACACTTTGTTTGACTTCGTTCGGCAGTTCTTGTTTGAGAGCGATGTCGCTCAGAGCCACGCGTCCGCCTGGTTTCAGTACTCGCAGAATCTCACGAAACACAGCCAACTTATCGGGCACCAGATTGATCACGCAATTGCTGATCACACAGTCGACAGAGTTGTCGGGGAGTGGCAACTTATCGATGGTGGATTGATGGAACTCGACGTTTGTCAGGCCGAGCTTTTGTTGGCCAGCGCGAGCTCGCTCGAGCATCTCGGTGGTCATATCCATACCGATGACGCGACCCGACTCGCCCACTTTGCGAGCAGCGAGAAGCACATCCATGCCACCGCCGCATCCAAGGTCGACGACAACTTCGCCTTCGCGAAGGCCGGCCAGCGCCAATGGGTTGCCGCAAGACAAGCCCATGTTGGCTTGGGCAGGCAACAGATTGAGTTCGTCCTCTGAGTATCCAAACGCCGACGCGATGGATCTGACCGCAGTCGACTCGTTGGATAGCGTGCCTTTTGCCACGCCTGCGTACTGGTCCCGCACATCATCGATCATCATCCGCTTGCTCATTTTTTGCTCCTTGGCACGTTATCGCCTATCGGCGAAGTACGATATTTGTCGGTAAAAATTTTTGTTGGTTACAAAAAGGCACCCGGCGGTGCTTCTCTTCATGACTTTACAAGTCGGCGATCAGTTTCTTCAATTGGGTCATCGCCTCATTGTTGATGCAGTAGCAAACGCGGGGCCCGTCGATCTCGCCCTGGACCAAGCCAGTTTCTTTGAGAATCTTCAAATGCTGGGACACCGTCGATTGAGCGAGCGGCATTTCCTCGACGATTTCACCGCACATGCAGGAAGTTCGGCTTAGCAATAAACGCACGATCCGTACTCGTGCAGGATGAGCCAGAGCCCAAGTCAGTTTGGCCATGTCTTCCGCCCATTTGACATCTGGCAACGAGAGTTTCTCACTGGAGGTGGAGCATTTCTGGGCTTCCGCCTTGGTTCGGACCATCGATCGATTGCCTTTTGGTTTGAATTGCTACTCGAAACTACATTGTTTATCGGCGATGTACGATAGGAGTCTTCATGTAAACTGTCAATGCTGATCCCCGAAAATGGCCGAGGTGACATTGCTAGAGTCCCAAACCCAAAGTAATCTTCTCAACAGTCCCTTCTCTGTCGCGAGAAATTTTCGTTTATGAAACACAGAACGCAGATATCGAAATCATCTGTCACTCCGCCCTGATCAGAGGCGTTTGCCAACGCTCTTTTTTCAAACCTTTCGTTTGCCGCCGATGACTCTGGCGACTCTCTGGATCATCTTTCCCTTTGCTGCTGTTCTTGCTGCGGTTGGGTTGATCGAATCACTGATGACACTCACGCTGATTGATGAAATCACCGAGACCCAAGGTAACAGTAATCGAGAATGTCTCGGTCAAGGAATTGCAAACATCGTCTGTGGGATGTTCGGAGGAATGGGCGGATGTGCCATGATTGGCCAGTCGCTCATCAATGTGGAATCAGGCGGTCGAGGACGGGTATCGGGAGCCTTTGCGGCTTGCTGTCTTCTCGCCTTTGTGACGTTCTTCTCACAGTGGATTGAGATGATTCCTATGGCTGCACTCGTCGGAGTGATGTTCATGGTCGTCATTGGAACGTTTGAGTGGGCATCGTTGAAGCTTTATCGCAAGGTTCCATTCACTGACTTCTTGGTTATGGTGATTGTAACACTCTATACCGCATTGATGCATGATCTTGCCTCAGCTGTCATCATTGGAGTGATCGTTTCTTCTTTGGCCTTCGCATTTAAGCATGCCAAGAACGTAAACGCTGACATCAAGATTAACGAGCAAGGTGCCAAGGTCTATCAGCTTCACGGACCGTTGTTCTTTGCCTCGACAACACAATTCAAGGAACTGTTCGATGCGAGGAAGGATCCAGACACGGTCGTCATCGATTTCTATTTTACGCGAGTCTATGACCACTCGGCGATGGGGGCGATCCATGTCGTGGCCAAGAAGTATCAGCAACTTGGCAAGACGGTGCACCTCACGCATCTCAGTGAGGAGTGCCGAACGATGATTCATAAAGCGAAAGACTTGATCACGGTTTCATTCTCTGAAGAGCCACAGTATCACCTGACGACCGACAAATTCCAGTGAGCAACAAACAACTCAAGCCGTGAGATCGTTTCGATCGACTGCTTATCTTTCCTGGCCCTTCATTTTTAGGGGATGGCCAAGACGGAAGAACGCGGAGCGAGTTGAGTCTCAGACCATATGCCAGCTTGATTGTTCCCCGAGGGGAAGTCTGACTTTCTTATGAATTTCCGCTCTTGGATTGGTCTAGCGGTTTCACTCGCTGTCAGGTGTTCTTTCAAAGTTTGAAACAAGTCGTCAATCACGAGTTGTTCCTGAGGTAGCTTGCTGTGCCGGGCATGCAAGAAATACTCCGTTCCCGATCGCTTGAGCTGAGCACTTTGGACAGGCACCACACCGTCCGAGTCGCCATAGCCCGGCATCCAGTAACCGGTGCCGATGATCGAATGTGTGGCGACGGATGGATCGATCGGCAAGCAATTGACGGCTTGCAGTAAGGGGCTGTCGGGTTCGAGCAGATCAATGCTGGTTGGAATTCGCCGACTGAACTCGTTTGAGAAGACCCCGGGGTTGGCGGCGATCAAGGCGCTGTGATCCAATCGCCGTTGTTCGGGCTCGCGGACCAGCAACGAACTGATGCGGCCGATCCATTTTTGGGCCCAAGGAGACCCTTGGTGTGGAGTACCCAGAAAGACGACACGGCGAACTCGAGGAGATGGTTCAAAGAAACACGCCTCGGACAATCGGTGTTGCGCCTGCGGTGTCATGTGGACTTGGTCGAAAGGTCGATTGGCGATCGATCGCCACAAGCGGTCGTCACTATGGCTGACCTGCAGTCGCGATATCAAACCTCCCATGCTGTGCCCGACCAGCACAACATCGGATAGGGCGGAATCTGCCCCATGTGGATCAAAAGTTTGGCAAGCGTCTTCGAGTTGTTTGCGCAGCAGCGCAGCGCTGGTCAGGAATGGAGCCCCCGTTGCATATTCGAATCCCCACAACTGGAATCGCTCCACAAGATCGGGCCTCGCATAGAACTCATTGGCCACGTTTGCCCAAGTCATCCGGTCTGAAATCAAACCATGTGACAGGACGATCGGTATCTTTCCACGTTCATAAGGGCGTACCACAAACAGGCCTTCTTCGTCTGGGTTGGTTTGCCCAGGTTGGAGAAAGTCACGGATGTTCCCCTGCTCGGAGTGGATCAGCGCGTAAGCAAACGGAGCAGAAAGATCGCGGGCCAGCGGGAAGCTGATATGGTCGATGGCGACACTGCTAAAGACAGTCGGGTCGTACAGCTCCAGAATGGGGGTTGATGACTCGTCCGAAGTCGACACACTGGGGCGTAGGAGAATCGTAGCGGCTGCCATTTGTTGTCGGCGACGGAATCGCTCGTCTGGACGTCGGCAATGCACTGCGATGGTTGGCAAACCGATGCCGCACTCGGCATAGACGCGGTTCAGGTGACGAGTTCGATACTGGCCAACCGGAATGAGTTGATCCACTTCGAATCGGTTGCCTGGCACGCCGCGCCAAACGATAGGAATCGTTTGGCAGCTGTCACCCAAATGCACTTGCAAGCCCTGCCGCGGGTCGAACCGCGCGAAGCGAGTCCCTTCATTCAGCAATCCCAACAAGGCGTCGTGATACAGATCGCTTGCTCGACTGGTGCCGTTGTGGCTTGAGATCGATTGTGGATCGAGGGAACACCAGGCGCCTAATGTGGCCCGGGTGAAGTAGTCCACACAAGCGTCGCTCCCGGAACGGGCTAACGATAGAGCGTGGGCATAATCCATCTCCGCTTGAGACAGAGCAGAGTCAGGAGAGATTGAGGCCGCGTTTTGCAACGCATAGGCCTTTGTTCGCGAATCCGTTTTCGGCGGACGCCACTGACCATTGAGGCCCATTGCAGCACAGCCGCCGCAAAACCCGGTCAAGGCCAAGACAAGCAACAGGGTCAGGTGGCTCCATCCGGGGCGTTTGTTCAACATTTTTAGCTCCCTCGAGAACAATACCCCTCTGGAGACTTGCTGCTCGGATTCCACGGGTCGAATGTCTGGAATTCGAGGTGAAAGGCATGCCCATCACGCATGGATGGAAAACTTTCGCCAATCGACCTTTCCAATTCGAATCGATTTTCCGATTGAACGATCCACCCGGTATTGTTAAAGAACTCGGACGTTACGTCGAATTGACAAGCGTTTCTAAGGGGCTAGTACTCGGCGATGACTTTCCATTGATCATCCGTTTTGCGCAGTTGGACGAATCTGAACGCGCCGGGAACGGAGAGTTTTAGCAGGACATCCTCTGCGGCGACCTTGAATCGTAATGATCGGTACAGCGATTGGCTTGGTTGATTCGGTTCTGCGACGTATTCGCCAACAGGGACATCCAATTGTTCGATCCGAAATGAGTTGATCACCGTGGCAGCAATAAAGGCCGGCATGGGATCTCGTTCAGCCTGCTTCTTGAGAGCGACGAGCATGTCATCACGCTTGACCGAAACGCCGTACTCGGTCATTTTGCTAGGAACCTCTAACCCAAAATAGAACAAGCGGTTTCCTGGGAGCAACAGTACTTCGGAGGCGTAAAGTTGGTTGAGTTTCTTTTCATCGTAAACGATGCAAGCTTTGAGAAAATCCGTCGCAAAAGCTTTCAACTCTGGAGCAGGCTTGCGCAAGCTCGCAATCTTGTTAGCAGGCCCCGAAACGTTCACGTCCTTCAGGCCCAACCAGAAAATGGGATGAGCCGTTGAGTCCAGATGATAGATCGCAACAGGACCAGACGGGGACAGAAGGCTCGTGAGTCCTTTGTTCTGGGAGGCGTCGCCAATGGTTGCATTCAATTTGACGAGGCTACCTGCTTTGAAATCGAGTGCTTCATCCGTGACAATAATCAAGGCAGCTAGATAAGGGGTTGTATCCTTTGTGTCGAGTGTTCTCGGTATGAGTCGCGTGACACCGTTAAAAGACAATTCCGAATCTGCAGCCAACTCGAATTCCCAATTGACTTTTTGTCCTTTCAACGCCTCGTTCATTTGAAACTGAACGGTGTCTTCTGCTGGGGCCAAATCGACATATCCTCCTGCACCATCAGTGACCGGAACGACTTCTGAAACCATGTCCTGACCTCCGGGGAAAATCGTGACCCGCTTTTCCAGAGACGGCTTGTCAGGGATTCTGCCTTTGCCTGCGAGTTCGGCAAGGTAACTGTTGAAAGCGACGATGTCCGATCGCCAATCTTTTGTCAGAGGTTTTCCATTTACGTTTTGGGCTTCTTGTACGCCCTGTGGTTTCTGTGTCATGAGTGCGATCGAATTTTGGGGAATCTTCCGTTCGCGAATAATCTCCCAAGCCTTCATGAATTGAGCTGTATAAATATTCAGGGTGTGCGTTTCTCGATCCTTCCATAGCGTCGTGTTGATCGCGGGATCTGCTACGAACTGTAGATTTGTCCAGCCGGATTCCGTCATTTCTGCGATCGCCGTCGCGATGGGCTCTTTCTGTTTGATTCCTGGTGGCCAGATAGAACGTTGGATCTTCAGAGAATCGGACGCCGAATCGATAAGATAGACGTCGCCGTAGTACGGTAGAAATACAAAGTACTTTTGCTCGTCAGCAAGTAGGGCAGAAAACGAAGTATCTAGATCTGCAACCTTCCGAAGCGTTTTTGGGTCAGCGTTTTCAATCCGATGATCGCCTGCGTAGACACCGTCCTTATCTTTGCAGACAGACTGATGAATTGTTTGAAATGTCGGTGCATGGTATCCCGTGAGCTTTGTGTCGCCCTTCCAAACGCTATTCCGATCTGCGCCATAGGGGCTATCCTCACCAAAAGTCCTAAATGTGTCGGGATCGGCACCAACCAGCGGTGTCATCGACCAATAGACCCGGTTTGCGTCCCGATAGAACGCTTGTTCGAGATGCCGGAATGTCCTTGCATCGGCGCCGGAAATCTTTTCTTTCTGGTACCAAACGTTTTTCGCGTCTTTCCAGACAAATCCTGAATTCACCAGTTCAACAGTTTTCGGATCGACTCCTGGCACAGGTTCCCCATACCACCAAGTACTGTTCGAGTCCTTTGCAAGATTGAAGCCAATGACCTCAAAGCTTTTGGCATCGGCCAGAGGTAGTTCAACGACCCAAAAGCGGCCAGGGCTGATCCATTTGTAATAAACTTTGTTTTTATCCTTGGTATACTCTTCGCTCAGAGCTTTGAAACTTGCTGCATCGACGTCCACGCATTGACTTAGTTTGATATTGGCAGACTTGGCAAACTTTTCGAAATCTTCTTTCCCGGCTAGATCGACCCGTTGGTTTTTAAAAAAGATGAAGCCACCCTGTCGCGAGTAACCATGCCCCAGAACTTCGACTTGGGCATTATCAGAATGCAAGAGAGGTTCTGGTGTGTTGGATTGAAATAGAAGCCCCACAGCAACTGCCGTCATCAGGCTAAACATCATTAGTCCTCCAAGAGTGATCTGGTAACGTTCTGGGATTGCAATCTTTCGAAATACGTGCCGTTTCTTTATTAATAATCGGGAGGGAAGCTTTGAGCTCGCTGGTTGCTGCACGTGGCTTAAACAAGCTTCGAGGAGGTCACGAACTTCACTTGCTGAATCGAAACGCTCGATTTTTTCCTTAGCCATTAATTGCTCGATGATAAGCACCAGCCATTCCGGAATATCGGGATTCAGATCGCCAATCGGCGTCGCGATTTCGTCGCTGATTTTCTTTATCACCGCGTAGGACGATTCCGCTCGAACGGGTGGTCTACCGGTGCACATGGTGTAGAGAGTGCTTCCTAGGCTGAACAAGTCGCTACGTGCGTCGACGCTATGACCGACTGCCTGTTCAGGGGACATATATTGCGGCGTCCCGGGATGGAATCCAGAGCGTGTCAAGCTGGCGTCGTCGGCTGCTTGTGCGAGTCCAAAGTCGCTGATCAACGCTCGGTCAACATCTTCTTCCAGCAGGATGTTGGATGGTTTGATGTCACGATGCACCAGACCCTGCTGATGGGCAGCGGACAAGCCATCGGCGACTTGCATACCAATACGCAGTATTTCGCGCACTCGGAGTGGGCCATTGCGGTCGATGCGTGCCTGCAGCGATTCGCCTGACACAAACTGCATGACGATAAACGGCACTTCACGTTCGGTTTCCACATTGTAAATCGGCACCACGTGTTGATGCACGACGGCGGCTGCCGCGCGAGCTTCGCGTGAAAACCGCATCCTCGCGGGGCCACTTGAAGCCAGATAAGGAGCCAAAAGCTTGATCGCGACAGGGCGACTCAGCTCTGTATCGAATGCTTTGAACACGACTCCCATACCACCCGAGCCTATCAAGCGTTCCACCTCGTATCGCCCTAGTCGTCCCAGCATTTCGGGGTGTGTGGGTGGAGAAAGCAACTGCCTTGCCATCGATTCGGTCCAGTGAATCGCGGAGGGATCCATGCCCAAAAATCGAAATGGGCTTAGTTGATCGGTATTGTGATTATCCGAAACTGCCGCTTTCACGGCGCGCCATATCGCGGCGGTCCCTGCCAGTTCACGGATCCGATCTTGGCAGCGTACGCAGGTCTCGATATGAGCAAGTAGTTCATTGCTTGGTTCTGAGGGTTGATCGCTGTGGAGCATCCTGTCCAGCAGTGCATCATCACAAGTATCTGGATTGTTGTTCATCGTTGGTCCTGATATTGCTGAACAAGTTGCTTGATCCTCGCCATGACACGACTGCGAGCGAAGTAGATATTGCCCGGGCGAGTTTTGAGGCGAACTGCGGCTGCGTCGATGGATAATTCATCGATGGTCGTCAGCCAGAATGCCTGCCATGTGTGCTCGGCTACCGATTCGCGTACGCGATTTGAGGCCCATTGGAAGACCAATCGTTCGTACTCCAAATCCAGAGCGTGGGACAGCTCAGCAGGAGCAGGCAAATTCGCTAGGTACACCTGAGCCTCGCTGTCGTCGCGACCAATTGTTCGAGTGGCACGTTGTGTGAGCATATCTATCGCGGCGTTTCGAGCGATTCGTAAGAGCCAAGCACGGAAGCTGCCTCGATCATTCCTTTGGAGCCAGTTGGAAATCGAGTTGGCAACCGCCATGAAAACTTCTTGGACCAAGTTCTCCGCGTCGGCCGTTTGAAAGCCCCGGCTTGAAGCAATATTGAATACGACTGGACCGTAGATGGCTGCGAACTCGTTCCACGCAGCCATGTCCTCTGCGTCTTGAAGACGCAGAATGAGGCTGGCACGGGTGGGATCGTGAGTCGGAGTCATAGGGTCGTCAGGTAAGTTGATCGTTTCGCTTCCGATAGCAAGACTGGAACAGGAGACGAAATCTTGCGCGCGTCGAAGTGATTTTCGCAGATTTTCTCTCATTCTGCTTTTGCTGAGTGAGCTAGTCACCTTTTGGGACTGCCCGCCAGTGCCCAACCGCGGCCTATCCGTCTTCCGTTCTTCTAGGTAACCACCCACTTGACCGACGTGCTTTCACGTAATACCATAAGTTACATGAGGCGAGACAGCAAACTTTCCGGTGTACTTCACATTCTGCTTCACATGGCTGAGCGTACTGGGCCGGTGACATCGGAGGAGTTATCCAGAATGATGGACACCAATCCCGTTGTGGTTCGGCGAACGATGGCGGGTCTCCGGCAATTGGGGTACGTGCAATCCGAAAAAGGGCATGGCGGCGGATGGACATTGTCGTGCGACCTAGCTCAAGTGACCATGAAGGACATCTATACAGCAGTTGGAAGTCCGTCACTTTTCGCGATTGGAAATCGGACCGATGACCCGAAGTGTCTTGTAGAGCAAGCTGTGAACGCGGCGCTTCAACATGCCTTCGACGAGGCGGAGAAGATACTGCTTCACCGACTTGCTGATGTCACACTGGCCGCACTGAGCGAGGATTGTCATGCACGAATCGAAGCACGTGGCGGTGTGAAGAAGGCGAAAGGCAATTCTCATGGGTGATGATAATCGCTTCGCAAAGAGCGCATTCTCCGACACGAAGACGGTCGCTCGCTATCCAGAAGGACCGATACGGTTTGTGCCTGGATTTGTCGACATGCACCGAATGACGACAGTGCTATTGGCAGAGCGTGTTCCCGAGAGAGGCCAAGTCCTTGTTTTGGGAGCAGGGGGAGGTTTGGAACTGACTGCCTTTGCAGAAGCTGAGCCTAGTTGGTGTTTTGACGGAGTCGATCCATCTTTGGAGATGCTTAAATTGGCAGAGAAGACATTGGGGGGGCTCGCAAAGCGAGTGAATCTCCACCACGGCTTCATCGACGTTGCGCCCGAAGGTCCATTCGATGGAGCGACGTGTCTTCTTACGATGCACTTTGTTAGTCAAGAAGAGCGCAAGCGCATGGCGAACGAAATTCATCGGCGACTGAGGCCCGGTGCTCCATTCGTCGTGGTGCATCTCAGTGTTCCGCAAAGTGGAAACGAGCGCGCATTATGGCTATCTCGGTACGCTGCTTATGCGGTTCGCCTTGGTATCGAATACGCCAATGCGAACCAGGCTCGCGAAGCGGTTAATTCGCAGCTGACCATTCTCTCACCTGAATCAGACAAAGCGATTCTCGAAGAAGCTGGTTTTTCCAACGTTGATCTATTCTACGTCGGCTTGGCCTTTCGCGGCTGGGTCGGCTATGCCTGATCTGCTCGACGCAAAACGCTCAGTAAACCCTCCTCACATCTACGAAGGGAAGTGAAGCAATGCACTTGCGCTTGGGCTATTCGTTCCTACGATCCTTACCTCGAAAACTCAATGCAGCCGAAGTCCTTACCATGTGCAAACTTTGCGTCTTCATGACATTAATCTCCATCGCTATTTGTGCATTCGGATGCCGTCAAAAAAAGGATGTCGCTTTGCAGCAACCACATATCAATTCCCCGGTCCATCAAGAGCCTTGGCATCACGACAGTCCCAAACATGACACTGCCAAACATGACACTGCCAAACATGGCGAATCAAGGGGCCATAGCCACAACTTGCACCACAGCGATCACCACCATGCCTTTGAGAATCCCGTTGAGCTTTCCGCAAAATGGAATGATCCCCAGCGTGACCGATGGCAGTACCCGGATCAGATCGTTGAGGCCTTGTCACTTAAACCGGGTGAAACGGTAGCCGACATCGGAGCAGGGACCGGGTATATGGTGGCGCACTTGAGTCGAGAGGTTGGAAAGGACGGCACTGTCATCGCCATCGATGCCGAGTCAGCGATGATTGAATATTTGATCTCACACAAATCGCAACTAGGACCTGCCGCAGTCGTTCCTCAGAAGGTTGGCTTTAGCGATCCCGAATTGGAACCTGGGAGTGTGCATGGTGTCTTGACTCTCGATACATGGCATCACGTGGCGGACCGAGAAGCCTACGCGCGGAAGGTCTTTACCGGCCTAAAGAACGGCGGAAGGTTTGTGGTTGTTGACTATGAAGTTGACGCAGAGGTTGGGCCACCTCAACAGATGCGATTGTCGCCGGACCAAGTAATCAGGCAACTTGAAGAAGCCGGCTTTAGGGCCGAGGTTGTACCGGAGTCCATGCCGTTTCATTACATGGTTGTCGGGCACAAAGGTAATTAAGTCACGCATCGCCGAGCGCGACCCGGGAGAATGTCGGAGGGAACGGATGCTAGACGTTTTTCCGTCCGAATTTGTACGTACTCGTTGTGCTTGATCGCGGAAAGCTTTTGACTGGCGCGAATCCAGTCATTGGCTTTGGCAACCGAGGAATGGAAGCGCGAGCATGCCGAGGCAATACGCACGTACCGAGAGGAAGGAAGTCGCTACAAATCCGATCGAAAGCAGATGACGCGTGCGCGCCGAGTCCTCGCTGCCAAGCTCAATCGCTACAATACCTTGTACCAAGCCGTCCGGCCCGGGCCACCTCTCTGTCGTGGACGCTTCCTTAGCACCTGCCGTAAGAGCCTACCTCGGATAGGGGGATTGCAAATGCAAACAAAGTGGATACCGGTACCCTTTGACCTCCTTTTATGCCACTCGTCTTCGCCAGACGGAGCTTCGCGACCGTCTTTGTAATGTCGACTTGGGGTATCCAATTGAGCATCATTATTTCTTGGGTCGTCGTCTCACCTAATTGCATCGCTTGTTCTGAAGAGGATAGCTATCCTTGTTGGAGGTGGCATGCTTTTTATCCCAGAGGTTGGGTTGTGTTGCCAAGTGCTTTTTTCCTGCATCTATGTCCATAATCGATTTGATATTTCGCCACTTAACCAATGAGTAGGAATGGCAGTTGCGAAACACGTTCCATGACGGATTCATCGCGGAGATGGCCGAGAGGCGCGGACGGGAGGTGAAATGTAGAGCGATGAAATCCTAGGCCGGAAAATCGATAGATGGCGTTTGGAGGAGCGAGATTGCCAAACCGCTTCGAAATTTCAATCTTCAGTTCCTCGAGAATGCGTCTTGGATCAGCAACAGTCGCTCGGTTAAGATATGGAAATGGACACACCCTTCCCGATAACCTCTCAAGCGGTGAATCGCCATGCGCAGTTTCAAACAACGCATTGGTCGATGGTTCTTGCGTCGCAGCATCAACGAGATTCTCAGGGAGCAAAATGGTTGGCCGCTTTGTGCCAGCAGTACTGGCCACCAGTGTATGCGTTCATTTTGCACCGAACGAATAGTGAGCAGGATGCGGAAGACTTAACGCAAGCGTTTTTTGCTCGACTGCTCGAGAGGAACTGGTTGGCTTCTGCTAACCCGGAGCGCGGTCGATTTAGGGCGTTTCTATTGACGGCAGCCATTCGCTTTCTGGCCAACGAATGGGATCAGAAGCGTACACTAAAACGTGGCGGCGGCGTGAAGACCGTCAACATCGATACATCGATTGAAATGGCCATTCCAGACAATCGAGGCGTCTCTGCCGAGGCCCTCTACGAGCGGCAGTGGGCGATATCAATGCTTACGACGGTTCTTGAGCGACTACGGTCCGAGTTCGTAGAGGCCGGACGCGCGCAGGAGTACGAACTGCTCAAGCCTTGGTTGACCGCTGCAAAAAACTGTACCAACTATAGCGATTTGGCCACCGCCCTCGGGGTTCAGCCAGTGTCCGCTCGCAGTGCCGTGCATCGACTGCGTAAGCGATTCAAAAAACTATTTCGCGAAGAGGTCAGCCGTACGGTTCCTAGCCAAGACGAAGTCGATGATGAGCTTTGCTCCGTTATCGCCGCCTTGGCGTCACCGAGTTAATCTAGAAATAATCGATTGAAATACGGTGATTGGCTGCAACAAACGCTCGTCAATCCTTAATTTGAGGGTATGAGCAATCTACCAAATGACAAACCCTTGCCGACCTGTCCCCGATGTGGCCGATCGCTGCAGGAATACGGCGTCGATGGATTGTGCGCGGCTTGTTTGGGGGCGCTCTATTTTGTCACCGATACAGCATCGCCGAGCACAATGCTTGGTGAAAACGACCCATCGAAGCTTTCCCCGCTACCACTAGAAGAGCTAGCAGCACACTTTCCGCATCTTGAAATCACTGAGTTTCTAGGACGGGGCGGCATGGGAGTTGTCTACAAAGCTCAACAGAAATCGCTCAGTCGAACGGTTGCACTCAAACTTCTCGCACCTGAGCGTGCCGACGATCCCAAGTTTGCAAAGCGATTCATTCAGGAAGCGCGAGCCCTTGCTGCACTTAGTCACCCCAATATTGTCACCATCCATGACTTTGGGCAAGCGGGTGGCTACTACTATTTGCTGATGGAATACGTTGACGGTGTCAATCTTCGACAGGCGATGGCCGCCGGCCGTTTGGAGCCCGAACAAGCGCTCGCAATTGTGCCACCGGTTTGCGAGGCACTTCAGTATGCGCATGAACATCAGATTGTTCACTGTGACATCAAGCCCGAGAACTTGTTGCTCGATAAAGTCGGCCGCATAAAGATCGTTGACTTCGGGATTGCCAGAATGCTTGGAACGGATTCGCTGGCCGATTTTGCTGAGTCGCAGCCGGCTGGGACGCCGCAGTACATGGCCCCCGAGCAATGGCAGCCTGGTCTCACCGATCACCGGGCCGACATCTATAGTCTTGGCGTCGTGCTTTATGAGATGCTGACTGGCGACTTGCCGACTGGGCCACTGCAACCTCCATCGCGGAGCATCCAGGTCGATGTCCGCATTGATGAGATCGTGCTAAGGGCGTTGGAAGCATCGCCGGAAATGCGATTCCGCTCGGCAGCGGAGTTTGGTACCAGTGTCGCGGCTGTGACCCGAAGAGACGGGGCTGGTTTGGGGCCTAAACGAAGCGTTTGCTCTCGCTCTGGACTTGCTCTCTGGGGCGCAGCCTGGGCGGCGATTTGTCTGCTAAGTTTGCCTTTTCTTGAGATGGCTTGGGTCGGTGGTTTTGGGGCCACCTTGATGGGCTGGATGGCGGTTTCGGAGATTCTTCGCTCCGACGGCCGTGTGCGCGGGCTGCGGCTGGCGGTGTTCGACCTACTGCTCTTTCCGCTGTTAACCGTCAATGCCGCGATGATCGCCGTCTATGCGAGGTTGATCACAACGATTCGCAATCAACCCTACCCAGCGATGGGCAGCCCCAGTTGGCCGTTCATCGTCATCGGGTTAGGGCTTTTGACGCTCCTGCTCGTCGTTTTGCTCGACATTCTGGTCGCGCGAGTCGTTTGGCGTCGACTCCGTCGCTCACACACGACGGAGGGCGGGGCCCCGCCGAACTCCTGGGGTTGGCGCTTTGTCGTCGGGAGCCTGCTGGCAGTTGTCGGTGGAGCTGTCCTCCTGGTGGCGCCTCGAATCAACGAGCTAGTGGATGACTTTCAGCTGACAAAGTCGGCCCGTGATCACCACATCGAGCGGTTGACCCAGTTGTATCTGCTCGGTGGCGGGTTGATCGCCGTCGGACTTTTGGCGAGTTTGCGGGATGTCCGCCGGAGCGGCCGACTCATTGCGGCGAATGCCGGACGTCCGCGAATGACTGGCACCGCAACGGTCCAGACGCCAGCGGAACTTGCCAGCATTTGGAATCAGTTCTTTTGTTACCGCACACGGGGACCGCTGATCCTAGAGGAAAACCTGCTCATCCATTCGCACGCCGGGGGGAGCACATCCATTCCGTTGCAGGCCATTCGCGATGTCAGCATCGGGCGCCTCCCCCGTTTGATGAATCCGGCGGGGCTCAGCGTGCTGTGCATCGGCTACGAGCATGACGGCGAGATAAGGCAGGTGCTTATATCCCCGTTGGAGGGGTGGTTTCAGTTTTCTCAAGAGGCCGTATCAGAATGGTTTGCGGCGATTCGCAGTGCGGTCGTCCGCGCGACCGGGCGAAAGCCGTCCTTGACACCACCGGAGCAACTCGGAATTCCGCGAAGCTCGCGGCGGATCTCTTGGTTTCTGGTCGCCGCAGGCGCGCTGCTGCTTTTCGTCTTGTATGGGAAACATGCCGATGACTCGCGCCAAACTGCGATGCTATCTGGCGAAGCCGCCCGAGAGCTTCTCTCCGTAAACGGAATCCGATAGCGGCACATGCCATGTCTCACGATCAAGTGTTTATGTTTTAGATCGTAGCGTAATGGAAAGAGGAGCCCGGCCTCGCGCCAACCGACTTTACTCGCGAACGAACAGATTGATGTCGCGCGTCGGTCTCGATGGAAGCGCTCAATGCTCGGAATAAATCTGTATATTGCATGGACTTGCGGTCTGGACGCGGTTCACGATTGCGAATTGCAACATTCATGAGTTCATCGGTTACGTATGCGAGATTTAGATTTTAGTTCCTGGAACGGCGCGCTGACAACATTGCTTGGACTGGTCCTTGTGTCCGTGGTTGCGGTGGGAATTCGTTTGGTGCTGATGCAAACCATTCAACGGCGTCGTGAGCGCGAGAATCGTCAGATCAACGAGCGTCTGCGCACTCTCATCGCCGCTTACAAGGTATTGGGAGGCTCATTTACGGGTGAGCTAAGCGTCGATCCCACACACCTTCGTGCCTTGCGACAGATGAGTTTCCAGGTCTCAGCAGGAATTGAACGGATGGGTGACGCCGCCGAAATCGAAGTATCTCCGGAGGCCGCTTCGTCGGAGCGACGCCGACGCATCCGCGACGCCGTCGAAGCCGCGCTCTCGGATGTGATCTTGTTGGGTACGGAAGAGCAAGTCAACCTAGCTGCACATGCAGCTCGTGAGATGGTCGCCGGCAACAAAGTTCACTTGTCCGAACTCATTGTGTCACTTCGGAACTTCATTCGGCAAGCCTTGGATCTCGAACCAATCTCACCAGAGGTACACATTCCACACCAGGGACCGCTCAGACCAACTGTTTCCAGTGGTAAGGGAAATGGTGGAGGTCGCAACGAAGGGGCGGAGAAAGAGGGGGGCGGTCGTTCCGGCTCAGGAATGGCTATGGGGGCCGGCGGTCTCGGAGGCATGGCTGTCGGGTATCATCACGCCGCGACGGATGGAATTCCAGATGAGCCCAAAACGGACGACCCTCGCCCTTGATTGGTCGAGCCCGGATGTGCGAAACTCCCCAACAAATTAAAGTGCTGATTCATATGTCCACCGAAGAAGAAAACAGAACGATCGATGCGATTGTTCGCGTGATGCTGCAGTCTCAAAGTCTGTTGTTCATTACCGGTGCGGGGATCTCAGCAGAATCAGGGATCCCGACCTACCGAGGCATCGGTGGTCTCTACAATGTGGACTCGACCGAGGATGGCGTAGCGATCGAGGAGGCGCTATCAGCCTCGATGCTGGCGACGAATCCCGCGTTGACCTGGAAGTACCTAGCCCAGATCGGATTGGCGGTCCAAGGTGCAAAGCACAATCGGGCGCATGAGCTGATCGCGGAAATGGAAAGGCATTTTCCACGGGTTTGGACTCTCACTCAGAATATCGATGGCTTCCATCGTGACGCTGGCTGCAAAAATCTCATTGAGGCCCATGGAAACATGCATTCGCTTTCGTGCACACGATGCAGCTATCGTGTAGCGATAGAGGAATTCCATGGACTGGATATCCCTCCGAAGTGTCCGCATTGCGGCGCGTTAGTTCGACCCGATGTTGTGCTTTTTGGGGAACTCGTCAATGGTCCGGGGATCGAGTATCTTCAGCCGGAATTGGAAAAGGGATTCGACGTCGTGTTCAGCATCGGCACATCGAGCGTTTTTCCTTATATACAAGCTCCAATCTATATGGCCAGATCCTCGCGAAAAACCACCGTGGAGATCAACCCAAGCGAGACATCCATCTCGTCGCTATTCGACTATCGACTGACCATGCCAGCAGGGGCAGCACTGGAGGAAATTTGGAACCGCTACCAGGGAGCGAGCAACAGATGAACAACCCCTCGAAACGTCTCACTTCTATTAGTAAGTTTCTGAGACTCGTGCTGCGGCATCAGCCAGAAGTCATCGATATGAAGCTTGAGCCCGAGGGCTGGTTACTGATCGACGAGTTGATTGAGAATGCAAATCGCAAGGGCAATGAGCTTTCGCTTGAGCTACTGCATGATGTGGTTGCATCCTGCGAGAAGAAGCGATTCTCCCTCAGCGATGACGGACTGAAGATTCGAGCAAACCAGGGACATTCGGTCCCCGACGTGGAACTCAACCTTGAAGCGGTTGTACCTCCCTTCGTCCTTTATCATGGAACGGTTGCAGCTTTCCTGGATAGCATTCGCGAACAGGGCCTGCTAAAGCGATCTCGCAATCATGTGCATTTGTCTGCGGATATGGAAACCGCCCATAGGGTTGGTGCGCGGCGTGGGAAGCCGGTGATTTTGACAATTCTCTCAAAAGCGATGCACGAATCAGGGCAGAAATTCTACCTTGCGGCAAATGGCGTTTGGCTCACGGATGCTGTCCCGGCCCAGTTCCTTCAATTTCCAGAGTAAGTTGTTTGCTACCCTAAGGCGTATCTGGAGCCATCAAGAAGCGGGCGGGTGCGCGACCTTTTCGCGAGGTCGCCAAACACGGACCCATTCCGCTTGGCGGTGCCGTCTTGACAGGCGCGGGGCGCCTACCTTTCAAGGGAATCATGCATGTGGCAGGAATTAGCATGTGGTGGCGAGCCTCCGCGTTTTCGATTCGTGAGTCTTGTCGCAATGCAATCCGAATTGCCGCAGAGAACGGATTCGGATCGTTTCTCGTTATTGAAGTAGGTCAAGACGTTTGATTGCTGGCTTCGTGTTCCTGACTTGGTTCCGTTGCCGCTTCGTCCTCGCTAGCCCTGCCATTTCTGTTTCTTGGTTCAGTTGAGCGCGGTCGTCGCGGACAACACTGCTACTCCGTTTTGTCGACTCGCTCTGCATTTGGGAAGGTCCAGCGGCCCTCAAGGACTTCTTTTCGCGGACGGTATAGACGCACCATATAGTTCCATCCAGGTGGGGTTGGCAAGCAGTTGGGCGTCTTACCGTCCCACCCTCCGAACTGAATCGTGACCGAGCCATCTGCGTTCTTTTTCCCCGTTACGCTGTTGACCGAGTAGGCGTCATGTTCGTTCTGTTGGTAGTAGCCGTCCGAATTGTAAACGGACACCGACCAAAACCCGTCGACCGGCACATCCTTGACCGTCAAGCGGTACACCGTCTTACCGTCGTTTTTAGGCGGAGTGACGTTCAGGTAAAGTGCGTCCTTCTCGGGGTTTCCGCCCCATGCCATCGCGCTTCCGATGAGGTGTCGCACCGGGTCCACCTCGTCTTGCTTGCCAAACATGCGACGCGTCTCCGGAAGTGTTGAGCCGAGCGCGATCAGGGCGTTGCGAACGGTCGACTGGCTCGCCGGATCCCACATTGGAACGTCAAACTTGCCAGCATCCTTCTGTTCCACCTTGATGGCGTCTTGAAGGTCACGGACCTTTTTGATGTCCTCCTGATCAGCAGGGTTGACCAGCGTGCGGACCCCGGCCATGACGTAACGCGTGCCGATTTGCTCTCTCGTGAACGTGTTCTTACCCGCGCCGTATGCAACCGAAGGCACGTAATGGTTTTGGTCGATAACGAACAGCGACATGAACCGCTCGCCCGCATCGGGCATGGTGATCGTCACCGGTCCGGCGTCGAGGTCGAACACGGCGGCCGAATAGAGTGTATCGCGGTTGGCCCGCACTACGTCCTGCTTGTCGATCGGCATCGGATCACGGTAGTGGTAGAATTTTCCGAAACCGCCCCTGTTGACCGTCACGCCGAAGTACATGTCGGTCTCAGCGCGGATGAAGTTCTCCACCGTGACCGGTACCGTGACCGGTACTGCACTCGCTTTGTCCGTCCCGACGCGCTTCAACGGTGGTGCCTTCCACTTGCCGGTTAGGGCATCGTCCTTTGGCCAGTAGAGCCTGAGTACTGCGAAAAACTCTCCGTCAGGGGCTGGCAACCAGTTCGTATCCTTGCCCTCGCCTGGGGATTCGTGCTGGAGATACAACGTAAGTCCGCCGTCTATGTCCCGCTTCAAGTTCGGCAGCATCGGCGAGTTGATCAAGTAGCGGTCGATCGAGTTCTCGACCAGCAAACTCGACGGCAACTTGTACATGGTGAGCGACCAGAACGCGTTGACCGGGGGCAGCCCTTGCGGCGGGAACTTGAGGGTGTATTGGTTGCGGGACGCATCGAGCTTACCCCCCTCCGCATCGGTGAAATAGATCGGGTAAAGGGCCTCCTCTTTCGAGTTCCCGTAGATGCCGAGCACGGCGGAAGACATGCGGCCGAGATAGTCATTCTTTAGATACTCTCGCGATCCGAAGCCATCGGCGGCCGTCCGCTTGCCCGTATCGACCTGGTTCTTTTTAAACTCAGCGAACTCCTTCCAGGCGTCGGCCATGCCCTCCTCGACAGCCTTCTTGAGTTCCGGTGTTAGCATGGCTGAATTGAACGACCCGCCTCTACCGAGACCCAGTTTCGCGAACCGGGCCATTAGCTCCTTCTCGGTCGAGTGTGTGGGGCAGAACTGCAGGAGGTAGTGCAACACGTCGAAGAACTCGACCGATGTCCGCTGTTTCTCTGGTGAGAGCGGCCTGACGAATTCGATCTTCTTCGCGGAGGCTGGTGCCGGGTTGCCCAGAAAAGCGGAAAGCGGCTGCACCTTGTACCCGGCCTGCACCTTCTTTACCCCGTCAATGTCTGACGGGTTGAACAATTGTGTGCGGAACAGGACCCAACCGATCTCGGTCTCGCAGCGAATGACCTGTTTGACACCGTCCGGCTTCTTGCCGTTCCACTTCGGGCCTGCAAGAAGAAAGTGGCCGGCCTCACTCCCGGTCGTTCGACTGCCGGCGTAGGCGTAGTTGTGCGTGTACAGGTCGACGAACTGGAGCGAGTAGTATCGCTCCTCGGAGATGGCCGGCACGCTGATCACTAACGGTTCGGCCCGCAGGTCGGTTCCGAGCTGCGAGTAAGGCGTATCCGAGTTCGGAGTCTGAATTGCTCGATCATCGGGCGTGTAGACTCGCGCCTCATTATGGAGTTCATTCCAGGGAGCCTTGAATTCCGGCCCCTCCCGGTCCACGAAGTACGAGTGCAGGACACGGTAGTTGTCCACCAGCGGAAAGCCGTAAATGCACGCCTCCTTGGCGATAGCCCGAGCATCGGCCGGGGACAGCATGTCCTGCGTGGTCTGGGCTCGAACGGCAGGCGGCTCGATCGGACTCCCGAGAAACAGACTTAGTGCGAACAATGAAACAAAAGCGGCGTGCATTCTTGTAAACATGCGTTCGTCCCCTGTGTAACTCAGTTTCTAAAGTTCAAGCTGAATAGGCTCGTATGAGAAAGGTGTTCCATTCGGCTCGCGTGGTAGTACCAGCATTCATGCCAGGTTCGCCGCTTCTACGCAGATTTGTGATCCCGCGCGATCGAACAGAGTCGGTTCGACGCCTGGAAGATCTTGGTGATTGCTCCCCATTCTATCAAACTGACGATAACCAGTGTGGTATGACCAACGGGAGCATCAAGGTCGATGGTTCTATCCTCGACGATTCGGGTATCCCAGGCGCTATGGCTATGCAGGTTCTCGCGGATCCCCGGTTCTTACGAAATCGACTGGGCTGAGCGCCGTTGCCGGACTTTGCGGGCTGTGCGGATATGGAGATGGAGTCGAGGTCCGAAAATACAGTTTGGATGAGTTACGCTTCGTTTTCGCGTGCGGATTGCCGAATAACCGAAAAGGGGCCTAAGTGCCTTGTTGGAAATCATTAGATCGGGTGAGTCGACCCGCCAATTGGTGATGGGTGTTGATGAGGGCAATTCGCTGTTCTAAGCGTCTAATGCGGAACCGAGAGCAAGGGATTTTTTATCGTGAAGACAAGAGGTCATTCCGAATTCTGCAGAGCTCTCGCAATTGCTCTTGCAATATCAGGTACGGCTGTCGCGGTTGACGGCATGACCAACGTTGCTTGTGAGTCTGCGACTGAACCGTGTGACGTGCAGTCCGTCCCTGTGAGTTCGTCATTAACATCTTGTTCCCCGTTAACGTCCGGCGTTGTGGAGCGTCAGTATCTAACGGGTGGCTGGTATGGATACCGGTCAGCGATGAAAGAAAGAGGGGTGACCTTCTCTGGAAACTCGACTCACTTCGCATTTGGGGTCGAGGGGGGGATAGAAAGGTTACCACCGATTCCGTTACCGCTCGAGCTTGGTGACACCTTTGAGTACACGGGGCGTGGGGAGTACGATCTGAAGTTCGATTTGGAAAAGTTTGGTGGACTTCCTTACGGATCGCTCCTAGTTCGAGCGGAACACTGGTACGGTGAATATGGCAATGTTTCCTTGAACACCGGATCGCTTCCACCTGCTGTCTTCCCTGCTTTACTTCCAACCGCTCCAAACGATCCAGGAGATTTATTCCTTACTAACTTTGTCTTCACACAGCCACTGTCGGAGAGCTTTGTTTTGTACGGTGGCAAGAAGGATGTATTGGGCGCGGCAGATCAAGATGAGTTCGCGGGTGGAGATGGGACCGAGCAGTTTGTGAACCAAGCGTTCATTGCCAACCCTGCTTTTCTTTTGGGACTGCCTTATACCGGATTCGTGGTGGGGGCTGCCATGCCGCAATCGTGGGGGATGGTCAACGTCTTCGCTTACGACCCTAAAGATCGAACCACGGACTTTTTCGATATTGATGATCTCTATGCCAACGGCGTTATTCTAGGCACGGAGGTCAAAGCAAATATGGACACGTTCGGTCGCCAAGGAGACGTTCACGTGGGAGGCATGTGGAAGAAAGTCGATCTAACGGATCTTCAATTCAACGAGCCACCGCCGGGTGTCTTTCCACAACCAGTCGTGCCAGGTTTTCAAACCAAATCCGATTCTTGGACTCTCTATTCTGGGTTCGATCATTTCTTGAAGCAGTTCGAAGTGGGCGAGAGAAAAGGGTGGGGAGTCTTCGGTCGCGCATCGATCAGCGACGGGAATCCAACGCCGTTACGATACTTCTTGAGCGCTGGGGTCGGCGGCGACAGTAATCTTCGCGCGAATCGTAGAGATAAGTGGGGAGTGGGTTGGTACTACGTCGGTTCGAGCAACGAGTTCGGCCCGCTTCCAAGGCAGCTCTTTGGCCCTAGAGATGGAACTGGCATTGAGATGTTCTATAACTTCCAAGTACGTCCTTGGATGAACATCACGCCGGACGTCCAGTACATCAAACCGGATGCTGGAGCGTTGGCAGATGAAGCATTTGTGTATGGCCTGCGCATGAACGTGATTCTCTAGCCATTGGATGGCGATGAATGCCATGCGACGAACAACTGGTGACGAACAACCGGGTGCAGAAATAAAAAACAGGACGGCGATGAGGCCGTCCTGTTGGAATTGATCCGAGTATTGCTCTGATGGTTTCAATGCTAGTCTCGGAATCGGAAGCTAGTTCCGCGATGGTTGCGCGTTCTGTAACTTTTTGAGCAGTTCCTGAACCTTGATCGTGTTGTAGTTGATCCCCGAGGCGCTCAGGCTGCTGCCGGTTTGGTAAGGATACTTGTCAAAGTCTGCGAAGAAGTTCTTGATGACCTCTTGAGCAGGAACGAAGAGCCAAAGGTTGTCTGCATACCATCGGAGGTATCCCATCTCTCCATGTTGCCACATGATCTCATAGGGGTCGGCTTTTAGGTTGATGATCAGCGGCCAGTTTGGAGTCGTGCGGACTCCGGTTGCGATGTTGCCGTCGAAAATCGCAAAATGGACTTTCCAATCGCGATATCGAACTGCATTCAGGTCCCCTTGTTGTCCGAAGTAGAAGTACTCATTGCGAGGGCTCTTGGCTTCTGTTCCTTTGAAGTATGGAAGGAAGTTGTAGCCGTCGAGTTTGACTTTCCATTCTTTGCCGTTTGCTTTGTGACCCTTGGCAAGCTTGTCCTTGACGTCCGGTTCCCCTGCAGCTGCGAGCAGCGTTGGCATCCAGTCGTTGTGAGCGATTGCATCGTTGATCTTCGATCCTGGTTTGAGAACTCCAGGCCAGCGAACTAGCAATGGAACGCGGTGTCCGCCTTCCCATGTAGTGCCTTTTTCACCATGAAATGGGGTGATGCCACCGTCAGGCCACGAAGCGGTTTCTGCTCCGTTGTCGGTGCTGTACATGACGATGGTATTATCCGCGATACCCAAATCATCGAGCTTCTTGAGAAGCTGTCCAACGTGGCCATCGTGTTCCACCATTCCGTCTGGATACAAACCGATCCCTGTCTTGCCTTCGGATTCTTTCTTGAGTCGGGTCCAGACGTGCATTCGAGTGCTATTATGCCAGAGGAAGAACGGCTTGTTGGCCTTGACGGATCGATCGATGAAATCGAGGCTTCCTGCGAGCATATCTTCGTCGATTGTTTCCATGCGTTTGCGGGTCAAAGGGCCTGTGTCTTTGATCTCGCCCCCTGCGACCGATTTGATCACGCCGCGGGGTCCATACTTCTTTTTGAACTCAGGATCTTTCGGGTAGTAATAGGTCTCAGGCTCTTCTTCCGCGTTCAAGTGATAGAGGTTGCCATAGAACTCGTCGAAACCGTGTGCGGTGGGCAAGTGTTTGTCGCGGTCGCCAAGGTGGTTCTTTCCGTACTGAGCGGTCGAGTAACCATGATTTTTGAGCAAGTCAGCGATCGTCGGTGCCCAGTCTGGGACACCGTGATCGCTACCAGGCATCCCGATGGTGAGCAAGCCTGTTCGGAAGGGATGCTGTCCAAGCAAGAAGGCGGCTCGACCGGCGGTGCAAGACTGCTCGCCGTATGCGTCGGTGAACAAGGTGCCTTCTTTGGCAATCCGATCGATATTCGGCGTCTGGTAACCCATGATGCCATGGTTGTATGCCGAGATGTTGTGAACCCCGATATCATCCCCCCAAATGATGAGGATATTCGGCTTCTTACCAGATTGAGCAGTTGCTTCTTCCACGGCAGCATTGTGACTGACCAAACGAATCGTATCGTCATGAGACAGTCCACTCGAGCAACATAGGCCGGCTTCGTCACAAGTATCATTTGGGGATGGCTCTGCGACTGTGTTAGTGTCGACGTTTAGCGCCATCGGTGGGTTCTCGAGCCCCATACCCGCTGCCAAGTATCCTATGGCGCCGCTGAGGGCCGCCGTGATGAGGACCTTGGAATAACCAACAGAAAATTTCATTACTGACTCCAATGAGAAGAAAAGTTTACATTGTTCATCGCGTGGTTTCTTTTTGATTACTGGTCGCGGTTTTCGAGTCTTTCACACATCGAAACCCCACATGGGACATGCCCGTATCGGGCGTACACCCGTGTCTTGAACTTGGTCGATAGCGCGAGCAATAACTGTCGTTACAAAGAAAGGATCCGCCCCGCTGACTTCTCTGCGCCATGAAGGGACGTAGAGGATCGTTGCTTTTGGTGGGGCCCTGTGGGTTGATGTGCAACGTCTTACCCACTCGAGTCGTGTACAACTCGCGGTCATACCAATCGTTGCACCATTCCCAAACGTTTCCGGACATGTCAAACAGTCCATACGCATTGGGGGCAAAAGAGCCGACTGGGGCTGTGGCTGCGTAGCCATCGGTTTTGGTGTTGTTGTAAGGAAAATCGCCAGTCCAAATATTGGTCTGTGGTTGTGTCTCGCTTAAGGGTGCGTCTCCCCAAACGAACCGAGTCGACTTGAAACCGCCTCGCGCAGCGCATTCCCATTCGGCCTCGGTCGGGAGTCTTTTCCCAGCCCAAGTGGCATAGGCGACCGCGTCAAACCAGGAGACGTGAACGACAGGGTGGTTATCAAGACCGTTGAGATCGCTTCCCGGTCCGTTCGGATGCCGCCAGCTCGCACCTGGAGTCCAAGTCCACCAGCGCCGCACGTCATCGAGCGGCACTCTCTCTGTCGGCGGAGTGAATACCAAAGAGCCAGCTACCAAGGGGGTGGACTCTGGTACTGTTGTACCGGCCGGCGCGTTCGAAAGAATCTCGGACACCGTCGGTGCTTTCTCGGCGGTCGTAACGTAATTCGTCGCAGTAACGAATTCGAGAAAGTGCTTGTTCGTTACCTCGGTCGCGTCCATCCAAAATCCATCGACTGCGATGGAGTGAATCGGTCTCTCGTCGGTTCGAGCGTCTTTCTCATCACTACCCATGCGAAACTCGCCGCCAGGAATCCAAACCATTCCAACGGGAGCAGCCTCGTCCTGAGGAACGGGTGATGATTGGAATAGCTGGGAGGGCTTTTCCGTGGATGTATTAATAATACCTTGCCCCGAGACGCCACCAGAAGCCTCTCGGCGATTGGATGCTAGCCAATACACGAGACCGAAGGATAGAAGACTGACAATAACGTAGGGAGCGACGCTGCGAATAGCACTCGAGGAGGTCATACTTGGTTGGAGCAAAACGAATTTATTAATGAGACATCTGTCGCGGCGGCAATTCCTGCTGAGGAAGACCTTTGACAAAATCGCATGCGTTAGAAAAGAGCCGTTTTGAGGGGGCGAAACAAAGATCCATCGAAACGCAAATCTAGTCCGGCGACGCGTCGTGCGGGTTCCCGCAATATAGCTGAAACGCTCGAATGTAGCGATCTTTTGGTTCGAGAATATTCCCGAAACCGACTTCACAGGGGATTTGAAGAGGTGTGTGTCAATAATAGGCGCATTGCGCTATTGACTAGAACCCGCACTGAAATTGGGTTCGAAAGAGCCAACCCTCATCGCCTGGTAAAAGATTCAAGCGGGCACTGTTGAGAGGCGTGCCAGTAATTCTTGAAATATCAAAATTGAACTTTGTGTTGTGTCCGCGAATGTACCAAGCGAACCCTCCGGCTATTTCCTCGGTACTTTGATCGATCGTGCCGAGCGATCCTGAGTTTCCGTTTATCGATGCCCAGCGAAGCAATAACTCCAAGTGGCTTGGAACAACGAAGTAACCCGATTGCAAAAGTAGTCCTCGGTCGAGCAAATTTGGCACACTGCCGTCCGTGAATTGGGAGATGGTGCGCCAGTGGTGTTCGGCAATGAACGAGAATCCTTTGTGTTTCCAGTGACCGTCTACGGTATACATGTTGACGTCGTACCCAGTAACGGATGCGGGTAATAGATTGGACAACCGGTCGCCGGAGTCCACGACTCGTTGGCGATTGAACTCACTGGGACCTTCCGCGTTGATTCGCGATCCTGCAACCCCCACTCCAAGCCGCAGTGCAGGGCTTTCATGCCAACTTAGGTCTGGCTCGCCGTCCTCACCGAACTCGCCAAGGATGTCGGTGGTGACACGGGTTGACCAGCCAAAATTTCGATCGAGATCTTCGTTCGGAATGGTGCTATCTCGGCCAGTGTTGAAGCCGTTGAACAAGGCCGTTTCAACGTGCAACGGCACTGGAGAGTCTGAGATGTTGCTCAAGGTGCCGAGCCCGAGAGAACGGCCTATGTCGAAAAAGAGGTTTGCGGTGGAGCGTTCGCTGAATTGAAATCGTCGCGCCGATTCTTCGCGAGATCGACTGAAGGGTGCTTTCCATTTTCCGCCGCGCAGGATGAGTCGAGATTCTTGCAGTCCTAGTCCGGAATGGCCAAGGTCATAGTTGACGAACCCATCGAGTAGCAAGACTTCCACGGACTCGTCGGAGTTACCGTCGAAAGCAACGACATAGGTGAAGTCGGGTGAGTATACGAGTCCGCTGAAACTTAAGCGTAGTCGCTCGAACGAGATCGTATTTCGACTTCGGCTTGGCCCTTGGGAGTCGAAGTAAGCATGCCTCAATTGAAACCAGGCATTGGTCCTCAATTCGAAAGGAAAAGGTTCTGGGGCAAGGCCGTCCGATCCAACATTGGTTAACAGAATCCCACGATCGAGTTTCAGAGATAACCCGTTATCTCTGGATTCCGACTGCAAAAAAGGCTGGGATATAAGAGCAGGATCCAGGCAAGGGGACAACGACTCTATAGAAGGCTCCACATTCTCGCCTGTGGAGGATGGGGGCATCAACTGGTCCGAGGCCACATACCCAAACGCATCCGCTGATTGAGCATTTATCGCTGGGAGGAGCAAGAAGACGGTTAATGTTAATAAACTCAGCTTTGAATGTAGCTTAGCTGACTTTTGGTCCAGCCCTCTTCCATTCATCAGCCAATACCTTTGCAACGGTGGTCGAATACGGGTGGTTTCCACCTTGTCGCTACCATCGGCAAAGACGGTGCAATCGGTACATTCAATCGGCCGATGACGGGAAGGATTGTTGCAAAAGGCTTCGATTGAGGCTGAGCTTGCCGATTGTAGGAGTCAGCACCTTTTCGTTTTTTTTCTTCAAGTCCTCTGCGGCTTTGGCTCAGGAATACCGATTCTAATTGATACGGTGGACTGGAGTTTTCAGCACCACAATGGCAAACTTTGTGTAATCGGAAAAACATGAAACGCTTCCTCCTCGCGTCGCTGGCCGTGGTCTCTGGGGTTTTTTTCACAAGTGGAAGCGAGGTTCAAGCTCAATCGCTCGGGGTAGAGCTTCACAATCAACTCATGCCGGCATCGGGAGGCATGGGGGGGGTTAGTATTTCTCGCCCCCAGGATTTGACGAGCGCGCTCAATGCGAACCCGGCGACTTTGACTCAGTTTGGTGGCACTCAATTTCTCTTTGGAGGTGCGTGGGCCGAACCGACATTCAACATCCGCCAAACAACATCGTTGCCGACCATTGGGCCAACTCTGGTGGATCCCTACGCAGCGAAATCGGGGGCACCTGGCTCGGTCCTTGGGAATATCGGTGTGACGCAAGACATCTCCGAGTTGGGTATTCCGGCAACGCTCGGAATCGGGTTCCTTTCCAGTGCCGGTGGGGTGGTCGATTTTCGTCAGCAGCCGGAAAGCAATGGCACCAATACAGGTTTAACGGTCTTTGCGATGCCTGTCATGGTGGGAGTTCAGCTGACAGAGCGGCTTTCGGTTGGCGGTGGTGGTTCACTTGGAATCGGCTTGTTCGACGGGCCCTTCATCGGTGTAGGTGGTCTGACCACCGCTTACGCATTGCGAGGAACTGCCGGTTTCAATTACCAATTGACGGACGTTACCTCGGTGGGTGCCTACTACCAATCCAAACAGTCTTTTCAGTATGAGAATGCCATTACCCTTCCTGTAGGGCCGAGCAATCCGTTGGATGTCAATTTGGATTTGCCTCGCAACGTGGGCCTAGGGGTCGCGAACAACGCACTTTGCGACGGCCGATTGCTGGTAGGTGTTGATTTGCTCTACAAGTTGTGGGATCAAGCGGACCTTTTTAATGCGATCTACGACAATCAACTCGCGGTTCAGTTGGGTACGCAGTGGACTCAGAACCGGTATCGTTTACGAGCTGGCTACGTGTGGGCAGAAAACCCGTTGGATCCAAACCCAGGACCGAACCTTGGGGGGGTGATTCAAAGTGGAGGCCTCCCGAGCGTGCGTTACTCTCAAGCTCTACTTGCCATCACCAGTGAGCATCGCTTGAGTTTCGGTCTTGGTATTACAGATGTACTCCCAGGCATCGACGCGGATTTGATGGGAGGGGGAATGTTCAAAGACACGGAGCAGTTAGGTCCTTTCACGCAAACTTCTATCGAAAGCTATTGGCTTGGCTTTGGGCTTACATGGAGATTCTCACGAGGTAGCTGCGAACATAAAGTTCCGTGTCGCTGGAGCACAGGTTCTTCGACTACGAGTCTTGCTCACAGCGATTTGTGAAGTTCGACCTGTTCCCATCGTTAGCGATCACGAAAGGTCATTGCATGTTGAAACATTACGCTGGATGGGCCGCGCTCACGTTAGGATTCAGCGGATTCGTCATGGTAGTAGCCAGCTGCAATGCCCAATCGCCAGTCCAGCCTGGTCCGGATGTTTCGCGAAGTGCGTTTTTCGAGCGGAGTTCGAGAGAGGTCGGAATCGAGTCGGAACTAGAAACGGATCGGGATTCCTTTACCCCATCGACGTCGATCGTTTCCCCTCGACGAACCATTGTGGAATCAAGCTTTTCCGTCATCGATGACTCGATTGGAAAGGACACCTACAGCTATCCAGAGCTTCTGTTGCGAATGGCCTAACAGGTCAAGTTGAAGCGCGCTTCGGATGGAATTATGAGGTTGGGGGAGTCAACACGATTACCTCGGGGAATGAAGTGGGGTTGCACGGTGAAGAGGAAGAAGCCTCTCGACTCCTCTACGGAATCAAATGGGCTTTTGCCGAGCAAGAAGGCTTCCTACCCGAGGGAGCGATGATCTTGCAAGGGCTCACGCCGACATCGGGTGAGTTCACTGCGACTGCCATATCGCTAACGCCAGTCATTGGTTGGCGATACTAGCGTTCTTTCGACGTTGTTCACCCAAGGTTGGGGCGCTTCGCCGCAGCGCAACGATGACAATTGCAGGAGCATCTATCCGATGGTATGTTAACCCCTGTGGAGAGCGGGCCTGGCCAGGTTGCTGATTCAGTGCTCGAACGAGAAATGACGGTCCGGTGAAGGGGTTTACGGCAAAAGAGAGATTCAAAGCATTGGGACGGAGGGTTGTTACGCTCCTTGTTCTGCTTTGTTTTTTTGCCACGTCTCTACCTATCCCTGTTGCCATGTTTGACGTTCTCGAGAAGGGTGCGTCGCAGCCATTCCCTTGCCAAAACCGCCCATGCGGCTGCAAAACGGCGGAGCAATGTTGGACTGGTTGTTGCTGTTTCACACCATCCGAGAGACTTGCCTGGGCGGAAGAAAAGGGTGTTGCTCCACCCTCTTATGCGCAGCTACCTGCGAGTGACGAGACCGATGGTCAATGGGCTTTGATTGCCTCCAATAAAGTTGACACGACGTGCGATGCGAAGCGTCGTTGCTGTGAGTCTCGCGACTCGAGCTGCGAAAATCGCTCGCCTAGGTCGATGCACGAGTCGACGACCACAGGGCCTGAAATCGTCGATGGCGGCAAGGTCGTTTCTTCGAAAACCAATGGATCCTGTTGCAGAACGACCAAACCGGAGCGAGTTGGCTCCAAGGGTTTGAGCTCTCCAGCAAAACGGAAAGTCGTTTTGGGAATGTTCGCTTTGAAGTGTCAGGGCAAAAGTTCTACTTTGACTTCGTTGCCCTGGGTGATTCTGGTGAGCATATCCAATGGAGTCCTGTTGGAGCCCGAATCTGGGCCAGCTTATCAGCCGATGTCTCTAGATCCGGCGGCGGTATACTCCGAGCCCGACACGCCACCACCCAAGCAGATGCTCTCTTAGCATTTTTGCGCGCGTTTTGCTGCGTTACCCCGATTGGCTGACGTCGGAATACCAGCGCGAGTGAGAACTCGTTGCGGCTAGGTATTGCTGTTGCGATAGGCCATTGGCTGCCTTCAATATTCCGTGCCACTGAGTTTCGGCGGTATCGGCAGTCAAGCGGAGAACGCGCGAAGCTTTGGATAGATGCGATTCAACACGGCGCGCTTGCGCGGTCACGGGCCCGCTCTCCACAAGACGGTTTCGTATCGCCGCGTCAAGTGCGCCGTATTGAGTCGCTGATCCTATCGGCAGTAATAACTTCTTTTATACAACTTCGGTTGAGGCAAACTCGACATGCGAATATTTCATTGTTTGGTGATCGGTATCACAATCGTATCTAGCAGTCGCGATCTTCTGGCTGAGTCTCCATCGGAGATTTACCAACGGCTCGTTATCCCATTGATTCAGTCTTCAAAAGCCAGCAGTTGCTCAGAATGCCATTTTCAGGGCGTCAAGTTGAATGATTTTCTGACTTCTGACCCAAGTGCTTCCTTTGCTTCACTCAGGGCTCGCGGATGGATTGATGTAAAGCGGCCCTCGGAGTCCAAGTTGTTAGAGTTCATAGCCAAGGAGCCCGAGCATTCAACGACCATGATGGACCAGGTCCGAAAATCGGAGCTTGAAGCGATCGGCAAATGGATCCACGCATCGGTGGCAGACCCTGAGTCGCTGAATGCTCCGTTGCCCAAACTGAACGATCTCGTGCTCGACGAAGAATTGATTCGGCACGGAAGGAGGGATCACGTTCTTTCGCGTTTCATCGATGTTGTATGGTCACAGTTCGAACGCTGCGCCAACTGTCACTCCCCAGATCGCAATGCCAAGCAGGTCGAAAAGCATGGCGAAAGGATGAGTTGGATCGTTCCCAATTCTCCTTGGGAAACGCTTCAGTTGTTGGAGGAGCGGAAATTAATCCATTTAGAAAAGCCGACGGCGAGTTTGCTTAAAACGAAGGCGTTGGGCCAGGACAAACATGGAGGGGGCGTGAAATTCCCTTTTGACGGTCAAACAGACCGCGAGTGGGGCAAGTTTCTTGAGGACTACGCCGCCATCCGTCGTGGTCGTTACGTTAAGTCGATCGAGATCCCGGCTTTCGAATCCATTCGGACTTGGCGAACGGGGCTTCATTTGCGAATTCAAGATCTACCATCGCTTCCTCCGGGGCAGTACGCCGTGATTTGGATGCAACGTATCCATCCGGATGGGAACCTCGATACTGAGCCGATTGCAATCGGCGAGGGAAGAATCTCCATGGATGGTACCACTTGGGGGACTTCGATCATGCTCCTGGAACCTGCAGTACAGCGCAACACCCGATCACCCGTCGCATGGGAGACTCTTTTGTCCGAGGGCAGGTACAAGCTGAGTTGGGTCGTCGTGGAGAGTTCGCGCCGTTCACTCGAAGAAATCTTGGCGATGAAGCCCACGAGACAAATAGAAATCGATTCACTTTGGAAATCGGGGCATAGCCATGCAAAAACAATCGCATTCCAAGAATTCAAGTCGTCTGACGCTGATAAATAGTCGCGATTGGCTCGGACTGAACAAGCATTTATTGAACCTTCACTTGATCGATTGAAATGGAAATGAAACACATTCAGAATAATCCTCTTCCTACCCGACGAACTGCATTTACCCTTGTTGAACTGCTGGTCGTGATTGCGATCATCGGCATCTTAGTGGGGCTGCTGCTTCCTGCCGTACAGGCTGCCCGCGAAGCTGCACGTCGAATGCAGTGCAGCAATAGTGTCAAACAAATCGCACTGGCCACTATGAACTACGAATCTGCCTATCGCAAGTTTCCCATGGCAGGGACCGTGGATGTAGACTTTTCGGTTCAGGCTCGTATTCTCGCTTTCATTGAGCAAGGAAACTTGAACGATTTGCTCGACTACTCGAAGCCTGCCTTCTCTGGTCCGTTTAATGCAAAGGTTCCAAATCCCCTTTTTGCTCAGGCATTCGCAACGCCAGTTCCCATCTTTCTTTGCCCCAGCGATCCCGCTCCGTCGACAACCTCGATGCAAGTAAACGGCTCAACGGTTACATACGGTGGATTGAGCTACATGTTTAGCAATGGAAGCGGTACTGGAACCAACTACGATTGGCGTTGGGTAACAGATGGTATCGTCTGTCAAAATAGATCGCGAGCTTTTCGCGATATTACCGATGGAGCGTCGAATACCGTGATCCTGAGCGAAACTGCTCGTAGCGTAGGAGACGATATGACGCTTCCGATAGGAACATTACCAAGGTTCCCTTACCACTACACGCTCAACGGTTCAGCAGGAGTCAGCTCGGCGCTTCAATCGAGTCGTGGCTTAAAGGCCACGGGGAGCCCGTGGAGTACTTTCGTCGAACCAAGTGGAAACATTTCCAACCCGCAAACCGACGCGATTTGGACGAGCTTTGGCGGGTGGCGAGGTGGCAACAGTACGGCGATTCGTGGACGCGGAATCTCTTGGGCATTCAATGGTTCGATCAATTCCTTGACGAATGGTTATCACATACCCAATAGTCGCACGCCTGACCTTGTTATCCATCATACGGGTTTCTTTGGTCCTCGCAGCTACCACACCGGCGGTGCCAACGTGGGCCTAGCCGATGGCTCGGTACACTTCTTGGCGAATGGAATCGATTCGACTATTCATCGAGCGTTGCACAGTTGCAACGGCGGGGAAGTGGTCGGTGAATTCTAAACCCCAGCGATTCGACTTTTGCGGCCACCCTCGAGTTGGAGCGTGTGGAGACCTAACGCGTTGGTTTCAGTTCCCGTCGCAAGAACGAACGAATCAGCCTGGCGATCTCGTCACCGTGGGACTCGAGGGCAAAATGCCCTGCGTCCAGAAGATGAAAGTCGAATGGCTCGGCGAATCACTCGATGTTGCCGAGGCCAGGATGTGATTCAGGTCGATTGCCTGGTGCGAGCCAAAAGAAGCGGCGATGTAGAGAAGGGAAATTTTCTTCGGGTCGCGCGTGTTCCAAGCGTTCTCAGCGGCTCGAACCTTCGCAATGGCCTTACGCGATCGAATCGGTCGAATCGAATTGGCGGATGGCGGTACCTTGTTCCTCGATGAGATTGGCGAGATACCACTCGACATGCAAGCCAAGTTGTTGCGAGTTCTTCAAGAAGGAGAGCTGGAACGCATCGGTGAAGAGCGCACCCGCAAAGTAAACGTTCGCATCATTGCCGCCACCAATCGTGACTTGCGCTCGGAAGCCGAAGCGGGGCGCAACTTTACCGTTCCGTTGCGCCTTTTCCTGCAAGAATCTTTTCCCGGTATTTTGCGATGCGCGACAGGCGCGTTTCAGGTTTCTTTGCGGAACTCAAGTTGATTAAATAACTTCGCTGGCGTCCGGCTGTCAATCGATAGAAAGCGTCCGCAAGCTCCGGATCGGATTCCAGTGCCTCTACGAAATCGTCGGGGAGTTGGAGGTCGGTCTTTTGCTTTGGGGGTTTGATATTCGCCTCGGCATAGACCATCGCCTCTGTCAAATAAGCTTCTATGACCGGCTTCTTCTCCTCGACTTGGTTGTTGTCCGTGAATCGGATCACGTCGGGGAATTGGGAATTGGGCCCCTGCTTTTCTAATACTCCTTTAGGGTCTTTCATCAAAGCCGCATTGAAAAAACTGAGCCGGAAATCGTTCCGAAGCGCTCCGATGATGGCAATATTACGACTATTGTGCATGTAGCAAGGATGGCCCCATTTGACTGTCTCTACCAGATCGAGGCTGAGGCAGATTTGTCGAAGTTTTTCAAGACCAAGTCTCCAGCGGCGAGTTGAACAATCGGAGGTCGCAAATCGCTCGCAACGTCCGCAGCCTTTGGAAAAGTAGTCCTCGATATCCGTAATCATGCTGGCGCCTGAGGGTTAACCAAGTTGTTATTTGTCATAGACTTGGCGTCGATTATCCCCTTGCTCCTTCACCTTGTCACGGATTTCTTGTTTAGCTTTTTTCAATCGTTCCGGCCAAACGAATGTTGGTGCTGCAGACGGATCGTATCCCGACATGTGACCATTCAAACGAACGAGTGGTTTGTTATAGCTTCGTTCTTCATCACCAAGAACTTCTCGGCAAATTGCGGCGAGGCATGGATCGTACTCGATTAATTCAGCTCGTGTGTTCACATGATTGTGATCGTGATCTGGCTCGCGATTGTCATTGAACCAAGATTGCATTCCTTCCGCAAAATACTCCATGTGGTTGACGGATGCATATTTGCCTTTCCATAAGCCTTCGCTCATCGCTTTTTTGTAGCATTCTTCTAGGCGGCCATCGAACGTTGGGTCCACGCGGATTAAGCCGCGCAAGTGCATATTGTGGGCGAATTCATGAATCAATAGATTCTCGCTTGAGTAGGGATCCCCAGGGAATGCCAGCAGATTTTCTTCACCGCAGGAGCAGATCGCGTCGGTTTGAGACCCACCCAATCCTCGCGCGCGTGCGTCCCAGAAATCTTTGGGTGTCATATTTCGCTGTTCCGGCAAATCGGTCGTAAATTCGTTGTGTGCCATGACGACCAGTCGCGATCCGCCTTCGATCAAGGCCTTACGAACGTCCGGTCTCGTGTGCAGCATCATGTTGACGAGGTAAGCAGCTTCCTTAAGAGCGTAGTCATTGACCTTTTCGGAGGAGACAATCGGATAGCCATCCGCATTGACATATTTGGTGTAAAAAGGATCGAGTCCCAGCTCCTTGGGAGGCTTCGTTACTTCTTGAGCCATGGCACAATTCGTAAAGGCACGATTCGTAAAGGCACGATTCGTAAAGGCACGATTCGTAAAGGCACGATTCGTAAAGGCACAGGGCGTAAACCAGATCAAGAGGAGCAAACTCAATGTGGAGCAGGAAGATCGTGTCATGAGCAAGGTCGTTTAATAAAAGGATGCGTCAGGGGCCAATGGGTTGATTTAGCCAGAGAAGGCATTTTATTGCTAAATCAATGGGAGTTGCGATCCGCCAGTATGGCGAGAGCTTACGAATTTATTTATCACGGGACTCAGGCTGTTCCGAGGAGACTATTTTCCGGGCGACTAGGTCGTACGATTGCCCTGAGGCCAAGGCAATGTAGTCAGGGCGGTCAGGATAGACGGCTTGCCGTCGATCGTAGAAATAGACTTTTCCCTTTCCGGATACGGTGGCATTCGAACCTGTTACGGTGATGGCCGTCGTTTCATCGATTCCGATCCCAAGTAGTTGCGGATAGCGATTCACAAGCTGCGTCATGTCGCGTTGCCTGCTTCGTTGCGAGAAATGTTGGTCGATAGCAACACCGTCGAGAAACCCTAGCCCACCCCGTTCATAGCCAGGGGCCATGATATTGAAATTTTCGATCGGGGTGGCGCGGGCCAAGTAACGAGCTTGGATGGAAGCGCCCGCGGAGGAACCGCCGATGACACCTCCGCGATGCAGCACTTCCTTCATGAGTCGATGGGCGGTTGTTCCATAATACGAATCTGCGAAATTCCACTGTCGACCACCGCCAAACCAGATTCCCGTTGCGTCCTTTAACGGTGCTAAGAATGCTTCGTCTTGATTTGCTTTGTTGCGATCCTTGGTGTGGATCATCGTTGCATTTTGGATACCCCGTTTCTTCCAGTTTTCGATGATCGATTGTTCTTGCGATACCTCGTCATTCTCCTCGCAGGGAACGTAAACGAGTTTTGCTTTTTCAGGTCCGCCGGCTCGATCGCAAAACTGATCCATCAGACCAGATGGTAGACCGCCCCCTCCCACGATCAGGAGAGTTCCATTTTCTAGAACGGGTAGTCCAGGATTCGTCGGTGGGAATGCGGGGAGAGTTCTGTCTATCGCGTCTCGCCGCCATTCGGTCAAATCGGCAAGGTATCGAGTGGCGGATTTGATGCTCCGAGATTCGGGGGTGAGGGTGTGCAAGCGAATGGGTTGGATTTGATTGGCATGGAGCATGAGGGTTGCTTCGCCATCTCCCCAAACTCGCAGTTTGCGACCGCGTAGTACGATCGCGCTATTCCTCTCCAAAGCGATACCAACACAACGTGGCTGGCTTGCCAGAACGCTCAGGACTTGGGCATTTCCTTCGCTGGACTCTGGGCAGTTGGTTTCCAGAATCACGTCGGGTAACAGGTTCATTCCTGCTGCGATTCGAGGATGCCCTTCCTCCAAGGAACGGATATAGAACCTTGAGAGAGCTTTTGCATGCGGCCCGGCGATGACTAGGTTTTTGCCCCGATCAAGATGGGCTCGTGCGAGTTCTTCAAATCGTTTCATCAAGGACGCTGGAATTGCGTCTGGTGTGCGCGAGTCGGTCCAGATTACAGTGTCCCACGAATCGAAGTAAGAGTTTTCATGTTGCGATTCGACGAGCGAGATCGAAGCAACCTCCAAAGAAGAATGCTTGGTCCGAGTATTTTGAACCTCAGAACGGACCGTAGCCTGATCTCGATTGGTGAGCACCAAAAGCGATTTCGAATTTGTGGCGGGTAAGGAAGGTTCGAGAATCGCATCAGGGATCGTCTCCGAGTGCATGGCCACAACGACCCCTTTGATTTTCAAATCCACAGGCCAGTCTTCGAATCTCTCGTCAAACGATTGGGCTTGGGCGAATGTTCCGGCGAAGATTCCGACAGCCACCGTTTTCAAAAGTCGGATGGTGTTTTGCATAGTGTCCGAGGTGGATGGGATGGCAAACATTGTTGTCAGGCAAGATACCAGAGCGAGGGAACGGAGCGAAAACGCGAGCATCACGAGACGCTGGTCGCATCCTAAGGTTTGGGAGCATCGCAATCAACCAATTCCGATTCCAGGGATTTCATATTTGTTCGTCAAAACACTTGCTTCGATCACTGGATTAGAATGAGGTCTGCCTCCATCTCCTGTCGACTTCGGAACCGAATCAAGCGATCTGCAATGACGACTGCAATGACAACCATCCTCTTTGTTTTTCATTGCCTCGTCTCAACCACGTTATTCGCACAGAGATCCTATCCGCCTACGTTTTCGGACGCCCGCGTCGAGACCTATCGAAAGACTGGATCCGTCGAGTTGAAGCTCTGGATCTTTGGGGAATCAGATCTTTCAACACCGAAACCGGCGATTATTTTTTTCTTTGGTGGTGGGTGGAATTCAGGATCACCAGATCAGTTCGAAAAACAGGCGCGGCATTTCGCAAAACGTGGCATGATCGCAATCACCGCCGATTACCGCGTGAAGTCGCGACATGGTGCGAAGGTCGTCGATTGTGTGGAAGATGCCAAGGCCTCCGTCGCGTGGGTTCGAGAGAACGCGCAACGTTTGGGGATTGATCCAGATAGGATTGCTGCTTCCGGTGGCTCTGCGGGTGGTCACCTTGCAGCTTGTACTGGGACAATCAGCGGATACGGGAGTGACGAGCGACCCAACGCTATGATACTTTTTAACCCTGCTTGCACGTTGGCTCCGATTGAGGGTTGGCAAGCGCCGCGAATCCAGGCTGGGTTGACGATCGAACGATTGGGCATTGAGGCATCATTGATCTCTCCAGCGCATCACATTGGCCCAACCACGCCCCCGACCCTGATTCTCCATGGCAAGGAGGACACGACGGTTCCTTATGCTTCGGTCGTTGCATTCGAGAGAGCGATGAAGAAGTCAGGCAGGACTTGCACACTCATCGGTTACGAAGGGGCGGGGCACGGCTTTTTCAATCGCGGGGACGACTTTGAAAAGACGCTCCTTGAAGCCGACGCGTTTCTTGTTGGACTGGGCTGGCTTAAAAAGTGAAGATGCTTATCGGCCCGCCCATCAAGGCACTCCGATTAGACGGGTTGAGATGCCGATATCTCCGATTTTACTGCGAATTCTGCAACGACTCTGTGGAGTGAGGGGAATCGAGCTGGGTTGGCGGTGAGTTTGGGAAGATAGACTGAAAAGTTTTGCGGAGGCCAATAACACTGAAAAGCAGTAGAATTCCTGCAATGAGGACTGCTGGGTATATCCCCATGATCAGTCCTAGGATAGCACCAGGATGTTTCGCCTCTTCGTCCGACTCGCTGTAGTCGTTGGTTACGGTATGGGAGGCGTTTCGCGTTTCCATTTCCCCGTCTGTTAGGGCGGTCGAGGGATGTGATGCGATCTGTTGATTATCCATGCTTCATCACGACTTTGTATAAACTTAAGTAACACGAAAGCGATCGCGAATAACAGAGCGTAGAAGTAAATTGAATTCGGGTTACTCGCTGTTGCGAGCCCCGAATTCTAAAAGTCCAAAAGAGTGAGCAAGGATCTCTCGATCAATTCCAGCCAGCTTGAGAGTGAGCCGGTCTCTCTAGGGATTTCCTCGATGAAGCCAAACTACGCGTTCGCGGCTTCGTTCACTTTCTTGCTGAGCTTGCTTAACATCGTGTCTGCTTTTTCTTCGTCGTCCATATTATGGCCTAGAAGCTTCTTGGCATGGGTATATCCAAGTTGTTCGGCCCACGTGCACAAGGTTCCGTAGGTTGCAATCTGGTAGTGCTCGAGCTTTTGGGCCAAACCAATCAAAACCGCGTCGGTCACATCGGATTCGGCTTCTTGAGCTATCATTTCCTCCACTTCCTTAATCAGGCCTGCCATGCCTTCGCATTTCCTCGCTTTGGCGATCTGGCCGGTTTCCTCAAAGGCTTTTGCTACGCGTTCAACGTGCAATTTGGTTTGTTCGAGGTGATTAGTAAACTCACGTGAAAGCTTTTCGCAATTTGCCTTTTTTACCAATTTTGGCAGCACTTGTACCAATTTTTGTTCAGCGCTGTAAATGTCTTGTAGTTCGGCATGGAAGGCATTTGCAAGTGTTTCGATTTTTGCCATGTTCATAACCTTGAATTTCTATGTTTATTGTTAAGAGTTATGACGAAATGACCGACGAGTCAATTGTCTTGGATTGAACGATTAATACTTCGCTGCGACGGACGATTCGCTAGAAGTTGATATGTCTTGAGCATCAGCTTGTTTGAAAATGTTCCGTGCTTTTTGAGTCTCTTCTGAGTTTTCAGAATGAACAGAAACAAGGCAGCGACCCCCCTTGATTTTTCCCTCGAATTTCTTCGCCTCGTATTCGGGTATTCCCAAGCCGATCAGCCCGCCCGAGATGCCACCGACAGTCCCGCCTAGCGCGGACCCTGCGAAGGCCGCCATGATGGGTCCAGCAGCGATGAAAGGTCCAACGCCTGGAATTGCCAGGGCGCCGATTCCTATCAACCATCCGAGTCCGCCACCTAGAACGGCACCGGTGCCTGCACCGATGGTGGCTCCTTCTGGCGACTTTGTTTCATTATCGACGGCGAAATCCTTTCCCCCCTCGCTATCGGGCATCAAAACAGAGATGTCATTGGCCGTAAATCCTGCGGCTTTAAGGTTGTTGACCACAGTGGTTGCTTCGATCGATGTCTTTACAGTACAAAATATGGCGAGTGCCATGGTGGAATCCTTGAGGTTGTAATAGCTGAAGTTAGTTCGAATTGGCGACGTCGAGTTGACTGTCGACTTTGGTTTCGCCAGCAACTTTGCGAGCGATTGTTTCGATTCGTTGTTTCTCATCTGCCGACGAGACCGGACCGCGCAGAGTGACCTTCCCATCCTGGGTCACAATCTTGACGTTTTGCGCGTTGACCGACATATCCGTAGCAACTATCTGCCGGCGGATGCTTGCCGTAATGTCGATGTCTTTTTGATTTTCGTTCTGATCAAAAGGGGTTTTGTTTGCACCGTTTTGATCACGTTGGTTGATCGCGGAATTGTCGCTCTTGGTCGGAGATTTGTTTGCATAGTCGCAACCGCTCACTGCCAAAGCGAAAAGGAAGACGATGGACAAGCATTTCACGTTTACGTTCCTCATGGGGTATTAGGGCGTGTCATAGATTCCAGTATTCCATTCAAGGTCAGTGTGGAGTATCCAAGGAACTCCCAATCCTGCGTGGCGGAATTAGCTACGAACAGTTTTTGGGACGGATTCTGGATCGTGATGATTGGGTGTTGTTAGCAGCGAAACCAAACCTCATGCGGAGCTTTGGCGAAACGTACGGTTCAGCGAGAACGTTGGTCTTCGTCTTCCGCATCTTCTCTTTTTTGCATTTCCCCTTCCAATCTGTTGACCTGGCTTCGCAAATGCATAAGTTATGCATGTGTGTAGTGTGTTTGGGTTTTTGGTTGCATTCTGCGGCGGGCTTCAGTGGTTTGGCTGTCTTGGGCACTAGATCGCTGTTTTGGCCCCTAGATCAACGAGGAGAGGGAAGATGGTACGAGCGAGTGATAGGAGAATGGGTTTTACGTTGGTAGAGCTATTGGTTGTCATCGCGATCATTGGGATTTTGGTCGGGTTGCTACTTCCTGCGGTGCAAGCGGCGCGGGAGGCTGCGCGACGCATGTCTTGTTCGAACAATATTCGGCAGCTTGGCCTTGCCACTCTCAACTACGAATCCGCCTATCGACGATTGCCGGGATTGATGGGATCGAGCACCTATTCGGCCCAAGCCCGCGTGTTGCCCTATATGGAGCAGACTGCGCTTCATGATTTGGTGGATTACGGACGTCCCTTGCTAGTCGGTCCTGCTTTCGCGGCTCGCTTCGACATCGCGTTAGCTGGAATGGTGGGAGCGAAGTTGCCCATCCTGTTGTGTCCGAGCGATGGCGAGGACCCATTCTTTCCAGTTATCTGGTCGGACGGTTCGGCAGGGCGGAGCGCGGGGCTGAACTATATGTTCAGTATCGGAAGCGGCCGTGGCACGACCTACGATGATCGCTTTGAGACCGATGGAATGATGTGGGAGCGATCTTTTGCGCGGCTTAGCAAGTGTACCGATGGGACTTCGAATACGGTTTTGATCGCTGAGACCCTTCTGGGGGACAAGAGCACGTTGACAACGCCTCCGACGAAGTTGCCGATGCGAGTGATTGCCAATTGGCCGGGAACGACAAGCAACCCGGCCGGCCCGGGCTGGGTCTCGGGAGGATTGATCAGCAATCCCAATCTCAGCGCGATTTTTCCGAGCGTTACGAATAGCTTCCGCGGTAATCGAGGGGAGAGTTGGATCCGAGGCGTTCCATTCGCCACGACCATCAATGGGTACCTGACCCCCAATTCACGCATCGCGGACATCGGTATCCACGGTCGGGGCTTCTACTCCTCGCGAAGTATGCACAATGGCGGTGCACAGCTTGGTTTCTTAGACGGATCTGTTCGTTTCGTTTCGAACCATGTCGAGGAACTACCCTACCGAAATAGCTTCTCCGCCAACGGTGGAGAAGTCTCCGTGCTACAAGACTAGTCAAAAACATAACCAACCTCTGCACCTTTATCCTATTCTATCTAACATGAAAAAAGAACTTGTTTGCGCCTTCCTCGCTTTGGGTTTTTGGAGCCACTCGTGCATTGGCAAAAGCCCGGGAATCGATCCGAAGGATGCGTCTGCCTCGCCGAAGCTGCGAACCGTTGCCCGTCTCTTTTGGCAGGACACGAGCACGCAATCGGTTCGATGGGGGGATCTCCAAAGATCTGGCGAATCGTGGCAGTTGGTTCCTCAGCCGCTTGCAAGCTTCCCTGCGTTGAACCTGGACAATCAAAGCTTGGTGCAAATGGAAGCGATCGATCAAGTTCTGTTGATCGGCATCCACGACACGGAGAAAGGCTCGTTCGAAAGTGGTTGGGTTGCATTCGACTCGGGGGTCACGAAAGAGGAACATGGCGACCATTTCCATTGGCAATACGAAACTGCGCCAACGCTGCTCGTCAAACAACTGGATAAAGAGCAGGGAAACCCGGCTCACGTTTATCAGTACAACCAATTGTTCGTCATCGCCAACGACGCGTTAAACGGTTTTACGGTGGTCGATCCGCTTGCGATTCGAGCAGGCCGATCGAACGTGTCTCGGTTTTATTCAGGCGGAGGAAACCACATCACATTGGCTGCCCCAAGTCGAGACGTAGTCTACGCAACCTGGGCAGATCGGGACGGCGACAATATGGGAAGGATCGATGTCGTCAATACAGGTGAGAACGCGAAGCAAAAGGGGTATTCGTTCAAGCTGCCGACCGGTGGATTGCATGGTGCAACAGCCAACTCCGGTAGGGTTTTCTTTGCCCCAGCAGACGGTATTTGGTCGGTGCGCTCCGATTCGATGCTCCAGGCACCGCCCACAGACCATTCGATCGAGCACATTTCTCTTGGTGTGGATTCGGTCACCGGTCGACCCAACCGTACCGGAGCGTTTGTGAACCATCGGAACCATGTCCTATTTACGTATGGATCCGGGACGAATTCTCAATTGGGGATAATCGATGCCGGCGCATCGCGTTTGGAGTTGAAGCAGCTTGCGATTCCAACGACGGAAGGCTTAGCTCTGGTCACTCCGAAGACAGCTACGACTCGCGCAGGAAAAGAACTTGCGCTCGTAGTTCAAGATCGACGCCAAAGCGAGGCACAGGAATCGCTTGCAATCATCGATCTTGATCCCAATGGGGACAAGCGTTTGGAAGATGCCAACGTCATCAAGACACTCGAGCTCGGGCCGAGCAAGATCGAGGGTCATTCGGGACATCACGAAATCTGTTTTCTCCCGGAGAACCGATTGGCTTGTGTTTCGAACCCGGGAGATGGAACGATTTGGCTCCTCTCGATGACCGACTTCACCGTGCAGGCCAAGCTATCCGTCGGCGGAACGCCCGGCAGATTGATTGCTCCATAAGGCTGCTCAGCGAGTGAACCAATTCATTCGACGGCATGACCGCCTGTTGCACCGAAGTTCTTCAGCGAAGCGGGAGAGCCATCGAGGCTGGCGAGATAGGCTACCAAGTCTCGCAATTCTCGTTTCGTTAGGTACTTCGTTAAATCGGCGGGCATGGATGAAAGGCCTTTTTTGCGGCTGACGATTGCGTCCTTCTCGATCTCAATCACCGCACCTTGCGCGTCCATGAGACTGAGTTTGGTGTCGGTTTCGCTCTTCAGGATCCCCGAGATCGTTTCATCGTCTTCAGTTAGCAAGACGACGGTTTCGAAGCCTTGCGCGATGGCTTGATTGGGAGCGACGATTGCCTCGAGGAGATAGGTTCGATCCTTTTGTTTTCCAAGTTCGCTCAGAACGGGGCCAACTTCGCCTCCGGTTTCCCCAACTTTGTGGCAGCGCACGCACGAGAGGTTGCTTCGGGTGAAAAAGAGTTCGCGTCCTGCCTCACCATCTCCTCCATCCACGCAATCCGAGTAGGCTGCTTTGGGATCGGAAGCAGCTTTGGAGGCGGATTCCTTGTCACGAGCTTCCAGCGTTCGCTTCATCTCGTCCGTCCCTTTGGCCGCGATCGCTTCTGTGGCATTGAGCCAAGTATCTTTGGGCAGGGATCCAGCGAAGAAGGCAGGCGCTGACTTGGTGAGCAAGGCTTGAGCGATGGAATCGTCGAGTGCGGGGATGAGGTCCCAAGCGGCTTGTCGTTCGCCGGTCGATTTCGATGCAATGGCCTTCTCGACAGCGGAACCCGCTGCGGGCTTGTCGATCTTTGCGAGGGATCGCATCGTCGCAATCCGCACCGATTCTTGCGAGTCCTGCAGGAGTGAAGTGGACTGTTTCTTCAATTCATTCGGATTCAATGTCGCGAGGGCGGCGATCGCATCGGCTCGGCGGCGCGGCGATGCTTTGGAATCGAGGACAATCGATTCGATGAGGCTGGCAATTTCCTTCATGTCGTACTTTGCGCCGACTTTGAAGAATGCGTCGCGGACGGCATCTGGCGTGGCGGCTAACGCAGCGACATTTTGTTGCAATCGCTCGATCACGCGTGTGGCGGAGCGGTCGGGGAGGGGCAAATGCCGATTCATGATTTTGTCACGCAACCCGGGAGCGGCCCAATCTCCGAGAAGATTCATCGCTTCCTCTCGCATCTTTTCGGTCCCTACATTCGATGTCACGAACGCGATGAGCCGATCGATGTTTGCATCTTGTCCGAGTCGGTAATTCGCGTGAAGGATTCGCTGCACAATCGGCTCATCGAATTCGCGGGCGATGGTGAGAGCAGCCAGTGCAGGCAACTCCGAGTGGAGTTCGGGAACGTCGTAGATAGCCCGTGCCGCTTCTTTCGCGACACGCACCGATGCGTCCCCCAACAGATTTTTAATCGCAGGGTTCTTGGCTTTCCGAAGGGCAACAGCCAGGACGACGCGCACGGAGTCGTTGGGGTGTTTGCTCCATCGTTCGATACCTTCTTTGTCGATCGCCTTGGATACGGCCATGATTGCCGCGTGTCGCAACACAGGATCTTGATCGGCATTGTCGACGACCGCCTTCGCGACTTGTTCTAACGCGGAGGATTTTTTCTTCGTAGCCACTGCCAACATGGCTTGCCGCCGAACGACCGGGGAGGGGTGGAGAACGAGATCGGCAAGGCTTTGGTCCGAGAATTCTATTTTGCTTTCGGCGAGCGCGTCGCATGCGCGTGCGACCACGTATTCATCGGAATTGCTGAGAGCACCGATCAGGGCCGTGCCCGCGACGGTGTCATTTTGTTTTCGGACGATTTGTCCAAGCCCCCAGACTGCGTGTAGTTTTTCGTTACGCGACTTTGCATTTTGCAAAACGTTGACCAGGGCGGTGACGTTTTTTCGGTTTGCTAGTTCCCACTGTGCTTCGAGTCGCAATCTTCGGTCTTGGGAAGCAAGCAAGGCGACGAGTTCTTGGTCCGATCGCGATCGGAATCCTTGTTTCAATTCTGCGGCAGACAGCTTCCCTGCGTTTTGGACCTCGATCGACTTGGATGCAAACCGATACAAGCGACCTTTGTTTTCGCCGTTCCAACCGTTGACCCAATCGCTGACGACCAGGCTTCCGTCTGGGGCTGTATCGATATCGGTCGCAAGGATTTGCCAGATGAATTGCTCGTTCTTGTCGATTTCGAACGTAGCCCCTTTCGGTTTCAGTTGGATGCGCCGGATTCCGCTGTTAGACGATTGTCCTCGGAAATCGCAGAGGAAGAACGCGTTCTTGTACTGCTCGCTATTCTCCAACCCGACACCGGTGTAGCAGATCAGTCCGGAGGGGCCATCGCTGAGATTGGCGATAGGAGGAACGATGTATGCTGGGCTTTCGGTTCCTTCGTAGGGGTACCAGATTTTTTCTCGATTGAAGGGGCCTCGATCCGAAAGGTATTGGTACATCATCCGCCACCCCGTGTCGCCTCCTTGAACGACCTGTACCCATCGCGCCTTGTCCCCGGAGTCCGAGTTGTTGTCTCCGGTGAACAGATTTCCTTCATCGTCGAAGGCCAGTTCTTGAGGGTTGCGAAGGCCGGTCGCGAAGACCTCCAAGTTGCCACCATCGAGATCGCAACGGAACACTGCGCCGCTTTCGGGGTCTTGGAAGGTACCGTTTGGCGTGTCGATCGAGTATCCGCGATCCCCGATGGAGAAATAGAGTCGTCCGTCTGGCCCGAGGATCAGTCCGTGCATATCGTGGCCGCGAAATGCGACGCGAACACCGTAGCCGTCCGATAGGACGATACGTTCATCGGCAACCAGATCGTTGTTCGAGTCCTTGAATCCCCACAGTTTAGGAATGTTGGTGTAGTACACCATATCGTCTCGAATGAGAACGCCCGCACCGGTCCCTTCTTCAATTCCGTTGAAGCCGGAGACGAATACTTTGCTGTCATCGGCACGATGATCACCGTCCTTGTCGAGGAGTACGCGGATGAGGTCATCGAATCGTTCGTAGTCGGAAGATTCTTTTCCGAGCAGTTCGCGATGGTAACGAATGCGGTCTTGGACGTTCATCGCAGCCAGGTCAGCGTCGAGCCATTTCCCATCGTGGCCTCGGTTATCGGTAACCCCTTTGTTTTGGCGATAGGATTCGCAAACGAAGACACGGCCCATACGGTCGAACGCGAAGGCCACGGGGTTGGCGAACATCGGTTCGGCGGCGAACAAGTTGCAGTCCATCGATTCCGGGAACTTAAAGGAGCCGATGGCTGTTTCGCCTTCATCGGACGCTGGTGCGAGCGCGGGAACCTCACCTCCTTTTGGTTTCGTCGGTTCTTGTGCGAAGCCGTTTTGCATCGCCATCATGTTCAGGCCGAGCATCGCGGTGAGAGAGGCTATTTTCGTTCCATGGATGAGAGACTGCGACAGGATGGAACGGCGAAGGCGAACGGAGGAAGCGAGTGTTGGGTTCATAGGACGAGAGAGAGTTCGCAGGAAAGGAGAGACAAATTGCAAGGTTCGGTTTGTTGTGAGCATTGGAATGTGGCGAGCAAGGGGGTAGCGAATCCCCGCTTTCGCGATCGTATGGTAATCTGGACGTCGGTAGCGGGCGAGTCCGAAAGGTACCCTAGGCTGTTGAAACCGAAATCGGCGAGGAATCTGAGCGGTGTGGGACCTACTCGTTCGAAGGGAAAAGGTTAGGATACCGACTCAATTCTAATAGTTCTTGCACCGGGTAACCCTTTATGTCTTTGGGTAACGACCTCAAAATTTTGTACCATTTGGTTCTTCGTCCTGTTCGAGGGAAAACGCACTCCGAGCGGATGGAAAGTTTTTACGCGGGCCAAGCGGAGGGATATGACGATTTTCGAAAGCGGCTTCTGCAGGGTCGCGAGGATGTCTATCGCGAGGTAGTCGATCGGAGCGAGGGTGGCGTATGGGTCGATATGGGGGGCGGAACCGGATCGAACTTGGAATTCGCTGGCGACGGAATCCGGCGTTTTGAGAAGGTTTATGTCGTCGATTTAGCCGAGTCGCTGTTAGGGATTGTCAAAAAGCGATCTGTGAAGAATGGTTGGTCGAACGTGGAGGCGGTTGTAGGAGACGCGACCCAGTGGGTGCCGCCGGAGGGCTCCGCCGACGTCGTCACCTTTTCCTATTCCCTGACGATGATTCCCGATTGGTTTGCTGCGATCGACAACGCATTGCGGATACTCAAGCCGGGAGGATTGATTGGCGTCATCGATTTTTACGTAGCGAGGAAATACCCGATCGATGGTTTGGAGAAGCATCGTTGGGGTACCCGATCGTTTTGGCCGGTTTGGTTCGCCAACGACAATGTCTTTCCGAGCCCGGATCACCTTCCTTACCTTCAGAAGCATTTCGAAACGTTACGATTGAAGGAGAGTCGCGCCAAAGTTCCTTACCTACCGTTGGTGCGTACACCTTATTATCAGTTTGTTGGCCGGAAAGCGTAAACGCCTTGCGGCGTCGCGATGCATTCGGATTCAACTCCACGACCTGAGGGACACGTATGCCATTCGAGTTTATCTGCCCGTTTTGTCATCACCGGACCAAGGTGGATGATCGGTATGCTGGGCAAACGGGTCCATGTGCTGGCTGTGGAAAAACTGTTGCGATGCCTCGATACAACGAACGAGGTGTGCTCGAGGCAGCTCCCTTAGTGGTGACTAGTAAGTCAGTCTCGCGTTCGATGGCTCGGAATTCGTTCCCGATGTTGATTGCGTCGGCTTGCAGTGCGACTGCGTTGGTTGCTTTGGTCGCAGTGGTCTGGATGGCTTGGCCGACGATCCAAAAGAGGGCGTTGATTGCGGCGCAGAATCAGGACATCGACAATATGAAGTTGATCGCTAAAGCGCTCAATGAGTATGCCGATCGTCACGGGACCTATCCACCGCCGGTGGTCTATGATGACAAAGGGATCCCTCTTTACTCATGGCGAGTCTTGATTTTGCCGTTCCTTGGGTATGAGTCGCTGTACCATACGTTTCAGTTGGATCAACCCTATGACAGCGCGAACAATTTGCAGTGCATGTCCAAGATGCCTGAGGAGTTTGCGAGTCCTCATTCCGATGCCATGGCAGGTTTTCAAACCAACTACGCGTTGATCATAGGCCCGGGCACGCTTTTCCCGCCCGCGGGGCCCCTTTCATCGAAGAATATCGATGATCCCACCATTTTGTTGGTAGAGACCAAGCATGGATTGGCAAGTTGGACGGAGCCGGGAGATATCGACATTTCGCAAGGGGTGCGTCCTGGCAATCGCCCCATGAAGGACTTGGGTGGTTTGTATCGCGATTCCTTTACCGCCGTATCGGCGCAGGAGGAAGGGCTTCGAATTCCCAACACGGTCCCTGGAGCAGTACTCGATTCCTTGATCAGCCCGAACGGTGGCGAGAAGGTGGACGTTTCCACATTCAAATAGAGATCGCCAATCAAACAGATTTCGATTCGCCATTCGGCCTTCGAGTGGACTGAGTGCTACAATTCGAGCGGGGATTCTCCCCGGTCCGGAAACACCTCTCGTCTGGATTTCCGTTCTTTTCTCTTGGAAGTGGTGTTGGACGACCTATGAACGATCCCTTGAGTTCGATTGGGCGAGTATCGGAAGGCAAGCCTTCTTCGCGTGGACAGTGGCCTGTTGCAGAATTGTCGATCGGCCAGTATCTCATCAAGCGGTTGCAGGACTATGGGATAGGCGATTGTTTTGGGATTCCGGGGGACTATATCCTTCATTTTTACAGTATGCTCGAGCGGAGCCCGATTCGAACAATCGGTTGCACCCGAGAGGACTGCGCGGGTTTTGCCGCCGATGCGTATGCTCGTATTCGGGGTATGGGAGCTTTATGTGTCACCTATTGCGTGGGGGGGCTATCGGTCTGCAACAGTGTCGCGGGGGCATTTGCAGAGAAGTCGCCGGTGGTGATGCTCACCGGTTCACCTGGTTTGCGGGAACGCGTGAACAATCCGCTGCTGCATCACAAAGTCCGTGACTTCAGCACTCAGCGAGAGGTGTTTGAGAAGCTTTGTATTGCGGCGGTCGAGTTGGACGACCCTCTTATTGCCTTCAGTGAAATCGATCGGGTTCTCGATGCTTGTTATCGTTACAAGCGACCGGTCTACATCGATCTTCCCCGCGACATGGTGGACGTGGTTCCATCGGTAACTCACTCGTACAAACGCCCTGCGAGTCTTTACAACGCGGAAGCGTTAGAGGAGGCCGTGAAGGAAGCGATCGAACGATTGAATGCATCCAAGAAGCCAGTGATCATTGCGGGGGTCGAGATCCATCGTTTCGGACTTCAGGACTTGGTATTGAGACTTGCTGAGGGGGCGAGCATACCGATTGCGGCGACCATATTGGGCAAAAGTGTGATCGACGAAACGCATCCATTGTATATCGGATTATATGAAGGCGCGATGGGGCGTGAGGATGTTACGAAGTATGTCGAAGAGAGCGACTGCGTGTTGTTGCTCGGTGCCTTCATGACCGATATTAACTTGGGAATTTACACGGCGCAGTTAGAAGTGAAGAACTGCATCTATGCAACGAGCGAGCAGTTGCAGATATCCTTCCATCAGTTTCCGAATGTTCCGCTTGGAGATTTTCTGGAGCGATTGATCGATGGGAAGCCCGTTCCAGCGAAGCGATTGATCCCTGAGGGGCTTCATTTGAAGCGGCCGGAGCCCTTGCAGATCGAGCCCGAGCGGCCGTTGGAGATCAGCCGAATGATCCAGCGTATCAATACTCAGTTGGATGAGCATACGATTGTGATTGCGGATATTGGGGATGCGTTGTTTTCGTCATCGGAGCTTGTGATACGCGATCGCACCGATTTCCTTTCCCCCGCCTATTACACGTCCATGGGTTTTTCGGTGCCTGCCACATTGGGGGCTTGCGTGGCGAAACCGGACGACCGAATTTTTACCATTGTTGGAGATGGCGCATTCCAGATGACCGGGCAGGAGATGGCGACATTGGTGAGGCATAGGCACAATCCCATTTTGCTGGTGCTCGACAACCACGGTTATGGCACGGAGCGTTTCCTGCAGTCCGGGAGTTGGAATTACAACGAGATCCCATCGTGGAAGTATTGGAAGCTGCCGGAGGTTTATGGGGGCGGGAGAGGCCATTACGTGGAGAATGAGGGGGAATTCGACCGCGCACTCACGGAGGCTTGGGAGGATCGCACGCAGTTGCATTTGATTCATGCCAAGCTTGTTGAGAATGATGCGAGTCAGACTTTACTTCGACTTGCCCATCGGCTTGGACAACGCGTTTAACGCAATTTCCCGACGACTTCGGGGCAATTCCCTGTTTTGTCACTTCTGCAAAACGTCGGAGTTGGTACGATTTTGGCGTGAGCGATGGGAATGGTAGTTTGGTAGCTGCAATGTTTTCGAGTGGCAGCAGAGTGAACTTGACTTTCCCGATCCACTGCATGCGATCGTAGCGTGCAGCCAACGGTGAGTTGGGTTGACATAACGCTAGAACTACTGAGTTTTGATGATTACTCCCATCGAAGAGATGACGGACGCTGCTGCGCCATTGAATGGTTTTTTGACTTTAGGATTACCCGAGCCCATCTGCGATGATTTGGCTTCGGCGGGGTATCACACCCCGACTTCTATTCAGGCTGCGACGATTCCCAGTTTGTTGACCGGACAAGATGTGTTGGGGCAGGCCCAGACGGGGACCGGAAAGACGGCTGCCTTCGCTTTGCCTCTTCTGTGCCGAATCGACGTCAACGATTCCTCCCCTCAAGTGCTGGTGTTGGCTCCGACGCGGGAGCTTGCCATCCAGGTTGCCGAGTCGTTCGAGCGTTACGGAAAGTCGATGCGAGGGCTTCATGTCGCTTGTTTGTACGGCGGAAGCGGATATGCCCAGCAGATTCAAGCTTTAAGGCAGCGGCCTCAAATCATTGTCGGAACGCCGGGCCGAGTGATGGATCACATGCGCGAGGAGCGTTTGAAGATCGATAAGCTCCGGTGCTTGGTCCTCGACGAAGCGGACGAGATGCTGCGAATGGGGTTTGTCGACGACGTGCGATGGGTTCTGACCCAAGCACCCGCGGATGTACAGATCGCCCTGTTTTCAGCGACCATGCCCAGCGCGATTCGAGAGATCGCCGACAAACATCTCAAGGACCCGCATGTCGTTTCGATTGCTGCAAAGGAAAAAACGGCCGATACGATCCGCCAGCGTTACTTGATGATCGAACCCAAGTTCAAGCTAGAGGTACTGCAGCGAGTCCTGGAGCATGAACCTTCCGATGGCACCATTATCTTCGTCAAGACACGCAACGCGACCGTCGAGATCGCCGAAGCGCTCAATCGCATGGGTTATAGCGCCGTCGCGATCAATGGTGAGATTGCACAGGCACAGCGCGAGCGAACGATTGAACAATTGAAGGATGGCTCCGTCCAAATCCTGGTAGCGACGGATGTTGCTGCTCGCGGTTTGGATGTCCAGCGCATTACCCATGTGATCAACTACGACCTACCCTTCGATACCGAAGCCTATATTCACCGAATCGGTCGAACCGGCAGAGCGGGGCGCGATGGCGAAGCCATTCTTTTTATCACCCCAAGGCAGCGAGGGTTCCTTAAGGATATCCACCGCGCGATCGGAAAAGCGATCGAGCCGATGGAAGTTCCAACCGTGCGCGAGATCAATCAAGCCCGAATAACACGGTTAAAAACGAAGATTGCAGGCCAAGTCGTAGTGGATCAGCAGGATTCTCTATCGGCTGAAAGGTTTAAGAAGTGGATTGAAGAGTGCTGCGAGGAACACCAGTTCAGCATCGAGCAAGCGGCCACGGCATTAGCAAAGCTCTGCACTGGAGAACGCCCGTTTCTCTTGCCCGAAGAAGACTCGCTTGATCGAGCTCTCCGTGGACGAGATCGGCGGGATCGCGACGATCGCGGTCCTCGAGATGATCGTGACGGATTCTCACGCGGCCGGACGAAGACACCTCGTTTTGATCCTCGCGAGCAACGCGGCGAATTTGAGGGGGGCGATGCTTCGGGGCCTCGCGACGAATCCCCGCGAGCAGGCATGGAGTTGTTTCGAGTCGAAGTCGGGCGTCAGCATGGGGTCAAACCAGGTAACTTGGTCGGCGCCATTGCCAACGAGATTGAATTGGACTCGAGCTACATCGGTCAAATCACCATCTTCGATGAGCATAGCACGGTCTATTTGCCCAAAGGCATGCCGCGAGACTTGTTCAAGATTCTAGGCAGAGCTTGGGTGGTAGGTCGACAGCTTCGCATTTCGAAGCTGGCAGATCGCCAACGCGTTCGAAGCCGTTAGGCTCCGGGCCATCCAGAATGGGCCCGTTAAGAATGGGCCCGTTAAGATCGCGTGTTGAAAATGCGGTCTCCGGCATCGCCCAAGCCGGGGACGATGAATTTGCGATCGTTCAGTTCTGGGTCGACCGCTCCGACCCAGAGTCGGACGTCGGGATATTCGTCGGCCAGTTGTGCCAACCCCGGAGCGGATGCGATCACACTCAGGACGCGAATGTCGGCAACGCCCCACTTCTTCAGTGCGCTGATGGCTAGACGGATGCTACCGCCGGTGGCGAGCATGGGATCGAGGACCAGTCCGATATCAGCGGGGCGATCTGCAGGTAGTTTGGAATAATACTCAACCGGCAGAGCGGTTTCTTCGTCTCGGTACATTCCCAAATGCCAGACTTCCGCATCGGGCAGAAGCTGGAGGATCGGTTCGACCAATCCTAGACCAGCTCGAAGGATCGGCACGATAGCAACCCGTTGCTTCAGAGTCTCTGCTGCCGCCAGCCCCATCGGTGTTTGCACCGAGGTGGGGGATAGCGTTAAGTCTTGCAGGCACTCGATGGCCAGCAAGGTAGCGAGCCGATCGATCTGAACTCGGAATTGAGCTGGCTTTGTTGAAGCATCGCGCAGGATCGCCAAGTGGTGGGAGGCCAGCGGATGCGTCAAGGCAGTCCAAGAGCTCATGGTATTCCAGTCTGGTGGGGTTATCGCGTCGACGAGGACAAGAACAATCGTTTACTAAAGACCCGAACGAAGCCCACATTGTTGGCGGTCGAATTGGTCGCTGCAAGCGGAATGGCAGTGATCTGTCGAACGCCTGCTGTGCCACCCGTTGTCCCCGGGTTCGCTGCTTGGAAATTGAAATCGTTCGGATTGCCCGACGTCACCGCGTAGGTGCCGGCTGCGACGTTGGAGAACGTATACTCCCCGTTTGCATTGGTGGTCGTCGTTTGGGTGATCGAAGTCGATCCGCCGGTGGGGGTGCCCGTCAGCGTCACGGTTACTCCTGCGATTCCGCTCTCGGTCGATTGTCCGACACCGTCTCGGTTGCTATCGACATAAATGCGTCCCGTGATGTTCGAGGGAAGAGGTGCAGTCAGAGTGGTCGATGCCGTCGAGGTGTTGTTCGTCGAGACGGTATCGTTGGCAGCAGTCACCGTCACGGTGTTCGTGATCGATCCCGTGGAGCTGGCAGAGACGGTGGCCAAGATCGTCACCACTGCCGTTTCGCCTGGAGCCAGGGTTGGAATGGTGACGGTAGCCGAGTTGTTCGCACCGGAGGCGACTGTTCCTGCAGCCGTGGACCCGATCAGCGATGTTCCGCTAACAAAGGTGACCCCGGTGGGGAGCGTATCCGAAACATTCACCGAAGTGGCGGATGATGGACCGTTGTTGGTTACATTCATCGTGTAGGTGATCGTGCTTCCAGCAGGAAGGGTCGATGGTCCAGTCTTGGTAACCGCGACATCGTTTTGCTGCGTGAGCGTCGTCGTCACGGTAGAAGCATTGTTCGTGTTCGGCGTTTCGACCGTTGCGGTATCGGTGGTGCTAATCACCGCGCTGTTGACCAGTGCTGCGGTGGTGCTTGGCAAGATCGCTGCGACAATTTGTATGGTGTTGTTGGTAGCACCAGAGGCCAGGGCACCAATCGCGAGAACCAGGTTATCGGGATTGGAAGCGTTCGTATCCGACAGGCTGGCTGGGATCGTTACAGGGGACCCATTCACCGTAGCGCTGATAATACGAAGCCCATCCGGAATGTCATCCGCGACTTGCACATTCACTGCATCCGAAGGACCGTTGTTCACGGCGGACATCGTGTAGGTAATCGTATTTCCGGAAACGGCGGTCGCAGGTCCCGTCTTGGTCACAGCCAAATCGACTGTTCTCGGAGCGTTCGCTGCAACGCTCGCGGAGTTATCTGAAGTGTCCGCTTCAATGTTCCCGGTCGTGTCGGTGGCTGCGATGGTCGCAACGTTGGTAAAGGTCCCTGCCGTCCCGGGGAGTACAACACCGATGATGGTGATCGTGGTTTGGTTGGCAGAACCGACATCCAGGTTGCCAACTTCGATGATCAAATCATCTGGATTGGAGGCTGTGGTGTCCTGCGCGGAGGCTGGAATGGTAATCGTATCGGTGCCGTCGGACGACGTTGCACTGATGATTTGGATGCCATCCGGGAGATTGTCCGTTACACGAACCGTCGTCGCAGCCGAGGGGCCATCGTTGGTTGCGACAATGGTGTAGGTGAAGGTAGAGCCAGGTGCAGCTGTCGCGGGCGTTGCCGTGGAGGCAGGATTCGTCGTGATCGATTTGGTGATTGCCAAGTCGACGTTTCGAGCAAGCGGTGTATTGGCGTTAGCGGTGACACCTGCGGAGTCATCGGAATCAGCCGATCCGGTGTTTGCAATTGCAGATCCCGTGACCGAGTTGAGAACGGTAGCAACGATGGTTACCACCACGTCGGTGTCGGTGCTTGGAGAATCGACGTTCACGTTGGCAACGGTGACTTCAATGCTATCCGGGTTCGATCCGGTTCCCTGGGTTCCCGTCGCGGTCCCAACGTTGCTGGTAACGCTGACCAGATCGAGGCCGGCCGGCAAAATGTCATTGATGACAACGTTGCGCGCGGTCGATGGTCCTGTGTTCCGCATTGTCAGCGTGTAGGTGATGTTGCTTCCCACGACGGCGGTGGTTGGGGTAGCCGTTTTGGTCAGTTCGAGAATGGCGTTTCGAGTAACCGGCAGGGAAAGTGAATCCGTATTGGGAAGCGTGGTTAGTTCCGTACCGAAACCTGCGATCGTGACCGTGTTTTCAATCGATTCCGGCGTACCGGTTCCGACCGTCTCTGGGAGAACAAAGGCAACCACCGTGATGGTGCGTTGTGTGGTTGCGCTCGCTGCCAAATTGCCGACTTCGATTACGATATCATCCGGATTGGCGGCCGTCGTGTCTTGGGCGATCGCTGGAATCGTGATGACATCCGTCCCGACGTTGGAAGTGACCGAGACGATTTGGATACCGTCAGGGATGTTGTCGGTGAGGCTTACGTCCGTCGCGGGAGAAGGACCATCGTTGCGAGCTGCGATCGTATACGTGATCGTCGTACCAGCGGGAGCGGAAGTGGAGGTGGACGTCTTCTCCACAGTCAAGTCGTATTGGGGAACCAAGCCGATATCGTTGCTCAGATCGGTGTTATTGTCGGTATCTCCATCGTCCGTTGGTGCAGCAGCCGCTGCCAGGGTGACCAACGCGGTCACGACCCCAACACCGGTGATGTTGGCGGCCGTATTCGCGTTGTTCGATTGTCCTGCAGGGGTGGTGGAGCTAGCGATATATCCCGCCGCCGCTTGGCCGGTTGCAAACTGGCTCGCGGGAATCACCACGAAGTAGCTACCGGGCAGAACGTTGGTGAACAGATAGTTTCCGCTGCTATCGGAAGTGGTGGTAATCGGATTTCCAGCGCTGTTGGTCGTCTGCTGGTCAACACCGTCGTCGTACGTGCCGTTGCTGTTGGTGTCGGTGAAGAGCTGGAGTGTGACGTTGGCCAATCCGACGTCCGGGTTTGTGCCGGCGGAGTCAAACAACCCGTCGTTATCGAGATCTGCGAAAACCAGATCCCCGATGGACATGGGGGATAGGTTCGCGATGTCTTGGGTTAAGACGGTGGGACCAAACGTCTCAATCAAGTCGATCGTGACGTCGGCAGCATCCGGTCCGGTTACTTCAAAGGTGAGAGCCCCGACATCCTCAAAATCAGCACCGGTCCCGGCGCTGGTGGTGAAGTCTGCGAAAAGAATCTCCAGCGTGTCAGTAGGAGCGCCACCCGCAGTCGTTGGGATTGCGACTGTGCGGCTCGATGCGTTCGCTCCGCTGTTGACGGTGATCGTGATCGAAGTGCCTGCTTCACCACCAATCGTCAATCGGAATCCATTGGCTGTTCCGCCAGAGGTCAAATCAATCCCACCGAGTCCGTCATTGTCGAGCAGCTGCGCATCTCCATCGGCTCCGTCATAGACGATTTGTCGAACACCGTTGGCTCCGGCCCCCACATTGAAGACCACTTGGTTCGTTGTCGATGGGTTATCGACTTCGATACTCAAGCTTCCCGATGTCGCATTCGCAAACAGATCACGTTCGCCACCCAGCGCTTCGGTAGCAGCCAGGGCATTGAAGTCAGGGTTGGTTCCTGAAGTCGATGCGGTAACGGTCTGCGAAGTGTCGTTAAATGAATCGATCGTCTGAACGCTTACCCCGGCGACTTGACCTGCCGAAACGTTGATCGTCTGAACTCTCGCATTGGATCGCTGAATCAAACTGCCGGACGCGGATGTCTGAACCACATAATAGGTGCCGGCTTGATTCACGGTGAAGGAATAAAGCCCGGTCGTTGCTGCAGAAGTCGTGGTTCCGACCAGGACATCATCGCCAGACGCCGAGGTTCCGGCCCCGCTGTCGTAGGTAGCGTTGCCACCATCACGAAACAAGGCGATCGAGACCGCTGAGAGTCGGGGGTCCGCGCCGTCGATATTGTTATCGGTTAGGTCATGGAAGACAGTACCGGTGATATCCGCTGCCATGAGGGCGCGGCCTTCCAGCATCTCCATTCGCAGTCGTCGCTGAGATCGAGCGCGTGAAACTTTGTGAACTTGCTTTGCTCGATTGCCACTCAAAAGCTTGAAGATTTGATTCCAGAGGCTTGCCATGTCCCGCTTGCTCCATCCCAGTTGAATCTACAGGAAGCGGAACCTCTGGGTCGTTATAGGTTCGAACGGCTTCCTTGCCTTCACTACTAACTCTGAAACGGCCAAAGGCTGGTTGAATTCTCAACCAGCCTTCTCAGGTGTTTAGCTCGCTATTGATTGCTTTTTGCTAGCTACCAGCGATAGTCGCCACCGAGGCTAAGGCCTTGGATCAAGTAATCGGAATCTTGGAAGGCAAACCTGGGGTTCAAGAATGTAGTTTGTGTCGGATTTTCGGGAGGAAGGAGGTTGGGATTAACGGATGTATCGATTTGGTCCCCTGGGCGAACTACGTTGCTCCAGTAGATGAAGGTGTAGCCGGCGGTGAGTCGCAGCCGTTGGGTCAATTGATAGCCAACCGTTGCACCGAGCTCAGGCACGACTCCGAACTGATCGCGAGTGTAGGTACCGATATTGGTTCGTTGTGCTAGCAGTCCTCCGTTGGCGGTGGTGGTCGCTCCGTTTGCCGTCGTTTGGGTGCTTCCCGCGATGGAGACCATTTGCCGAGTGTTCCCCAATCCTAGCCGCATGTAGGAATCGAGCGACCAGTAGCCGCGGCGACCTTGCCACATCACACCCAGCTCCGCACCGTTGAATTGATTGCGAGTTCGGAAACTGTCGTTGAGAACAAAGCTACCTGGGTTTGCCGTGTCGAGCGACGAAAGATCTTCGCGAATTGCTAGCCCTTCTTCAAGTTCGAAGTATCGCCATCCCAAGGTCGCATCGATCCGGCTTTGGGCAGGAACAGGGCCGCAGGTGAGGGGCGAGATCCCGCAACCGCTGCTGCAGCAGAGTTGGCGGCGAAAACGAACGGCTGCACCCGTGAACTGCGATTCTGCTTCGGTTCGGATGCGCCCGGAGACAACGCTTGGAAAAGCGACCAGCTCAGCGTCTTCGCGGCCCGTCAGAACATTGTAGAAAGGACGAGCGAGGATGGGGTTACCGTTGGAGTTTCGGTCGAACGTTTCGCTTTCATTTGCCGTTCCGACGTATTCTCCTTCGAGTCCCAGGTTCGGATTGTTCACAAACCACCAACCGAAGCGAACTCGCATTCCGTTGAGGCGGTCGGTCAAGATGTTATTGTCACCGCCGTAGAGGGTCGTTGCACTGGGCAGGACCCCTGCGGAGGCTTGTGCCGTCGGGACCGGCGAGGTGGTCACCAGTGCCGGGGATTCCATTCCCGAAGCGTACCACATCAGATATTCGACGCTTGCCCAGCCGTGCGATGGTAGGCAGATACAGAGCTGGCGACCGTCGAATCCATAGGGATTGCAAAGGTCGAACTCGAACGGGCTTCCTACTCCACAGGTCGAGCAACCGTCCCCATCGCACGACGCGCAGCCCGCGCCAACAGCAGCGAGACCAGCTTCGGGCGAGTAGCTATCGCCGATCACCATCGGCTCTGCTGTGTCTTCGTAAATCACTTCCCCGTCCAATGGGGCAGATTCCAGGAGGCTTTGGTCAGCAACCAATCTGGCTGGGACGCGTCGGCTTGGAGCGGGGCGAGGTACGTTACTCGATCGAACGGTAACTGCATCACCACCACTCCTCACAGACGAAGTCGCAGCTAGACGCGTTCCTTGGTTTTGACCCAGTGCAGTCCCCCCTGCAACCGTCGCAACGAAAAAGAGTGCGAGTAAGCGATTCACGACGTTCACTTCCATGTTTAGAGGTCGATTCTGCGTAGGCGTTAGTAGTTACGCAGAAGGTAAAGTCTTCTCGATCGGAATAGTCCGGCCGATATTGTCGTATCGGACAGCCCAACCGGCAGACTTGATCCATTCCGAAGATTTTTCCAATTGGGAAAAGTCATCCCAGATTGCCTGCCTTGTCTTCTTCACGCTTTCTTCGCAAAATCTTCACAAACCATTTGACGTAAGTTGCGTTCCGCCACTATTCTTGTGAATCGATCACCCTTAGTGGTGCGGCAAGGGAAGATTCGCAGCCATGCCGAACCTCTAGATCGAGTTCCGCCCTCCCCCCCTCCCATTCTCTCCCCTCCTTTGTTAGGAACCTGTCTATGGTCCGTCTGCGGTACCGTTCTGCTCGCGGTTTTACCCTCGTTGAGCTCCTTGTTGTGATTGCCATCATTGGGATTCTCGTGGGCCTTCTTTTGCCTGCCGTTCAAGCGGCGCGCGAAGCGGCTCGACGGATGCAATGCTCCAATAGTTTGAAGCAGATTGGACTGGCGCTGCACAACTACGAGAGTTCATTCAAGTGTTTTCCGTCCGGCAACATCGTGCGAGTAGGTAGCCCCATGCGGGGTGACGGATGGACGTGGCATTCCCGCATCTTGCCGTTTCTTGAGCAGTCAAACCTCTACAACCAAGTGGCACCTGTCATGGGGACGGACATTGGAGGAGAGACATCCGCCGAGCAAACGCTTGCGGGGCGAACGACCCGGCTTCCATTCTTTCAATGTCCAAGTCACCCTGATGGGGTGCAGAACCCGTCCAAGAGTGGATATCAGCTGAGCACCTACAATGGCGTCTGTGGCAACACCACATTCAATGACGATCAACTCGATGCAGCTACCGACATCGGTTACAACGGCAACGGGATTTTCTTCATGAACAGTCAAGTCAAATTTGGAGGTATTCCAGATGGGACGTCGAACACGCTCATGGTTGCTGAGGTGCAGGATGAGTTGCGAGGCGCCCCCAACTCCAATCGAATGCCCGGGAGCGATCGCCGCTATAACTTCTCCGGCAATAGCGACAACAATCCCCCTACCGACATCTCCGAGTATTTGGTTGGGATGGAAACGGACGACCCCATCAACGCCAACACTCGCGATGCAACTGGTTTCTTCAACAACGATGGCGAATACGCAGGCAGCTATCACACAGGCGGGGCGCAGTTCGCGATTGGGGATGGATCCGTTCGATTTATTTCGCAGAACATCAACATGACCACCTATCGCGCGCTTTCCACTCGCAATGGCGGTGAAGTATTCGATGGAGATTTCTAAAGAGGCGATTCCCAAGAAGAATATTCCGTCGCCTCGTTTTCACTCATTCAAGTTTGGAATTGGTACATGATGTTTTCTGTTCGACATACAATTGGTTTACCCTTTCTTTCTCTAGCAGTCTTTTGTGGTTGCAATGGATCGCAGTTCAAAGTGGCTCCCGTAGAGGGAGTCGTTCTCTGCAATGGCGCACCCGTCACTTCGGGCTCCGTTTCGTTCAATCCGATTTCGGCTGACAACAGTCTGGAGTCAGGCAAACCCGCCTCCGCGTCACTCGGCCCTGACGGCCGGTTTGTTCTGTCCACTTATGGCAGGTTCGATGGTGCCATCGTTGGCAAGCATCAAGTTGTTTATGTCGGTGGCGAGGACGAGGATTCCGAGGAATCCCAGGGGGTGAGCGACGAAGACTTGGCCGCCAACGGTGGTAAATCTGCTAAACCGCAATCGGCTCCGAAGGCAGGTTGTGTTCAGAAGGGTGAGATTGTGGTCGAAGTCGTTTCGAGCGGCAAAAATGACTTCACCATCGAGCTGAACTCAAGCAAATAGCGTTGAAAGGGCGGTTTTAAATCCCCATCTAACGACTGGAAAGCGGCGAACGAACTCCGATCGAGATCGTTCGCCGCTTTTTCTTTTGGTGCAGTCGACCCTTTGAGGCGCGAGGTCGCTTATGCTGAAGGGTGCAAACGAGTGGTTGAGGGAACACATGCCTTGGGGGATAATGGTATGGGTGCGATTCGCAAATTGATCGTATGGGGTGGGGCAAGTCTTTGGTTCGGTTGGCAGCTTTGTTTTGGTCAAAGTTTGCCGCTGGCGTTCTCGGAGCACGACTCCACTTGGAATGAACTCATTGCAACGCAAAGTCTTGATGCTTGTACGAAGCATTTCGAAGCGGAGCTTCAAAGGGATCCGAGGGATGAATCGGCTCGGTGCTTGTTGGGAATCACCCAAGTGCTCCATGCCGTAGAGAATCTTGGACAAGCTTGGTATCGCTTTGGTGTACGAGATCAGTCCTTTCTCCAGTTTGTCCCGTTTTTTCGGCTACCGATTCCCAGCAACTCCGATCCTGAATTGGTCACCTACGACAAGGTCCGATTTGCGTTGGAAGAATTTTCCAAGGAGATCCGATCCGCCCAAGAGTCCTTAGGGCAGCCCACTGCTTCCGATTTCAAGCTTGTCTTGAGGATTGGGAAGGTTCGGTTCGATTGGAACGATGACGACAAGCGGTCATCCGGAGAAACGTTTAAAGCGATGCTTCAGGAGATCAGTCCTGCCGCCCTTCGAACAGCCGGCGAGGAGATGGAGGTTGGGATCGATGGTGCAGATATCGCATGGCTTCGAGGGTACTGCCATGTTCTCTTGGCGCTGAGCGAAATCATTTTAGCGCATGATCAGAAAGAGCTCTTTGAACGGTGCGGCCACTTGTTCTTTTCCAGAGTCGATAGTCCTTATTTGCTCACGCAGCATCGTCATGCGGATGGGGGCTTCGACACGGCGTTCATCACCGACTTGATCGCCGCGATCCATCTCTGTCGCTTCCCGTGTCGCGAACCAGTGCGCATGCAGAAAGCGCATGATCACCTCTTGGCGATGGTGCGAGAGAGCCGGCTGTTTTGGAAGCTCGCGACCGACGAGTCGGATGATGATCGAGAGTGGATTCCCAACCCAAGGCAAACTGGCATACTTCAAGTGCCCGTGAATCAGGAGTTGGTGGCGGGCTGGACCGCGGTATTGAACGAGCTAGAAGCCATCCTCAAGGGTGAAAAATTGGTGCCGTATTGGCGGATCTACCCGAACCGCCGGGGGAACAACGGCCCCATCATTCCCGACGAAGGGACCGGAATCAATATTCGCCGTGTTTTCTTAGAGCCTCGCGAGTTTGACCTGGTATTGATGGTGCAAGGCTCGGGATGGGAGGACTATCTGGAGGATGGAGAGCTCTCGACTCCCCAAGCTTGGGAGCAGCTGACCCGGGTATTCGGCGGCCGTTTTTTTGGCTTTGCGGCTTGGTTCAACTGAAATGACATATGCTTGCTGATAGCTAAGGATCTTGCGGGTACGAGATCGAAACGATTGTATCGTTTGGGGGAGCTGGCCGAGGAAGTTCGCTCTTTGCCGAATGGTAGAATCAGGAAGATTATTAGGGAAACTGAGTACAATAAGCAGCAATTCCCTGCTTGTGCCCACAGAGAGTCGTTACTCTTCCCCATCCGTTCTAGAGAAAGCACATGATGGCTTGGTCGCAGAATTGCAATCCCTTTCGAACCCCGTCGGGTCGGCAAATGGTATTCGCTCCCCGTTGTGCGCGGGTACGAAATCCCGTTGTTGGGAGCGATCGAACGATTGCGAGCCGATTCGCGATGCCGTTGTTGGTGTGGGGCGCGGTTTTGGGATGTTTGATACCCCACGCAGCCGGCGCGGATAAGCCTGGGGCGGTGACCTTGCCCCCTCAAGTCGAAAAAATCGACATGGCGATGCAGGCGGGGTGGGCGGACGCGGGGGTGAAACCGTCGCCGGCTGAGGACGAGCTCAAATGGTGCCGCCGTGTTTATTTGGATTTGATCGGTCGCATACCAAGCTTCGAGGAGTTGGGGGAGTTTGCCAAAGACAAGACCCCTTCGAAGAAGCTCAACCTAGTTCAGAAACTTCTGAATGACGATCGCTACACCGAGGAATATGCGAATCATTGGGGGACGGTTTGGACCAACACGCTCATCGGTCGCAATGGAGGCATGGAAGATCGAACGCTTACCGATCGATCCGGCATGCAGAAATATTTGCGCGATGCGTTTGCGAGAAACAAGCCATACAACGATATGGTGTACGAATTGGTAACAGCGACGGGATCGACGAAGCCGGGAACAGAGGGTTTCAACGGAGCGACCAATTTCTTGGCGATGAAAGTCAATGAGGAGGATGGTACTCAAGCAACTGCGGCCGTGTCCCGAATTTTTTTAGGGTTGCAAGTCCAGTGTACCCAGTGCCACAACCATCCGTTCAATCAGTGGAAGCAGCAAAAGTTTTGGGAGTTCAACGCTTTCTTTCGGCAAACCCGAGCGTTGCGAAGATTTGTTTCGGGTACTCGAGATGTGGACCATGCGGAGTTGGTCAATCAGGATTTTTCCGGAGAGGGGGGGCGTCCCGATCAAGCGGAGATCTATTTCCAGCTTCGCAATGGCTTGACCAAGGTTGCTTATCCCGTGTTCATCGATGGAACCGAAATCGGGAAGAGTGGATTCGTAGTGCAAGTCAATCGCCGCGAGGAGTTGGGGAAGCTCATGCTGCAGAGTCCGTTCTTGGATAAAGCGATTGTAAATCGAATGTGGTCCCATTTCCTTGGCTATGGATTTACCAAGCCGATCGATGATATAGGCCCCCACAGTCCGACCTCATTTCCAGAGTTGTTCGAGGAGCTCTCGAACGATTTTCGGAACTCAAGTTACGATCTCAAGCAGTTGATGGTTTGGATCACCATGTCGCAACCGTATCAGCTTTCGTCGCGCATGACGAGCAACAACGAGACGGATGATCCCAGTCAAGGAGAGACACCTAAGTTTTCGCACTTCTATACTCGGCAGATGAGTGCCGAGCAATTGTTCCAGTCGTTAGCGGTAGCAACTCAAGCCAATCGCAAGGGGAGTTTGGAGGAGCAATCGCGTCGTCGTGACGAATGGATGAAGCAGTTCGTGGTCGCATTTGGGACCGACGAAGGGGACGAGACCACGACGTTCAATGGGTCGATCCCTCAGAGTTTGATGATGTTTAATGGGGAATTGATTCGAGAAGCGATTTCGACCGAGTCGGGAAGCTGGCTCGGATCGATTGCGCAGCAAAAAGGGAGTGTCGCGGATAAAGTCCAGGTTCTGTTTTTGACAGGCCTGGGAAGGCGACCACGCAGTGAAGAGCTTTCCATTGCCAATCAGCTTCTGGTGGCTCGGAAGAATGATATGGGAGGCATGTTGCAGGACCTTTGGTGGGCGATTTTGAACAGTAATGAGTTCATCTTCAATCATTGATCGGTCCGTTCGGGCCTCACCAAACCAAGTAGATATTTCCAAAGTCTCATCGTCTAATCAGCAATCTAGTCAGCGAAGGCAGTTACTTATGTGGTCACGATTTGCAACACCAGATGGAATGAATCGTCGGCACTTCATGTCGCACATGGCTGGAGCCGCGACGATGATGGGAGCGTCTTTATCATTGGGACATTCCCTGCGAGTCCACGCAGACACGTTGAAGAAGAACCGCAAATCCTGCGTGTTGCTTTGGATGGGAGGTGGTCCAAGTTCGATGGATATTTGGGACTTGAAACCGGGCACCGACAATGGTGGTCCTTTCAAGACCATTGCCACGTCGGGGGATGTCCAGATCTGTGAGCACATGCCGTTGATGGCAAAGCAGATGCATCACATGGCGATCGTGCGATCGATGAGCACGCGTGAGGCAGATCACAACCGGGGTAGGTATTACATGCACACCGGATACGTGCCAGACGCGAACGTGGATTATCCAAGTTATGGTGCGGTGATCGCGCATGAGTTGATGGTTCAGCGACCTGAATTGGAGATTCCTCCGTTCGTATCGGTCGGTGGGGCAAGCGAAGGGCCTGGGTTTTTAGGGATGTCCTGGGCGCCGTTCAGCGTGTCCAGCAACGGTCGAGTTCGAAACTTGGAGATGAGTTTGGCGAAGGATCGGCTGATGCAGCGACAGATTGCCTTGAAGACGATCGAAGACTCGTTTATCAGTCAGAAGCGTGGGGGAGTTGTTGAAGACCATCGCAAGGTATTGGGCAAGACTTTTGATCTGTTGACGAGCGCTCAGATGCAGGCGTTCGAGGTAGACAAAGAGCCAAAGGAAGTGAAGGAGAAGTATGGCGAAAACAACTTTGGTCAAGGATGTTTGCTCGCTCGGAGATTGGTCGAAGCGGGGGTTCCGTTCGTAGAAGTCGATTTGGGGGGGTGGGATAATCACCAAGGCATCTTTAGGACCCTCGAAAACGATCGTTTGCCGGTGTTGGACCGCGCCATGGCATCGCTCACGGAGGATCTCGAACAGCGAGGACTGCTCCAAGACACCGTGATCATTTGGATGGGCGAGTTTGGTAGAACTCCGCGCATCAACGCGGACGCTGGGCGAGACCACTGGGCTAGGGCTTGGAGCGTCGTCGTGGGAGGTGGTGGAATCCAAGGTGGGCAAGCCGTCGGGGGAACCAACGAAGATGGAACCGAAATCACAGGAGATCCGTATTCCTCGGAAGACCTCATGGCTTCCGTTTGTCACGCGTTAGGAATATCCTTGGAGACGACCTTCACAAGCAAGAGCGGTCGTCCCATGAAGATTGCCAACAGTGGCAAGATCATCAAAGACCTATTTACCTAACCGGAAATGCTTTGACGAGCGAACCCTTCACCTCGCAAGAATCCGAAAACGCCCTTGAACCCGAGCAACTCATTCAAGAGTATCAAGCATCGGTCTGGAGGTACTTGCGCGCCATGGGTTGTGAGCAGTCCCTCGCGGATGATTTGACCCAGGAGACGTTTATTGCTGTTTTGCGGCGTCCGTTCGTTCAGATCAGTCCTTCGGCGACAGCGAGTTATTTACGGCGGGTCGCGTATCACTTGCTCGTGACCTATCGCCGAAAGCATCGAAGAATGACAACGACGGATGTGATGGATGCGCTCGACGAGCAATGGGTTCGTTGGGCGGGAGAGGAGGGACGTGGCGGGGAAGTGTTTGATGCGCTCGCAGAGTGTTTTTCAAGACTCACGGCTCGCGCCCAACTTTCCTTGAAGATGCGATTTAGCGAGGACGCCACGCGCGAAAATATCGCACAGAAGCTCGGTATCACTGAGCATGGTGCAAAAAACTTAATGCAGCGTGCCAAAGCACAGCTGAGGCAATGTATGGACGGGAAGTTGCAAGGTGACTAAAAATCCATTTGATCCAGAGCGAAACGGAAAACCCTTCCCGCCGTCCAGGGCCGGGGAGTTCATGCTCAATTCGCTCCTAAGAGATCTGCTTCAGGGAAACACTCCCCCCGATTTGGAGCAGCGCATCCTGCTCAAGCTTCGAGCGAAGCAAATGGGGTTGGTCGAGCCCCCGCCTTCGAATAGGCGAAGACCGATCTACAACGATGACGTACTGGATGAGGCATTGGGGGCAGCACAAGCCGATGTCGAGTTTGTTTCAGATGGACAGTTCAAATCTGTCCTACATACGCGACGCCGCGGGGGCATGGCGCAAGAACCAGAAGTTCTACGAGTCCACCCGCGTGTATGGGAGTATCGTTGGGTTCGGAGGAGCGCCGCGCTCATGACCTTGGCCGCCTCTTGCGCTGGCGTATGGTTGGGGTATCAAGCACTTCTCTCCAGTCGAACCAACGAAAATAATGTGGTATCGCTCGATACTCCTCAGCTCCCTTCGATGACGAAGCGGGATGAAACCAACGAGGGAAGCCAAGGAGATCGCGTTCCTCCTCTCGAGACGAACGATGCGATTGCCGCTACACCACCGACACGATCGGAACAGGTTCCACCGAGCGATTTGCCGAGCAAGGGGGAGGACCGGTTCAAATGGGTTGTTGCTCTCCCGCAACCTTCGGCGATCCCGTTGCCGGCATTGACGAAGATTGTGGATGCGCAGCTCGACCAAGCTTGGAAGCGGGTTGGAGTTGAGGTCCGAAAAGAGCCGATCGGTGAGTCTTGGATGCAGCGGATTTCGTTGGCAGCTATTGGGCGACTGCCGACTGCGGCTGAACGCGAGGCCTTTCGAACCGACAAAGGGGGCGATCGAACCGAACGCTTTGTGACCCGTCTGTTGGACTCCGAGGAGTTTAGTATTCATTGGAGTCAAATGCTTGCGGAGCATTATCTGGGGACCGAAATCCATTCTCTCAAGAGCCAGCCCGCTGCATTGCAGCAATTCGTGGATTGGATCCAAGAGGGATTGGTTGAAAATCGCAAGATTCAGCAGTTGGAGTCTGCTCTCGCGTTAGAGAATAATGAGATCGCAGAAAGCGGATCGGATTACTGGTGGAACGACACCATGATGCGAGAGTCCGCCATCGCAGGCGATATGGAAAAGAACTCGAAGATCAAACGTCGATTCAGTTCGTTGGATGCACCGATTGTCGGAGTTGCCACGAGTCTATTGCATCGCAGCGGTAATACGATGGTTGCATGTACCCAGTGTCATGAGGCGAACGATCGCGCCTTATCGAACTGGGGAAGTGATTCGATGATGAAGCCAGATTTGTTTTGGAGCTTCCCCGCCGAACTTGCGAAGGTCTCGGCACGTCGAAAGGCACCAGTTGCCAGGAATGCTGCTCAGGAGAATGAATCATTTTTCTATGAAGACCCTGCAGGGAAGATGGTCATGGCGGAGCCGGGGCTTCCCGTTGACGATGCAGATTCGAGCCAGCGCATCAAGATTGCCGATTGGCTGGAGCAGTCTCGAGACGCACGAGCCGGTGTGGTCGAGCTTGTTTGGTCGAAGATCTTTCATCAACCTTTGGTGCCGTCATTCGGCTTGACCGAGTCAGAAGCGGCAGAGGAACGCACGGATCTCAGATCACTTCTTTGCAGCCAGTTGCAGGCTAGTGGTAGTGTCCGCGATTTAGTTGCATCGCTACTTTTGACCGATGCCATGAGGACTCCGGAAGCCAAGCCGACGGCGAGTTGGTATCTCCAAGCCAGCGACGATTTACTCACCGAGTACCATCGGCGAGCGAGGCTATTTGCTTTCGTACCCTCCGTGGCGCTGACCACATCCCAATCGGCCCGCCATACCGCGAGCGAGGTTGCCAAATGGGTTGTACCCAACAACGGGCGATCGGATGGTTCGCTCCTAGCGCAGGCAGACTTGAACAAGTCCAATGGAATAGGTTCCTCCAAGCCGATGTCGATGCAAATGTCCGACGAGCAGCTTCTCTATCTGCTTTCGGTCGCGAAGCCCTACGCGAAGTTGGAAGAGTTTGTCGAACGCGTCTCGAAGCCAGGGTTGGAGTGGAACGATCAAGTCAACCATTTGTACTTGTTGATGGACGGGCGATTTCCGAGCCGAATCGAACGAACCGATGCAACTCGCTTTTATGATTTTACAGGTGGGGATGCAAAGCAGGCTCTCAGGCTTCTAGCTATTAGCCGGCATGGGAGCTATTGAGCGGATTCGTATACCAGGTACGACCTGCTTGGATGCAGGCTCGTCGACGATCATTGGCCCATGATCATCGGTATTGAACAACGGTCTGCACCGGCGTGCTAGCTTGAAGAGTCTGGTAGATCACGCAGTAGCGCTCGGTAAGGGAAACAAGTTTTTCGATGGACTCGGTCGGCTCGGGGCTTTCGATGATGAACAATAGCTCGATGGAGGTGAGTCCGACTTGTGCTGATCGATCGACGCCGAGAGTCCCTCTAAAATCCATAACCGCGCTGGCTTGTATTTGGCAGGATTGAATTCGAAGTTCCATGTTGGTCGCGACCGCTCCCAGTGTTACGCCAGCGCATGCGGCCAACGCTTCCAATAGAATTTCGACGCTGCATGCTTCGTTTCCACTTCCACCCGCAGCCCGGTGCAACCCCGCGGTAATTGTTCCGGTGTGAGATCGAACGACACATTGTTGATCCCCCACCTTTGCGTCGGCGATGGCGAGCATCCGGATGATTGCTGTATCGGGTTGGGCTCGGTATGCTTCTTTTAGCGGTGCTTGGATCGCCTTGAGTTCTTGGAGATTCATCGCTAGGTGGCCTCAGGGGTCGCTTTGGGGTTAGCCTCCGAATCGGGGAGGTTCTTCGAGGGCTTGGATTTGAGTTTGGGTTTCCGAATCATCACGCTCAGGTCCCGAATATCGGCTTCCGTTATATCGGAACCGTCATCTTGTTTTTTGAACTTCCCAAGCTCTTGTCGAAGAATTCCGAGCAACGTCTGCAGTAGTACGACGGCCATGGGACCGATGAGGATACCGATGGGCCCTAGGGCTTGGATTCCCCCGAGCACGCTCAGCAGTGCGAGCAGCGGGTGGAGTTGGCTTTGACCGTGCAGCACCAGCATCTTTACGACATTGTCGACGCTGGCAACTACAAGGGAGCCCCAAATCCCGAGCCCGATCGCGGCTGTGAGATTCTCTTGGTAGACGGCGAGATAAAAACAGACAGGCACCCAAACGATGGCGGGGCCAACGAAGGGAACCAACGCGCACGTACAAGTGAGAGCGGTCAGAAGAATCAGAGAGGGCATACCCACGAAGTAGTAGCCAATCCCTGCAGTAAGTCCTTGTAGCAAGGCAGAAAGAACAGTCGCCAAGACGATAGCCCGGGAGATACGATCGAATTCTGCGAGGAGTTCGAGTTCATATCGATCGTCCAGGGGGCTCAGTTCCATGATGCTGCGAATCATCGCAGGACCATCGCACAGAAAGAAGTAAAGTGACAGAAGTAGGATCGCCGCTCCGATACCTAGCCTGACGAGAAATGCGGCCGAGTCCCCTGTAACCGAGAGAAGTTTGGGTTGTAGGTATTCGATGGTGGACTGCGTCACCATTCGGACTTGCTCGGGCGTCGGGTTGGCAAGCTCCTTCAGCAAACCGAGCCACTCACCTCCATACAACGTTTCCTTCGCTGAGGACCATTCCTGAGAAAGGCTCAGCGATTCGCGTTGGAGTTCGACCATGTCTACCGCGGTTCCGGATGCGAGCCTATCCAATTCAGCCAGCATTCGATCTTTGGATTCCATCCATTTGATCGCCGTGTCCATGTATTTGGTTCGCGATTGCTTGATCGATTCCAACTCATCGAGATCAAAGCCGTTGAGTTCCGGCAGCTTGCTCGATCGCACTAATACAAAGCTGTCATCGACGGCCGGCTTGGTCGCGATTCCTGGCTCGGATTGCGGCAGCGAATCCTCGTTGGGAGGACTCGGTTTGGAGCGTCCTGTGATGACACCTTCCAGAAGTTGATCGGCGTCGAGGAACACTTTGTTTAGCTCCGAGTGAAGGCCAGTTTCGGTGGAAGCGGCACCACGCGAGTCCAAGATCTGGCGTTCTATTTCCCGAAGCGAGAACTCGCGAAGTCGTGGAATGAGTTCGTCAAGCTGCCGCCGGATTACTTTGATGTCACCCTGCACCAAACCTGATGGCTCCATAAGTTCCTTGAGAACCCGCTGCGTGGTTACTTCATTTTGGATGTCATCGATTTTGTTTTGTATCTCGCGTACGATATCAGCGTGGGGGTACTCCAGGTTCACCCATTTGTTCTTTCGAAGTTGCGCTAGTCCAACTTGGATGCTGGAAGGAATGCGAGCGACGTCTGCGACCAACCCGGCACCTTGAATCGCCGCCATCGTCAAGACAAGCCCAGCAGGGAGGAGGACTATCAAAACAATCAATGTCGTCGTGATTCCCGCGCTGACATGGTCTCGCTCACCCACTTTGGCACAGACCCAACGATGCAAAGGCCGAAAGACGACCACCAATACTGCAGCTAAAAAAACGGGTATAAAAAAACCGATCATCACCTTGTAGAACAAGGCCCCGATGACCACGATGATTCCCAAAAGAACAGCAAACGATATATAACGAGCCATTGTCAGCACTTCAAGGGATTAGATTCGTTGAAAAAGAGGCGTCGCAGCCTCTCAAAGTCTATCGAAAGCCTGTGCTTGACTCTACCTCAACCCCTACTTCACTTCAGCTTTCGATCCATTTGGTGAAATCTTGCCGTCTTCTTCCAATCTTCCAACGGAGAGCACACCTTCCAAGAGCAAGCCGTCCGGGCAGCCTCGATGGAAGTGGATTCTTCAAGCTGTCATAATCCTTGTTGTCATCGCATTTCTCTATTGGACAATTCAGAGGGCGATTTACGAGATCAAGTCGCAGGAGGGGAGGATCTCTTGGAGCGACTTTGATTGGCGATGGATCGCTGCGTCGATCCCCGTGTACTGCCTAGGTCTCTTTCCTGGTGCGATCGCTTGGATTCAAACGCTTCGTTCCTTCGGGCAAGAGCTCCCTCGCGCCGCTACCCTTCATGCCTATTTCCTGGGGCATTTGGGCAAGTACGTTCCGGGGAAGGCGATGGTTCTCCTCCTCCGGGTCGGAAAGCTGCAGCCGTACGGTTTAGCGATTCGAGCTGGGATTGTCAGCGTCTTTGTTGAAACCCTGACCGGTGTTGCCACGGGAGCCATTCTCGGGGCCCTTCTCCTGTTGCTGTTAGACGTTCCTCTCTGGCTCAAGCTTTCCGCCGCGTGTTGTCTCCCTGTGGCATTTGCTGCGCTCACCCCGCACTTTTTCAAGTTAGGTATCGGGATTGTCGCCAAGAGCAAGATTGGGAAGATGCCGAAAACGATTCCTGCAGCGTTTACCGGATTGTTCATGATTCGGAACTCATTGTGGATGGTGCTCGGTTGGTTGATACAGGGGACCGCTGGATGGCTGGTACTTTTGGCGATGGGTCAGCAGCCGGAGCTCCAAAGTTTTCTAGGGTGGTCTGCAGTTGTAAGCGCCGTTTGTTTGGGCGCGGTGGCTGGTTTTGCGTCGATGCTACCGGGAGGTGCGGTGGTTCGCGAGGTAGTGATTACGTGGCTGCTTGCCCCGCTGGTGGGGCAGCCGGTCGCGTTGCTTGCGGCTGTGATCATTCGTCTCGCCAACCTTGCTGGCGAATGCCTGATCGTTTCCTTGCTAATGGCAGTCCCTTCCAAGAATCCAAAGCAATCGTAGCGTGCGTTGGTGGGATATTGGCCCGTTAGTGTTCTGAGAAGTGTTCCGAGAGTCGCTCATCCTGCGGTCGGTCGATTGATTGCTTTGCGCCATACGATCGATACGATTTGCTCAAACACATTTCTCGAAGCGTGACTCCACCGAACTTTTCGAGAAACGTCAATGCCGATCGGTTGGTAGGTCGAAGGACTCGATAGGAGTGTCGGTTCACGTCATTTGGCCGACTCGTATGGGAGCTTCCAACCGCAGTGCATCATGTTTCCAATTCGAAAGCGAACATTTGCTATCACGGCATTGGTCGGCGCATTGGTCTACGGATCCCAACATTACACTCTGACGGGCTGGCAGCACCTTCGAGTGAAAAAGGTCGGTGAAGAAAAACCGACACCGGAGGCAGTAGAGATTGGTTGGAGATCCTCCAATCCGCTGCCGCTAACTCCCAATACGTCGACGACCGACCGGGGTGCGCAAAACGTGTCGAGCGGAAGCGAAACGGAGGGCCGTGGAAGCTCCCCCTGGAGCGGATGGGGAACTCTCGTCTCGCGTAGCGGTCCGGCAGAACGCCCGCCATCGACAACTGCTTCCAGCAGCGAGCCACGGATTCGAATCGCGACTTTTAATTTGCACTCTTTTGGCGAGTCCAAGCTGCAAAAACTTCCTGTTGTCGAGACGCTCGCTCGCATCGTTCGGCAATTTGATGTGATCGCTTTGCAGCATATTCATTCTCGGCAAACCGACATTCTTCCTATGCTATTGGATCGCATCAATATGAGCGATCGTCGCTATGACTACTGCATTGGTCCTCGCGTGGGACCCGAGAATGCCGAGCAGCAATTCGCTTTTCTATTCGACACCGCGCGGATCGAGACCGATCGCGATCAGCTTTACACAGTGGACGATCCCCAAAACTTGATGGACTACGAGCCACTCGTGGGATGGTTTCGAACCAAGCGACTCCGACCCGAGGAGTCGTTTACTTTCTCGCTGGTCAATGTCCGCATCGATCCCGCGTCGACCGAACGAGAACGGGCCTTGCTTCCAGCCCTGGTTCGCAGCGTGCGGCAAGACGGGCGAGCCGAGGATGACGTGATTCTTCTGGGGGATTTTTCTAGTTCTTCCGCTCAGATTCAGGCCGTTCCGGGATTGGGGTTACATATGGCAATCGAAGAGATTGCCACGACGGTTTCGGGCGAATGGATGCTGGATAATATTTTGTTTCCTACTCGCTCGACCGACGAGTTCACCGGGCGCGCCGGTGTGATCGACTTTCTGCGCCAGCTCAATCTCTCGTACGATCAAGCCATGCAGGTCAGTTCCCACCTGCCTGTATGGGCTGAGTTCTCTGCTTTGGAAGGGGGCATGGCTCGCTAGCGTTCCCACGCCTGTTTCGAGTATCATTGCCCATGCGGGCCCCTTATTTTTGGGCTGGTCTTTTTGATAGGCCTCTTACCGCAACTTCCAAGACTCCATCGATTGGTTTCTCGCCTTCCAGTCGCATTCGCACACGCGAGCTCGTTCAGCACCATGTCGTACACCCCACCAGATCCCATGCTCGCGACCGATGCGGTCTCCCTTCTCCATGGTAAGCCAAGTCTATTCCTGCTCATCCGGAGCAAGATCGAATCGACCCTTCGAGCGACGCTTATGCTTTCGACGGGGTTGATGGCTTCATGGATGGTTATGAGCGGTACGCCCTCGGTCGTGGCACAGGAGGGACGAGCGGTAGGTGTCGTCGACGGCCCTCGTTGCAATTTGCCTTGGGTGGAAGAATGGCTCGCCAACAATATCCAAACCCTTGTCGCTGATTATTGGTGGTTGCACGAGAATCCAGAGATTTCGTTTGAAGAGGTCGAAACGGCGGCCTACATCGCGAAGGCTTGGCAGTCTGCTGGGATGGAAGTCACCCAAAATGTTGGTGGACATGGAGTCGTTGGCGTGCTGGCAAACGGTAGTGGCCCAACCATCATGCTTCGAACGGATCTCGACGCATTGCCGGTAACGGAAGCGACGGGACTTCCCCGCGCATCTACCAAAAAGATCGTCACCGCGACGGGGGTATCGACGGGTGTCATGCACGCTTGCGGTCATGACGTCCACATGACCAACTTGATCGGGATGGCGAGGCTTTTCGCCGCTCATCGCGAGCAATGGAAAGGGACACTCATCCTGATCGGCCAACCTGCGGAAGAGCGCGGAGGCGGGGCCGAAGCGATGTTAAAGGACGGATTGTTCACCCGGTTTCCTCGCCCTGATGCTGTCGTGGCGCTTCACTGCGAAGCATCTCCCGTGGAGCAGGTCGCTTTTCGAGCCGGTTACATGATGGCCAATGTCGATAGCGTGGATATACGCGTTCACGGTCGAGGGGGGCACGGTGCTGCGCCCCACACTGCCATCGACCCGATCGTTCAAGCGTCGGAATTAGTCGTTAGCCTTCAAACGATTGTGAGTCGAGAGCTCAAACCGTCAGAACCAGCGGTCATTACAGTTGGGTCGATCCATGCCGGGACCAAGCACAACATCATCAGCGATTATTGCGACCTTCAGCTCACTGTTCGAAGCTATTCCCCCGAGGTTCGAGAACAACTCATCGCTGCCATTCGACGCAAGGCTCAGGGGATTGCGATGGCCTATGGAGCTGCAGAGCCAACAGTAACCCTCTCGGATGGTACCCCTTCTCTCTTCAATCACGAAGCGTTGACACTTCAATTGAAGAACCGCGTATCTGCGTCGATCGGGCCTAACTATGTCCATGAGGCAGAGCAAGTCATGGGTGGCGAGGACTTTAGTCAGTACGGCATCGCGGGAGTTCCTGTGTGCATGTACCGATTGGGGGTGATCGATTCGGGGAGGCTTGCTGCCATGAAGAAACGGGGGCAGAACATGAGCCTTCATTCTCCCGAGTTTTATCCTGACATCGATCGAGCGTTGCCGATGGCTGTTCGCAGCATGGCGCTGTGTGCAATGGAGCTTTTTGCGTCGCCTTCTCAGAAGAAATAGTCAACGCATGGAACGGAATCCAACTCCTGAATTCAAGCTGCTGCATGGGAATCCGCCGCAACGCATTTTGATAGTCCGTCTATCCGCGATTGGGGACGTTGTTCTTGGAATTCCTGTCTTGTGTGCGTTGAGACGTGCATTTCCAAAAGCGGAGATTGGATGGATTGTACAAGGGCCCGGAGCGCAACTTCTCCGCGGGCACCCCGATCTAAATACTGTGATCACGATCCCGAAACTTTCATTTCGGACTCCTTCTAAATTTTTAGAGGCCACTGCGCTAGCCCGAACCTTCCAACCGGACCTCACGATCGACCTTCAAGGGTTGATGAAAAGTTCGCTTCTCGCTTATCTGTCGGGAGCGAAGGTTCGATTGGGATTTGCGTCGGGGGAGTACGATGGAAGAGAGTGTAGTTACTGGCTCAACAATCGCTTGGTTACTCCGACTAGCCGACATATGATTCATCGAGGCCTTGAGCTTTTGCAGCCGCTCGGTGTGGTCGACTCGCAAATCGAATTCCGGCTAGCGGAGGAAGAGGCAGATTCCCTGATGGCAAGGCGAGTCATCGAGGAGAGTTTCTCGGGTAGCCCGTTCGCGATGATTAATGTGGGAGCGGGCTGGCCGAGTAAGTTATGGCCTAACGATCGGTATGCTGCGGTTGCCAAGCATCTTTGGGATCGTTGGCATCTTCCGTCGCTGGTCATGTGGGGAGGCGAAACGGAGAAGCTACGCGCTTTGGAAATTCAGTCGCTCGCGCCGGAGGCTTGCAAGCTCGCACCCGCGACAAGTCTCACTGAACTCCGGAGTTTGCTCCGGCTCGCCTCGCTATTTGTTGGATCCGATACTGGTCCTATGCACTTGTCTGTCGCGGTCGACACACCCACGGTCGCTCTTATCGGCCCAATGCCCTTGGAACGAGTGAGGCCGTTGGGATCCAAGCACCGGGCTATCCAGAGCGGGCGTCTCACCAAGCGGCAGAAGTCAGAGCGGAAGACAAACATGCTCCCGATTCTATCCATCGATGTCCCGATGGTACGCGATGCTTGCGATTCTATCCTCGGCGAATTGCCACAATCCCTCGTGGCTCGGCCCGCACGGTAGCTGCGCTCTCTGGATGGGAGAGGGCGAATCGTTTTCTTTAACGCCTTTAACGACGGTAGGGTTCGTGCGGATTCGGTACTCGGATCTTTTAGGCCCTTTATTGGCTACACGATTCTTTGTGACCTAGCGTTCTGACGCTGTGCAAATCCTGTGTTTCCCGCACTGCGTTTCTTGCTAGGTCAAACCGATGTTCTTCCAATCTACCTCCTCGCATAAAAAAACTCGCAAGATCAAAACGACTCCACTGGGGTTAGAGCAGTTGGAATCACGACTTCTCAATGCAGTGGATGGGATGGAGGCTCAGTTGGCTGCCACCCTATCCCCAGATTCACTTGGTCAAACTCGTGTCGTTTCAAGTAGCAATCTTCGAAGTACAAACACAGCCCCGCGCGTCCAAACGGCACCCAGGCTTCAAACGGGTACCGAGGTCAAGGGGACTTCGGCGCGTCTGATTGTTCAAGGGGCGGATGATCAGGGTGAGTCGAAGCTTACTTACACCTGGTCGGTGCTCTCAGCGCCTGCAGGAGGGAACGCGACGTTCGACGTAAATGGTACAAACAAAGCCAAAGGTGTGACAACGACCTTTTCGCGCGCGGGACAATATCAGTTCCGCGTGTTGATTACCGATCAAGCGGGATTGACTACGCAATCGACTTTGCGGGTACAAGTCCTCCAGGTCGCTACCGCATTGCAGGCTTACTCGGTGCAAGGCACTTTACTGACGGATCCCATTCAGGTCACAACGACATCCCAAAATATTTCCATCCGCGCAACCGATCAATTTGGTCAGCCCATTAGCCGACTCGCAAATCTGAGTTGGTCTACGGTCAAACAACCTAGCATTGCCAAGTTCTCGGCCATGAATGGGAATCTAGGTACCAATCTTCAGTTCACCAACACGGGATCCTATTCCGTTAAAGTGGCGAGTGGAAATGCGAGCCTCGTTATCCAAGTCAACGTTGTTCCAACGCTGACATCCATCGGAATTCAAGACTCCAATAAGGTGTCTATCCGAAGTGCTTCGGCCATTTCACTGCCGAAGAGTCAGGCGCGCTTTCACGCTGTCGGACTGGACCAATTTGGAAACCCGCTAAAAGCCCAGCCTGGGATCGAATGGGCTTTTCCCTCCAAGCCAAATGGTTCTCAACCAACCGTTCAAACCACCGCAAATCGAGCGGATATGGAGTTTGATCGTGTAGGCTCGTATGTCGTACAAGCCTCTTCGGGGAATGTGAAGAATCAGATCGCTGTCTCGCTAGGAATGACTCTAAGTCGAATCGAACTGCTCGATGCGAGTGGTGACGTCTTGGCTCCAAAGGCTCAGACGGCTACATCCACGCGAACTAAGCAGTTTACGGTCCGCGGATTCGATCAATTCGGACAACCAGTCTTAGCGCTTCCGTCATTGACCTGGACAACCTTGAAAGCCCCCAATGGTGGACAAGCATCGGGTACGCTATCCCGAGTGACAGCGACGTTGTCGTTCACCGCCCCGGGGAACTATTCCTTGAAGGTAGCCGGTGGAACAGCCGTGACCGCATTCCAAGTGAATGTGGAGAGAACTTCGACAACACTGGAAGCGATCAACACATCGAAATCGTTGATCAATCCAAGAGTTCCGTTGACGACGAATGCAACCTCTGTCGCTCTTTCACTTCGAAGCGTCGATCAATTCGGCAAGGCTTTTGCGACGCCTCCGGATGCAACATGGAGTGTTGTCTCGGGACCAAATGGAAACAATACGCAATTCTCAACGGTCCGCAGCGTGACGACCATTGCCTTCGATCGAGCGGGCACCTATACCCTCCGGGCCACTGCTGGTAACAGCAGCCTGACATTCAGCGTTCAAGTCGCGCAGCGGGTTGCTTCACTCGATCTTTCACCCGGCTCGGCCTCGCTCGATGCGGGGGCAAGGCTTCAGTTTCGCGCTGCGGGACTAGACCAATTCGGCAATCCAATGACCAGCCTGGGCGCGATAAGTTGGTCGGCTACTGGCGGGTCAATTTCGAGCAGCGGACTATTTCAAGCCGGGGCGTTAGGAAACACATTCCAGGTGACGGCTCGCATTGGTCAACTTTCCGCTTCCAAGTCGGGGACGATCCTGGCGGCGGGGGCGCATTCGTCTTTGACAAATGGTGCGCTCCGCAACTTAGTGAGCTCATTGCATGCGGACAATTCGATATCGCGACTTGAGATGATTCAGATCCTTCGCAGTGTCGGGACCGATGGTGTGGTGGGATCAGACGAACTGACAGACCTCCGGTTGTTGGTGGCCAGCAACTCTGGGTTTTTGATGCCGGCTTATGTTCGAGAATTGGCCAGGGACGTGGTCCAAAGCAATCCCGCCAACTCGAAGTTCCGTGGCCAAACTGCTGGGAATTTGTCGGCAGGAAGCTCGGCCACTCATCTGAACAACCTGATCGATAAATGGTTTTTAGGCGCGGATCTCCCGGTGATCTCCGGAAGTGGAATCTCGTATCAAACGGCTAACGGAGTCCTGTTTTCCGGGGCTCCTTCGCGCGCCGAGGCGCTCCAAGGATATCTCGGCGATTGCTACTTCATCGCCTCCGTAACCTCGATTGCCGATCAAACGCCAGCCGCCATTCAGAACATGTTTCTCGACAATGGGGATGGCACGTTTACGGTTCGCTTCTTCGGTTCAACATCAGCCGATTACATCACGGTAAACAGACAGTTACCCGCTCTATCAAACGGAATCCTCGCCTACGCGGGGCTTGGGCGTTCGGTAAGCAGTGCTACGACCTCCCTTTGGGTGGCGCTGGCGGAAAAGGCTTATGCGCAATGGAACGAAACGGGTCAGAGCGGTCGAGATGGGACCAACACCTACGCAGGCATCGAAGGCGGGTGGATGTCCAACGTCAACAGGCAAGTGTTGGGATATGCGTCGAGCAACTACTCGGTTGCGACGTCCAGTGCCGCGCTTCTAGCAAGCCAACTGGGAGGGGGACGCGCTGTGACCATCGGCACGAAATCGAGCGTATCGAATGGACTGGTTGGTTCACACGCATACATCGTCACTGGCTATAACGCCGGGACCGGTACGTTTGATCTATTCAACCCTTGGGGCACAACTCATCCCTCGCCATTGACTTGGAGTCAGCTTCAAGCCAATTGCGATTTCTATGCGGTCACTGATTCCTCCGGTACGTCCGGAATCAGCACGCTCAGCGTCCGAAGTTCTCTTTCAGAGACAGCCATTGGGAATTGGACCACGGTAGTCGTGACACCGGTGGACTTCCATTTATCAGAAAGGGCGAGTGAGGAGAAGACTGCGTCAACGGACTCGCCGGAGCGAGATGAGTGCAGCGACTTGTTCGGGCTATTTAGCTGGGTGACGCCGGACCAAAGTGTTGAAGAACCCTTTGATCCAGCATCCAGTCCAGCCCATAGCGAATCGTTCGAAGAAGAATCGCTACAGCGTCATTCATTCCAAATCGATAACGATCTCGTTTTCACTTTGGATCACATCGAAGATTTACTTGGATCGATCTAGTCGTGGATTCGTTCTCTCAATCCAGATTGGACGCCCTCGTTCTCTTCTTCTTCTTCCTCTTCCGTAGAAACTTCGTCACCGAGCCAAACATCGTATTCGGCTTCGGTCCCGAGCAGGTCGTTCAAGGCGGCGACATTGGGATCCGAAACCAATCGCAGTTCATGCGACAGTTCTTTTCCATCGACGGTCAACGTGACTTTGTAGGTTCCTGAAGGTGCTGCTGTAGCACGTCCACCGCCACCTCCTCCGCCCGCACCCCGTCGCGTTCCCGATTCACCTCGACCGCCAGCGCCCGCTTCGCCGCGGCCTGATTCGCCACGGGGTCGTGCTGGAGGGGAAGAGATCAGATCCCAAACGACGCGATGCAATCCGGGTTCAACAGGCCCACGGATCTCGCGAATCGTTTGTCCCTCTGCATTGGCGACGCGCACAACGGCTTCCTTTGCCTTCTTGGAAATGGAGTAGTAGAGGATCGCACCACTGGGGGGATTCTCTCCTGCGTAGGAGCGATTCGTTCCGCCACGTGAAGGTTCTCGTCGCCATCGGATCGCCGTCAGAGGCTTGTACAAGTGGGCCGCAGCATTCGTTTGTTGAGCCGCAAATTGGTTCAACGGGGTAATGTCCGCGATCCAAAGGCTCCTGCCGTGAGTGGCTGCGACGACTTCACCATTGTTGGGATGGAATGCGAAGTCGAACACGGGGACGGTCGGAAGATTGGTATTGAGCGAATTCCAAGTTCCGCCGCGGTCTGCAGAGGCGAAGACATGGAATTCGGTTCCCACCAACAAAACGTTCTCATTGAAAGGGGATTCGCGCAAGCATCGCGTGGAGCCCCAGGGGAGATTGGAACGGATCGATTTCCAGGTTGCACCGAAGTCTTCCGAAACAAACGCATAAGCTTCATCGTCGTTGGACCGGTGGCCGTCGAGCGAAACGTAAACACGCCCCGGCGCGAATCGAGAAGCTTCCACCGTTGCAACCCAGCGAGGTGCCGGGAGATTCAAACCTTTCCCGATTTCACTCCAGGATTTGCCACCATCCTTGGTTACCCAAAGCGCACCATCGTCGGTACCGACGTAAAGAACGTTGGAATCCAGTGGCGACTCGGAAAGCGCCGTCGCAGAGCCTCGTTTCGTCAAAGTGATTTCGGGAGAGATCTTCTCCAGATTGGCTCCGCGGTCCATGGATCGGAAGACGTAATTGCCTGCCGCATAAAACACTCTGGAATTGGCACTCGAAAGAATGAACGGTGTGTTCCAGTTGAATCGATAGGCTGGTTGACCCTCGATGCTGCGAGGACGGATCGAAGCACGTTCGCCCGTCTTCATATTCCTTCGTCCCATCGCCCCGTTTTGACTGGTCCAGTAGACAAGGTCGGGATCGTTGGGGTCCACGCGGCACATAAATCCGTCCCCACCTCCGACCGAAACCCAGTCTTCGTTGACGGGCCCTCGTCCGGAAAGCGAGAGTGCCGGGCCACCCCAAGTACCATTGTCCTGCAATCCTCCGTACAAGTAGTACGGATACTTGGGTGAAATCGCGACATGGTAGAACTGGCCGATCGGCAGGGTGTTCAAGTGATCCCAGTTGCGGCCTTGATCATACGTTACGTACACACCACCATCGACACCGATGATCATGTGATTTCCATCTTTGGGATCGACCCAAAGCGAATGTCCATCGGCATGGACAGAGCGCCCCAAGCTTTCGTCAAAGGTAACTCCACCATCCACCGATTTGAACTGAGAAACACCCAATAGATAGATCTTTTGATCGTCGTTTGGGTCGACGCGAATGACACTGAAGTACATGGGGCGTGAATGGACGCTGTTGAGCCGGGTCCACGTTTCGCCACCATCGGTGGATTTGTATACACCACCGTATTCGAAGCCTTTCGCTCCCTGTTGGTCTTGCACATTCGCGGCTTGCCCGCCGAGCGATGCCGTGTAAGGTCGGACCGGAGCGGGTCTCTCGGCGGCGACGACTTCGAATTCCTTTATCTCCGTCGCTCGTGCGACTTCAAAAGTGAGCTTATCTCCTACGTTCAACTCGGCGAGCATGGTGGTCAGATCGCGGTAGGTACCGATGCTCTTCTTATTGACCCCCTTCACCACGTCCCCTTTCATGAGGCCTGCCTTCTCAGCGGGACCATCGGCCGTGATTTCCGTTAGGAGCGCGCCACCTTTTTCCGCATTGGTGCCTTGGAATCCGACGTATGTCCGCGCCGGTGCAGCGGGTTGTTGCGAACCGGGTGGGGTTGGGCGGTTTTCCAAGGTCATTTCAAGTTCTTTGGTCTCGTCGTCGCGAAGAAACTTCACTTTGACTTTGTCACCAGCTTTCTTCGACGTGACGGCGCTGACAACCTCGGTCCATGCTTTCGCTGGTTGTCCATCGAATTCGACGAGGATATCGTCGACCTGAAGCGACGCTTTTCCAGCGGGGCTCTCCGGATTGACTTGAGTCATTTTTACGCCTTGATCGACGTCTTCCCCGATTCCTCCGAACCAAACTCCTTGTTGAGGTGTCGCTCCGGCTCGCCCGCCCCTGCTGGTCAGTTTGAATTCGAGCGTCTTCTTTTCGTCCCCTCGCTGAACGGTCAGAGAAACGGTATCCCCACCTTTTTTCTTTCGAAGCGAATCGAGTATTTCATCAAAGGACTTTAGTTCTTGCTCGCCCATTGCCACGACAACATCGCCGGTCATTAAACCGCCCGATTGAGCCGGACTTTTGGGATAGACCTGCGTTATGACAATCTTGCCATCGACATCGGCACCCACGGCACCCCAGTTCACGTTCAAGGGTTGTGGTCCCTTTCCGGTGTTCTCACTGTCCACAATGGCGAAGATGATGTTGGGGTCTTTCCGATACCAGTCGATTCCGATCCTGCCAAGCTGGCCAGTGGGAAGACCGTTCGTTAGTTTCTTCCAGTTTTTGCCCGCATCTGTGGTCTTATAAATACCGCTTGCAGGTCCCCATTTGCGAATGGGGTCGTATCCATCGTAGCCCTCGGGGATCGGAACTTCGTTCCCGGGCCAACTGTCAAAGCCGTCGCGCAGACGTTCCCAAGCCGTCACGATCAGTGTATTGGGATCGGTGGGATGCATCTGCATTTCCATGATTCCGGTCCGATCGTCTAGGTAGAAGCAGCGTTCCCAAGTTTCGCCGCCATCGGTTGTCTTGTAGACACCTCGTTCTTCATTGGAGCCGTAAAGCCGTCCCAACGCTCCGACATAAACGGTGTTTGGGTCGGTGGGGTGAACGACGATTTCCCCGATTTGAAATGTCTTTTTGAGCCCCATGTTCTTCCACGTCTTGCCGCCGTCTGTCGACTTGTAGACGCCATCTCCATAAGAGACCGAATTGCGTGGGTTGTTCTCGCCAGTTCCCACCCAAACGACGTCCGGGTTGCTCTTGGAAACTGCGACGGCTCCAATCGAAACGGTCGCCTCCTTATCGAACTGCATTTCAAAGGAGATGCCGTTGTTGGTTGTCTTCAGCAGCCCCCCGGATGCGGTCGCAGCCCACCATGTGGAAGGAGAGTTTTCGTTGACGGCGAGATCCACAATTCGGCCACCCATATTGGCAGGCCCAACGTTCCGCCATCGAATTCCTTTGAGCCATTCCTTGGAAAGAACTCCATCCCATTCCTTTTTCTCGTCTGCGGGCGCCTCTTTGGCGGGCGACTCTTTGGAAGCTGGCTCGGTCGAGGGCTTGTCGACATTCGCAGGTGCGGATGGTTTTGCTGACTCCTTTTGCATCCCCTGGAGGGATTTGGAGATTTCAAGGAGTTGTTTTTCAATGCGATCGAGTCGCGAGTCGGGGCCTTCCGAAGGGCGACCTTGTCCACGTGAAAGTCGTTCTCTAGCAGGAGGCTGCTCAGCAGCGGGTTTCGCATCCGGTTTATCTGCTGTCTCGGCCTGGGGCGTCGCTGGTGCCTCCTGGGCCATGGCATGGAGGTCGCCTGGAATGAATCCGCCACCTACCGCGAGGATCGACAAAACGAAAAGCAGTCTGTTAACACGCCAACGCATACGAAAGAGTCCTGTAAATCATGAAAGAAAACTGCATTGGAGAGAATCGTTGCATTCTCATTGCCCGTACTGCGAGGTTCAAGGATGGAATCGCAGAATATTCCCCAATCCAGCCAAGAGATTGGACCGCTGGAAGAGTTGATTTTTTCGCGTAACCCGCAGACAGCGGGGGCCCCACCCCCTTTTCGTAGAAAGGGTGGTAGGTGGATCGTCCGAGAGGGGGTGTTCGCCGATTCGTCCCAACGGGGTGGATAATGGGTACCGCTACGAGCCGACAAAAATCGGTCGAAGGTGCCGCTCCCAAAGGTTCGTTGTGACTTGCTCCGCCACGACCGATTCGTTTGCCACCAAAAGACTGGTGTATCGAGTTCCCGCTTTGGCAGCTAGTTTGAACGAAACGTGGAGCAGCTGCCTCATGTCCGCGCAAAATCGAGGATGGGAAGGTATGTGCCGGATGGCTTGCGCAAACTCCGCTCCCGACCAAGTCCGAACGACGTGAGGCGACGGCAACCGAACGGCTTGAATGTCGATAACACTCGCGTAGGGAGCGCAAAGTTCATCGACATGTTCGTAAGCATAGGAATACATTTCGTTTGCCAATGCGAGCCCGTCGCCACCTGCCTCCGCTAATCCAATGACTTCTTCCAGCCACGTTGTCCCTGCGGTTTTCACGTGAATCCCTGCACCTGTTTCTTTCAGGCACCTGTGAATAATAGGATAGAGGCTGAATTTATCGCTCCCGCTGTGGACGCTCAGCTTCAAATTCGAAGGGAGTCCATAGCCCTTGGAACAATGTGCCAATACCGCGATGTCATCCCGAAACTCTCTCTCAAACTGGCTCAAATCCCCTACGTAGTCAACTCCCTTGTTGAATCGCCCCGTGAACTTTGGTGCAATGGTTTGCAATGGGAGTTTTTTGTCAGCTAGCGCCGCGAGGATGACGAGCAGTTCGGGTGGCGTTTGTGGCGAATCGGTTTCATCCATGGAAACTTCAGCAATCAAGCCGTTGGTTCCCTTTTTTGAGGCGATGTGCTGATAGATTTGGGCCGCTTGCTTGACTGCCAAGAGATATTTGGCGGCGACGCCTCGCACAAAGTCCTTGCTTAGCTCGAGCGGCTCGTGGATTCCATCGACGCAAACCGCAGAATGCAATTCTGGGTGTCGGTCAACGAATTGTTCGATCTCGCCTGCTGGTGCTGGCTTTCCGATAGAGTCCGCAACGTCGATGGTAAAGAAATCGGAGCAATTGAGGAATCGATCCACTGTAGCTAATTGGATGTGATCGGCATCGACATGCCAGGGGTGCTTCCATCCCAAAGCATTCACCGCAGCTTGGGCTGCTGCAAGCACGCTGGCTGGTTCGGAACCAACAAAGTTGTGCTCGCGATTGGACTTGTTCCATACCGGCGCCACCACATACCCGGCCTTTTCTAGTTTTTGGAATGCAGCCAACTGGGCCTTGGCTTGGTGAGCAAATCGATCGCCGATACCGAATGAATACTGAGAGAGGGTTTGCATTGGGACTTTGGACTAGAGTTGGATAAGGGATCGAGTCATTCGATCTACGGAACTTTATGCCAAGATACCTTGTACGATATGACCATGGACATCCGTTAGACGAAAATCTCGCCCCGAATAGCGGTAGGTTAGCTTTTCATGATCGATGCCCATCAGATGGAGAATGGTGGCATGAAGGTCATGCACGTGGACCTTGTTTTCAACAGCGGCAAAACCGAACTCGTCGGTCGCGCCATAAACCATGCCCCCTTTCACACCACCTCCCGCGAGCCACACCGAAAAGCCATGGTTATTGTGGTCGCGTCCTTTGGCTCCTTCTGAGACAGGAGTGCGGCCAAACTCTCCCCCCCAAAGAATAAGCGTGTCTTCAAACAATCCCCTCGCCTTCAAATCTTTGATCAAGGCTGCGATGGGTTGATCGACCGCTTTTGCTTTTTGAGCATGGTCGGCAATGTTTTCATGATCATCCCATGGTTGTCCGTTCCCGTAGAAGACCTGAACCATCCTCACTCCCCTTTCGACGAGACGGCGCGCGGCCAAGCATCCATCGGCGAATTCCCCTTTACCGTATGCGTCTCGTGTCGCTTGCGTTTCCTGACTCAGATCGAAGACGTCCTGGGCTTCGGTCTGCATTCGAAACGCCATTTCCAACGATTGAATCCTGGCTTCGAGCGGATTGTCGTTGCCGCCTCGTTGTTCTAGGTGTATTTGATTAAGCTGGTTGAGCAAGTCGAGTTGCTCCCGTTGCATCGCCGGAGAAATCGAAGCGTTCTTGATATCGCGAATCACGCTTTCAGGGTCCAGTTTCGAATTGTTGATCTGCGCTCCTTGGTAAATCCCCGGTAGAAATCGGTTTCCCCACAGAGCAGGACCGACGACCGGTTTCCCTGGACAGAGAACTACGAATCCTGGAAGGTTTTCGTTTTCGGTGCCCAGTCCATACAGCAACCACGATCCCATTGATGGTCTAGTGGGTTGCGTTTCCCCACTGGTCATCATCAAGAGCGATGGTTCGTGATTGGGAATATTGGTGTGCATGGAACGGATCACGCACAAGTCGTCAGCGCAGGTGCTCAAGTGGGGAAAGATTTCGCTGATTTCTAATCCTGATTCGCCATGGCGGCCAAAACGAAACGGTGACTTCATCAGTCCTCCCGTCTTCCGCTCTGTTTTGAGATTCGATCCCGGTGGACGTTGTCCATCGTATTTCTCGAGAGCGGGCTTTGGATCAAATGTGTCGACCTGCGAAGGTCCACCGTTCATGAACAGATGGATGATCCGTTTCGCGCGAGGGCGAAACATAGGAGGTTTCGGGGCGAGAGGGTTTTGGGACGATGCAATGCCTGGAGACTCTTGTCCTAAAAGATTCTGCTTTTCTAAGACCGCTGCCAAACCGAAAGCACCAAGCCCCGTTCCGAGTCTTTGAAGCAAGTCGCGACGGGAAGGGGTGAACGAGGAGTCGGAGTTTAACTGCGAGTGAAGGATTCTCATGGCGAGCTTTCCGGGTGGGATCTGTCGAGGGATGCGCTGTCGGGGCTAATCTAAATACATAAACTCATTGCTGGCCAGGAGCGCTTGCGCGTAACGCTCCCATCGACTGAGTTTGTTATTCGAAAGGGTGTCGTCGCTATCTTCTACTTGCATATAACGAACGCCCAGCTGCAGTTCGAGATCGAGAACTTCGCGGCCGAATGCAACCAAATAGGCGCGGCGTATTTGGTTTTCCAGGCTTTCACCTCCTTCTCTCTGAATCCTCGCTGCAAAGGCTTTGGACTGCTCGAGCATAAATGGGCTGTTGAGAACGAAGAGTTGCTGCTGGGGCACGGTAGTCTCGGCTCGCGTTGAGGCTGTAATATTCGCATCCGGGAAATCGAAAAGACGCAGCATGTTGTCGAGCTCATGGCGACTGATGAATCCGTAGATCGTACGCCGATTGTTTCCCGCCTCTGCAAGGTTCGTCGAAGGACCCTCCAGGCTGCGATCGAGTCGACCGGAGGTCGCTAGCAGTGCATCGCGCCACGCCTCCACGTCCAATCGACGTCGGTTCATTCTCCAGAGATAGCGATTGTCTGCGTCCTTTTGTAGATTCGCGTCCTGGGAATCGGTACTGAGCTGGTAGGTGGCGGTGAGCATGATCTCGCGATGCAGTGCTTTGAGCGACCAACCCTGGTCGAGAAATCGAAGAGTCAAATAGTCTAAGAGTTGAGGGTGCGAGGGTGGCTCTCCAAGCTTCCCAAAGTTATCGGGAGTTGCGACGAGCCCTCTCCCGAAATGGTGCTGCCAAACCCGGTTCACGATAACTCTCGCTGTGAGCGGGTTTTCGGGAGACGCGATCGCTCGAGCCAATTCCAGACGGCCGCTTCCCTCGGTGAAGGGGGGCGGGGAGTCATGGCTCAAGATTCTAAGAAACCTGCGGGGTGCGACTTCCCCCTGATTGGCGGGATTTCCGCGAATCATGACCTTCAAGTCCGATGGTTTGGCTTCTGCAATCACGTGTGCGATGGGATACTTTGCCGGGGATTCTCGTCGCAGCTTTTCTACTTCATCTCGCTTTGCAGCGAGGGATTCTCGCAACTCGGGGGAAAGCATCTTTTCGATAGATGGCAGTTCCATGGCAAATACCCCTTTCTCGCCAAATATCTCAGCGAGGAGGTCCGGTTGCCCCGTGCTGAGGTCCGTCGGGGGCTCTGTATACACTCGGAATTGTACCGCCGCATTCTCACCGCATCCGCCCGACTGGTCGCTTCCGCTGTTGTCCAGTCCAGCTGTCGCGTGAAAGCGAAGGGCACCCTCCGGCAAGGCATACGTGATCACCGAAGTCGAGTGCGTCCCGATACCTTTTTCGTAAGTCCGCCCAGCGACCCGAAGGGGCTGACCGCTGACACTTTTACCGATGGTCACATTGCCGTACGAGGCGGAGACGGATTGCCATTTCCAATCGGTGAGACTGACTTCTCCTGAAGCGGTGATCAGCCGTGGTTCGAGCCAATTGGCGTGATCGCAACTCGGGCCATTTCCGCCATCAGTGACAACCAAAACCAATTCCTTGGCTCCGGATAAATCCACGTCGATGGAAACCGATGGGTTTGCTTTGGTTACCAAGGGGCTGGTGTATCGCGCATTGCCGATTGGTGTTTGCGCGGCAAGCTCCCTTTGCTCCTCGGCTGTCGACAATCCATCGCGCTGTCGAATCAATAATTGCAGGTGCCTTTGGAACCGGGCCGCCGCATCCGAAACCATGGCTTCCGAACCAGCGGCTTCCCCTGTGGTTGGACGCGTTGCGTCAAACCAAGGCTTTAACGATTGCAGCGGAGAATCGGATTTCGACTTCATGAAGTCCATCCACTTTTTGAGGGTTGACTCCTCGAGATTGTTCGATTTCGCGAAGGCTGCGATCTTTAAATTCGCATCTTGGGACTTCTCCCTCCGATAGGCTCGTGTTGCCATCATATAGCGCGAGACCTCGTCGATTCGTGCTTCGCGAATTTTGGGGCCTTCTCTCGCAATTGTCTGATTGATTTCCTCTTCCCGTTTCTTGATCTCCCGCTGTGTCGCGTCGTAGCGTTTCACCTCGTCCTCTGGCGCCAGGGGAGCGTTATGAAGTCGAGAGCTGTGGAAGACGCCGGCTAAGGAGTAGTAATCCTGGGTGGGAATGGGATCGAACTTGTGGTCATGACAGCGGGCGCAGGAGACGGTTAATCCTAGGAAGCCGCGAGTCAAAGTGTCGATGCGATCATCGAGCTCATCGGCGGTCGCTTTCGCTGCATCGGTATTCTTGTAGTACTGAGCTCCTAATCCGAAGTAGCCAAGTGCCGCAATATGTTTCAGCCGTTCGTCTTCCTCGAGATCCATGACATCCGCTGCGATCTGAAGCTGAACAAATCGATGGAAGGGCATATCGGCATTGAAGGCTGCGATCACCCAGTCGCGATAACGATAACCATTCGTGTTCGGTTGCACACTAAACGTATGCGCTTGATCCTCCGAATAACGCGCGACATCGAGCCAATAACGCCCCCAACGCTCGCCATAGGCCGGAGAATCGAGCAATCGATCGACGACTTTCGAGAAACTGTTCGAGGATGCGTCCGATACGAAGGCCTCCACCTCATCGGGGCTTGGGGGGAGACCGGTTAGATCAAATGTGGCTCGTCGGATAAGCTCTCGTTTCCCAGCTTTGCGAACAGGGGATAGACCGTGGGCTTCCATGCTGGCAAGTGTAAATTGATCGATCGTCGACTCTGCCCAGTCCGAGCGTTGCGGAGTCGGAACCGGGGGATGTTGAGGAGGTACGAAGGACCAAAATTTTCTAGCCTCTTCGAAGTCAATTTCTTTTTTGATAGGGGCTGGTGCACCGACGCGAGGGTCGATCGCACCTTTTGCCACCCAGCTTTCCAAGTCGGCGATCACCTCGTTCGGCAGCTTTCCGCGAGGCGGCATTTCGCTCGATTCGTATCGGATGGCTTGAATGATCAAGCTCTTGTCAACTTCATGCGGGACGAGTGCGGGGCCAGAATCGCCTCCCATCAATAGGCCTTCGGCAGTATCGAGCAACAAGCCACCTTGTACCGTCTTGGCTTCGGCGGAATGGCATTCGTAACAATGCTCGACGAGAACAGGTCGGACCTTCTTTTCGAAGAACTCCAGCTCGGCTGCTTTTTCTCCCTCTGCAACTCCCTCTTGTGCAAAACCTGGTATGGAAACAACGATCACCAAACCTATTGCGATGGGCCCTAGTGCGATTGGGATGCGTCGAACGCAACTCAAAAGTGGATGCATGGAAGCGGTTCTCAGGAAGGGTGGCCTGGCAGGGCCGAGATGGTAGGCACGGGGGATGGGAGGGACCGCTATTGTATCCCAAGGGCGAGCGTAATTCTACTTCACGTTGACGGCTCGCTATTTCCAAGACTGCCGGCTCACCCGCTCAAGTCGTCTGTTCTCGAGATGGAGCGATGCCCAATTTGTTGCGTGCCCTGCGGAGGATCGCACTTCGGTTGAACGCACTGCGGTTGAACGGATTCAGCCCTGCAGGCCGCTTTCCTGCTGAGAAGTGGCTAAGACCCACGACCTCAACGCGGTGTAGACCACGATTCCATTCAAGAGATGCCATAGGAAGTGCGTACCGATCGCCCACGGTACATCCCAGTCGACGGACCGTGCTGCGATGGCCAAGGTGAAGAACAACGCGGAGAGCGCAAGCAGACCGCGTTCGACAGGACTTTTCCGAGCCCATATCAAACTGTAGACCAGCATGGCCGCCCAAGACGGAATGTAGAACAGCGAACCGTTCAGAGGAGTCTTCATCGGCATCAAGACATAGGACGCTCCCACAACGCCTACCACGATTAGCGCTGCCGGCCAGCCAGGAATCGAAAGCAGTTTTCGGGAGATCAACCACAAGTAAAGGATTTGGAACAGGGTGATGGGAATGATGTCGAGCCACATGGTCGCAAGTGTTGGGACCGTGTGAAAAAGAAAGCTCCCACAACCAATTGTTGCTGCCAAAAGAATTAACGCGAGCGATGTCGGATTCAGACTCCTCTTGCGCGTTGCGAAATCCAATCCTAATGCTGCCGCGATGAGGAACGAAGCGTTGCTAATCGCGTTAAAAGGTTCGGCCCAAAAAGCAGGATCACCTCCTCGCTCGCGGTACATCTGGAGCATGAACTGACCCAATGGAAATAGAGATTGCATAGCTGGATAGTAGAAACGTGTGTGGCAGGGAAGCGAAGGTAGGGAACGCATGGGAAAGCGTTCGCAGTTGAGGATTCTCGGCTGCAGAGCGCCCTCCTTTTTTCGCACTCACATGTGCCCTCCACTGTTGTTGTTGATACCAGAATTCCATGGCAGTTCGCTACGTCCCTCCCATCGAACTTCCGCCATCAACGCGGCGACAGAATCCGAATAGAACATTCCCTTCGGGCTGAGCACGTACTCGAAGTGATGCTCATGTAGCAATTCCGCCTCTTTCAACAATTCCAGTCTCGCAGTGTAGGAATCGCATGCCATGGACTCGCGCAGCATGCGGACCGTGTCCCTGTCCAATCGAAGCGACGCCAGACGCCGTGTGATCTGGAGTACCTCCCAATCGATTCGATCGTATGGATGGTAGCGATTCCAAACAGGTTCTCCCGAGCGGACCGCTTGCATGTACTGCGACGAGCTTTCCGGGTTCATGGTCTTCAACGCGAATTGACCATCGTCTGTGGCTGAAAACGAAATACCAGACGGTCCAAACCCCAGGACTTGGCATCGGCTCGATTCGTAGCTGATCGGCTCGTAACAATACCGGCGAGGGTCGTTTGCAAATTCATGACGTTCAAAGTTAGTAAGGGATGTTTGGACAAAGCCGCTCTCTAGCAGCATGTCTCTCAGCACGCTCCAGTTGTGTTCTGCTTCATGGTTACTTGGAAGAGCGGAAGTCAACGAGGGGTCACGCGACCAAACAGTCCCCAAACCAGCAAACATTACGAGATGATAGAGGCAGATTTGATCAAGCCCAATGTCGATCGCCTCCCGCACATCTGTCTTCATCTCTTCCAGGGATTGAGCAGGAAGATTGCAAAGCAAATCACCGCTAGCGGTCATCCCACGTTCATGCGCCGCGTCCACTGCCGATGCGAAGGTGGTTGGACGACCAAAACCCAACCGCCCCATCCGCTGTAGTTGATTTTCGGAGAATGTTTGAATCCCCATGCTGATTCGAAAATGACGAGCAGGAATCTCTTCGGTCATCACATCGAGGAGAAGAGGCTTGCCCATAACGAAGTTGCGTGGTACCCCTTCCAGGGAAACCTCGGCTCGCGTGAGATCAAACGCTTCAACAAGACGGCGCGCTACGCGACGAAAAGAATCGGGAGGGGTAAGGTTGGCTGTCCCACCACCAAAATAGAGGCCATCGACAGGCGCTTTGTAAAAGCTGGATGCAGAAATTATCCGTTGTTCGATCTCAAGCTCGACAGAGGCGGAGACGGCCGATGCTTTGGCGGAACTATAGGCTTCATGGGGGAAGGTACAAAAGCCGCATCCGCTGATCTTCGGATTGCAAAAGGGATGCGGTAAAACTCCCACCAGTAATTGGTGTGCGGGATTTCGAGTCACAGCAAACAATGGATCGCTCTTGGCTGCACACTCCCGTACCGCCGCGTTAGCAAATGGCATCGCGGCTGCAAGAGGATATCCATGGAGCAAACGATGACGCTGCGGACGAGACATGAATTTTGCCAAACGGGCTCGAAGCAAACTGGATCGGTGAAGGGTATCGACGGACATCATGGACTCTCTATGGAATGCGTTCCTGGAAGAATGCGAAGCAAGGAAAACCCCTCCTTGCACGGTGTTTCCTAAGCTCCTAAAGGCGAATCTCGTGCCAAGATCCCGGGATAGTTCGAAAGTCCATGGGGGCAAAGGATTTAGTGCATTAGCAGACCAGTAGCCCCCGCTGCGGTGTTTCAAGCTGTAGTACAATAAATGCTGTCCACGAACACCATTTTTCGTACTATCGGTTTTCAATGATGTCTTTACTGACGGCAAGTGAATGGCGAGTTGCGGAGGCGATCGCAGGGATTGGTTATTCCAATCCGTTTCTGCCTGAACGGGTCGAGTTGGAGAGGAAGGCACTCGGCAAAGAGTTTAAAAGCATTCAGCCCTTTTTGCAGTATCGTCCGGAGTGCTCAGTCGGTGATATGTTTCCGAATTTGGCACCTTTGCGACTTCGTTGCGAACAGCTTGCGGAGAAATTGCGGTCGAAGTTGATCGCGGGAGAATCTGCATCGAAGGGGGAAATGGAGATTTATGAGGACTTGGTTCTTTACCTACTCTACGCTCGTTATATGAGCCACGCGATCGAGGTTCCATCGATAGGTTTTCGATGCCGTCCGGAGGATGATATTCTCTCGAGTTACGATACCTTTGCGAAGGACTTTCGAACCTTCTTTGAATTGAAGAGTACGACGTTGCCCTCCGCATTGGATCGCGACGTCATCTTCGCCGGTCTCTTCCAGATCGAGCGAGCCTTCTTTCACATCTTCCGACATATCGTGGGGGCTTCTAACGCTGCCGCTCAGTTGAGAGCGGCTGTGTGGCAGTCGATATTCACCCATGACATGCGTCGCTATAGGCGATCGCTTTACCAGCATATGGGGGATATTCCAACGTTGATCACAGGTCCCTCGGGGACGGGAAAGGAGCTTGTCGCTCAGTCGATTGCTTACTCGCGATTCATCGAATTCGACCCAGGAAGAAAGAGATTCCTAGCCGACTATTCAACCAGCTTGATTGGTCTCAATCTAAGTTCGATTGCACCAACGCTCATCGAGTCGGAATTGTTCGGTTATGTCAAAGGGGCGTTCACGGGAGCCAATCACGATCGCAAGGGCTTTTTGGATCCGTCTATCTGCTCGGCGTGTGGGACGGTGCTACTGGACGAAATTGGTGAATTGGATGCTTACTTGCAAGTCAAATTGCTCAGGGTGTTGCAAACGCGCGAGTTCCAGCGAGTCGGCGATACACGCCCTTGCAAGTTCATCGGGAAAATCATCGCGGCGACCAATCGAGATCTTGCAGAAGAGATCAAGGAAGGACGGTTTCGCGAAGATTTTTACTACCGCCTATGCGCGGATCGCATTGAAACGCCGTCGCTTCGATGTCAACTCGATGAAGCGCCCGAGAGCATGGTGAACTTCGTAAGATTCATCGCAGTTCGCATCTTTCCGGATACAGCCGAAAGAACGGACCAACTGGTGGAGCAGGTTGTCGATTGGATCTCGAAGAACCTGGGGAATAACTACGCTTGGCGAGGAAACTTTCGCGAGCTGGAACAATGCGTGAGAAGCATCGTGATTCGAGGTCATTACCTACCGGTGCACCACCCCTTTTGGCAGAGGGCAATCTCAAGGTCTGCTTATTTGGCGGACGTCGAAAAAGGAGCGCTCGATCGAGAGAGACTTTTGCAAGGCTACTTCGCGCTCGTGTATGCGCAGTCAGGCAGCTACCGAGCCGCCGGCAAGCGGCTTGGTGTGGACTGGCGAACGGTGAAAGAGATCGTCGACAAAGAGGGTCCTAATTCGAGCGATGGGCCGCTGGCTGGAGGAGGTAGCAAGTGACGTGGGGCGAACCGCGTCGTTCCCTTGTTCTCAACCTCTCTCTGCGATTTTACCGCCGACCCGTTGTCAATCAGACGGGAGGGATCGACTCGCCACGGATCAAATCTTCAAATGTTTCGCGAGCGCGGATGCACTTCGGCTGACCATTCTCGATCAAGATCTCGGGAGCTCGATAACGTCCGTTGTAGTTGCTTGCCATGACAAAGCCATAGGCACCCGCTACCTCCAGGATCAAATGATCACCGACAGAAGCGATTGGGAGCGATCGCTTGGCGACAAACCCACCCTCTTCCTGGGTGAAGATATCGCCTGATTCGCAGAGCGGACCACCCACCACGACATCGACATGGGGAACGTCTGTCTTAGGCGTTTTGTGAGCGATCGAAATGGGGTGGTAAGCACCGTAAAGGATCGGTCTGGCGAGATCATTGAATCCGGCATCGAGCAAGTAAAAGAGATTGTCTCCCATCTTTTTGACCGCGCGAATCTCAGCGATCAAATAGCCGCTCTCGGCAACCAAATAGCGACCTGGTTCGATCTCAAGTCGAATCGCATGACCGAATTTGGACTCCAGCCGTTTTCTCGTCGCATCCCAAATGGAGAAGTATTGGTCTAGATCGACATAGGTCTGACCTTCGCGATAAGGAACTGGCAACCCACCCCCCGCGCTGATGGTGGTGATCGTGCGCCCCACTTCCATGGCGACTTTCTCCAATGCCTCGCCGACTTGTGATAGATGCTCCAGGTCGGTGCCCGATCCGATGTGCATATGAAGGCCGGTGATTGCGACATTGTGCAAGTCGGCACGTCGCAGGCACTCGATCACTTGTTCGTGCCAAATTCCATGCTTGGATTGCGGACCACCTGTGTTCGTCTTTTGGCTGTGTCCATGTCCGAATCCAGGATTGATGCGAAGCGTTGCGCTTGCGCCAGGACACAGGGTTCCTAGCTGATCGATCATGTCGGGAGAACCACAGTTTACGTGCAGCTTTTTGTCACGAATGATCGCAGCCGCCTCTTTATCGATGACATCCGCAGTGAAAACGATTCCATGAGGGTCGCTATGGGGATCGAAACCTGCTGCCAACGCACGATTGACTTCGCCTGCACTCACTGCGTCCACGACGACGCCGAGACGCCGGAGTCGATCGAGAATCGCGATGTTGGAGCAAGCCTTCTGGGCGTATCGAATGACATCGAATTTTGAGAGATCTCGAACGCGCTCTTCGATGATGGCAGCATCGTAAACATAAGTCGGTGTGCCGAACTGCTTGACGAGATCTGCAACGGGAATGCCGGCGATGTTTTGACGAAGCGTTTGAAAGGAGTTGGTGGTTTTTGGCATAGGTGATCGAGTTTGAAACAACTGTTTAGAATTCTTGTTTTCGTGCGCGGACTTTCCGCGAATACTTTTCCATGAACTTGCGTTCTTTGGCGGTGAGGGAATCTTTTCCTTGCTCATGAATTTTCGCCAGAATGCGATCCGCCTCGGCGTCATCGGTGGTGGATGCAAGCTCGGCATCTTCGTGGATTCGAAGCTTGGGGCCAAGCCACTTTCGTTTCAAGCGGCGGAACCCCCCATTGAGATCTTGGACGAACGCGAAGTTCCATCCTAGGAAAAAGTAGGCCACGGCGATCAGGATACCCATGATGTGAACATCGACGGCCACCTGGGAACTTGGGGTGGTGATCAGATTGGAAAGCACGAGGAAGACGCCCAGCACCCAAGCGGGCACGGGGAAGACAAACAGGTATATGACCTGCTTGGGGAAATTCAATACGAAAAGCATTTCGATGCAAATGACTGCACCCGAGGCGCCCAGCAATCGGGAGTTTGGCGCTCCGATCATCGCATTCTTGAGCAGCCAAGCGACTCCGCAAAGCACGGCCGCAAACAAATAAATCCGAAGGAACTCCCATTTTCCGTAGCGATCCTCGACGGATCGTCCCAGGAAATAAAGTCCCAGCATGTTGAATACGATGTGCCAGATTCCACCGTTGGCGGAAGCATCGTGAACGAAAGCGTACGAGAGCGTGTGCCACCAAAGCCATGGCTTTGTCGCATCGGAACCGACGAGCATCAATGCGTTGTTGACAATTCCCTGGTCATTCGCCTTGAAATTGCTCAGCAGGATGTTGGCGACATAGATCGCAATATTGAGCAGAAGCAAATAGCTAACTGCAGATCTGCCGTCCCAGTCGGGCTGCAGTCGAATGGTGTCGTCTCGGTAGTAATCGCGTTCGTAGAGTCCCATACGTTCAACCTACCCGAGAACGCAAAAAATGGGAATCTCGATCAATTAGGAGACTCTGGATTTTCGAGTACCGGGGGTTGAACGGGGGGCGTTCCAGGCTCCGACGACCCCGCTGGCGCATCGCTCGATTGCTTCGGCGCATCGGGAGTGGTTGGTGCGGGTACCGTTGGTGCAGGAGTGGCTGGTGCAGGAGTGGCTGGTACTGGAGTGTCGGCCGAGGGATTGGTGGGGGGATTGGTCGGGGGTGACTCTTCCTTGGTCTCGCTCGGTGCGGACAAACGTTGCTGAAGATCCTTCATCTCTTTCGTTTCGGTGAAATCCGCATCGTCTCCCAGTGCTGCGGCGCGTGCATTCCATTCCGCTAGCTTTTGTTCGACGTCGAAACTCAGCTGGTCTTGATTGTAGGCGCGACGAAAATCGACGAACCACTTGAGCACAAAGTCCTCCGACTCGGTGGCTTCGGTCAGTTTGTTGTATCGACCGATCGACTTGAGGACATCCTCTCCCACTTCTTCGGTCATCAGGATAGGGAATCGTTTGAATGCGGTATCCCAAAGGGTCCAGGCCTGTTCGTAGTTTTCGATCGCCCCTTTGATGTCGGCGGCATCGATCATCTTATCTGCGTTGTAGAGCAATCGCCGAGCATCGACCGTGTATTGCTTTTGTTCGGCTTTGGCTCTCGTCTCCCAATAGGCATAGTTCACATTGCTTCGGTAGATGTTGGCGATGCGAAGCTTTTCCTCCATCTTATTGATCTCTGTCGACAACTGCAGCAACCGGGGCTGCTGATCTTTTGGAGCCTCTGCAATGGCTTCCGACGGAGACGGAGAGATAAGTCGCTCTGCTTCCTCTGCTTTTTCCGACTCGGTCAGTGATCGTTCCGTGGCTGGTTTTTGGTAGGCATCCTTGAGGTCCTGTGGGAGCCGTTCGAAGCGTCGTTCGCGGATCTTGTCGCGAGCTCCTCCAAGCTGCTTATCGAGCTCTTCTCTCTTTTCGCGAATCGCGGCGGCTTCCGCGTCGACCTCGAGCAATTTGATCTGTCCGTCGCCGGCCCATGGAATCGACATCTTGCCATATTCCGCCCATTCGCGTCCCCCTTGCTCCCAAGCGAATTTGGATCGGTCGTCCAAGATCCCTTCGGTTTGGATCGCTTCGCCGTAGTACATCTGCCACAGTGGAGAATAGCAATACAACAGGTGTGGGGTCTTTGGGATCTTGTTACCCGCTTGGAATGATTCCACCGCGCGATTGAACCAGAGTTTGCCGACCCGCCAGTTGTCGGGCCGTTGATCGTATCCCAGGGCATTGGTCTCGACTGGCAAGCCTTGTTCGGTGAAGTAGTTGTGGAACTCGGTATCTTTTCGGAAGAGCTCGCGATATTGCTTCTTCTCGTCGAACTTACCGATTTTGTTTCCAACGTAATGGCCAAGGTCGTATTGAAGGATTGGCTTTCTCTCGTTGTATTTAGTCCCGCGAACGAGATAGTCGATCCCCTTCTTAACCCACTCATATCGCTGGCGGTAATCCTCGAACTCAGGCGAGACGTTGAAGCTCATATTGTGAGCTTGGTGTTGCCAGACACTGATGAAGTGAGGCTGCAAGAGCGCGATCTGATTCAGCGTCGCCGAGAAGCGGTCGAAGTACTTTTCCTCTTTGTAATAATCCGCTTTAAGCCAAAGGATCGAGGATGCGATGCCTTTCATCCCAAGCGTCGCCAAACGCATGCTCTCACTGGTCGGATCGAGCTGGCCAAGATAGGTCTGGCCCATGTTGTGTCGATTGCGTAACTGCGAAATCGCCCCCGACTTGGGGCGGCCCAAGGCATAGAGGGGAAGCAGCAGCGCGATAATCGCGATGATGTAGGTGACTTTGCGAGACAGACTTTTATTCATGCTCTTAACCCGCCATTTCTCGAGTCTTGAGGAAGAAGTACGCAATAACGCTGGTCATCACGAAGTAACCGAATGCGATCGTGAGATGCCGCGCAAGCAGACCGTCGAACAAGTTTACCCCATAGGCAATAAAGTCCGACGTCTCCAGATCATAGAGGTTGGGAAGGGCCGATTTCAGTGTCGAGACAGAAAAAAGCAATCCTCTATCCACACCCTTGATCGCACCTTCGATCATCTCATTTCCCAAATCCAACTCGGTCTCCGAACCGCTTTGCAATGGAAGCCGCACAAGGGCTTCCACGGGGCCACCACCAGCGATCTTGCCGGTGGTCAAATTGTCGATAAACCAGCCGAACATTCCGAGCACAATTACCGAGATCGTTGCGATAACGGCAACCGGCCCCGACAGGAATGTGGAGAACATGACCCCAAAGCAAACCACGATAAACATCTGCAGCCAGATGCTGATATAGCCTTTGACGAAATTCCAGAGGAACGTTCCTTCCGATGCTCTCAAGTAGAGATCGGCGGCAGCCATTCCCAAATACTGTCCACGGTCGCGACATCGCACGACAACTTCAAACGATCCGCCCGGTGCGATATCGGTGAAGAAATCCAAGTCCGCTGGCTCCCCTTTTCGGAATCCTTTGAGCTTGAGGGGAATCGAATGCTGATCGATTTGAAACTCTTTGACTCGAAACGGGATGCGATCGCTTTCGACCTCCCCATTCAAGCTTCGGAAGATGACGACGCCGCCGACCGGGGTTTCGATATCCCCTTTGTAAGTTCGGAAGGCCGAGAGGGTCATGTCGAAATTAAGAACGTCCGGGAACAGTTTGGGATTCACATTCTCAAACGTCCAGATCGCCGACGAAAGTGTGTCACCCTCGATATATTTCTGGTACTCCGACATGTATCCGACGTTGTAGCCGGTGTTTTCCTCGCCGTCGCGTCCGGTGAATCGGAGCGTGCCATAAACCGGATTTCTTGCGGTCAAATCGTCGACCTGCTCGGTGATGACGATCTTATCTCCGTCCTTGCGAACGATGTGACGGTGACCCTTCACCATATTCGTGGTTCCCACGCCATCCTCGTTGAGAGTGAAGGAGTGGCTGTGGAAACGCACACTGGTGGTTTCCCCTGCGAGCCCATCGTTTTGAAGGCTTTCTAAATCGTGCGAGTGGGAAAGCCCCCGAACGATAAAGAAGTAGCTCATGACGCCAAAGATCGCCAGGTTCATCGTCGCCACTGCGACGAAGCCCAATACGCGTCCCAGAAAGATCTCGGTGGGACGGACCGGTTTGGTGACGATCGTATAAATCACTCGATTGGTGATATCGCGAGGGATGCTAAAGGTGCTCAGGAAGAGCCCCATCAGCAGCATGAGCCAGTTTGTAAAGGTGAGGACTGTAGGAATATAGAGTTGTGCGGGATTGTTTGCCTTCGGGTCGAGGAACCAGCCTGCGAACATGATGGCGACGACGAAGACCGCCACGACGATCAGAATTCTGTTTCGGATGGCTTCTTTGAACGACAACTTGGCAATCGCAAAGATTCGCCGAATCGACATTTTGGGAAGGTCGACCGAGAAGAACTCACCAAGGATTTTGGCAACTTGAAGAAAGCCCTCCGTCGGACCGTACTTGATCGTCGCGATCAAAAATCCAACGAGGAATCCGAGGATGGACAGGATGAGGGCCAGCAGGAATCCACCGAGGAGTCCGCCTCGCTCGAACAACCACTCCCAATAGGTCCAAAACTGATCAGGTGTAAGACGCATAGCAAAAAGTTTCGTTTCGTTCCAACAATTCCAAGACCCAAGCGACTACGACGCACTCGACGACCGACGGCCAGGTCGGTTTTCGCTGTCTCGAACGATATCGAGGAAAAGCTCTTCCATCGTGGTGGTAGGATTGTCCATCTTGAGCAACTCGCCCTGCGACTTTGCGATCAGTTCGCGAATCTGTGACTTGGTATTCTCGTCCAATCCCTTGGCGTGGATCTGGGTTACATCCTGCACCTTGAGCAAACTATCGACTCGACCAAGTTCCTTGAGCTCTCCTTGGTGAAGGATCGCTACCCGATCGCAAACGTCTTGCACATCTGCCAATTGGTGGGAGCAAAGCAGGATGGTTTTGCCCTGCTCGCGGAGTTTGACGATCAAATCCTTCATTTCCCGCGTTCCGATCGGATCGAGACCGGTGGTCGGCTCATCGAGGACGAGGAATTCAGGTTCGTTGATCAAAGCCTGGGCCAAACCGATCCGGCGAGTCATCCCCTTGGAATACTCGCGGAGTTGACGGCGGCGAGCTCGCTGGAGGCCAACCATATTGATCAAGGCCTCGGTCCGCTCCCTTCGGACGCTCGCCGGCATATCAAAAAGCCGACCGTAGAAGTCCAGGGTCTCCTCGGCGTTCAGGAATTTGTAGAGGTAAGATTCCTCTGGCAAGTATCCGATTCGTTCGTTCTTGGCGACGTCGGTCGCTTCTTTGCCGAACACAAACGCCCGGCCCGAGGTCGGAAATAGGAGCCCCAGCATCAGTTTAATGGTCGTCGATTTCCCGGAGCCGTTTGGCCCCAAGAGACCGAAAATCTCCCCGCGTCGGACTTCGATGTCGAGCGATTTGAGGGCCTGGACCTTTTTTCGCCCCCAAAAGTCGCGGTAGATTTTTCCAAGACTTCTCGTTTCTACGATGATGTCTGGGTTGGTCGGAGCCGAGGATGGATTCGGATTGGTTTCCGGTGCTGCAGGAGCTGCTGAAGACATCGTTTCGAGTCGTTGGGAAAAGGGAACCTGGAGTGCCAGCAAGGCGATTGGCTGGGACGGACGGAATTGCCAGCGTTGTACGGTCGGCGGGCCCGTACGGTTCAGTTCAATGCCGGTCAATAGAACACGCACTATAAATTCGATCCAGGGCAACTACAAGCGACGGGTCGGGGGAGCTCAACCGGATCCGCCAAATAAACCCAATTGCAACCCGTATACTTGGAACAGCCGGTTCGCTAATCTTTCCCGAGCTCAAGACCATTCGTTTTCCCGCTTCATCGATGTTTCATGGACAGGTCGCAACCGGAATACGCCGAGGCCATTCGCTACCTTTACGATCGGCTCAATTACGAAAAGACAACGGACCGTCCCTACACCCAGCAGCATTACCGGCTCGCCCGCATGGAAGCCCTTTTGGAGGCGATCGGAAATCCACAGTCTGCGGCTCCCGTCATTCATATTGCGGGAACCAAGGGGAAGGGCTCGGTGGCCTGGCTAACCGCCGAATCTCTTCGACGTACGGGGCGCCGCGTCGGGCTGTACACTTCCCCTCACCTCGAACACTTGGAAGAGCGTTTCGTCGTGAACGGAATCCCCGTTTCACCTGCGGACTTGGTCGGCGCGATCGACGCGATCCGAGCAAGGCTCCAAGACTGGGACGAGTCTCGGCTAGGGATCCCCACCTTTTTTGAGCTGACGACGGCCATCGCCTGGCTTTTGTTCCAAGACCAGGGATGCGACGTGAATGTGATGGAGGTCGGACTCGGGGGAAGATTGGATTCCACCAATGTTTGCGAGAGCTTGATCAGCGTCATCACTTCCATCAGTTTTGACCATCAAGCCCAACTTGGAAACACCATCGAATCGATCGCCTCCGAAAAGGCTGGGATTATTAAACCAGGTAGCCACGTAATTCACGGTGCACGACACCCTGAGGCACGGCGCGTCATTCGAGAGCGGGCGCGAACGCAACAATGCGAATTATGGGAACTGGGAACAGATTTCGAATGCCATCAACACGCAACGATCGCGCAGCAGTTCGATTTTCAAGTTCGAAGCGATCGTGAAGGCCTGAAGGATGTCCAAGGCATCCAAATCCTGATGCTTGGTCGACACCAGGTGGACAACGGATCGCTCGCGATCGCTATCTGCCAAAAGTTAAACTCGCTGGGCTGGAAAATCCCCGAATCAGCATATCGTCAAGCGTTGCTCGAAACGCAAGTCCCCTCGCGCATCGAGCTTGTTTCACGTCGACCTGACATCATTGTCGATGCGGCACACAATATGGCGTCGATTTCTTCCATGATCGAAGCCCTTCAGAAGGCTTATCCCAACCAAAAGAAAACGATTGTCTTCGCATCCTCGAAAGACAAAGATTACATCGCCATGTTGCATCAGCTCATGGGATCCGCAGACCAATTGATCGTGACGCAATATTCCAACAACCCTCGATTTGTACCCGTCGAGGTGCTCGAGGAAGAAGCGAGGAAAGCGAAAGCCAATTTTCCCCATGTCGAGGTGTTGTCTGCGACAGATTCCGGTCTCGCCATGGAGTACATACGATCTCAATCGGAAGACGACCGTTTGATTTGCTTCACCGGTTCATTCTTTCTCGCCGCCGAAGTGCGCGAGACACTTCGCAACTCCATTCGGTCGAGTCGCGACTGAGTGTGAGAGCAAAAAAAACCGCGAACTCGAAAAAGAGTTCGCGGCGTGGATTTTGCAAGGCAACGAAATTAACCGTTGAGGAGCGAAGCGATATGCTTGAAGACCTTGATCGACTCGATCGCTTGTTCTGGGCTGCCGCACTTCTTCACAAACTCCGCGGTATCCTTCAGGATGGAGTAGTCGGTAGTGGTAGAAGAAGCCTTGCCCGTTGCTTTAGCGGTCTTTGCCTTGGCAGGTCGACCTCGCTTCTTGACGGCCTTCGCCTTGGCAGTCTTCGGCTTGGCGGATTTTGCCCCAGTGGTCTTTCGAAGCGCTTGAATGACCAAGGCTGGGTAGGCATCGATTCCCTGCTCTTTGAGTGCGTTGGCAATCTGGGTTGGTCCTAGGCCAGGATTGGCAGCAGCGTAGTCGCGAATAAGCTGTGACTTGTTTTCGCCGCTATTCTTTGTCCCTTTTTTCAATGTCGTATTCCTAAAAATGAGTAGTAGCGTGGGAAAGCGGGCTGTCAGTAGTATAGTTTCTTTAGTTCCTTTGTCCAAATTATCAAAAGGCAATTCTCGATTTTTTTGAATTATATAATTCCATCTTGAGAGCTCTCTCATGGTTTGGATCCGGAAAGGCTATATTCAATGAGCCGATTAATAAGGGTTCCTCACCTCTCGATAACAGACTGACTCGCATGCACTCCAGACTTCTAGCTCATCGTTGCTCATTCTCCCCTTGGAATTCCTTGTTGTCTCTCGCGACCATCACAGGCCTTTTCACAGGCCTTGCATGCGGAGTGGTTCTCCCCGCTTTGGGACAAGAGCGAATCGAGCGGGGAGTAACCAAGCGGGTTTATGAATATGAAAACAAGCCCGAGGCGGTCGAGTTCGCACCCTTCCATCCGGCTAAGGCTCCGATTCCGAGCGGATTGTTTCTGAAGCCAGGCGACAGGCTTGCCATCGTCGGGGATTCTATCACCGAACAAAAAATGTATTCGCGCATGATTGAAAACTATCTCACGGCGTGCATGCCAGAGATGAAGATAACCGTTCGGCAATTGGGATGGAGCGGAGAAAAAACCGATGGCTTTCTGCGTCGCATGGATCGCGATTGTTTAACTTTTCATCCAACTGTCGCTACGATTTGTTACGGCATGAACGACGCTCGATATCGACCCTTCGACGTAACCAATGGTCGATGGTATCGCGACCACTATTCCGATATCGTTCAGAAATTCAAGACCGCTGGTACGCGGGTTGTCGTCGGATCGCCAGGTTGCTCCGGAAAGATTGCTGCATGGGTTGGATCGAAATCGGGAACACTCCAAGAACATAACTTGCATCTATGTGCTCTTCGAGACATCGCGATGGACGTTGCGCAAGCGGAGAAGACTCCTTTTGCGGATATCTTTTGGCCCATGTTTCAACAACAGATTCTTGCTCCGAAGCGACTAGGTAAGTCGAGCGAGGAGTTCGCTGTCGCTGGTAAAGATGGTATTCACCCAGGCTGGGCGGGGCAAACCATCATGGCCTACGCATTTCTCAACGCGATGGGCGTTGACGGTAATATCGGTGAGTTTCACGTCGATATGACTAGCCAGACGGCGACAGCAAAAGGTGCTCATAAGGTTGTCGCATTCGATGGAAAACGGCTGGAGATTGAGAGCACGCAATATCCTTACTGTGCTTCCGGTGCGACGGACGATGACAATTCGATTCGAGCAGGGATGGACTTGGTACCTTTCCACGATCGACTCAATCGCCTCACGCTCTTCATTCAAGGTGTCGAGCCAACGAAGAAGATTCGACTCTCCTGGGGTGGGCAATCCATTGAATCGAATGGAGCGGAATCGGCAGCAGGAATCAATCTAGCAAAGCGATTCGCCGAAACCCCTTTTGATAGCGCCTTCGCTGCTGTCGATGCGGCTGTTTTGGCGAAGCAGACGTACGAAACGCAGCAAATCAAGAAAGATTTTCACAGCGAATTGGCTAACAAGGATTTTGATCAAGTCGTTGCGGAAACCGAAGCGATTCGCAAGCCGCTCGCTGAAGCGGTTGCACGCAGTGTCGTGCCCGTCGATCATCATCTCATCATCGAAATTCTCGAATAGGGCTGTCGACGCGAGAATCGCTTTTGCAGACCGGTCGATCGCTATCCGAGAAGTAGGATGGAAACATTGACATAAATGAGCAATCCCAGGATGTCGCTGATGCCCGCGACGAATGGGTTGCTCATCAACGCAGGGTCGAGGCCTAATCGCTGGAAGCAAAGCGGGAGCATGCTCCCGGTACAAGCTCCGCAAAGCACGACCAAGAGGACCGTGATCGGAATCACGCAAGCAGACAGGGGTGTCGGTGCCATGAGAAGCGCGCACAGAAATCCAATGCTTCCCAAGAACCCACCTAGAACTAGTCCCATCACGGCTTCGCGACGAATGATGCGGAACCAATCTCGCTGATGAATCTCTTTCACGGCCAATGCGGTGATGACCAGGGTGGAGGATTGGCTGCCGGTGTTTCCTCCGCTGCTGATGATGAGGGGGATAAAGAGCACGAGCCAAGCATGTTTTTCGAGCTCGGCATTGTAGGTCTGTAGCAGAAATGCGGTGATCAATCCTGCGACGAACAAAATTGTGAGCCAGATGCCTCGCTTCCACGAGAGAGTCGAAACAGGCGTTCGCATGTAGGAGTCCTCGAGCGGCTCCACGGCGGCAATACGCTGCACATCCTCGGTGGCCTCTTCTCGAACGACGTCGATAATATCGTCATGGGTGATAATGCCCATCATGTGGTATTCATCATCCACAACAGGCAACGCCATCAAGTTGTAGTGAGCCACCTTTTGCGCGACTACTTCTTGATCGTCTCGAACATTGGCGGTTACCAAATCTTTTTTCATCAAGTCACCAAGCTTCTTATCAGGACGACCGATCGCCGAAACGAGCGATCGCGTGCTGACGACACCTCGAAGGTGGTTGGTGTCATCGGTGACATAGATGTAATGGATCGTTTCTAAATGTTCGGCTTGCCGGCTCAGCTCCTCCATCGCTTCCTTGAGTGTGAGATTTTCGGAGAGGCAAGCCACTTCGGTAGTCATCAACGCGCCGGCGGTTCCCTCTGCGAACGTTTGAAGCCGTCGGATATCGCGACGGTCGGCAGCGGGGACGAGAGCAAGGATCTGATCGACCCGGTTTTCATCCAGCACTTGTAGAAGGTCAACGGCGTCGTCGGCGGGGAGGGACGTAATCAACGTCGCGACTTGTTTGACGTCTTGGGAAGCGAGCAGCTTCACTTTGCGGTCCCAGTCGAAGTAATGGAAGATCTCCGACTGCAGCGACGGTGCCGCATGCTGAAGAACTTGCCATAACTCGCTGTTCTCCAATCCCTCCATGAACTCTGCGGTCCTGGCTGGGTGCAGCGCCACACAGAATTCCTGCAATCCCTGCTTCTGATTGTCGAGAAGCATCTCTCGCAGTTCAGGCAGGAAAAGCGTATTGATCATAAATCAACTCGATAGGGTGAACGTACTCGGAACCCAGCGCACCCAGCGGCCGAACCGCTGGAGTGCCTATTGGAGTGTACGTCGCGTGGAACTCAACTCCTCTTTCAGGAGAAAGTGCCTCGAACAGGAAAAGACTACTTCGAAGTCGCTGCAACAACCGGGAGATTGAAATCGCCCGTGAGATCTCGCCATACACTATGAATGTGGTTGGCGTTGTTGCCGGCCGAGTCCGCTTGGTAATTGCAGAATTCAGCGATGAACGTGGGGCCTTGCAATCGGAAATAGTGCTGGCCTGAGAGATCCTCGGTTCCAGCCCATCCAAAGTGGATATTGTCGAGACCTGCTGCTGTGATTTGATTCATGCGTGAGAGAACGACCTCCTTCGGCATCGTCGCTAAGAACGTTTCGAGAAGGGTCATGAGCAGCTTTTTCTGATCAACATCCATCTCCGAGGCTGGGATACCTACCGATGCGCTGGGCTTGGGCTGCGCGTCGCCAGGCCAAAGGATTTCTTCAGGGCATTTGCTGTTGAACACGGCCTTCGATTTTTGGGCGTCATTAAGGCTCGCCATCAAAGCAATTCCCGCATCTTCTTCGGTCGCGAGCAACCGCCCTCCCTCCTGGAAGGAATTCTTACCTCCGAGCGGATTCAAACTGGGAACGGAGAAGCTCTTTGGGAGCTTCGCTGGGTTCAGTCCATAGAATTGAGGGGTGGAGTCGACAATCACACCACGATCCATGGTGAAGTTTAACGACAGGTGGTGACCCTCGACGCTCAGACCCCACTCCGATCGATCGGTCGGTTCACCGTAAATCGCGATGTAGTACTTCTTGTAGTCGCGGCGCTTCGCGGCGGCTGGGCCCTCGAGTTCCAACAAGATCGCTTCATAGCTCATAATGTTCGTAGCACGCTTGAAGCCCGCATCGCTCATGACACTCTTCAAAACGGCGAGGGCTAATTTGGCTTGCTCATCGCTCATTTCGCGAAGTGGAAGTCCCTTTCGGGTCTCCATGGGAACAAAGTGCCATTCCAAGCGGCGCGGGTCTTGGAAGGGAATTTGAGCTAGTTTCTTTTCGTTCGCCGAGAGAGATGCCAAGAACTGATTCGCGGCTGTCGAGGCAGGGCTGGCGGTTCTGCTCGCTTCTTGGGCGAACAAGAGCGAAGGGGTTGCAGCGGTCGGTGCCATCGACAGGGCACCGATCAAAATGGCGCGACATGCTGTCGATAGACGTGGAGAAGTTCGATAAGAGCGAGACATTAGAGTCCTCATGGTAGGTGGGAGGGATCGGTTGGAGTGAGCCAGCATTATGATCGACCGGCAGCCTCGATCCAATGCCCTTTTGGGGCGAACCGCAGGTTCATATTGGGCTTTCGATGAATCGATGCCGCGAGCTATTTTAAGTCGGCCGCTTCATCCGGTGTTGGACAACGCTCCCCTTCGACTTTCAACGACGAGGGTGGCGAGCGAACCAGCCGATAGGGGAAGAGCAAGGTCTTCCCAGCAATTAAGAGAAATCCAGGAAGGAACAGAACATGTCGCGCGTAGGTGGTACTTCAGGAGCAACCGGGTCGTCGGCTTCTAATTCTCCAAACGGGAACGGGCTTAACGATGTCGATATGGACACCTTTCTCAATTTGATGATCACCGAGTTGCAAAACCAGGATCCGCTCAATCCGACCGATAACGCTGCACTTCTCGAGCAGATCGGGCAGCTGCGAAGTATCAGCTCGAATGATCGTCTGGTCTCTACCCTGACGTCCTTCGGAAATACCCAGGAGCTGACGACCGCCAGCAGTTTGATTGGGAAAAAGGTGACGGGTTTGGATGTTGAGGGAGCTGAGGTAAGCGGGGAGGTTTCGAGCGTTTCGGTGAAGATTGACGAAAAAGATCGAAACAAGCGGACGGTACAGGTGCACGTCGGCAACCAAATTGTCGATATGAAGAACGTTCGAGAGATCGACTTAGAGGAGTAGTTTCGGCAACGAGTCATTCAAGCCAACTGCTCGCGGACGGATTCGCCATTCAACGAGGAGTTGGCTAGCAAATGGGCTTGGCATCTTCATTAAGCACCGCACTGACCGGAATGAATGCGGCTGAGACACAGATTGATGTGCTCGGCAATAACTTGGCTAATTCCCAAACCGTTGGTTTCAAATCATCGGATGTCGTATTCGCTAACCAGTTCCTTCAGACCCTGTCGCTCGGTGCTTCACCGACCGATGGAAATGGTGGGACGAATCCTCGCCAGACAGGGCTTGGCGTGCAAGTCGCCGCGATCAATCAGAATTTCAAACAAGGGACGGTCGAGATCAGCTCCTCTCCCTCGGATTTGGCTATCCAAGGGGACGGCTTCTTCCAAGTGCAAGGCGGTCAGGGCGAGAAGCTCTACACACGAAACGGAATCTTTCGACTCAATAGTTCCAACGAGTTGGTGACCTCGACAGGTAATCGATTGTTAGGCTACGGAGTCGACGATCAATTCAACCTCCGGTCTACCCAGCTCGTTCCCCTTTCGATTCCCATTGGAACCGAGGCGGTTGCCAAGGCGACTGGCACCGTGAATTTGCAAGGTACGTTGACTGCCAAGGGGGATGTCGCGACGACATCGAAAATCGTCCAAAGCACGATTCTTGGTAATAACAGCATCCCACGCCCTTCCGGCTCGGCGGTGAATGTGCAGAGCGCTGCGGCTCCGTTCAATACGAGCGTGACCATCGCGCATACCGAAGGGGGAGGCGGATCGCATGTCGAAGGAGATGTGTATCAATATCGATTCACCTATCTCGATGCGCATGGAACAGAAAGTATGGCGAGTGAGCCGCTCACCGTTACGGTACCGGGCGGAAACACTTCGGCTGACAACACCATCACCCTGAACAATCTTCCGCCGGCGAATAGTCAGTACTCCCAAGTGCGCGTCTATCGAACCGCTCCGGGGGGCAGCGATTTCTTCCTGGCGGGCACAGCGGCAGCAGGTGGATCGTTCGTAGATACCGATCCGTCTTCTTCGGCGACTCCCCTCGACAACAATGGATTGACGGGGAACTATACCTACATGGTGACCTATTACAAAGCGGGTGAGCCCGAGTCACGCCCTTCGCCACTGCTAGGACCGCAGAGTGTCGTCAATGGTCGCGTTTTCCTTTCGAATTTTCCTACCCCTCCGGCGCCACCTGCCGAAGGTGGATATCCGGCGTATGACGAAATCCGTATCTATCGCAATCTGACGAACGACCCCAACAGTTTTTATCTGGTGGATACTGTTCCTCCTGGGGCATCGTATACCGATAGCAAGACGGACGCGGAGATTAGCAATCTCGCATTACCGGGGAACCAAAAAGTAAACTTGGATGGACCGGCCATCGACAGCAATACATTGTTGGTGAACGTGATCACTCGCGATGGTTTGGATTACAGCAATCCCTTTATTCCAGGTGAGCTGTCGTTCTCGGCGCGGAAAGGCGATCGATTGCTGGAAACCAAGACCTTCACTGTTACTAACACGTCGACCGTCCAAGACTTGCTCGGCTTCATGAAGGATTCCTTGGGCATCGTCAGCGATAGCGGCGACTCGACCAATCCTATCTTGTCATCGCTCAACCAGATACCGGGTGAAGGGGGGACGATTCAGCCGAATGCGTACATCTCCAATGGTGCCCTTCGGTTCGTGAGCAACACCGGCGTGGATAACGGTGTGACGATCGACCTAACGAGCTTCCGATTGCGCGATGCAAATGGCACTGTCACGACTCCCAATCTCGGGTTTGGGACGGCTCAGGAAGCGACGGGGCAGAGCGCTGTTACTGACTTTATCGCCTACGACTCGCTCGGTCTCCCTGTGCGAATGCGATTGACGGCGACCATGGAGTCGAGAACCGATCAACAAACGGTGTATCGATGGTACGCCGATAGCGCTGACAATATCGAACGAGGCTCAGCGGACATCTCGGTCGGCACAGGGCTTATCTATTTCGATGGGAATGGCAATTTCATCTCGGCATCCAATAACGTGGTGGCTGTCGATCGAACGGGGCTTCCGAGCACAAAGCCTCTCCAGTTTTCGTTGGACTTCACCGCATTGAGCGGTCTCGCTGCGGACAAGGCTTCGCTCGCAGCCTCGCGTCAAGACGGCTCGCCTCCCGGTGTGCTCACCAGTTACGTCATCGGGGAAGATGGGATTATCCGGGGCGTTTTCAGCAACGGGATCTCACGCGACTTGGGCCAAATTCGCTTGGCTCGATTCTCCAACCCAGGAGGCTTGGAGCAGCGAGGGCAGAACTTGTTCGCTCAAGGCATCAACACAGGTTTGCCTATCGAAGGTGGACCGGCGGAAAACGGACTTGGGACCATTTCTGCGGGGGCATTGGAGCTTTCCAATACCGATGTCGGTGGCGACTTGGTCACCCTGGTTTTGGCAAGTACCCAGTATCGAAGCAACGCGCGGGTCATCACTGCTACGCAGCAGTTGTTCGATGAGTTGCTAAACATCCGCCGCTAGTCGCAGGAGTAGGTTCAACGAGATGATCTCTTTGCGACGGAATTCTCCCAAGGCACGGACCGGCTCCTCCGCTTTGGTATGGCTCGCGTTGGTTAGCATCTGCCTAACGCAATGGGGCTGTCGATCTCAACTGCCGTCCGATCAACCGAGTCGGCTTCACGAGGTCTATTCCTCGCAAAATGCGAGATCTCGCTGAGCCCCTTGCGATTCTCTTTGTCATTACAATGACGCCATTACAATGGCGACATTGTTGAGTGCCGCACTTCGTCCGCAGGGTCTCCCATGCCATCGATCGCCGATTACGAGAAGCTTGGACTTTTTTATCTGGGTAAAAAGTTCGATTTGTCGACCCGCTCGCTGTTGCCCGAATACCTGAACTACGATTCTCGCGACCTTGTTACTCACGCGTTATGTGTGGGAATGACGGGCAGTGGGAAGACGGGCCTCTGTTTGAGCTTGCTCGAAGAGGCGATCTTGGATGGGATTCCTGTGATCTGCATCGATCCCAAGGGAGATTTGGGAAATCTTCTGCTCTCCTTTCCTGAGTTGGAATCGAAAGATTTTGAGCCTTGGATCGATCCGTCCGAATCAACTCGTCAGAACAAGCGTCTCGAGGAGATTGCCCAATCGACAGCGGAACGATGGCGGAAAGGTCTGCAGGAATGGGACCAGCCTTTAACGCGATTGAAAACGTTTCACGATAAGTCCGACATCACCATCTACACGCCGGGCAGTGAAATCGGTGTTCCCCTGACCGTCCTCAAGAGCTTCGATGCTCCTGGAGAGGAACTGCTTCAGGATGAGGAGACCTATCGGGAGAAACTCACGTCGTCGGCCTCCGCGTTGTTGGCATTGATGGGAGTCGAGGCTGACCCGTTGAGCAGCCGGGAGCATATTTTGCTTTCGAACATACTGGATCATGCGTGGCGAAAAGGAACCGATCTTTCGATCGAGGACTTGATCCGCAACATTCAATCCCCCCCGTTGTCTCGTATCGGCGTGATGGACCTGGAGACTTTTTTTCCAACCTCCGATCGTACGAAGCTAGCGATGAGCCTCAATAATCTGCTCGCGTCTCCTGCATTCGCTGGTTGGTTAAAAGGAGAAACGCTGGACATCCGCGACTTGTTGTATCGCAAAGACGGGACCCCAAGGGTCTCTATACTTTCGATCGCCCATCTAAGTGATCCCGAAAGAATGTTCTTTGTGACGATTCTCTTGGGTGAGTTGCTATCGTGGATGCGAGCCCAACCAGGCACCAGTTCTCTGCGGGCAATCTTCTACATGGACGAGGTTTTCGGATACTTCCCCCCGTCTGCGAAGCCGCCATCGAAACCACCGATGCTTACGCTGCTCAAACAAGCGCGAGCCTTTGGATTGGGAATCGTTCTTGCTACCCAGAATCCTGTGGACCTCGATTACAAAGGTCTCGCCAACATGGGGACTTGGTTCCTGGGGCGGTTGCAGACACAACGGGACAAGGACCGCGTATTGGACGGTCTCGAGGGAGCCTCTGCCCAGCAGGGAGGCGCCTTCGATCGAGGAGAAATGGAAAGGGCCCTTTCGTCGCTCGGTAACCGCGTTTTTTTGATGAACAACGTGCATGATGACACCCCTACTGTTTTCCAAACGAGATGGGCTTTGTCCTTCCTGCGAGGGCCGCTTTCGCGGGACCAAATATCGAGCTTGATGCAATCGCGAAAGCGAGCGAGAGGGACCACGCAGCTCGAAGGACCGCCGTTGCAAACCGAATCACCGAAGAGATCGATCGTCGATCGATCAGGAGGGCGACCGATCGTCCCACCTCCGATTGAAGAACGATTTCTTGACATGACCATTATTCCCAAAGCGGGGAGCAAGTTGGTTTACCGACCCGCCTTCTACGTCGACTGCAGCGTTCACTACGTTCGAGCCTCCTCGAACATCGATGGCTGGGAAGATTTGCAGTGGTTAGCACCTAGTCTAGAATCGGACGGGATGGAATCAGGAAGTCTGGATAATTGGGAATCGGTGCAGCCTGTTGTTCCAGGAAGTATCCAGCTTCGGCGACAACCCGACGAGGGTATTGCGTTCGCAGAGTTGCCCGCTTCCTTCACGAATGCAAAGAACTTGGCAAAGTGGGATAAATCTTTCCGAGACTATCTCTTCCGGCATCAGCAATATGTGGTGTACCATTGCAAAGCGGTGAAGAAAACCGTCGGTCCAGGAATTTCGGAGTCGGAGGCCCGAATCGCATTAGCGGTGGCGACCAGGGAGGCGCGAGACGACGCAGTCGAGAAACTGCGAGATAAGTTTGCGGACAAGATTCGTGCACTTCAGGCCCGCCTCCTCACGGCCCAACAGCGATTGGAACGCGAGAAGCAAGAGGCACAGTCGAAAAAATTAGAGGGCTATTTCGAGGTCGGTTCCTCCTTGCTCGGAGCCTTGTTTGGTCGAAAACGCTCCGGCAGGACCAATGTGACGAAGGCCGCTTCTGCGGTGAAAAGCATCGGAAGGGCGACGGCTCAGCAAGGCGACGTCATGCGAGCGGAAGAAACTCTAGAAGAGCTAATGGCTGCGAAAGAGGCTCTCGAGGCAGATGCGAAAAGTGCGATCGACGAGGTCGTTGCGCAGTACTCCCCCGAGAATTTGATTTTGGAATCGGTCGAGATTCCTATTCGCAAAGGTGATACCAAGATTAAACTCCTCGCCATTGCTTGGGTACCATGGCAAGTCGACGAAAACGGCATTGCCACGCCCCTTGCGAACTGGACGAGCGCGTAATGTCAACGTTTTGAACTGTTTTACATCTGGATCCTTCAACCCATCATCAACGAGAGAACGATGCCGAAACTAACTTTGGAAGGTATTGGAAGCTTTGAGGTCGCAGAGGGCACGCGATTGGTACAAGCCATACGAGACCAAGGAGTCGATCAATTGCACGCGTGCGGCGGAAAAGCACGCTGCACGACCTGCCGCGTCGAGTTCGTATCCGGCGAGCCCGAAAAGATGACGCAAGCGGAGAAGGACATCCTCGCGGCACGCGGGTTATCGGGCTGTCGATTGAGCTGCCAAATTCTTTGTGATCAGGATATGGAGGTGCGCATTGTCAGCCGCTTGGAAGGAAGCGGCCGCAAGGACTCGGGGTCGCCTGTTGCGCCCGAGCTAGAGCCACAGCCTGTCGTTTGGGTTTCGAAAGCTTCGTCGTAGCATGCGAGCCATCATCTCCGGTATTACAGGACAAGACGGTTCGTATCTCTGCGAACTACTGTTGGAAAAGGGATATACGGTGCACGGCATTGTTCGGCGCAGTAGTTCTCTGGATCGCCCCCGATTGTCCAAACAATACAACGATCCTGCCATTTACGGCAAACGACTGCATTTGCATTATGCGGACCTCTCGGACGCAACATCGATTCGCAGAATTGTTAGCAAGGCGCAGCCGGACGAGTTTTACCACTTGGCGGGGCAATCGCACGTTGGATTGAGTTTCGATATCCCTGAAAGCACGTGCGAACTAACCGCAATTGGGACACTTCGCATCATGGAGATCTTGCGCGACCAGGACAAGCCGCCTCGGTTTTTGCACGCGAGCAGTCGCGAGATTTTTGGGAGTCCAATGGTGGTCCCTCAAAACGAAGAGACTCCCATGAATCCGACCTCCCCCTATGGATGCGCCAAAGCGTTCGCAACCCAGATGGTGAGAATCTACCGAGAGGCCCACGGTTTATTCTTCTGCAACGCCATTTGCTACAACCATGAAAGCCCTCGTCGAGCTGAAAATTTCGTAACCAAGAAAATTTCGCTCGCCGCTGCCCGCATCAAGCTTGGGATGCAGCAGGAGTTGTTGATGGGGAACATTGACTCCGAACGGGACTGGGGATATGCCAAGGAGTTTGTCGAAGCGATGTGGAGGATGCTACAGCAACCCGTTGCGGATGACTTCGTTTTGGCGACAGGAACCACGCATAGCGTCAAGGAATTCTTGGAGTTGGCTTTTGAACATGTTGGACTCGACTGGAGGAATTACTACCGGTTGGATCCCCGATTCAATCGCCCTGCCGATCCCCAGTCCCTTCTCGGCGATGCGAGCAAGGCGCAGCGTGTTCTAGGTTGGACCCCGTCAACAACCCTTGCTGAGCTAGCGCAGATCATGGTGGACCACGACTTGGAACGACTCCGCGAATCCCAAAAGCCGATGCACTAGTCTCAACTTGACGGTGTCGCGGGCAAGCATGCGGCAGCGAACTGACTCGCGGCCGCTCGAATGCTTGCCCAGTTTTTATCCTGAATCCAAACTGGATTCAGGAATTGCCCCCCCACTCCCACCGCCACGGCCCCGGATCGAAAGTATTGCGAGACGTTTTGCAAATCGATTCCCCCTGTCGGCATCAGTCGTAGATAGGGCATGGGGGCCAAGACGTCGCGAATGTAATCGGGACCAAGATTCCTCGCGGGAAAAACTTTGACAATGTCTGCACCCGCCTCGGTCGCCAGAGCGATTTCCGTCGGGGTGTATGCCCCGGGGCAAGTTGGAATGCGAGCGCGATGACAGTACTCCATCACGCGGACATCGGTAATGGGCGACACAACAAACTGCGCTCCGCAGTCAACCGCGCATTTTGCTTCGTCGAGGTTGCGTACCGATCCAAGTCCGATGGTTGCGTTCCCATTCGAAAGCTCGGCAAAATGCTTCAGACACTCCGATACGACGCGGGGAGAATCGGGATTGGTGAGAGTAAACTCCAAGCCCCGCACACCTCCCAAAAGAAGGGACTCGACGAGGGGAAGAGCATTCCGCAGATCAGACAATCGAAGAATTGCGACCAGACGCGAAGCGAGAATGATGGATGTTGAGCGAGGAAGCGACGGTGTTTCCATGTAGCTGTGATTGGGTTTGTCGAACGAAACTGAGGCCTGCCCTATGCTACAATGAACACGATTCTCGGGCACGGTCTACCCCATTCCTTTTTTACCCTTCCCCATGAAACCGATGAAAAAGCTAACTCTCCTGGCTACCGTTGCGACGGTTTGTATTCCCTTTGCAACACCTGCGGCAACCCATTCTCAAGAAACTGCGAGCGTCCCTGCAAAGGTTCAACTGGAAGAAGGATTCGAATGGCTATTCGATGGCAAATCCCTATCGGGATGGGAAGGAAACCAAGATTGGTTTCGCATCGAGGAGGGAGCGATCGTTGCCGGGGCATTGGATAAGAAAATCCCACACAATGAGTTCTTGTGTACCAAAGAAAAGTTCGGCGATTTTGAGCTGAAGCTAGAAGTGAAGCTACGCGGGCAAGGTGACAACGCCGGCGTGCAATTCCGCACGGCACGAATCCCGAATAACACCGAAGTGAGCGGATACCAATGCGACGTCGGGAGGGCTTGGAACCGCAATGTTTGGGGGTGTTTGTACGACGAATCGCGCCGGAACAAGATGCTGGCAGAGGTGAGCGACGACAAACTCAAGCAATGGGTCAAACCGAACGATTGGAATGAACTGAGTATCAAGGCGATTGGGAATCGCATCGAACTCGGCCTCAATGGCAACCCAACCGTGTCGTATCTCGAAGAAGATGCCAAGATCGCCAAGGAAGGTATCATCGGACTGCAGATTCACTCCGGTCCACCTACGGAAGCCCTTTATCGAAACATTCGAGTCAAGCGACTCGACTCCAAATAGAGACCGCGGTCTTGGCTTCGACTTCATCGACCCATCACTTCAACCTTTACCTCTCACAGGAAACATCACGATGGACAGAAGGCATTTTCTAGCAGGAGCGGCTGCGGGATCCATTGCACTTACCCAACACCGCGAAACGTTGGCGAATCTATTGGATAGCAAGAGCAAACGAGTTGGCCTGATCGGGACCGGCTGGTACGGCAAATGCGATTTGTTTCGATTGATGCAGGTCGCTCCTGTCGAAGTGGTGTCCCTGTGTGACGTCGATAGCAAGATGCTCTCGGACGCATCCGAAATGGTTTCACAAAAGCAAAAAGGAAAAGCGCCGAGAACCTTTTCAGATTACAGGAAAATGTTGGCGGAAAAGGATCTCGATATTGTCTTGATCGCAACCCCCGACCATTGGCATGCGCTTCCAACCATCGAGGCTTTGAAATCCGGTGTGGATGTTTACGTTCAAAAACCGATCAGCGTCGATATTGTCGAGGGGGAAGCGATGCTGGCCGCCGCGCGCAAATACAATCGTGTGGTTCAAGTCGGAACGCAACGCCGCAGCACCCCGCACTTGATGGAGGCGAAACGGGACATCGTTGACGCCGGACTTCTTGGGAAAGTCTCGCATGCGGAAGTCTACTGCTACTACCATATGCGAGCGAAAGAAAACCCACCTGATGAGATGCCGCCCTCCCAATTGGATTACGAAATGTGGACCGGGCCCGCGCCGATGCGCCCCTACAATAACCTTTGCCACCCACGCCGCTGGCGAGCCTTCAAAGAATATGGCAACGGAATCGTCGGGGATATGTGCATCCACATGCTCGATCTCGTTCGATGGCAACTGGGATTGGGTTGGCCGACGCGAGTCTCGTCGCAAGGAGGAATCTTTGTCGACAAGAATTCCAAAGCCAATATTCCAGACACGCAAACCGCGACGTTCGAGTTTCCAGAATTGAACGTGGTTTGGAACCATCGCACTTGGGGGGATGCCCCCGACCCCGAATATCCATGGGGAGCTACGCTTTATGGCGAAAAAGGAACGCTCAAAATGAGCGTCCAGAAATTCGACTTTATCCCTAGGGATCGAAGACAAAAACCAGTCCATCGCGATGTGGTGATGGAACTGGATCAATACCCCGAGGATCGAACCGAGAAAGATTTAGAACAACATGTTGCACCGGCTATTCGCGTGCATATGCTTGATTTCTTGAAATCGATCCAAGAGCGCTCGAAGCCGGTCGCTGATATTGAACAGGGGCATATCTCCACGGCTTCGTGCATCCTGGCGAATATGTCTTTGGAGCTTGGACGCTCTTTGACTTGGGACCCTTTGCAGGGCAAAATCGTGGGAGACGAGGCCGCCAATCAGATGTTGCGCCGTGCCTACCGAGCACCTTGGGTGCATCCCGAAGTGGGGACGGTTTAAGCGGTTAGCGGCCTGCGGAGGGCTCGCAGACCGAGCAATGTCCTTTTACTAAGATCTCGGTGACTCGAGAGATGTTGTGCGATTTTCGAACCTTCTCATCCGGCACCGAGATGCCTTCCAGGCAGGAGACAATTCCACACTCAACACATACGAAGTGTGGGTGGCTGCTGCGATCGTGTTCGGGATCGCGAATCTCGAATCGCCAGACGTGGTCCCCCAGTTCCGTGCGGCTTACCAACTCCGCGTCGGTGAGGTCCGTTAGGTTTCGGAACACGGTCGCTTTGTCGAATCCTTGGGGGACGAGCAAGTCGGAGAGCTCGGCGTGAGTTTGAGGTTTCGTTGCCTTGCGCAAGGCCGATAGGACCGCAATGCGAGCCGGCGTGCTTCGGAGTCCAACCGCGCGTAGGATTTGTCGAGCGAGCTCTACTTCGTCGACATCAGGCTTCTTAGTCATATTCTGCTATTTGCGATCAAGAAAACGAGACAAGCGTTCATGCGTGCCCACTTCTTGATATTGTAGCTTGCCAAACCCATATTCGGCACCCAGTGCCACGGCGGCTTCCTGATGTTCCGGATAGTTTGTGATGATCATCACTGGAATGGTTGAAAGGTGGGGATCCGCCTTGATTACCTTGAGAATCGCTACGCCGTCGGAGTAGTCGATATCCAGTTTGCGGTTGATGAGCACCAAATCGACTCCCCCTTTTTTGAGGATTTCCAAGGTATCTTCGAGCGCGTCGGCCCGCAGGACTTGGACATCGTATCGGGAGGAAAGCATCGAATGGATCGATGCGTGGTCGGGATTGCAGTTTCCGACGTCGAGAACGGTCTTCATTACTTTGCCTCGTTCACTTTGTTTTCGAGATCTCGCAGCAAATCATCCTGGAGCCACTGCTGCATAATCTTTCGAGTCGAATCGACCATTTCATCAATTTTCTTCTGCAAAACGGGACCGACGCGACCTCGCGATTCATCGGTCGCGCGTCTCTGAACGGACTCGATCTGCTCCGACATTCGCTCGTAGTTCTTGATCCGTTTGAGATCTTCGAGGATGGCTTGCGCTTCCGAAAGCTTGCCTTCTTTGAGCTTCGAATTGACGCGTGACTCCAAAATCTTGCGTCGCACGACCAAGTCGAGAACTTCGTTTTGAAGACCCTTTAGAAAAGCTTCCGTTTCCAAACGCCTGCGATCGTCGGGCAGTTTGGCTTCATCGAACGGATAGTACCCCGTGACAATAGGCAATCGGGCCAGAAGCGTGTCGCCGTTTTTTACGTAGTACAAGTAAAGTGGGACATTGATCTGTACCTCTCCCTTCGGCGGCTTCGGCGGCTTCGGCGGAGCTTTCGGTGCACTCTCATCGATCGCGATCGTTGCGTCGGTCACTTCGGGTTTCGGATAATCGGGAGGAGGGACGCTCTCTGTAATGATCTTTCGCGCTTCGGAGATTCCTGGGTTGCGACTATTTGTAGGAATCTCGTACCGGATCTTAGGCGGGGCCATTTCCGTCAAGGGGAGTACCCCACGCCAATCGGTTCTACCCACCATTCGAAGGTCATCGCTCCCCGGAGTTCGCAAGTACACTTCGGCTCCCGGAACCGACCTTGGTGCAACGTTTTGTGGCATTCCAAACGGTGGCCTGAACTTCAAATGAAGCTCGGATGCCGGGTATTGGGTGGTCACTTTGAGCCCCAGTCTTTGCGTTCGCCGATTCTTTGCAGCCGTCAACGCGCCGCGACTAGCCGCGAAGATCGCGCCGTAGTAGAGGGACGTCTTATCGATCTTTTCGGTCGCCGCAATAAAAGTAAACGGCAGCGATTGAAGCACAGTCGGATTGCCGTTCATATCGTCTCGCCGAATGAACGGAATGACGACATCTCCCAGCCCAATCTGAGCGGGATGGGACTCTCCGGTGATGAGGCCCGCTGCACGCACGCGCATCGTGGCGCTGAAGTTATCGGTTTCCTCGATCCGAACCATGGGAGTGAAACTCGATCGCAGCAGTCTCGCAATGCTTCCGCCAAGGTCCTGGGGCCGTAGCACTTTTTCCGTTCCGAGATCACCCATGCGCCGGACCAACGAGTCCATTTCCTTTGTCCGAACGCGGTAAGCGCCATCGACCAAATCGATCGCCACCATGTAGATCTTGTCATAGTCTCTGAGCAACGCCTCGGGCTGCCATGGCAATCGAGCCGGAATGGATCGAGAGACATCTCGAACAGCAGCAAGCTCCGTTTTTGGTACCAACGCTGCGACAATTTCCCCTTCTTCCAAGGCTTGCTTTAGCGACTCCAAATCACCCGAAAAGGATTGCAGTTTGTCTGAAAACTTCTTCCACTTCTCGTCGGCTTCAAAAGGACCAACTTCACGTTTGAGACCCGCAAACGGAAGGGGCAGAACATGGAAGGCGTTGATTCGCTCGACTGCGGATTCAAATGTTCTCACGCTCAGGAGGCTCGCAGCCCGCGCGGCGGCGTCCTCCAGTTCCTTGATCTGCTCCTTCGTCATCTTCAGCCGCTTCGCCTCTTCCTCCGCAGTGAGTTTCATGGGAGGAGGGGGAGGATTCAATTCAAGGAATTTTGCTTTGGCTGCATCCGACTTCCCGACGACCAGCGTCATCTCCCTGGCCAGGACTTGATTGACCGTTAGCTCGTCGATTCGGTAGAGGACCGAACCGTACAAAGAGTCGGGAGTCGATTGAACGCGGATATTCCAAGTGCCACCAAAGTCCGCTTCGCATCGCTTTTGGATTTGCTGATAGAGGTCTTTCTCGGCGTCTTGATCGAGCTGCAAACTAGGGGAGAGACTTACCCAAACATTGACGCGATAGGGAGCGAACTCCCACACATTACCCTGTCCGTGCGCACTCCACGAAAAGACTAGCATCGCGATGGACGCCAGCCATAGACTTCGAATTGGGATCATCGGACTTGGATCCTCCATTTTTGAACGTCCTGGTAGAGTCCGATCGGTCGTTTCGCAACTCCTTGGATTTCGGTCCTGTACGCGAACGTCTCACTCACCTGCCAAAGCGGGAGGACGGGAAGATGGGCAGCGACGAGGGCATGTAAATCTTGACATCCCTCCCGGACCTCGCGCCAATTCCTAGCTGCATTGAGTTTCCCGAGCGCTTGAACGATGTATTGATTATTTGTTTCGGCTGGACCACCCACTCCGAACAGTCGCTCCGCATCCGTGACGGGTTCCCACAATGCCGCGGACATGTAGAGAATATCGATTGAATCGTCCTCCATCTTCGGAAGCTCGTCGTAGACCACTAACTTTCCATCGACCCCGATGATCTTCCATGCTTGCAAGATCGCTTGTCCCGCCACACGGGCGGCTTCAAAGTTTGGGACACCCAATCGGATAACAGGTAGCTTGGGTGCGGGCTCTTTTCGCTTGGCAGCTCGCGATGCTTGATTCGCTTGCGACAACATCACCAATACCGTTGCCGTCCGCGGATCGTAGGCAGGTTCCTCGACGGAGAGATTGTATGCGTAAGCAAGAGCATCGGTCTCGCTTGCACCTGCGGGGAAAGGACCCGAAATAAGCCGGTCGACTGGGCTCGGGTTCCCTCCCAAAATTTCGTCGCTCAAAATAGCGGATCGATTGATGGCGTATAGCAAAGCACGACGAAATTCGCGATCTTCGAAGAACGGTCCCTTTCCTTTAGGAACCAACATGTGCACCATGGGCAGTGCGTACGGTTCGGTCTTGATATATCGATAACCACCCAGCCTGCGAGCGTCTGCAGGAAAGAGACGATCTATAAATTCGAGTTCGCCTTTTAAGAGATCGTTGATCGCTTGCTTTGGATCTTCGTAATAGACCTCTTGAATTTCTCTCGGTTGAAAATCGGCTGCGACCGATTCCCCTGTCCACTCAAATCGCTTTCGTTCATCTTCCTCCGCTTTCAATTGGTAGCTAGCGCGGACGAAGCTTTGTTCACCTTGGTTCGGTAACTGCCACTGCATCATGGCTTGGGGCAAAACGTGAGGTTGTCGCAATCGAATTCTCAATCTCTCCGGTCCCAAAACCGAGACGGACTCGAAGATAGAAGCCCAGCCCGGAACGTAGAGCGGGTGGCGAACGTTCGCTCTCTGCAAAAGGGCTTGCGACAAGAACAGGCTATCAGGGACCGTCGCGCTATCGACATTCTGCAGGGTAAGGTCTAACTGCATCCGATCATCGCTGTAAATTGCGTTGCCGTAGCTGAATTGATAGATCCCCCCCTCGGGGCCCGTATTTCGGAATGAGAAAACCGGGGTCGATGTTAGCTGGCCGAGACGGAACGCAGGCCAATCTGCCAACGCGGCGGTGTCTGGCTTCGATGCTCGCTGGAAAACGCCGACTCGCACGAGCGGGAATTCTTTGATGAGTTCATTGAGAAAGTCTTTGCCTCCCTCCAACTCTGGTTCGATCTCAAGCATCCTAACGGCAGCTTGCCGCGCACGGCCGTAGTCCCCTGCCTGGCGAAATTCCGTCGCGCGCGTGCGATAGGTCTCGGCTAACTCCTGAAAGCGAGACTTCGCTTTCTCGACCACTGGAAGCTTTCCAGGGTATTGCTTGTCCAAGCGTAGGATCATGGAGCGAGCCACCCCGAGTTCGTTTCGGGAAAATAGGTCATCGATCAATTTCGAAGCGACCGATGAAATAGCTGTCTGCACATCTTCGGTTCGGAAATTCGGAAATCGCCGCTGTAGTTCTTCCAAGGCTGCGAGAGTGTGGGGGAGGTCGCCCGAGGCCGCCATGTCTCTCGCGGAGGAAAAGAGAAACTCCTGATGCAACGCTTGGACATTCGACGACTGCGGATAGTTATCGCGCAAGTAAACCAGATGCTCAAAGGCTTCGGAGTAATCTTTATTGGCAAGCAACTTCTTGGCGCGGTCGAGTACCAGCTCTTCCCAAAGGACAATCTTTGAGATGTCTTTCCATTGAATCTCGTACAGGCGACCGGGAAACAAGTTCAAGACGCAACGGAGCTTCTCCGTAGGCTTTGGAGAGCTAGGGACTTTCCGGTCAGGTAGGTCAAGCAAATTTACTTGGACGCTCTTACCTCCATGTTCGGCCGTCACCACGATGACATCGAACGGGGGGGCGTCCAGGATCGAGCCCGTCACGCCAATCTCCTCCAGCACTTGATCGATCGACTGGGCTCTGCACGGACTGATAACAGCCATCATCGCTAACATCGCGATCATCAAGACCCAACTTCGGTCGATCGAGAGTCTAGCGATACGTCGAAGCATATTCCCAACGACGGTGTAAGGTCGGGGCGTCGGTTGCGTTTCGGTGAAGGATGACGATTCCATCAGGATCTGGTTTGGCATGTTTATCATCACTCGTTCGCGCTCGGGACAGGAACGGCGATGACGGTTCCTTCATCACCGGCGACCAAAGCGGCGTTCCCCTCCACGATCGGTGCAAGGTATACGGGCTCGCCAATCGTGGCCTTACCCACGATCTTTCCTTCTGTCGGTGAGATTCGCAGCAAGTCGCCGGTGGCCGTTCCAATCAATAAATCGCTTTCGACAATCGCAGGGCGACCTCGCAACTGAATTCGATCCAAGCTACTTGCCCAAACCTTCTTCCCTTTGTCGTCGGCCGCAACAAGCCCCTCGATTTCGCTATACGCGAGAACGAGATTCACATCGCCCGATTGAACCGAATAAGGCCCCCAAGCAAACCGACCCTCTACAGGCAGGGACGCAAAGAGCTTCAATTCAATGCCATCGAAGAAATCAAGCTGATCTCCAGAGTCATTGGTACTTACCGCGACAACGGTGTTGTTGAGAACCGAGAGGCGGCCCTTCAGTTTACGATCAAGATCTTGCTGCAAAATGGTCCGCAACTGTTTTCCTGTCGAAAGCTTGTAGATGCTCCGAGCTTCATCGGCGATCACAATGCTTTGCTTGTCCGGTAGCAGGACCGGATTCAGCCAACGTGGTTGCTCTCCAGCCGAAATCGTGGGTTGAAATGGAACCCCAACGATTTGTGCGTTGTCCGGATCGACCAATACCAATTGAGAATTGGTTAGGGGGACGACAACCAGATTACCAACCGCGATGGGATCATTGGCCGCCGTGGCACCGCCGAAGTCGATCGATACCAGCCTGCTCACGCTTCTCGAGCGAGATGGATCGATCAAAAGCAATTGGTTTTCCTTCTCCGCATTGAACACCACCAACTTGCCGTCTTGCAGAGTCACCGACGAAATAAACTTCATCAAGCGTTGATTGCGACCGAAGTTTTCGATTTGAATGACCGGAGACGGATTGGTGAATTGCTCGGGGGTAAATTGGTAAACGGCTCCCTGGGCCGTCAACGCAGTCCATTGTTTCGCGTCCCCTGCGAGCGCTGTGACAGGAACTCCTATATCGGTCTCCCAATTTAGCTCGCCCGACTGCGCATTGATGCTTGCGACACGGACTCCCAAATTGCCTCGTACCATCCGAGCGTGGATGACAGAATTACCCGCTTGAAGCGGTTTGGCCACGAACATATCACCGTCTTCTTTTTGCCAAGAGCGGTTTAGTTTCTGGCTGCTTACTTGGATTTGATACAAACCAATTCGATTGGATGCCAAGTACAGATCTGTCCCGATCATCAAAGGCCAATTCACGATGGGATCGGTCTCCTTCTCGATCGATCCAGCCATTTTCTGAACCTTCTCGCGATTGCTCGATAGGTCGACTTCAAAGATTGCGACTTCGCCGAGATTGGTGGTCACTACAAAACGCCGACCATCGACTTGCGGGTCGACGACGAAATGCCCCTTGAAGCGTATCGGAATTTGACCGCTTGGTTGGATATCCAATCCTTCGTCGTTGGTCGTATAGACTTTCAAGTAGGAGTAGTCGGGACCGGTGTTCTCAAATACCAAAAGGTGATTGAGGACCCAGATCGGAGCGATCGCAATGGTGCCTGGGTTGTGCCCGATATATTCCACTTCCTCGCATTGGCCGCCAGCTCGGGTGAATGCGTAGAGATTGGAATGGTCACCGACGACATAACGCATGCGTTTTCCAATCGCTCCACCCACTGGAACATCAGCTCCTTGAGGGACCTTCTTTCCCCATCGGACCGTTCCGGTGGCGGCGTCCAAACAGAAGGCTTGCCCGTCTTGCGTCGAGACAAAAACATCATCGCCATCGATTTGAGGTCGATGGACTTTGCCGGAGAATTTCGCCTCCCAAACGAGACTGCCATCGGACGCTTTCAATCGCTGAACGGTACTTCTCTCCGGGAAATGAACCAACACATCGCTATCCCCAGTGGAGCTGATCGACTGAGGGGCACCGGTCCAATCGTAACCGATAAACTGGCGCCAAAGTACCGAACCATCCCCGGATCGCAAGGCGACCAAGGAGCCTTTGAGTTTGAAGAACACGGGTTCGGTATCGCTCGCATTCCCCTGCCCGTTTCGATTTGTGAAAACAACGCGGCGAACCGGAGGGGAGGCCGCTTCTTCGGTGGAAAGAATGGGCGGCTGCGACACCGATTGGACGAGATCCTTTTGGAGTAAGGTGGCTGCAGCAAGCAGATCGTTCAATCGTTTATCGGTTTCAAGTACAGGATATTTTCGGACCAAGTCTCGCCTGGTTTCGTATGTCTTATTCACCTCTTTCGCTTCATTCGATTTGGTCATCGTGTCGATCGCCACGAGCAAATCTTGGCCTCGCTGAATGTCGCGGGCGGCGCGCGATTGTCCTTCTTCGATCCCTTGGATACGAAGCGAGTTTTGCGTTCTTTCTTGAGGTCCTATGTAACGAGGGTCACGAATGAGAGCCATGTGCTCCGCAAGCCGATCAAGCAGTTTCTGGCGATCTTCCAGTGATTCGGTGTTGTCGATTCGAGAAATGAACTTGTCTGCGATACGAAGCAACATGTCCGACATATCGGGTCGAAGAACTCCCACTGCATCCTCCCCGGCGATCGAGGGAAGTAACTCTTGGGCTCGTGTTGCGGCGGTGGTGGGGTCGGCAACTTTTTCGGCATCCTCCCGAACGGTCGCGAGAACAGACCGCACCTTCGCTTCGCTCGCTCGATCATCCCTCGGGAATTTGTACGCGAAGTCGGTAAACAATTTCGCGGCGGTCTCGTAATCTCGGGCTTCGTATGTGGCCTCTGCACGATCGAAAGCTTCTTTTGCCGTCCCCTGTGTTACCCACCAAACCAATGGGACCAACGCGACGAGCAACAACAACAGAAAGAATCCAACCCCGAGAATGCGAAAGGACTCCCAAGCGTTTTTCGTAGGGGCTCCGCCTGCGATGACTCGCTTTGGAAAGTCATCGACATCCAAATCCGATCGACTTACCGGTGCGGTCGTTGCAACGATTTCCACTGGGGTTTCATTCTCGTCTGATTCACCCCGACCACTGGACTCGGAAACGACTTCTACGTCGACTTCATCCATGTCATCTGGCAGTAGATCTTCAACGGAGTCGTAGTCGCTGGGGACGGGGGGGTCGATGGGGCGTCCGCCTCGCAAAGCGGTCGTTGGATCGTTCGCGGAACGATCGAGCGACTCGTTCAACTCGGTGATCAGCTTGGTCGCTTGAAAGCGTGTCAATTGTCCGTTCTCGACCAGAAGCTTTGCGATCGCCTCTGGGGTTACCCGAACCTTAGACGTTTCGACTTGGCGGTAGAGCTCTTGGATGATCTCCGGATCGAGCAGTCCACGACTTTCAAGCAAACGAATAAAAGCAGTTGCTGCCATCGACTATTGAAACTCCTCGACCACTTGAACTTGAAAATTCGTGAATCCTTTATCCCGCCCCGCATCCAACGCCGCGACTACGGCGGCATGGATGCAGTCGACATGGGCTTCGATCATGAGTTTGAGTTGATCCTCATTTGCACCTGTCACGACCTCCGCACGCGCGTCGGAAAGTGCAAGCAACAAATCCTGCTTGCTACTCGCCTCTCGCTCATCCCCCCCAGGCAAAATAATGGTGTATCCATTGAACTCATCAATTTGCACTCGGACCAAATCGAAAACTGGCGGAGGCTCCGTCGCCATGGCCGCATTGTCCGACAGGGGCGGTGGTTCTTCAAACACCTTCTCTTTGCTGAAGGATGCGGTGATCATGAAGAAGATAAGCAAGAGGAACGTGACGTCGACCATGGGGGTCATGTCCATGTCATCTTTGGGTAGCTCCTTTTTGGGGAAGGAGATTTCCTCGGCTTCGTCTTCTCCATCGGCTAGCAAAGATTGCTCTCGTTCCAGCTCCAAGCTGACCTGTTCCAAGCTTCCCAGCAACAGACTGCTGCTTCGCGGACTTGAAACTGGATCTCGTTTCGTCCCTGTCGTGCCAGACGCGGAATCCAATACCAGCTCAGCGACCTCGATCTCCTCGGTTTCGATTCCCTCTGCTCCAGTCGGTTCTGCTAACTCAGCAGGCTCGAGCAACTCATCTTCCGATGTTGTCGATTTTTCTGGTTCGATCGATTTGTTCGCGAAGGGACTGGATGGAGAGTGGCTCTCGGGGGCATCTTTTGGTTCTGACTCCAGCTGCTTGCCTGGGACCGTGATACTGCCATTGCAGTGGGGGCAACGGATTTCTCGGCCTGACAATCGGTTGTTGACAGACAGAGCGGATTGACATTCAGGGCATGTAAGTCGAATCGACATTGATTAAAGCGCCTCCGAAACGGCAATGTTGATCAATTTGTCTTCGCCAATCACTTCGCCGATTGCCTGTTTCACTTTATTCAATTGACCCGAGGTAACATTTCCTTCCGCGCGAATTAAGACCTCGGTCTTGCGCCCCGATTCCAACTCCAGTTGAACGTATTCGCTGATCTCTGCCGCTTGCTGTTCTGGGTCGTCCGAGAAGAGCGTTCCATCCCCGCGAGCCACAATCGGCGCCTCTCCTGTCCCTCGGGTAACGATGACCGAAACACAGGCTTTGCTAGGGACCGTAGTCCCGTGTTTAGCGGGCGGAATATCGTAGGTCTTCTCCCCCGTCATCTTCGATGTGAGGATGAAGAAGATAAGAAGCAAGAATGTCAAATCGATCATCGGGGTGATATCCATCTCGTCATCCATGGGAGGACGAGGTGGCATCTGTACATCCTCAGGTGCAGATTCCTGTTCGAATGTATATTCGACGCTGCTGGACATGGATTCTCCTGGAGTCTCCAAGGAACGAAATCAACTCGATCGCAAACGAAATACGGAAGTACTCTTCTGCATTCGTTAAGCGCTTTGGCGACCGGAGCGATGCTCTTTCTCCATGCCAACCTTAAACGCCTCGAGAAAACGAGCCAACCCCGATCCGACGAGATCCTGCATGTGGCGAATTCGGTTCGTAATGGTTGCCATGCACATCACCAAGGGGATCGCGATCGTCAAACCGATGGCGGTCGTTTCCAAGGCGGTACGAATATCCTGAGCCAGATCCGACGGGCTCACATTGGCGGCTGTCGAAAGCTTTCCGAACGCGCCCATCATCCCAACCACCGTACCGAACAATCCCAACATCGGCGCCGTCTTGATCACCGTCACAATCCACGCAATGTTGTAGTCCAAGTCCGCGATCACATCCCGTTGAAATCGATCCAACGTCAACTGCCGAGTCTTGTTGAACCCGAAGATGCGGTTCTTCACAGCGTAGGTAACCATCATGGGAAGAGCCCGTTGGTCCCCCTCACACGCTTGAAGCACCGCGTCGAAATCACCGCGTCGCAAGTCCCCTTCGATCGATTCTAGGAACGCGTCTTGAGCCGCTTCGGTCTTGAACCTCTTGCGATTCACGCGAGAGAGAACCAACACGACATAGTAGGCACCCCAAAGAGCCACTGCAGCCAGCGCGACATACGAAGCCTTACCGACCAGGTCAAATACCTTGCTTGCATCCATTGATTTGTTGAACCTTGACGAGAACGAGTTCTGAAGCGTTTGGGAGGGGAGAGCCCCTACGCTGGCCTGTGACGGATACGACCAATTCCCATGGTGATCAACCATGGTCTTCGACACTCACACACCTATGATAGTCTTTCGGATTCCGTTTGAGGACAGGTGTTGTTGAGAATATCACCGCATCTGGGCAATGGAGCTTTTCCACCCTACACCCTATTCCCCTCGATGTGGGCCATCACCCTTTCAATCGCTCCACCCCTGGTACTTGGCTCCATATTCTCGCGTGAATCAAGTCTGATCGCATTGTCTCAGCAGGGTTTTCTGCTTTAATGGCTTCCCGTTTTGGATTGGGTGTGACTTGAGGGGGGTAGCATGAGCGTTTCCGATTCCGTGGTGCGAAATCTTCACCATCGTTTGAACCATATCGCTGAACTTGAAAGTCAGATCGCTCGCGGCCCTCGTTTGGTCCAATCCGCACAATTGCAACTCGATGCTGCGGTCGATGCGTTGCAGAAGTGCAAGAACACGATCCGCGAACGACGCATGGACGCAGATCGAAAGCAGCTTCAGCAGCGAGAACGCGAGAACAAAATCCAAGACCTCGAAGCAAAAATGAACGCTTCGAAGAACAATCGCGAATATCAAATGCTCAAGGACCAAATCGCAGCAGACAAGCAAGCGACCAGCGTTCTTTCAGATGAGATCTTCGAAGCGCTCGAGGAAGTCGATGCCCTCCAATCGGCTACCATCGATCTAGAAGAACGTGTCAAACTTGCGGAAGCCGAAAAAGCCAAGGTCATCGCAAACGTCGAGAAACGACTTGCTGACTTGCGCGAAGATCTGAAAAAGGCCAGCCAGGATCTGTCGGCGATCGAGTCCAATCTCCCCCAAGATTTCGCCAAGGATTACCAGAGGCTCGTCTCGGCTCGCGGACCCGACGCCCTATCCGAACTCGATGGGCAATCCTGCGGCGGATGCAATACAAATCTCACGCCCGGAATTCTTGACAAACTTCGCATGGGGAAACCGACGATTTGCCCAAGCTGCGGACGCATGCTTTATCGCGCAGAAAACGCATAATCGCCCCGTCTCATTCTGATTCTCCCTTTCCCTAGCCTTTGCGGTTATCTATAGTTCATCCGTGCCGCTTGGAAATGAGCAGCACTTTAAGCCTCCGGTCGTTTTTCCGGCTGAGGGACCATCATTTTGCGTTGGCCTAGATCGCAACAGGCGAGTGCAGTAGCACGCTTGATCTTCGCCAGTCTCGCAGCGGCTCCGTGTCGTGCCGCAAACGGTCGGAGGATTTATTTGAAATGCAGAAGGGCCGGCGGTTTCCGCCGGCCCTTTTTTCATACGTCCGCTGAGTCTTTATCGAGCAATGCCTTCGGCTGGGTTGCAGTCGCAGGACCTAATTCGCTAGGATCCTACGGCCTGTCTTTACTACACACTTCACGCCCTCGAAAGGCTCTGCGCAATTCATGAAGATCGCCATTTCCTTCGCCCTTTTGTTCACTCTCTGTGCGATGCCGTTTGCGTCCGGAGAAGAGATTCGATGGAAGTTCGTTGCCGGCGAACGTTGGGCCATGGAGTCGGAGCAATCGACGGAAATGCAAATCGGTGACCAGGAATCTGAAAAGGTTAGTCTGCAGCATTCTCTCACTTGGCAAGCTTCGGTGGAACAAGTCTCGCAAGACGGTATCGCTACCGTCTCTCAAGAGCTGATCCATGCCAAGCTTACGGTTCGGACTGTTCGCGGTGAACAGATCTTCGACTCTAAGTCATCGCCAGCTGCCGCCAACAATCCGTATTGGAACCACGCCCAAGCCCAATTGGGGAAAAGAATTCGTACGCAAATACGTCCGACAGGGGAAGCAATCGAGATGCCCGATGCGAACACTGCCGCTGGGGCGACTGGAGCACATCCTGTTTCCTATTCCACACTGCTTGGTTCCAAAGGCTCTTCGTCCAGCACTCCAGGCATAGGGATCCAATTCCCAAATGATGTCGTCGAGATTGGTAAGCCATGGAGCATTCAGTCGAAATGGTCCTTAGGGGACAAACCGGTGATCGTGGATACCACTTATCAATACGTCGGATCAGAAATGGTCGGCGATACGACACTTGATAAATTCAAGTCTTCGACCGGAGCTCGATTCGCCGACGGTTCGGGAGAAGCCAAGATCACCAAGCAAGACTTTGCGGGGACGATTTGGTTTGATCGACAACGAGGAAAGGTCACTCGTATGGAGAGCGCGCAAGAACTCACGATCGCTTTGCCTGGCTCACCTCAACAAAGGCTACTCCAATCGATGGAGCTCAAAATCATCCCCGCTCCATGACCCTCGCTATCGGTCACATGGGGCCCGAAGTAGATCAAGGATCCCCGAATGGATCATCCCCAGCCGGTGTGACAGGAGTGGGCTCCGCACTAAACACGTTGCTCGCATCTCCAGGTGAAACGCTCTCGGCTGGCTCGGTTGGTTGAGGCTCCCCGGCAGCTTCCACCTTGGGGGCAACGGGAACCAAAAGGGTTGGCTCCTCCGCCTGCGGTTCACGCAAACAACTCACCTTCCCCTTTGCATCGACAAGGTAAAGTCTGTCTGTAACGGAATTGGGAACCGGTGTGGCTAACCCGATAAAGATCTTCGATACCACTCGCTGCTTTGCAATGTCGATGGTCACCAAGTTTTTCGCCGTATCGATGGCGAAGATATGATTGGTTGTGACATTCAAGACCGTTTGAATTCCCTGCAAAGGTGTTTGCCAAACAGGATCGCCAGTCTCCAACTTCATTGCAAACAGCAACCCGTCCTCTGAAACAATCGTTACCACATCTTTGCCGATGACCGGAGATTGATTGCTGGTCGTTCCCAACTTCACTTTCCAAGCAATCGGATTGATCCTGTCTGTCGTGCATCGCGTCACGACACCTTCCTGGGTGATAAAGAGGAATCCGTTCTGTGTAATCACAGGGGATGCTGGGATCTCCGAGGTCGCGATGGCGGATGTCCATAGGATCGGTGGATCTTGCAATTTGGAAATCACCAACTTGTTTCGCATCGGCCAGGCCAAGTACTCTCGATCAGGAGTCACAGACAGACCCAGACGATTCTCGCTGCCAATTCTCAAGATCAATGGGGCCGCGTCGGATGCAAGGATGTCGTAAAGTACCAGTCTTCCTCCCACCGAAGGGATCGCTGCTTTTCCCGCAATGGGAAGTGGTGACCCTGTGGCGATGTGGCTTAGTTTGCGTCTCGCAATGGTGTTCCCAGTGAGAAGATCGTAGACAAAGTACTCTCCGCCATTGACTGCGACGACATACTCATCCGACACTCCCGGCCCGAGCATCGGTTGCCGAAAATGGGGCAATTGGTTCTTCCACAAAATAGAACCGTTCTCTGCGTCCATCGCGCAGACAACGCCGGTGGAACTGATGGAGACGGCATAGATTTGTTGTGGATTCTCCGATTGCAACTCGACGTTACGACCGATGCGTTGGTAGATCTTGGCTAACTGGTCGGCTTTGTCCTTGGCGCCCTCCATTCCCAGCCGTGGAATTCTCTCCGCTCTCTTACCCTCAAGAATCGACGCTTCGAGCGCCTCCTCGTTGACTTCGTCTCCTCGAAACGATGCGAGAACGCGTCCGTTATCAACCAATCGAACAATCTCGCGCCGCTTGGTAGAGTGGGGCCAAATGACGAGGGATTTCTCTCCGTTTGCCAGAGCCGATCCGCCGATGTTTCCTTCCCAATGCAGGGTCAGTTGACTATTGCTCAGCGATTGATCGCTCCATTGACCTGTTCCCACGCCTGCGGAGACAACCAGGATAGCCAGTGCGGACAGGAAGGGAGATATGCTCGATTTCATGGGAACTTTTTCAAAGAAGTTGCTCAAGGCGTATTAGTATCTTAACTCGCGGAATGCGAGAACTGAAACAAAAAAGGCCAACCCTGGGTTGGCCTTTCTTGCTGATACTCACTGCGGTTCAGGCCGCAAAGGGTTCTGCGCCCGGATCAATAGCCAGCGCCTCCGCCCATCCCAGGGCCACCCATGCCGGGCCCACCCATACCTGGACCTCCTGGACCGCCCGAACCGCCTGGGCCACTTCCTTCGCTTCCGTAGCCAGACCCCATTCCCGCGGCGCCACCCATTCCGCCACCCAGTGGGCCGATGGCTGGTTCGTCCGGTTTCACGGCGCCGTTGTAATCGGTGAAATCCTCAAATTCACGCCCCACCACAATCTGACCTGTCTTGGCGTCAAAGCAAATCACTTCACCCCCAACGAGCAACTCGTCTCTAGAGCTGGATGCTCGGAGCGGAGTCCCGCCCCCCACATCGAGAACCGTTACCAACACGTTCGGTAGCACGATGTTGAACTTCGGTCCGACTTCATCGCGAATCCTCTTGGGAATCTTCAGAACCTTGGTAATCGGGTGCACGAATTCGTAGCCATCTTTATTTGGCTTGTGTGTCCCTGCGATGATCTGACCACGCGATACAGGCTGAGAATCCTTGATCGAAAAATTGATCATTCCCACATTGTTGATCGTGACCAATTCCGTTTTCGTGGGTCGACTTTCGACTTGCTCGCCCGTTTCCAAACGAATCAACGAAGGCTTTTCAACCTCTCCGGCATAGACCGGCGTTGGGGCCGCGGCCAAGATCGGATCGGAAGGAGCCGACCAAGGTGATAGTCGTTCGCTTTTTCGTTTGTTGCCCATCGTCTTATCAGGGACGATTTTCATCTTTAGATCTTGAACGCGGGACATCGCTTCCGCTTTCAGATTCATTGTCTTGGGCGCATGGATCTCGAATTCAGGGAAATTCGGGTCGTACATCGTCAATCGTACGCGATAACGATACGACTTGCCGACTTCCGCAGTGGGGTCAAAGAATCGGACCAATTTGTATTTGGTGCTTGGCAATTTAGGGGGTAGTTGCATACCGAACCCGGCCGTACCACCCATGCCCATGCCCCCGGAACCACCACCATACGAACCACCCAATCCTCCGTCGGAACCATAACCGGAACCGGAGCCCTCGGCCCCATATCCGCTAGCGCCGTATCCGCTACCAGAACCTTCAGCTCCGTATCCACTGCCTCCATATCCACTACCGCCGTACCCGCTGCCACCCATTTCGGATCCGTAACCGGATCCGCTTCCCATTTCGCTTCCGCCCATTCCATAGCCCGACCCGCCGGCCATTTCGCCGCCGTATCCGGAACCACTTCCGTATCCACCCATCTCCGAGCCATAGCCACCAGCACCATAGCCACCAGCACCATAGCCGCCCATCCCGAAGCTACCCGTTTGGCCGGGAGCTCCGTCATCGTCTCGAACCAATTCTCCGATGTCGGAGGGAATATCGGGGTGACTGCACATCGGGCGATAGTCCATAAGAAGCACCGGTGGAATCGGCATCGTGATGTTGGCGTTGGTCCAATAAGAATTGTTTACCTCTTTGCAGAGCCCAAAAAATTCTTTCGCCTTTTCCTTGTACGCCTCGGAACCGGCGGCATCGACGGTTTTCCAGGCGTCTTCAGGGATGTCTGTTGCATCCGAAGTGACTTCGACACGCTGCACTTCAAACCCTTGATAGTAGGGGGTATCGCGACGCTCGATATATTCCGGCACATCCGCGAACTCCTTCGAGTAGTTCTTTTCCAGTTCTTGGTGCTCGACAATCGCGGTCACGACAATCGCTTTGTATTCCGATACAGGAACCACTGCACGATTGGTTTTCGCTTCTTGTGGCGTTGGCGGGTTCAGGAACATCCCCGGTTTGAAGCCCCTGTCGTACCCCGGACTTAGCAATCGCTTCATCGGTAGATTTCCAGCGAGCCCCGTTCCGGTCCCAGATCCTCCGGATCCTGGATACCCGGAGCCAGCTCCCGAACCAGGGTACCCGGAGCCCGAGCCTTCTGCTCCGTAGCCGCTACCCGATCCTCCTTCCATACCCCCGTATCCACCTGGGCCCATGCCTTGATTTCCGCGCCCGCGGCGAGGTGGTTGTTTTTCCTCTGGCTTTTTGGCGTCTTGCAAGGTCTCAAATGGATCCGAAGGACGTCGCCCGGGGATAGGGGCTGAGAAAAACTGCCCCTGGAGCTTGATCGGGGCCTTCAGCTCGGGGTCGCCCCGCCGGGCCGCCTTTCCAGGTGGTTCTTTCCAAATACGACTTACGTAGTTCCCTGCCTGGACTTCCCCGCGTGTTTCACTGGCGATTCGTGCGTAGCTGACATTGTTGACCCTCTCCGGCTCCGCCTCTTGGATCTGCTCCCAGTGGTCCTGTGAAATGGCGCTGGCCAAGGTCGACTCGGCCTTCTTTTTCAAATCTTCCGGCGACTTCGAAGCGGAAAACTTTTGCCCCGAAAATCCTAGGAAAACCAATGTCAGCGAGAGTATTGCGATCAACGCGAACACTATTTTCTCCGCGTGGAAGAGGAGAAACTCCTTGGCACTGAAGCCTTTGCCGGCATTCGAACTTTTCTTTTTCTTCGCCACGATTGAACTCCGATTCTAAGCTTCAAAAGATTCTAGTTGGGTTGTGAGGGCTGGCTGGCTCCTGCGCCAGTCCCTGGATCCGTCGAATTGGCTGTCCCTGGGGCGGCCGCTGGGTCCACCGGGGGATTCGTTGGTGGGGCGCCCGGATCCGAACCAGGTGCTCCGTTGTTTGCAGGTGCTCCCGCCGCAGGGGGCTCCGTTGGTTGGCCTGCCCCTGGATCAGCCGGAGGTGTCGTCGGATCGGCACTACCAGTAGCTGGCGGTGCGTTCGCAGGATCCGATCCCGCTGGAGTTTCTTGAGGGACCGATGCGGGCTGGGCACCGGAATCCGCCGACGCTGCCGCACCACCGTTGTTGGTTGGGTCCGCATTGGTGGCTGCGGTACTATCCGCTTCGCCTCCCTCGGTGACATCCAATTTTTCAACACCCAGCAAACTCATGTTGCAGGGGTTGTAGAAGTAGATCAATCCAAATATTTCCACGGGGATTTCGGTAACCTCCGGCTTGAGTCCCGGTAAATTTCCCATTTGTCCCGCACCATACCCACCTGCACCATAGCCGCCGGAACCGCTTCCGCCGTAGCCATCTGCACCGTATCCGGAGCCACTACCTTCGCTGCCGTAGCCACTGCCACCCTCCATGCCCATCCCTCCCTCGGATCCCATTCCGAGGCCGCCAAGGCTACCGCCGGGACCACCTGCACCGTAACCACCCGAACCGTAGCCACCGCCGCCACCACCCGATTCAGGGGCGGCGGCCGTGTTGAGGCGAACTTGATAGACCTCCAGCATGAAGGGAGCATTGCCGCACTCGCTGATCAAACGATGGACCTTGCTCGCCTCCATCTTGACTCGCAATCGAATGGGAATCCGTTTCGCGACCGAGTCGACCGCGTTGTCTGGGCTGACGTTCTCACGGACTGAAGTTCGGACATCCATCCCTTTTCGGGGTTGGAAGAATGTTTCCGTTGCGAAGCTGATATAGCGATTGTCGGCAGGATCGATCGCCGCGCGACCTGTAGACATGCCGGGCATTCCTGGTTCGCCGCCAGCCTCCATTTCGGATCCGTATCCGCCCATTTCACCGGATCCGGAATCACCCGAACCGAATCCGCTTCCGCTATCGAGGCCGGATTCTCCTTCCATTCCATAGCCACCGCCGGGACCTCCCATTCCCATTCCGGTGCTACTGCCCATGATCGTTCCTGCATCGCGGCTGGCGTGCCTTCCGAAACGAACAAACTCAATCTCCTTTACCACAGCTTGGAAGTTTTCTCGAGCTTCACCGTTAGTCTTCTTGATGATCTCCATGATATTGGTGAGCAGCCAAATATCTTCCTGGGTGTAGTAGATGTCCAAGATAGATGGAGTCGCATTGGGGCTGTACCAGGGGACCATCTGATTCAGTAGGGTCTGTTGCGAGGCCGCGCTCCAGCGGACCACATCGGTCGAGCCAGGACCGGCTAATGGAGTTCCATAACCTCCCTCTCCGCCATATCCGCCTTCCCCGCCGAGACCGCCAAGTCCTCCGACACCACCCGGTCCGCCAGCCCCTTCGGAGCCGTAGCCACCAGCGCCAGGATAGCCGCCGGAGCCTTCCATTCCATATCCACCCGAGCCGAAACCACTCCCTCCACTTGGAGGGGTAATGGATTCCATCTTCGCCTTCCATTCGGTCCCGATGATCTTGGTCACATTTTGAAACGTGGGGCCGATGTAATCGCGATAGATGCGGCGGTCGGATTCGGTGACGCGGGCAGCGTCGCCAACAAGCGTCTCAATTGGGAAATCGATAAACTTTTCAACCGGTCGGAAGCCTCGGAAGATGTTAGCAATCTCTTTGCTTTTGAACGCCTCGTCGGGCCATTTCATCAAATCCAGTTGCAGCGAGTACTGCATATCCCACGCCTGCTCGACGTCCTTCTCCATCACTTGGAGGATCTCTTCCATACGACGGTGGGACTCCGCGTTGGGGTGTGTCGCGACTTTCCCGCTTACATTCTGGACCTCCGAGTATTTCGCGTCGATGGCGCTGACTCGAGACGAGATCTCCTTCGAAATGCTCATCGCTGTCATGGTAAAGGCCACGGCAGCTAACACGAGAATCAGCCCAGAAAGAATCCAGAACTGATGTTTGAGGACCGGAGCAAGTTGCTTTTTCAATTTATCCATGGCATGGTCGCCTTTTGATTTGTTTCAGATTCTCAAGTGCTAGTTTAAATCAAGGAGTGGTCGATGCGTCGGCCGATGCATCAACGCTTCCCTCGCCATCAACACCTTCTTCGGTGGATTCGGTAATCACTCCACCCGCTAGACTTCCCCCTTCGGGCTCGAAACGGGGTTTCCATGCAAATTGCAGAACAAACTCAAACTTGGGTGCATCGAAAAAGGGTTGAACCTCGTTCCCTTTCTCATCCTTCAGTGGTTTGAAGGCGGCTGCACCCGTCATCCCTCCCCCTTCCGCGCCGTATCCGCCCATTCCCGAGCCACCCATACCGGGGCCCCCTAATCCGGAGCCACCCATGCCAGGCCCACCCATACCGGGCCCGCCCATTCCGGGACCTCCCATGCCTGGGCCACCAACGCCCGATCCAATACCCTCACCTCCGACGCCACCTGCCGCTCCGGCGGCAGCTGCGGCCTTTATGCGTTCCTCATTGAGCAGTCGGAAATACTCTGGGTTGGCAATCTGATGCTTTGCGTTGAGGGGCTGAGCAAGTCGTATGACGGGGAGTCGAATCCCCAGATCCTTTACTAATACATGCCCCTCCGGGATCGCCGGTTTACCTTCAGCAGGGGGAGAGATTCCTGTTTTGTCGACCATCGGTAACTCGATGGTTCCATTTTCGAGAAACTCGACCATGTAACGCAAAACGTGATCTTGCTTCTCTTCGCCGATGATGCCGTTGTAGTAATGGTAGCCTTTGATTTCGATAACCCAACCGGGGCCGGTCAAGGGGCTTGGGTCGGGAATCGCATCCGCTACTTTTTCGGGGGCAAACCACGCGCGTCTGGTTTTCACCCCATCGAGATACTTTGTCTTGAGATCCGGCGTGAACCATTTTTCCAAGTCGGCGAAGTACTTCTGCTCAATGCTGGTGACGTGGAAGTCCTTTCGCTTGTTGTAAGGCAATTCCACAGGCGTCTTGTCAAGTTCATCCGGATTCTTGAATAAGGAAGCCTCGACAACCTTGAGGAGCTCGAGCGTTTGCAGACGCCGGCTGGCCCCCGAACTCACTTCCTTACCCACCTCGCGGTAAAGCTTGGCTTTGCCGGTCAACGACGAGTCTTTGGAGAACTCCGAACTCGAAGTCTTTGACAGCGTCTCCACCTTGGACTCTGCATCTTTCCAACTCGAGACATCCACCACGCTCAACGCTTGCCCTTTGGTCGCATGATAGGTCACCATGGCTCCCAACAGGATCGAAAGGGCTCCGACTGTCCAAGGTTTCTTGTTGCGAATGACCCGTTCGAGCACGATGTCGCGAGGCAACAGGCTGGTCTTCATGGGCCCTCGCTTGAGCAACTGCAAGCAAAGCCCATAAACAACACCATATGCAGGCACGTTCTCTTTGAACGCCTGCGCACCGATGACTTCGTTTCCTTCAAGCTTCGGGAAACGATCAAGGGCTTGAACTTCCATCCCAAGATTCTTGTTCAGGAACTGCAACAAGCCAGGGAGCTTGGATGTGTTCCCCAAAAGGAGCATCGATTCGATCTCTCCCTTTTTATTCACCGTCTTGTAGAAGTTCAACGATCGTTGGATTTCCGTAACCATGTCATTGAAGACAGGCCGCATGGCTTGGAATACCAGCTTCGGGTCATCGGCTTGTAATGCGTTTCGCTTCAGATGTTCCGCTTTCGCGAAGGTCAGCTTGAGGTCCTTGGTTAGCTGACGCGTGAAATGGTTCCCGCCGATCGGAATATTTCGCTGCCATACGCGGAATCCGTTGGTCACGATCAAGTCGCTAGCATCGGTACCGATCGATAAGATCACGACCGATTTTTGCGGGGATTCCGGATCGAATGTCTCGCTGGATAGTCGCTCTGCGAAGCGATCGTGGGTCACCATGTTGTACAAACTCATGGGGGCGAGCTGAACCAGATCGATGTCGATGTTGCGGTCGCGATATGGCTTCAAGGCGCGGAACACCGCTTCCCGTTTCATCGCAAAAAGCCCGACTTCGCTTTCCAACGCGTAGCCATCTTCAATTTGAGCTCCTTCCATTTGTTGGAAGTCCCAAATGACGTCTTTCAAGTCGAAGGGGATCTGCTGCTTGGCTTCGTACTTGACAATGTCTCCGATCTTCTTCACTTCCACGGGCGGTGGCTTGAAGAACTTCGCAAGCCCGCTTTGGCCTGGAACGCTCACGGCGACCAAGGCACCTCGTAGATCGTTTCGGGAAGTGAACTGTTCGAGCGCGTCGGAGATCAACGCCTCCGGCTCCGCCTCGGGCTGGCTGAGGATTTTCGGATACTCGACAAAGTCGAAGGTGTCGGCGACAACCGTATCCCCCTCCAGATGGCATCGGAGCGCCTTCATGGAGCTCTGGCCAATCTCAAGGCCCCAAACATGTTGAATTTTCTTCGCCATCGTGCGAATCTCCTAAGCCAACTTGCAGAGCATCCGTCAGTCGAAACAGGGGGTGATCCCTTACGCTTGGAAGTGAAAGCGGAAAAGATCAACCACCGGAACTCAGGATTCCCGGCAAAAAGGGTAGACAAGTGTGTGCAGACGAGGGGGAAGGCGCATTCTGCCGCCATTCCCTGAACCATCTATCCTATCGAACCTATAGGGCATCTGTCAAAATTTTCTTGATCCCGCTACTAAAATAATGGTAAAACGAATCGGCCAATGGATAGGGTTATATCGGCTTACCCACCCTAAACGGACCTCGCGCCCAAGAGGCGTCGAGCAACGCACGCTGGCCAAACGCCTACGGCGATCCAATTCATCAACCCCAACTCGCCCCAAGGACAGGATTCCGAGATGAAATTCAAAGGTTTCGCGCTGGCTATCGCCGCTGGTCTCGTGCTGCCGTTGTCTTTCCCAAGACATTTGTATTCCACGGATCCCCTCGCACGGTCCTCCGACGGGGGAACGGATTCCTCCCAGATCGATGCGCGAATTCAGGACCTTATTCGTCTTCTCGCGGACCCGAGCTACTCGAAACGCCAAAACGCACGTGCCGAGTTGGAAAGAATTGGCGTTGTCGCGCTGGATCGACTCCATGCGGCCAGTTTTGATGCAGATCCTCAGATCGCGTCCTCCGCCCGATTCATTGTCCGCAGCAATCAGTTCAATTGGGCTTGGGAATACGACTCTCCCAAGGTTCGCGAAATCCTCAGCAATTTCGGGGCCGCCGAAGTTTACGAAAAATCGGTCTTCATCGACGAACTTGCTCGCCTAGAACGAGACGAAGGACTTGCAGCCCTATGCCGATTGGCTCGCTACGAAACGGTCGGGGCTCTTGCCAAAAAAGCGGCCATCCATGTTCTGAAGTCCAAGCCTCTGGTTGGCCAATCACCCATCGGCCGATCGCAAAAGATCTTGCGGTATATCGACGGAGGCACAAGCGACTCCAGTCATTGGATCCAAACATTCCACAGTGCAATCGCGGGTGAGAAGAGTGCAGTCACGAGCGATCAAGATTTCGATGTCGATTGGTGGGTTCGCCAAATCGATAACGAAAGGGCGCTAATTGGGAAAAACACGCAGGAGACCAGCATCGAAGTCGCGGTGGAACTCATCAAGTGGGTCACACAACAGCTGAGCGCAAAACCGAGCACGCGCGCACAAGCTCTCTCCATCGCCGGAAAACTCTTGGAACCGACCTTGAACCAATCGTTGCACCGACAAGCTCAGCTTGGTCAGCAGTCCGCTGCTGCGAATGGTTTCGCCCAGTGGGCTCTGCAATTGCAATTGCCCGAATTGGTCCACAAGCAACACCAGCTGCTGCCGATTCGAATCCTCGCCCGCGAACCGATCTTCACTTACTACCTGGCCGAAAGCTACTTGCAACTTGGCGACAACGAGAAAGCAGAACGGATTGCGCTCGCCGCTTGGAATGGCAAGCAATTGGAGCGCAGCCCTCTGGATTGGAAGGGGGATCCAATCGATGTTTCGGGCGGCGACAAAGATCAAGCTGCCAATCCGGGCTTGGACGCCGTTTTCGCCTACCGGAACCGTTCGGCGAAAGAGAATAGCTATGTCCTTGGCAAGACTTTGGCCGATCGAGGCCGTTTCGAGTGGGCAGAGCGGGAACTGAAGCAAGCCGCAGGGGAGGATCTAACTCTGGACTCTTCCCTCATGGCATTGTTCAAGTTGGCTGAGATTCAACAGTCCCTCGGAAAACATAACGAAGCGAAACTCACTCTCGAGCCGTTCGTTCTTCGATTGGAAAAGGAGCCGATGTTTCGACGACAGATGGTGGAGCAATCCCAACTCCTTACCTTCATCGTCACGAGCTACCACCAGTACGCCGGCGATGCCGCTCGTATGGAGAACAACATTGGGGAAGCAGCGCGCCAATACATACTCTCACTCGATGCCTCCGAGGAAAATGTCGATGCACTGATCGGACTTTACAAGCTGGAGACAGGACCAGAACTGCAAGCCAAACGTCGCGAGCGCTTGCGATCTATCGTTACTCGCATGAAGGATGGAATTCGCAAGTACGATCAATTTCTCAGGGATGGCGCTGGAAACGATTACTTCCAAACGTTTTCGCTCCAATTGGCCAATGAACTCAACTCGCTCGCTTGGTTGATCGCAAACACCGAAGGGGATTTTGGCGAGGCAATCCTCATGAGCCGGAGGGCTTGCTCGTTAAATCCGGAGCATGCGGAGTATTTGGATACTTTGGCGCATTGCTACTTCGCAGCTGGGAAGTGGAAGGATGCTGTGGAACAGCAACAAAAGGCGTTGTCCTTAAAACCAAACCACCCTGATTTTCAACGCGCACTCTCGAGATTCCAAGCTAAACTATCGGAAGCTGAATCGACCCCTTCGAAGTAGTCTCGTGAAACAACCACCTTCCACGCTTGCGCCGATAGCCGATCTTCCATCTGGTCATGACCGCCTTCCCAGCCTCGGTATTCTCGAATGCTTAGGATGGACCGCATCCCTCGTTGCACTCGACGCTATGGCGAAAGGGACGAACATTCGAGTCGTCCAGGCAGAGTGGAACGACATGCTCGGTTCGGTCATCAAGATCGCCGGCTCCGTCGATGAAGTGGAAATGGCATTGGCTATCGGCAGGGCCAAGGCAGCCTCTTTCTTCCCAGACGCCCCTAACGGAAACACCATCGTCCGACAGATCAGCAGCCCTGATCAAGACGCATTGAGAGCCATTCTTAGCCCAGACGAATACAACGCTCTTATCGAACAACCTGTCGTGAAACAACCCGCTTACCCTTACTCAACCTCCGAATCCTCTACCATGTCGTCACCAACTTCTCTCGCGCTTGGATTCATCGAGACCCAAGGATTCACGGCGGTTTTCGAAGCGATCGATACCGCATGCAAATCCGCTGCCGTCGAAGTCGTCGGGAAAGAAAAACTCGGCGGAGGATACGTTACAGTCGTCATCCGAGGTGACGTCGCCGCCGTCAACGCAGCCATCGAAGCTGCTAAACCAAAAGTAGAAGGCCTGGGAAAACTGATTGCTTGCCATGTCATCGCAAGACCCTCCCAAGCAGCCTTGGGGTTGCTTCCTAAATAGACGGAGAGTACCCGCTCTGGTACTCTGGCCTGCTCCCCAACGCGTTGTCTGAATGCTCGCCTCCTATTGCGTGCGGTTCTCTTCTTCGCGCCGTGGCGCCGTAGCGAGAAATTCTTCACTGGCTTGGATCCGAAGAGAGTGGCGCGCCACGGCGCCAAGCTCGCAAGGGATTGAGTTGGGAATCTCTTGCTGTCGGTTCCCTTCTTTGCGCCGTGGCGCCGTAGCGAGAAATTCTTCACTGGCCTGGATCCGAAGAGAGTGGCGCGCCACGGCGCCAAGCTCGCAAGGGACTGAGTTGAGAATCTGAGGAGGAGCGTCGGGGATCGAGATTCTGGCCTGATCTAATTCGACTCAGAGCCTGACTTTTGCCTCCCTCTCCCTTGTTCTTCCCTCCGCGTTCTCCGCGGTTAACTCTTCTTAGGGAGATTGGTGATGCTGACCAACCGAAGTTGGCGCAAGTCTACATAGTGCTAGGTTCTCGGGAACGTCTTCGCCCGGTAGAGCTTGGCCAAGATATACAGCAGAATGCCGGCTCCAAATGTAATCGCGCTCGCGAAAAACTCCCACGGAACCAACCAATATCCCGCGGATATCAACGCCAGTGCCCCAAGAACGTACAGGGAGCTACAAACCATTTCGATCTTGCTCAGCGCTGGAAGGGACGACCGCTCCCTCTGCGCGGCGATTATCAAACTCGCAATCGCGAGCGCCCCGCAAACGGTGAGGGTAAGTCCGAGATAGGTCGCGACTCCCCGAATGGTAGTCGACCAAACAAACAGCAAGGTGATGGAGGCTTGCAGCGCCAATGCGACATGCGTCGCCTCAGGGCTTTCTCTCCATCGCTTGGAACCGACTCGGTAGTCGCGAGCAAGTTGCAAGAGCACTTGCGGCCCCGTTATGGTCATCGCGAGGACACTCGTCGCAGTCGATAGGATAATTACCCAATTCATAATCTGCTCCAATAGAGTCCCTCCGATTTGCCGAGCCACGGTCCCCACAAATGCTTCCCCTGCCTCCACGATCTGGTGCGCCGGAACGGAGTAAAGGAAAATGGTGTTCAGGACCAAATAGAGCGCCGTTACGATCAAACAAGCCCAGATCATCGAGCGACCGATGACAGGGTGGGTTGCCATCTGCGCTGGCGACTCTTCGGACGCCTCGACTTCTCCCTTTGGCTGAGCAAAGCTTCCAGCAAGATAAATACTGGCGTTGAATCCCGTATAGCAAAGGGTCGTAAAATAGAGGGAAGCTAGAATACCCCACAGCAATTGGATCGCCGAACTTTCCGATGCACCGGTGCCTAGGACCCCGGACTCACCATGTGCGAACAAGTGAGAAATTCCCCAGACGATAAAGATCAAGACCCCCAAGAGCTTGATCGCCACAACGACGTTGTTCGCCGTAGCATTCCAACCCATTCGGACGGCATGTAAACCCGTGGCCAACAAGATCGCAGCGGTCGCTGCGCATAGCTCTAGGGTGGTTCGATCCGAACTCAGGAACGAAAACTGGGAAAGATCGATCGACTTGAGCAAATAGACACCGAGCAGCTTACCGCTCAGCGCAATGGGAGCTGCGAAACCAGCGACGACGGAAATCCAAGCGGCTAAGAATCCAATAGCAGGATGGACCCAACGGGATAGCATGGCATACTCGCCACCCGATACAGGGAGCCTTCGTGCTGCAGCGGCATAGGCGACCGCTCCGCACATCGCATGAATTCCCGCGATCAACCAGACCAGCAGAACAAACTTGGCATCTTTTAAATCTGCCAAGGAGTAGCCGCTCGACACATAGACCCCTGTGCCGATCATGTTGCCGATAACCAAGCAGAGAAGCGACACCAATCCGATAGAAGGTCGCGCCTGCGCCTCCCCTAACTTTGAATCCATTTCGAGTTACTCTCGAGTTGTTGCCGATGACGGAGTAGGCTGTGGTGGCAGGGGTAAAAGAGGACGAAGCGTGTCGATTTTCTTTTCGATCGCAGCCGCCTCTTTTGGGGCACGTTTTGCAAGTTCCGAAAGGTAATAGATCGCAGAGTCGATCAAACCAACCTCTTCGGCAAGCTTTGAGGCCAACTCGAGTGCTGTCAACGCGACCTTCGGATCGGGAGGGGGGGAACGGAAAAGAGCTGCTCGCCGAAATTGCGAAAGTGCGTCCAGAGGCTTTCCAAGCGACTGATAGCTCATGGCCATCTGCAGCGAAGCGCGTGCACGTAAGGGGAGCTCACGCGACGCCGTTTGCAGTACCTCGATCGCCTCCTCGAATCGTTTGCTTTGCCGTAACGCGATGCCGAGAGTGATTAGGATTTCCGTTTGGTCAGGGTGGCGCGCGAAACGATCTTGGCAAACACGGATTCTCTCGTTGAGCAAGTTGACTTCGGCCTGTTCCAAGTCGTAACGAGCTTTGTCGCTGGGCGATTGCGCAGCCTCTTTTTTGGCCGCATCCAACAATTGCGTCGCCAGCGTCAATTGCAGATCCTCGTGCATGCGAACAATCGGTTCATGCTCAGGACAGTTCTTAATACCAGCATCCAAGACTCGACGCGCGTCGGTCCATCGCTCTGTCTGCAAATAGATAGTTGCCAACTCTTCGTAAGGACCCGCGACGGCAGGCGCATGGCGGATCTCTTGTTCCAGTTGCTGGAACCGAACAAGCGGAATCACCGGGGGTTTACTCCCCGTGGCCGGGGCTTCTACTTTGACAAATAACGAGTCGGTGTCTGAGTACCGCGACAAGGTCTTACTGCCTATCGCGGCAGGGGTAGGTGTAGAGGTCGATTCGTGTGTGTCCATGAGTTGAGTATAGCCCTTAGTCTTTTGTGGGGACTACCCAGATATTTCTAAATGCAACCGGGTTCCCATGGTCTTGCAGGAAGAGGGGGCCAGGTCCAGGGGCTTCCGGAAGTTTCCCCGGAGTCCCACCTGTTAATTCCAGATCTTCATGGATGACCACTCCGTTGTGTTCAACCCGAATTCGCGCGTTCTTCGTTTTTTTGCCATTCTCATCATAGCGAGCCGCCGTGAAGAGGATGTCGTAAGTTTGCCAGCTCAGCGGCGGATAGCACATATTGATTGCCGGTTTGGCCATCCGATAAATACCGCCGCACTCGTTGTCCGCCCCTGCAAGAGCAAACGAATCCAGGACTTGGACCTCGTATCTTCCTTGGACATAGACGCCGCTATTTCCCCGAGCTTGCCCGGAATCGCTTGGTTGAAATGGTGTACGGAACTCGATATGCAGTCGATGGTCGCCAAACGTCTTTTCCGTCGTACCTCCAACACCAAGACCATATTCGGACCCTTTCGCGCCTCGAAAGCTATTCGCTTTTTCATCACGCCAAAGAACGATCCCTTCGGCGGGGGGCTCAGCACCCAAGGATTTGCTTTCGCGAATGATTCTGGTCAACGTTGCTGTTTTCTTTGACGTATCGGCGGCATCCACTTCTAAACGCAGCTTTCCGTTTTCAATCGCACAGACAACTCCATCGGTCTCTCCGGAAGCGCGTTTGTTTTTAGGATCCAGCTCCATCGCAATCGTCTTCTCAGGCTGGGAGGATTTTGCTCCGGCACCGGGGAGACCTCCCTTGAGAAGGTGAACATTTAATTTGGTTGCACCCACCGCGACCACTTGCGCACCCCAATTCCCACCCCAGGCATCCACGACGCCGAGATACTCACCTTGCAGTTCGAACAGCACTCCGGCTTGACCAGGCTCGACAAAAGTTTCGCCGCCCCATGCAAGTGTGGTGTTCACGAGCGGAATCGACATGACCCACACCAAAGCGCGCAGACACATTGCCATGGAGTATCGGGGGTTCCACTTGGACCACATGGAGAGATAGGTCATCGCAAAGGCTCTTCGGTAACGAAAAGTGAAGGGACTGGGCAGGTAGCAACTACCATGCAGTCTAGCAGAAATAGACGCCCTAGTGAGTGATCAAGAGAACGGCGGGGTGTTCGATTTTTCGCTCTACTGAAAGCGCATAATAGCGCTCGATAATGGGCGTTTCCCCAATCACGCGGACCCCGTATCGATCGCTTACCTCGGAGAGGATCATGGTCGGAATTCCAAAAATTCCCATGCCTGACTCCCCTGCAATTTTGAGCATGGCCGCGTCTTCAAACTCTCCCCGAATCGTCGGCTTGATCCCCATTTCCGTGAACCATTGATCCAGGTTCCTTCGCAGCACCGTGTCGGCGGTCGGAAGAATGAAAGGAGCTTGATGCAAGCTCTCTGGAAAGTTCTTGCGATACCGACTCGCCAGTTTGGGGGCCCCTACAAGCGTCACAGTCGATTCTTCCAATAAATGCGAGTAAACCCGGAACTTCAGACTCGGGTCCAGAGGCGTATCGGACAAGACAACATCGAGTCGGTGCACGGCTAATTCGCTTACCAACTTGTCGACCTCCCCTTCGCGACAAACCACACGGATAGGCTGGTCGCTCCCAAGCCCCTTTTCCAGAAACTTGTAGGCAAGCAATTTGGGCATCGCATCTTTGACACCCACTCTTAAAAGGAGTGGATTGCCGGCTGGCTGTCCTCGAACCGCTCCCTTCAGCTCTTCTCCTAAAGCAAAGATATCGCAGGCGTAACGATAGACCGTTTCACCCATGTCGGTCAGTGCAATTCCCCGTCCCGATTTTTTGAGAAGCTGGCAACCTGCCGACTTCTCCAACTCCCGAATCTGAATGCTGAGCGTGGCCGGAGTGACGTGCATCTTTTGAGCCGCTTTGGTCATCGAACCCTCGCGGGCGGCAGTCCAAAAGTAATAAAGGTGGTGGTAGTTGAGCCATTCCATGGTGTTAACTTTTATTAAACGGTCGATGTCGTTTTTTTAGTATAACTCACGATTGGGAATGCCGTAGTATTGGGTATGTGATCTTTGTTGGATTCCCGCTCCCCATTTGGAATGGGTACTCGGAGCGGTTTCTGACCTCATCAATGTTTCGAAAGAATGTGTCGAAAGGTTTTGCTATGGCAATCTCTGTGCATGCTCGCGGAATTCGAATGACGGAATCGCTGAAGAGTTGGGTTGAGACGAAGCTGGAAAGCGCTGTCTCTCGCCTTGGACATCGGGGGCAGAGTGTTCGGGTTCTTTTATTCGACGAAAACGGCCCCAATCGAGGTGGAGAGGACAAAGCGTGTCGCGTGGTGGTTCGGATGGCACGCAATGAAACATTGGTAGTCGAAGACAAAGATGTGCACATCCATGCGTTGGTCGACCGCGTTTGTGATCGGATCGCGCTGGCGATCGATCGGCGAGCAGAACGACGCAGGGCGCACAGGTAGTTGTGCGGAACGGTAGGGGCCTTCCTCCCTTGGGAGTACCCGTTCACTTCGTTCAGGTATCTCTGAGGTCGCATCCACCGCGGCGAGGAGTTCAATGCAGGAGCACTTCGGTGCAGCGGTTTGCCAGCACCCGCTTCTGCAGAAACGATGGTTCCTCGCTGCGGTGAGACATCGATCAGGCGTTTGATTTGGGAATGGCGAACCGCTGCAGAATCCAATCGGTTAGTCGCGGGAAAAACCTTCCCACCATGACGAGCATTCGCCCGCCCCAGCTGAGAATTCTCTCTCGTTTGGATTGGATCAGAACTTGAACGGCCGCTTTAGCGACTTGATCCGCCGACATGCTTCCGACGGAGGGAGATTTTTGTCCTGGTGTGGATTGAAGAAGGGAGTCGAAGAATTCGCTTTTGGTGGTGCTGGGGCTGAGCATGAGAACGTCGATCCTTTCGCCAGCAAGTTCCACTCGTAATGCTTCGCTCCACCCTCGCATCGCAAACTTCGCCGCGCAATACTCGCTTTTGAGAGGAACGGCCCGATGCGAAAGCACGGAACCTATGTTCAGGATCGCCGGTCGTTTTCTTGCCACTCGCGCCGCTCGCAACCACGGCAGGCATTCGCGTGTGAGTTCGGCAGGAGCAAAGAAATTGATCTCCATGATCCGTCGAAGCCGCTCTTCGCCCGCTTGATCAAATCGTCCTATGGCGCCGGCACCTGCGTTGTTGACGAGTATGTCGAGTTCTCGCCAATGTCTATCAATCCACTGACCGATCGCGTGTCGGTGATGTGGGTCGGCAAGATCACCGGCGAGCGTTTGAAGCGATCCCGGGCCCTGGCTGCACTCCCTTTGCAAGTCCTGCAGTCGATCTTCCCGTCTCGCGGTCGCGAGCACATGTGCCCCGCGTTGGACGAGCATTTTGCAGAGGGCTCGACCGATCCCGCTGGAGCTGCCGGTGACGAGCACCCTGGCATGGATCAGTGAACGTCGCAATGCGATCGAACTCCCATCAAGCTACTTCGCCGACGTTTTGGGTGCCGCCCGTTGGGGTCTCTTCCAAGGGAACTGGGACGTACGTTGCACGATCCGGGCCCTTTGATTCGCTCGCGACGGGCAACTGGCCAGCGATCACACGCAAGTCGACCCCTTGCGAAGCCAGTTTGCCTCCCGCACCGGCGGGCAATCGACAATGAATGATGGCGAAATCATCGTTGTATTGCTTCGATATGATTTCCGCATGTTGAGCCAGCCAAGCCATCGTCTTCCCATCATCGAGCGGAAGCTTCACTTCAAGCTCCGCAAAATGCTTGGTCAACGCGTCGCTCACGGCGATCGAGAATTGGGACAAACCGATCCCGCTTTTGGCGGAGATGAGAATGGCATTTGGATAACGAGACTTCACCAACTCGGCGCGTTCGCTCGCTCCTTCGCAATCGATTTTGTTCAACACGAGCAACGTGTCCTTCTCATCGATCCCGATTTCCTGCAGGACTTTGTAGACCGATGAGATTTGATGCAGCACGTTTGGGTTGCTGGCATCGGCGACATGCAAGAGAAGGTCCGCTTGACGGGTCTCTTCCAAGGTGGCGCGGAAGCTAGCGATCAAGCGGTGGGGCAAATCTCGAATGAATCCAACCGTGTCGCTCAGCAACACCGGCCCCCAGCCGGGCAGCATCCATCGACGAGTTCGTGTATCCAAGGTGGCAAAAAGTTTATCGACCGCTTCGACACCTGCGTCGGTCAAAGCATTCATCAACGTGCTTTTCCCAGCATTGGTGTACCCCGCCAATGAGACACTATACATGCCTCGACGCGAAGCCACCTCGCGTTCTTTGCGTCGTTCGACTTTGGCAAGCTCCAGTTTGAGATCGTGCACCCGTTTCTCTGCCAACCGTCGGTCGACTTCCAGCTGCTTTTCGCCGGGGCCGCGCATCCCGACACCCATCGTCTGACGCGACAAGTGCGTCCACATCCGCTTCAATCGCGGGAGGGAGTATTCCAATTGAGCAAGCTCCACCGCGAGACGCGCTTCGTGCGTCCTCGCATTGCTGGCGAAGATATCAAGGATCAATTCGGAACGATCCAAGACCTTCACATTCAAGGCCTTTTCCAGGTTCCGCGTCTGCGCGGGGTTGAGATCGTTGTCGAACAGCACGACATCTGCATCGTGCATCTCCAGCATCGCCTTGAGCTCCTGAACTTTTCCCTTGCCGAGATAAGTCGTCTGGTCCGGGTGGTCTTTTCGCTGAAGAACCGTCCCTACAACCGTTGTTCCGGCTGTCGTTGCCAATCCTCGAAGTTCATCAAAAGGATCATCGGACTCGAAATCATTTGGGAGGATAAGCCGCGCCAGCACACTCCTCTCGCTGGCCAAACTTTCAGACCGATCGTGCGTTTGCAAAGACTGAGATTCTCCGAAGTCGATGGATAGACGGAACAGGAACGTGAGCTGCCGAAACCCGACAACCCCTTGAGAAGTATACTCTACAAGGGCCTTGCTGGGTTCCCGCGGGGGAATTTAATCACCCTTCGACGACCGCGTTTTTAACCCCAAACGCTCCGTCGATCTGCAAAAATCCTAGCGCATTTCCGTGCCGGCCGTTGGGGCCGCCAAGTTGGCTCAACGAACAGACACTCCGGCGCGACGCGGGTTCGGGGGGCGTGTCAGAATCTGCCTATTGCGACCCACTGCGAACTCACTCCGACTTTTCAAAGACAAGGAAATAATTCTCCTTGAGCAGTTCGGAGTGATCGCCAACTTTCTTGAATCCACACGAGAGGATTTCTTTTTCAAAAACGTCTTGTCCCGCCCGCACGTGGCTCAAGGTCCATTCGCTACTCTCTCCTTCGATTCGGATAAAGTCGATGACGAAAAGCTTGGCACCCGGCTTCATCGCCTTGCGAATCGATGCCATCGTCTTGAGCGGAAACTCGAAATGGTGATAGGTATCACAGATGTAAACGGCGTCGACCGAGTTCTCCGGCAGTTTGGAGTCGTCGGTCGAACAAAGGATCCCGACAACGTTGTTGAGCTTTTTCTCTTTGCAGGTGGAGGCGATGTGATCCAGAAAGTTCTGTGCGATATCGACGGCAATGACGCTCCCTTTCTCACCGACTGCTTTCGCGAAAAGCTGTGTAAACAACCCCGTTCCCGCTCCCACGTCGGCAATGGTGGAACCGGGCGCAATCTTTAATGCGTTGACGATCTCGTTGCGTTTTGCATAGACTTCGCGACTCTCGACTTCGAAGCGTTCGACGAAATCGCCCACTTTCGGGTCTCGAAAACTGTCATTGATACCTGGCTTCACACTCTTGTCTTGAGCGACCGCGGAACCTGTGCAGACCGAGACCAGCAGCAAAACCCTCCAAGCGCATCGCATCATTCATTACCTTCCGACGTTTCTCGATGAAATCAAACGGGACCCAATCCAGCCGCGATTGTCGCATTGATACGGTAGCGAGGAAAGTACCAAGCAGACTTAATCGCGTTGGAGGCTGCGACGAAGAAGAGCCTCCGCCCATCGCGGTACAAACGCGAAGAGGCCAATCACAATTCTTGCCTTCCAAGGGATGATCAGTTCGCTTTCTCGGTGCGCCGCCGCTTTCAAAATGCGTTGACTGAGCCAAACGGGCTCAATGCGTCGCAGCTTGGCACCTCCCCCCGGCTTGCTCGCTCCCTTGTGTTGGATTCCCCGTTGAGCGAGCAAAGCATCGTATCGGTGATCGCTATCGTCTCTCGCAATCGGGCCAGGTGAAACCAAAAGGACGTGAACGCCGGTCTCTTTCAACTCCATCCGCCATTGCCTAGAAAGGGCAGTCCAAGCGAATTTGGTGACGCAATAACCGCCCATATTCGGCGTTCCGATCAATCCTGCCAACGAGCCAATGTTGACGATGCAGCCCCGGTTTCGAGTCACCGACGAAAGACAGCATCTCGTTACAGACCAACCCACCAGCACGTTGGTGTGGAATTGGTTTTGCAAATCCTCTCGCGTCAACTGGTCGAGTGTTCCGCGATCGGATACACCGATCGCATTGATCAAAAGATCTACTCCCGTTCGGTCCAGTCTTTCTCGAAAGCCACTTTGACGATCGATTTCGGCTGCATCGCATGCGAAGACATCGACCGATAACGCGCCTGCTTGAAGCAATCGGTCGCGCTGCGCACTCAAATGAGTTGCGTCCCGTCCGATGAGCACCAAGTGCGATTGCTGGCGCGCTAACTCGGTAGCTAAATGCAATCCTAACCCACGCGAGCCTCCGCTGATCACCGCTGTTTTTCCTGCCCAGAATCCCGACATCCGTCGATCCTCTATTCGTCTTTGGCAAGATTCGTTGCAACTAGATGCACCGGACCGAGCGCTTGTGAGTTCCAATCCAGCCTTGGGCGTATCATCGGGCCAGCCCAACTGCCCGCGTACTCTTTTCGCATTGCCCCCGTATCGTGGACCACGAACGAAAGAACGGAATCCAATTCAATTTCCGCATCGCCAGGCTTTTCGCCGAGGGTGATCGAGATGAAATAGCGACTGTCGTTCAAGAAATTTGACGGCAGGGTGCAGATCGATCGATAGATCCCTTTTGGCAATGGTTTACCAAACAGCGGATCAGGTCGTTGGCACATGCTGGGAGCGTTCGCTGTCCAAAGGATATTCGCGGACGATTCGTCCTTCAAGCGAAGCGAGATGGTTACGATTGCATCCGGATGAAGGACCTCAAACTCAACCGAAATACAGATCGGTCGATCGATGTCCACCTCGGAGGTAGCTTGCGTGACATCCGTCCCGCTCTGAATCGCAACCGATCGGAGCAAAAGTCTGGAAGACTGTGGCGCCTCGCTCCGTTCCCATCGCTTTTCACCGGATGTCCCAACCGAACTCTTCAAATACTCTTCGATCACGGAATCGGGACGGCCATCCATGACGAGTTTTCCGTCGCGAAGGTAGACGGCTCGGGTGCATAGGTTGGCAACGGAGGCCAGGTTGTGGGAGACGAGCAATACCGTGCGACCTTGTTCACCTAACTCTTTCGCTTTGAGCACGCACTTTTGTTGAAACGCATGGTCGCCCACCGCTAGGACTTCATCGACGATGAGAACGTCTGGCTCAAGATAAGCAGCGACGGAGAAAGCAAGGCGCACCGCCATGCCGCTGGAATACCGCTTTACCGGGGTATCTAAAAACTCGCCGATCTCGGAGAAGTCCACGATGGCGTCAAACCTCGCTTTGATGTCGCGCCGGGACATTCCGAGAATCGATCCATTCAGATAGACATTCTCGCGACCGGTCAGTTCCGGGTGGAAACCGGTGCCGACTTCGAGCAAACTGCCGATTCGCCCTCGCACTCCGACACGACCCGTGGTGGGGGTAATAATCCGAGCCAGCAATTTAAGCAGTGTACTTTTTCCTGCTCCATTGCGTCCGACGATGCCAAGAATTTCCCCTTGCCCTACCTCGAGGTCGAGTCCTTCCAGTGCCCAGAACCAACCGTCTCGAATCTGGCCTGTTCGCGTCGAGACGGTCGTGGTGGTTTGCGATGGTTTTGGGGACGCCCAACGCCGAATCGCGCTCGCGAGGGCCTCAGTGAGTCTGCCGTACTCGTTCGAAGCACCCAGCCGAAATCGTTTGCTCACACCATCGAGATGTACGGTCTGCATTGTCAAATCCGATCTGCCAGTTGTCGATCGGCGATTCGAAACCATGCCATCCCCGTGACGAACAAGACAGCCGTCAAAAGCATCGAAAGCAACAATCCTGGAAGGCTTGGTGGTTGGGTGCCCAGAATGGCCCATCGCAATGCGCTAATACAGGATGCGATCGGATTCGCTTCGTATGCGGTTTGCCAGAACGGCCCTAACGACGTCGAGACTCGCTCCAGATCATAGACCACTGGGGATAGAAACATACCGATCTGCAAAGCGAACGGCAGCGCGTAACCCACATCGCGATACAACGCATTGAGGGATGATAACCAAGCGATGCACCCAACACAAAACACGAGAAGCCACAGGACGATGGGGATGCATATCCAGAGCGTCGACCATTGAATCGAAGCTCCTGTGAAATAAAGAGTCGGTACCAACAGTGTGCAGCCGATGAAGAAATCGAAAGCGGCACACATCAAACCAGCCAATGGAAGTAGCAGGCGTGGGAAATAGATCTTGGTAACAACATGCCGGTAATTGACCAAAGAACCGGTCGCATCCCGAAGTGCATTGGACACAAGTTGCCAGCAAAGCATCCCGATGAGAACAATGTTGGGGTAGGCTGCGCTGGATCCCGATGCTTTGGTTCCCAGAACAAAGAAAAGCCCCATGAAAATAAATGCCCCTAACAGAGGCTGCAGGAGAACCCAAAGTATCCCAACGACCACCTGCCGATATCGGATGAGCAAATCGCGTTGAAAGAATCGGAAGAGCAGTTCGCGCCGCTGCCAAACCTCTCCGATCTGTTCAAGTCCGAGCGGGTCGCCTGGACCATAGTATCGGAGAGGGGGAGATGACTCCTCGTTTGCCATGTAAGGTCAGCCTTCGATATCGCGAACCAAGGAGTGGGGACGGGTGATGGCACCGTATGCCTCGGGGCGTCGATCCGCCCAGCGATCGATCACATGTTCGCGCGGCACCCGAACCAGCCGTTTGTTTCTCGCTTTCGACAAATCGATCTCGGCCGTAAGCACGCATTCGTCCTCGTGGGGAGCGTCCGCCATGGGGTTTCCATTGGGATCGCAAAATCGGGAATGGCCGATAAAACGAAAACCACGTTCGGTACCTACCCGATTGACGCTCACGAAGTACACGTTGTTCTCAAGCGCTCTCGCATTGGGCAAGTACTTGGCGAAGGTGTCCGCTCCTGGTGGCCAATTGGTCGGAAGGATGAGCAAATCCGCCCCTTCCAATGCCAAACACCGCGACGACTCCGGAAACGAACCGTCGTAGCAAATGTGGACTCCGACTTTCAAGCCACCTGCATCGAAGGCTCGATAGGGCTGCTCACCCATCGAGGTGAAACGGTCCACTCCGAGAAACGGCAAATGGATTTTGCGATAGCAGTCGACGATGCCATCGGGCCCCACCAGAGGACAGCTGTTGTAAAGCTTGCCATCCGCCCCTCGCTCCAGCATCCCAAAGGCAACAAATTTGCCGGTTTGTCGGCACCAATCGCGGATGGTATCGGTCGCGGGACCCGGAATGCTTTGCGCATGCGGCCATGCCTCGTCGTAACTGGCGAAACAGTAACCACTCAGCATGCACTCCGGAAAGACGATCAAATCGCTCGAGGCAACTTCGTCCTTCTGCAGCCATTCCAGCATTCTCGACAGATTGGCCTTCGTGTCCGCAAAGGTAACGTGCGTTTGTATGCCGCTCACCCGCCTCAAGTTGGCAGGCTCTCTCGCAATGGATGGGGTGGCTGACGACATGGGGGGATAGGCCTCGTTCAAGTCAATGAAAAGGAAGACGTCATACTATCCTCACCCGATAGACCATGAAAGCCCGAGTGGTTAGACCCCAAGCGTCGATCCCCGGTCGAACGAAGCGGATGTTCCTGACCGAGAAGCTACCTTGAGAAAACGGAACGAGACTCCTATACTCTCCCGCTTCCCTGCCCCAATTCGGCACCCCACCCCGCCGATACGGTCGAAGGACCGCTGGGGATTCCATTTTCGGTTCAGCGATTGAAAAGTAGCCATGAAGAGCGAACAGCAGAATATCCAAGAGTCCAATCTTCTCGCTGATCAAATCGAAAACTTTCTGATCAAAACCAAAAAGGTGCTGCCTCAGATCATCGCGGTGGTCGTTTTGGCACTGGTCGCTCTACTCGCCTACGGGGTTTACCAAAGCATCCGCAACGGGCAAAGCGCCGAAGGCTGGACCGCCTTGTACTTCAGCGACACCGATGCTTCCGATCTGGAGAGTATCGCCGATGACTTTGCTTCCACACCGGCTGGCCATTGGGCTCGTCAGGCCGCTGGGGATGCCCACCTTGCAAAGGCACTTGAAAGCGTCTTCACCAATCGGGATGTTGCGGACCAACACTACAAGAATGCGGTTGCAGAATATGAGAAGGTGATCGACAAGGGGAGCGATCCACTTCTTTTGGCTCGGACCCACTTTGGACTTGCGCAAGCCTACGAGGGGCTGGCGAACCGAGACGATGCGATCTCTCACTACCGAAAAATTTCCGGTTTGACCGGCGTCGACGACGCATTCCAAGCCGAAGCCACCAAACGAGCCGATTGGCTGGAATCCAAAGAGGGAGAGACATTCATCGCCTGGTTTAAGGAAAATCGTCAAGCGACCCCCGCAATCGCGCCTCCATCCGGCCAGCTTCCTGCGATTCCGAGCCAACCCACCTTGGATTTGCCACCCCTTCCAAACACCCCTGCAGCTACCGCCCCAACCAATCCCGAAACCCCGACCAGCGCAGAAACGCCCGCCACTTCGGAGGCTTCCAAGGGTACGGACGAGCAAAAGCCAGCGGAACCGACCACCCCGCCTGAGGGTGCCAAATCAGAAGAGCCTGCCTCCAGCGACGTCGATCCCCCGAAACCCGAAGCTCCCTAAGGCTGCATGATGGATCGGGAAAAGCTCGCAGAAACCGCGTCGAAACTCTTCATTGAACACTCCAACAGGCACGTGTTCCTCTGTACTGGGGACTCTTGCTGCCGTGGAAACGAAGGGGCGAAAGCTTGGGACGCCCTCAAAGATGAGCTGAAACGACGCAACCTCAGCTTGAGCGATTCCCCCCAAGCCTGCTTTCGGACCAAGGTCCATTGCCTCCGGGTGTGCACGCAAGGTCCCATTTTGGTCGTCTATCCAGAGGGGCATTGGTATGCTGAGATGACGGCGGACAAGATCCCGACGTTCGTCGAAAAGCAAATCGTTCAAGGTGAGCCGATCCCCGAGTGGATTTTTGCAACTCGTCCACTTCTTCTTTCAGACCCAAGCTAGGACGGGTTTACTTGGCCCAGACAAGGACAGGGCTTCGCTGGACCCAGGTTAGGCTCTCGTTTTGGACCGATTCATGGACCCAAGGCCCTCTTTTCGAACCCTTAGGCGCCATCCGAACGCTGCAAACCACCGGCAGATCCGGAACCAATGCAACGACCGTTCCATCGGAATGGGAAATTCCTTCAGTATCGCCCCGATTGGCTGGATCGAACATGCTGCCTGCGTAAACTAGAGGGATGAACTGCCCCAAGGCTCTAGTATTAGAATTTTGAATATGGATGCCATCCGCAATCCGTCCGAATCTTCGCTCCCGAATCAACCAGGCCAACGACAGCAGACGAATCCCGATCTGCTCAAGGTGCTCTGGCGCTGGAAATGGCTGCCCATTCTCGGGGCTTTCATTGGTCTTACCATCGGCTATTTGGTTTACGGCCAGATGCCACCTCAGTACAAAGCGATGGCGCTTGTGCAGGTGCAGAGCCCGATGCGAAATCTACCCATCGACAATATGAACATGCCGATGGACACGAAGGGGAAGAGCGACGAGCTCGTCGTGATTCGCAGTTTGTCGGTCATCGAGAAAGCGGTGGAGTCTGCCAAGCTAACTCAGCACCGCAAACTCCTCGGAAAGAGCAAGGAGGAGATCATCGGTTGGATCAAGAACAAAAAGGTTCTTGAAGTCAAGCTTGGTTCTACCGACCCCAACAGCGAAATCATCTCGATTGGAATCACCACGGACGACGCCGAACTTTCCGGGACGATTCTTCAGGCGGTGGTCGCAGGCTACAAAGCCCATACATCCAAGAAACTGAACGACGCGTCGAATGACGCAGTCACCGTCCTGAACAAATACAATGACTCGTATTTGAAGCGGCAGGAGAAAGTTCAGAAGGACGTCGAGAAGATCCGGCAGAACGCCGACTTGATTTTCGTCGATGGAAAGCTGATGGACCCATCCGCTTCGAAATTGATCGCGATGGAAGAGTCTGTCGCGGTCATCGATAGCAAGAAGCGGGGAGTCGAATCATTGCTTGAGCAGATTCGCATCGCCCAAGACGCAGGGAGGCCCATCGAAGAGTCCCTTCGTTTGATTGCATCCTCTGCAGTGGGGACCCTTGCGGCACCGCTGGACGGCGTCAACATTGCCAGCGAGAAGAACGACGTCCGAGTCCTTGCTTCCGCGGTGAGTCAATTCGAAGACATGCAAGTGATCCCTATTCGCATCAAGCTCAAGCAAGAGCTAAGCACATGGGGCGAACAGCATCCGACGGTGAAAGTTCTGCGAAATAGTCTTGATGAAGTCGAAGCCAAATTGGCTGAAAAGAAAGCGGACCTCAAGGAAGCGGAAGACAACGTCAAGTTGTTGATCGGATCGGATCAACGCGATATTCCGAGTCTCCAGAACCAGCTGAAAAACTCGCTTGGTGCCCTCACCGAAGAGCTCTCCAAATTGGAGCGAGAGCGAAACAAGGTTTTGGAGGATATTGCATCGATCAAGGTTAAAGTGCAGGCCAACGCCCAGTTGATCGGCGACTTTATGATGAACTTGGCCGAGCTCGAGGCTCTCGGCAAGACGTCCAAGGAAATCAGCGAAGTCCTGAATCGATTGTTAGTGAGCACGGAGTCGAATCAAACCACGATTTCCGATTTGGAAGTTTCGTCCCTTGGCGGATTCGTCGGCCCTCGCATCGAACTGTATCTCGGTATCGGAGCCATGTTGGGGTTGGCATTGTTCAGCGGTATCGCATACCTGCTGGAACTTGCAGACCGTTCCTACCGCAGCCCGGATGAAATCGCCGTGGACCTTGGGATGCCGATCATCGGACACTTGCCGCTGGCGAGTCTCTCACGGACCAAACGGGTTGACGAAAAGGTGGATACGTCCATCGTTACGTTGCACAAATCTCGTTCCGCATTGAGCGAAGCGTTTCGCGGTATTCGAACAGCCCTCTTCTTCTCGTGCAGCCAAGGATCGATCAAGGTCATTCAGGTGACCAGTCCTGTGCCTGGCGATGGAAAGTCGACGATTGCTGCGAATCTCGCCGTTTCTATTTCTCAATCGGGCCGGCGTGTTTGCTTGGTCGATTGCGACTTCCGACGTCCCCGGGTGGCGAAGATCTTCGGCTTGCGAGAAGACTTGGGGCTCGTGCAAGTCATCGGGGGCAAAGCGGAATTGGATGACGCCATTCAAACCACGACGATCGAGAATCTCTTTGCCGTGACATGCGGCCGGCGCCCTGGGAACCCTGCAGAGCTCTTGGCCAGCGAGCGATTCAAGCAATTGCTTGCCGAATTGCGAGACAAGTTTGACTTTGTGATTGTCGATACACCTCCTATTTTGGTCGTGAGCGATCCGGCTGCAGTTGCCACCAACGTCGATGGTGTCATCTTGACCGTTCGTCTCCGTCGGAACCTCAAGCCGATTGCCCTTCGGGCCTCGCAGATGCTCCATTCCATGAATGCCAACATGATTGGTGTCGTGGTGAATGGAATCGGAGTCGGAGGAAACGGATACGGTTATGGAGGCTATCGTTACGACGCGTACTCCAGCACACCGGGATACGGATACGGCCAATCAGGATATGGTGGCTACGGATATGGCGCGACCTATCAATACGGTGGTTACTACGGCGGGACCATGATTGGAAAGGATTACTACTCCGATTCGGTTCCCAAACCCGTGAACAAATAGCACGCGATCGAGCTGGAAACGGAACTGGTGTTGAATCCCAACAAGGTCTGTATCATCAATGTTGTTGGGCTGACGCCTGACTTGATGTCGCACGCGCCCCACATCGCCAAGCTCGGGAATGCGACGCCTTGGAAGCCACCCCTTCCTGCCGTCACCTGTACCTCACAAGCCACGATGCTTACGGGCCAATTGCCTGCCGAGCATGGCATTGTGGGGAATGGCTGGTACTTTCGCGACACGGGGGAAGTCCGATTTTGGCAGCAGTCTCGCAATCTGATCCAGTCGGAACGACTGCTCTATGACGGGATCGACACTGCCAAGATGTTTTGGTGGTTCAATCAGCACGCACCGGTCCGGTGGAGCGCGACACCGAAGCCGCATTATGGATCCGACGGATCGAAGGTGTTTGATATTCTCGACAACACCGAATGCCGGCTCGTCGATCAACTAGGTCCCTTTCCCTTTTTCTCGTTCTGGGGCCCCAACGCTGGACTGCCAGCTTCGGACTGGATCGCGAAGGCAACAGCGATCGTTTTGCGAGAAAAGCAACCGACGTTGACTTTGACCTATCTGCCCCATCTCGACTACGACTTTCAACGATTCGCTGCACCGAGTATGGAGCGAGTCCGCGAAGTCGACCGATGTGCTCAGATCGTGATCGAGGCGGCGCATTCCATCGGTGCGACCCCCATCGTCGTGTCGGAATACGGCCTTGTACCTGTCGACAAAGCGATCGGAATCAATCGAGTTCTTCGTGAGCACGGGTGGCTCGTCGTTCGCGACGGACCATTTGGGGAGCAGCTGATGCCGGGCGATTCCAAAGCTTTCGCGGTTGTCGATCACCAGGTTGCGCACATCTACGTGAAGAACTCAGCGGATCGCGCTGCCGTTCGTCGTTGCTTGGAGAACATTGATGGGGTTGCACAAGTTGTCGATCCTGCAGATATCGGATTAGGGCATCCTCGAAGCGGAGATTGGATTGCGCTGGCAACCCCGAACGCTTGGTTCCATTACTACTTTTGGCTCGACGATGCCCGTGCCCCCGATTATGCGAGAACCGTCGATATTCATCGCAAACCGGGTTACGACCCGGTTGAATTGTTCATGACCTCTCGACTGAGAGCCATCGCTCGCCTAGCGCAAAAGAAATTGGGATTCCGATACCGAATGGACGTGATCCCACTCGAACCAGAACGTGTCCAAGGGAGTCATGGGCTGTGGACTTCCCCCGAGAAAGGTCCCTTGATCATTGGACCGGATGCTCCGAACGATATGCTGCTTTTCAAAGACTATATCCGGGGGCTTCTGGGGGCGTCGTAGCGAAGCGATCAATTCGGCAAGGCTTGTAACAGCTTCGGGGCATCGACTTGTCCAACTGCTCCATCGGCCCCTGCCGCCCAGACGCTTCCGTCTTTGGCGATTCCGAGCGTATGAAATCCAAGCTCCGAGAAGGGAGCCCATGTTTCACCATCTCGACTGATATCCGTACCTGTCGGCCCCGTGCAAATCCATCTCGAACATTCAGGGTGGAATACGATGCTTGAGCGGAAGCCTCGTACTCCTGTTCCTTTCCCTTGCCGCCAACTGTTCCCCCTGTCATCGGAAATGCCTAGGGTACCTTGTCTGTCGAATAGCTGTTTGTAATCCCCTCCGACTGCGATCAATTTGTCGGTCGATCGGCAGAGTGAAAAGATACCGCGACTTGGGCTGCGCGATATGCTTCGAACTTCCGTTCGTTTCCATGAAGGTGGGGTCTTCGCATTGAACAAATCTTTCCAAGGAGTTTGCAGGACGCACGCGTTTCCCCCTTCGGTTCCCCCGAGTCCCACCCAAATCCAATCTTCCGATAGCAGCATGCTCGAGTTGCTCGCCGCGAAACCCGCTTCTCCTTGTTGCAGAAGCGGGGAAGCCTCTGCAGGCAGCCGAGTCCAGTTCTTTCCTGCATCGAGGGTTACGAGGACCTCCATGCGACCGTCCACCGGGTCTCCGAAGACGATTCCTTTTTCTGGCCCTAAGAATTTCATGCCATTAAAAAAGGAAGTTGGGTGGGAGCTTCGATAAACTTCGCGCCAGGTCACGCCACCATCGGCCGTTCGATAAAGGCAGGCAGGTTGACCTGCAGTCGCGACAATCGCGTTTTGTTCATCCCAAGCATGGATCGAACGAAACTCCGAATGCTCGAGCCCCTGAATATGGCCCAACACGACTTGCTCATCGCGGCGCGAATAGCGAATGACGACTCCTTCGCTTCCACACACCCAAGCAGTGTTCTTGTCGAGCGGATAGATCCCGCGAAAAGAGGATCTGGGGTGCAATGGAAAAGAGGTCCACTCGGAACCCGACGCTTGGACACAAGACAACCCGATCAGGGCCACGGATGCAAAAACCATCATTCTTGAAAACTTCACTTTGTCCATTTTGCCCACCTTTCCTGTTTTGTTGTCTCGCGCCGATGGCTTACTTCGTTCGGGGAGTCATCGAGTCACCTTTAAGTTTATCGCGCAATCCGCTATAACCGAAAAGCCTCTCCCAGTTCGAATTTGCGAGCTTCCTCTAACAAATTCACATTCCTCTCAAGCCGGTTGAGGCATCAAGCCGTTGTAGGGCTAAGGACTAGCCATTGCCCATGCTTCGAATCCATTGAAGAACCATGACACAAATCGATTACACCGTCGGCCAGGACTTCGCATCTCCCTCGTTCGCAAACGAAATCGACGCGGAGGCTCTGTATGAGAAGTGTATGGCCTTGGCCAAAAACATGTGGTGGAGTTGGCAACCCGAGGTATCCAACTTGTTCCGTGACATCGATCCGATTCGATGGCGTCAGTTGGACCACAACCCCATCGCGTTGCTGCGAGAATTCACCGCCGAAAGGCTTGCTGTTCGCGCGAGCGAGATGGTGCTTCACAGTCGAGTCAATTATGCCTTCCGGCGCCTCCAGGAGTACTTGGAAAGCTCCAATACTTGGGCCCAGACCAACTCGGGAGTGCTGGGGAGCAAGCCGGTTGCTTACTTCTCCGCCGAGTTCGGTCTGCATGAATCGCTGCCCGTCTATTCCGGTGGTTTGGGGGTTCTCTCCGGCGACCATGTGAAGAGCGCGAGCGGTCTTGGCGTTCCCTTGATCGGAATCGGACTCTATTACTCACACGGTTACTTCAAACAGCATCTCACAGGAGATGGGTACCAACGGGAGGAATACTACGAGACCAAAGTGGAGGATCTTCCGCTCGAGGCAGCCACATTGGCCGATGGGACTCCCTTGACCATATCGATCGATACTCGCAACGGCCGGCTTCTCGCCAAAGTCTGGAAGGTCGCTGTGGGACGCGTTCGGTTGTTCCTGCTCGATTGCAATGTCGAAGGAAATCGTCCCGAAGATCGCGAGCTCACAAGCCGCCTCTATGGTGGTGACGAACGGACCCGCATCCGGCAAGAGCTTGTGATCGGGGTCGGAGGTGTCAAAGCCTTGCGAGCTCTCGGCATTACTCCGGGAGTTTACCACCTCAATGAAGGGCATAGTGCCTTCGCACCACTCGAGGTTGTTCGGCAACGCATGGAGGATGACGGAATGTCCTTCGAGGATGCTGTGCGAGAAGTGTCGGAGATGACCGTCTTCACCACGCATACTCCGGTGCCAGCGGGGCATGACCGCTTCGATGCTGGACTCATCGAAGAACACTTAGGCCCGCTGCGAGACGCGTTGGGCCTGAGTCCCGAACACCTTATGGGGTTGGGGAGAGTCCATACTGATGATCACAGCGAATCCTTCTGCATGACCGTTATCGGGCTCAAGATGTCGCGTCAAGCCAACGCGGTCAGCCAATTGCACGGACACATTTCGCGACGCATGTGGCAAAGTCTTTGGCCACATCGTGAAGAGCGAAACATTCCAATCGGTCATATCACCAACGGTGTTCACGTCGAAAGCTGGCTCGCATGGCAGATGCAACAGCTTTACGATCGACATTTTCCAGCGAACTGGAAGTCGCAAATGGGAGAGGCCGATGTATGGCAGTACATCCACCAAGTCGATCCGGGCGAGCTCTGGGAAACGCACAATGCTCTGAAGAATTTGCTCCTTTCCTTCGTGCGACGCCGTGTTTCTCGCCAGTGCCGCCGACGAGGTGAAAGCGATGACATTGTCGAAGCAGCACGCAATGTATTGAGCCCGAACATCTTGACCATCGGGTTTGGTCGCCGTTTCGCTACCTACAAGCGAGCGAATCTTTTGTTCAAGGATTTGGATCGCATCTCGCGACTGCTCGATAGCACCGATCGCCCTCTGCAGGTCATCTTCGCAGGGAAAGCCCACCCCAAAGACGAACCGGGCAAACGCTTTATCCAAGAGATTGCGAACCTGCGAAACGATTCTCGATTTGGAGGTCGCGTCGTCTTTATCGAAGACTACGACATCAACGTTTGTCGTCACTTGATCCAAGGAGTCGACGTGTGGCTTAACAATCCGCGTCGCCCACTCGAGGCTTCTGGAACGAGCGGTCAAAAGACGGTCCTCAACGGAGGTCTCAACTGCAGCGTTCTCGACGGTTGGTGGGCTGAGGCTTACAACGGCACCAATGGATTCGCGATCGGGAAAGGGACCAGTCACACCGATGACCGCGTCACCGACAAACGCGACTCGGATTACTTGTATCAGACCCTGGAAGAGTCCGTTATACCCACCTACTACAATCGAGACCGGGACGGGCTCCCAAGGCAGTGGATCAAGATGATGATGAGCAGCATCAGCACCTTGGCCTGGCGATTTAGTTCCCACCGAATGGTGATGGACTACACCCGCCAGGCATACGTACCGGCCGCTGGCGGTTTGAGCTGTGAGATGAAAAAAGCCTAGTCCTCCGCAACAGGGCATTCTCACCTCCATTACAATAGACTCGCGAAACGATTAATCGCTCAGACGCACCGGTGTGTCTGAGCTTCTCCGTCCTCGATCTGCGATGTCTAACAATGCCCCCTCTCTCCATTCGTCCGTTGCGTTTCTGTTCCTCTTCCCTTTCTACGGCTTTGCTGTCGGTCGCTTTGCTCGCACCCATGAGCATCGCCCAATCCAACAGCATGCGTGAGTGGTCCGATTCCACGGGCACTTATAAAATCCAAGCGAGTCTCATTGAAGTGAAGGATGGAATTGCCTTCCTCAAGACCAATGATGGGAAGACTCTGAAGATTCCGCTAACTCGACTGAGCGAAGCGGACCAAGCCTTTCTGAAAGTCGGTAGCAATCCCTTCGAAGAAGTGGCTGGGGCGGCCGGGCCCTCGATGTCTGGCTCCGGTTCTTCTGCGAATGCGAACGGTTCGACCTCGCAAGGCGGTGCAAACGGAAGCGGCGGCGCCCTGGCAGGCTGGGCCAGTGACCTGAAAATCGATTGGAATGATGTTGATGATCTCGATCTCAATAACGATGGGTCATGGAACCTGACTTTGCCGCCGCCGTCCGATTTCGGGGCGACGGCCAAACGTGCCATGCTGAAAGAGAAGGAGAATTTTCACGAGGATTTGAGGCGCCTCGATGTGAACCCCACTGCCATGAGGGCTGTTGCAGGTTTCACGGTGAGCTTCTCCGTACCCAAGCCACTGAGCCGACTGTCGTTGATCGACTTTGCAACGGGCAAAGCGATCCATACGGCAGCGGTGGAAGCGGATATGGGCCCACTCTGTTTGCTCAATGATGGCAGCACGGTGTTAATGCAGGGATCCAGCGATGATCGAAAAGGATTCGAGACGCCAGACCAATTGCAATTGTGGAAGGTCACCGGCAAACAAGTAACTCGCTCTTCCCTCTGGGTCCCGTTTCCGGACGAATCCGAAAGCTTTGGCAGAAAGTCAAATGCGAAGCTTTCCGATGCGATCCCTCTCGCCAATAACAAATTGCTTCTCGTGGGGAGCAATGGCCACGTCGCTTGCATCGATGTGCTGACGCGAAAGCCCTACTGGCATGCGCGCCTCACGTCGAATTTTGCCGTTGCCGCCTCGTTGGATCGCAGCTTGGTTGCTTTGGTGAAAGGCCATACGGTCTTGATCGTCGATCCCGATTCAGGGCAAGTGAAATGCCAACAAACTATGACCGATCAACCCCATTTGGCTTGGACTCGAGCCTGCTGGAACCCGAGCGGCAACAAGCTTATTATCACCTTCACCAACTCGCTTCGCGTTCTCGATTTGACGACCGGTGAATGGGCGCAAAAATTGACACTTACCGGGACGCCCATCGCAACCAATAGCTTGAGCTGCCCGCATGACGACTACGCCCTGTTAGACGGACGACTGCTCCTGCACATTCCTTCTCAAATCAAAGTCTGCGAATATCGCGATGCCAAAAGGATCGAAGTGTTAGGAGGCATGTCCTTCATCGCCATGCAAAGCAAGGAATCTGGACTGGTTGTCCCAGCTAAGATTCCACACCCGGCAGCGGAAAAGATCCTCGCTCAAGCAGAGAATGACCCTAGCGTGTTTTTGATTCACCCTGGAGTTGAGGTATCGATCGATGCATCGGGCGCTGGGCAATACGCGCAGCAAGCCGCTGCGTCGCTAAAGAAGGCTGCAGAAGCCTCCGGTTATAAGGTTGTCGACGGCGCTCCCATTTCCCTCGTGGCGACGATTAGCGGTCCCAAGCAGGAGGCGGTTTCGTACATCGCTTCCGGTTCCTTTGTCGCGAATGTCTTTCAATCGGGAATTCGGATCAAGTGGCAGGGCAAGGATGTATGGTCTACCGGGGGCTCGAACATCCCGGGAATCCTAGAAACAAAGCGTGGGGAATCGATTCAGCAAAAGCTAGATGAACTGGGACGCACTCCCAACCTGCATGTCTTCGAGGCCGCGCGGTTTCCGAAACTCCTGCAGCGACCGTCGGCAGACGCCAAATCGCCCGTCGGCGGAGATGCTTTGATGGTATCCAAGTTCACGATGCAGGGATTGGTGGACTCGAACTGATTTCCGGTGGTTAAAAGAAGGGATTGTCTTTTGTTTTGGCGGGGACCTTGAGAATGGATTCGGCGATCTTGAGGTCCCCTTTCGTTGTGATCTTGATGTTCGACTCTGGACCTTCGACGCAGTAAACCGAGTAGCCTGCCTCCTCGACGACTTGAGAATCGTCCGTCGGAGTCCCTTTCACGCGAGCATAGGACTTTTGGAGGATATCCAAACTGAAGACTTGCGGTGTTTGTGCTTGCCAGAGTCCAGCCCTTTCCACCGTCTGTTCGATGCTGTCATCCGATTTGCATCGTTTGACCGTTCCGCGGATGGGTGCCGCCAGGATGGCCGCTTTTTTTCGGTCGGCGACCGCGAGCACATCGTCAATGGAGGCCCGGGTTAAGCAAGGCCTCGCTGCATCGTGAATGGCAACGAGGGCAAGGTTAGGTTTGACTCGTTGTAACGCATTGCGAATGCTCTCGAAACGTTCGCTTCCCCCTAAAACCAACTCCACACCCAGCATGGTTAAGTTGCCCGCGAATTTCTCTTGGACGGTATCTTTGTCGTCGGGAGCGATGGCCATAATGATTTGAGCCACGCGGGGATGATCTGCAAAGAGTTGTGCGCTATGCTGCCAAACCGGCTTGCCCGAACAAAGCGTGAACACTTTTTTCGAGAAGGGGTCTCTAAACCGCGTACTCTTTCCCGCTGCTGCGAGAATCACTGCGACGTCACGAGCCATGTAGGGGAGTCCTTCCTTTAGATTGCTTCCGAGCCTCGTTCGCCTGTTCGTATCCGCACACAATCGTCCATCGGCAGAACGAAGATTTTACCGTCGCCTATCTGTCCTTTTTCGCCGGTTCGAGCACCTTTCATGATGGCCTCGATGGTGGGTTCGACGAACTCATCGTTGACAGCGATCTGCAATTGAACTTTGCGGAGCAAGTTGATCGAGAGATCCTGTCCGCGGAACGCAGATTTTTGTCCCTTCTGCCGACCATACCCGAGACAGTCCAGCACGGTGAGACGAAACACCTCTACCTCGGTGAGCGCCTCTTTGACTTCTTCCAGCCGGTTCGGTTGAACGATGGCGATGATCAGCTTCACGTCATATTCCTATTCTAATTTGGCCCCGGGGAAGAAAAACGGGAACGAACGAGCGTTTCTACCTGGGCCATTCCCCAACGAGCCACCATCGTACCAAACCCGTCCTGTCAAGGAAGATGAAGCGGGCGGAACATTCCTAGATCTTCCTCAACTCGCCAGGCTTACAAAAAACAGAAAGACGAAAAAGGCGGACAAAGCCAAATTGCCGATTGCCAGCCACATTCCGATCAAGACCATGACTCGGTCTGATCTTGGCGAGCGCCCTTCCGCAATTCGTTTCAGCTCATTGGTCGCCAGTATCAATGTGACTATAGAACAAATAGGTGCACCCAAGACTGTCGGACACAAAAACCACGATATCAACCCGAGCGAGAGGACCAGCAAACCTTGACCGGATGAAGTCGTTGGTTTTTGATTGGCGGGGAGAGGCTGGGCTGCGAAGCTTTCTCCAAACAGGTTAGGGGATCCTACGTGGGAGCTGCCAGCCAAAGGAGGATTGCGTTTCTCCAAAGCGGAATGTTGCATCCGCCACACCGAGAAGTTGAGCCACAACTGCGAGCCATTCGGATTGACCTCGCAAGTGCTGTTCACCCGGCCTTGCTCTGCCCAGCCAAGCAGGGTCGCCGCATCGACAGGACCATAAACGTTTCCATCGGGGACTTTGACCCAGAACGTAGGTTCGCTCCGCTCAAGGGTCGAATCCGCAGAAAGAACAGGGGCGAATCCGGGTGAATCGATCGGTTGAAGCTCGATCGTTTCGGCATCGGAGCCGGTTGCGGGCTTCGCATCATGCTCCGAAGAAACCGAGGAGAGTGGGTGGGCAGACGAAAAAGTCGATGGGCTGCTGGACTGTGCGAGGGGTTTGTGCGGTACCGTGTAGAGTGCATTGCACATACCGCATCGCGCCTGCAAGCCAGCGTACGCGTCATCGACCTGAAGCGTGCTGCCGCAGCTTTCACAGGTTGAAATGATGGCCATTCCGATCAAGACCCTTCAGCTGGTTTTTTATCGGGGTGAAGATAAATAAAGGACTTCCCAAGACGTCCACCGTAGTTTCCTGCGCTAATGCTGTGGAGCCCGTCCACGGGAAGTGCGGCAGCGATCGCTGCGTAAGTCGCAGACGCCACGGCGTCGAGCGACTCACCGTTGATGATGATCTCCATAATGGAGGTGACTCCTTCTGGAACGAGAGAGCGATCTCCAAGCTTCGTTTTCAAGGTGGGGCAATATTCGGCGAAGGTGCTGGCGATTAAGAACTTATAGGAACTACCAGCCTTGCTCGCACTCGCTGCAACACCTCCAGGAAAAGTCGTGATCACACCGGGATGCAGGTCCGCCGCTTCCGCAGCCTTTTCAGCTGCCTCGATGGCCGCCTCTTCGCTGGTACCCAGGAACCAAAGATTCCCTCCCATAATTCCGTCGGCGAATCCAAATCGGCGGCTTAGAAAAAATTCGCCACCCAGCGTAGGGATGGTCCACCCCTTCACTCCAAACTGAATTGTCCGCTCCTGATGGCCATCGCCAAAAAAAGCGATCTTTCTTCCCAGTTTGAAATACGGATCGGTATCCAAGGCATTGAAGCAGCGAGTTGTCGGGCACGTCAAAATGTTTTGACTCAATCGCGCGAGCATTACCTTTTCCAGGTGCTCGACGCGATCCTTGCGAAAACGGGGGACATGGAACTGAAGAACTGCCCCAATGCGACCATCCGGCGTTTCTTGCCCTGGACTTTTTCCGTCCAAGATCTGTTCGATACCCGCTTCGCAATCGCAAAGGATGGTACTGCTGGCGTGTCCCGTCGCTGCTTGGCAAGCAGCCATAAGCCATTTCCTGTCGCGTGCGGTTACCAAGACGCGCGCGTACAAACTTCGAAACGCTTCGGCATAGGTATCCACGACAAGTTTGTCCCAACTCGGATTGTCCACCCAAGGTTTTGAGCTGTTGCTATCCTTCGGAACTTCGCCCATTCCCACGCTTCACCTTCCCATTCCATCCGACGTAGAGGAGATCGATCATGCGGCTTGATAACGCTGCGGTGGTCGCGAAACGGAATCTCACCACAGCGGCGGTCGATTGTACCGTTATTTTGGCGATTGACCCCAGGGGGCCTATCGATTTGACCATGTGTAAGTTGCCAGTGAGTGCCAGTGAGTGGCAATTGGCGGCAACGGGTGGCAGTGGTTACGAGTGGGGCAGGATGGTGACTAGGAGAGAGCAAGTTGTAGAAGCCTAACGCCAAACCGGCTTGACAGACCCAAACAATCGTAAATCATTTGCACTTCTCCATTTGCCGGTGCCATCACCTTTCTAAACGATTGCTGCGCGAGCCAACCATGAAAATCCATGAATATCAGGCCAAAGAACTATTTCGAAAGGCCCAGGTTCCTGTCTTGGCCGGATTCGTGGCCAAAACCCCTGAGGATGCGAAAGCGGCCTTCGATAAACTCGGCGGCCCAATAGCCGTGGTCAAGGCTCAAGTCCACGCGGGTGGTCGCGGCAAAGGAACCGTTATCGAAGTTCCTTCGCAAAGGGGTGTGCAGTTGGTGAAGTCTGCTGACGAGGCTGCGACCGTCGCGAAGAACTTGATAGGAAACCGTCTTGTCACGGTCCAGACCGGCGAGGCTGGAGCGGTGGTCAATCAAGTCTTCGTGGAGCAAGGTTGCAAAATCGCCCGTGAATTGTACTTGGCCGCCGTCATCGATCGCGCTGAGAAGAAACCTCTCTTGATGGTTAGCAGCGAAGGGGGCGTTGAAATTGAAAAGGTCGCTGAGGAATCTCCCGAAAAGATTCTGCGCGAGTATTTCGATCCCGCTTACGGGCTGGAGAGTTTCCAAGTTCGCAAGCTTTGCAAGAAGCTGAATATTTCCGGTGAAGCTGCCAAGAGTGCCGAGTTCTTCATGAAGAAACTCTGCCGGCTCTTCATCGACCTTGATTGCTCCATGGCGGAGATCAATCCTCTCGTGATTACCGAAGATAACAAGATGATCGCCCTCGACGCGAAGATCACCTTCGATGACAACGCTCTCTTTCGCCATCCCGATCTCAAAGAGCTTCGGGATCTAGCAGAAGAAGAACCCGCAGAAATCCGAGCCGCAAACACAGGCCTGAGCTACGTCAAATTGGATGGCAATATCGGTTGCCTCGTGAACGGAGCCGGTTTGGCCATGGCGACGATGGACATTATCAAACACCATGGCGGTGCACCCGCTAACTTCTTGGACGTAGGGGGTGGTGCCAATACCCAGCAAGTCACCGAGGCCTTCCGAATCATTCTTTCGGATCCAAACGTGAAAGCGATCCTCGTGAATATCTTCGGTGGAATTGCCCGCTGCACGACGATTGCTCAAGCGGTCATCGAAGCCTCCAAGGAAGTTGGATTCAACGTTCCACTCGTGGTTCGATTGGAAGGCACTGAAGTGGAAGAGGGCAAGAAGATGCTGCGTGAAAGCGGTCTCGCCATTATCTCCGCAGATGATTTGACCGACGCAGCGAAGAAAGTCGTTGCATCGATCGCCTAACGCATTCCACCGAACTATCTATCCATTCAAAAGCGAATAAACATGAGCATTCTCGTTAACAGTAAGACCCGGGTCATCTGCCAAGGTATCACCGGTAAAGCAGGTGCCTTCCATACCAAAGGTTGCAAAGAATACGGCACCAAAATGGTCGGTGGGGTAACACCTGGCAAGTCTGGTGAAACCGTGGAGGGCCTCCCCGTCTTCGACACCGTCGAAGAAGCGGTTAAACAAACGGGTGCTAACGCATCCATGATCTTCGTCCCCCCAGCCTTTACCGCCGATGCCATCCTCGAAGCGGTGGATGCTGGCATCGAAGTCATCTGTGCTATCACCGAAGGTGTCCCTGTCGTCGACATGGTCCACGTCTATGAACGCGTAAAGGCGAGCAAGTCGGTGTTGATCGGTCCCAACTGCCCAGGCGTGATCACACCGGGCGAGTGCAAGATCGGTATCATGCCAGGTTACATCCACAAAGTGGGTAAGGTTGGAATCATGTCCCGAAGCGGTACGCTTACCTACGAAGCCGTTTGGCAAACATCGGGTCTGGGACTGGGCCAATCCACCTGCGTCGGACTCGGTGGCGACCCTATCGTTGGAACCTCCTACATCGACGTCTTCGAACGATATCAAAACGACGATCAAACCGAAGTCATCTTGATGATCGGTGAAATTGGTGGCGATGCCGAAGAAAAGGCCGCCGAGTACGTGAAGAATCATGTGACCAAGCCTGTCGCCGCTTTCATCGCTGGGCGGACAGCACCTCCAGGAAAGCGAATGGGACACGCCGGCGCGATCATCACCGGTGGCAAAGGAACTGCCGCCGAGAAAGTCGCTGCCTTGGAAGCGGCTGGCATCGCCGTCGCCGAATCCCCCGCCGACATGGGTGCTGCTGTCTTGCGAGCTATCGCGAACAAGAAATAAGCAACCGGGGTGAGCGACCGATACCGCAGGCAAAAATCCTTCTCCCAACTAGGAGAATCGGGCCAACAAAGGTTGGCTGCGAGCAGGGTGGTGATTTGCGGTGTCGGTGCATTGGGCTCGATGGTCGTCGAACGTCTTTGCCGAGCCGGTGTTGGCTCTTTGACCTTGATCGATCGCGATTGGGTCGAATGGGACAATCTGCCAAGGCAGACCCTCTACACGGAAGAAGACGCAGGGCTGGCTAACCCAAAAGCAAAAAGTTGCACCGAACATCTTCGCCGACTCAATTCCGAAACGGCGATTGATTTTCATGTTACCGATTTGCACTCGGAAAACATCGAGCTATTGATCGGCCATCCCGACTTGATCATCGATGGTACGGATAACTTTGAAACCCGATACTTGATCAACGACTATGCCTGCAAGCATCAGATACCGTGGATTCACGGCGGGGTCGTCGGTGCCTCCGGGCAGACGCTCACGATTCTTCCCGGACGAACCGCGTGCCTGAGATGTCTTTTGCCGGATCCTCCCCCCGCGGAGCAGATGCAAACGTGCGATTCGGCAGGAGTCCTAGGACCTGCCGTGGGGATCATCGCGAATTGGCAAGCGATGGAAGCGTTGAAGTTGCTTGCATCGGGACCCTCCGCAATCGATGGCGACCTGCGCGTCTTCGATTGCTGGGAGGGAGAAGCAAAGCGACTTCGCCTCCATCGACTGGAGGCATCCGAAAACAATCCGGGATGCCCGGCATGCGTGCAGCGGCAATTCGAGTTTTTGCGCGGGGAACGGCAGTCACAGGCCAAGGTGCTTTGTGGTCGCAATACCGTGCAAATTGTCCTGGATCGGAGTGAGCCAATGGCATTGGAGGCGATTGCCAGTCGCCTTGCAAGCGAATGCCGTGTCACCGCAAATGCATACTTCTTGAAGTTCCAGTTAGAAGGTTTGCAATGGACCCTCTTCCGAGATGGTCGCGCTCTTCTAACCGGAACGGAAGATGTGGAACTCGCGCGAAAACTCTTCGCTCGCTACATCGGAACTTGATGACCGTTCGAGGTCTCTCCTCAGTTCTTGGGACGCAATGTTGCGGCGCCTACCACCTCTTCTCCAAGCTTGGTGGTCGCTTTGACTGTCAATGCGATTTCTCCGTTCTGCAGTCGCCCCCGCGCAAATGATTTGGCTCGTCCAACAAGCGGCGTTTCCATGACAACCAATCCATCACCGTTGCTTGGGGCCGTGCCAGACACGGGGGATTCAACGATCTGTCCATCGGGTAGGCTGACCACGAGGCCGCCTTCAAATCGCACTCCATCCCGTTCCGAGATCGAAATCGCCCACTTGGTTTTTGCACTTCCCCTGGCATTCTTCACGGCCACATCACCAACCCACGTGACACCTACTCGGAACGGGTCAGATTGATCGCTGGCTGGTTCTTTCGTCCCCTCGCTTCCCTTCGGTGCGTTGCTGGAATTCGCCGCCATGGTGACGCTAGCCTGGCCCTTATCAAGCTCCGCAAACAGCAAGTTAACGGATCGCTCAAGCAATTGTACTTTTGCCTCGAGCTGCTCGATCCGATTCTTCAATTCGCTAACAGATTCTTGGCTGAATCCTTCCCGCGTGGTGCATACAAGAATCACCAATGCACTAGCCATCACTCTTGTCATCAACATCATCAACTCGCTTCTGAAAATGAGAAATACCAGCCTAGGGAACTTTCACCGATTCAAATCGCAGTTTCTGAGGAGACCTTGAACCATCTCTTCTCAGGTGGCCTGGATAAATTCCAATTCATGAAATCTCGAAGACTGCGAAAGTGTTTGCGCTTTGGAGGTACCTCTAACGGAAGGTAGGACCATTCCAAGGTATTTGCATTTGGTGCATTCTCCGCATCTGACGACGAATCCGTGTCCACTTCTTCTTGGAATGCGATTTGTTCTAGTCGATTTAACAACGCGGCACGGAGATCGCCAACGCATTCAATCTTTGTGAGTTGGTTCGACAAATTGGAGACATCGTCGGCAAAAGCAATTACCTCTACTTGCAAGGAGCCTTGGGAGAGTAGTCGATTGGCTGCTATGGTGATGATCGATTGATACTCTTGCTTCGTCATTGTTATGCCGAAGAGTGGTGATTCGATTGCCAGTTTTGCAAAGCCATCTTCGTCCACTCTTTCCATCAGAAGCGAAAAGTCTTTGATGAAACCATCGCGATCCTTTTGAAACCTAGCGGATCCGATCAACGCAAGCTCTCTAACAAAGGGCATGGGATCGATTGAATCGCTCGCACTCTTGTCCTGCTTCTTCGTCCAATCCGACACGCGCGCCTCCCAAAATGGCTCCAACTGATCAGCATTCAACGCACCGATTAGCTTCGTCATATCCTCACTCAAACAGGACATGCTGTTTTGTCTGTGCCGAGAAAGCAGAAGTGATAATTCCTGTTGCTGTGCGTCGCTGAGCCATTTTCTGGCGTCGACCAAGAATCGAAACGCGCCTTCCACTAGTTTGGTATTTCGGTTCGAGTCTCCGCTCTGGAGTCCTAACTGCTCCCGCAGTTTCCCAAACGCCTTTTCGATGATTTGGATTCGAGGCGAATCAGGCCAATCTTGGATCAAAATCGCAAGGGGTTCCCCCATGTTCCAACCCGTAGAAACCGCCATTCCGGATGGCTCCTCTGAGCTCTCCAAGAACTCCAAAATTCTATCCGCGAGTGATTTCTGATCATCGAAAGAGAGGTCGAGAAGTAAGTTCTTCTCTAAGGAACTACCGAATAGAAGCTGCATATTCCAAGTTGACTCCTCCGCAGTACGGTACGACGCTAAGGCGACATTGCGTCGGCTCGCGGGAGTCAATTGCTCAAGCATCTTCAGGGCAAGGGTAATTTCGCCGTCGGAGTTGGCGGAACTCTTCACACAATCCACGATGAACAAGAAATAGAATGACTCCAGGTCGACTTCCGTACCGAGCTGCGACAGACTCATCAAGTGCTCGACTAAGATTTCTGGCTTGTCGAATTCTCCAAACGACAATTGCGCCTCAAGGTCTGCTTGAATAAGCGCTGTTACTTCCTGGATAACCGTTGGATCGATCTGGTCTGCAAGCTTTACGATCGTAGACCAGCAAGCATTCCTGACATAGTTGACATTCACCTTAGGCAAGTATTCGAGCATCCGTTTGATGGCCATACCTGGTTCTGGGAATCCGGGAACCTGGGCGACGCCCGCGATCGCTTGAAGAGAATTGGCAATGGTTCCATAGCGCCGATCGATCGATAATTGGTCACTCAGTTTTCGAAAGAATCGTGAAGCATCATCCGCGGAAAGTCTTGATCCAACTTGATTCAATGCGACGCCGATGACAGCATCACCACGGGACGACATGGTGTAGGAGTAGAGAAGGCCAAGATCTTTGGATAGATATTCGAAAGCCATCGCAGCCTGAGATGGCGAAAGTCGATTCGAAATTTTGTAAAGCGAGTCCCTGTTCGTGTAAAGGAAATCATTTCCGTCGTTTGCCATCCTGATTGGAAGATACCGTAACGCCAATTCGACTCCGAGCGTGAACATTTCGTCGTCCGCATCGGCCAAGCTAGTCCAAAAATCCGGCAAGGTCAGTAGAAGCCCGCCACGGGTCTTTTCGTGATTCGACTCTGCGAGCTTTGCAAGGTTGCAATAGGCTCGCATTTTCTTTGTGGGGTCGTTCGGAAAGGCGCACGCAATTGTCTTCACACGCAGACTGAAGGGATTCGAAACGATCGCTTTGGCGGGATTGAGCCCGAAGATTATTTCCGTTCCAGGTAACTGGATGTTCGCGTCGTCCGATTTCAACCAAACGTCCAAATTTTGGGGGCGATCAAGCCGTTCGAGTACTTTGCCAGCGAAGATAGAATCTTCGCTAGCGAGGTTCTCAAGATCCGCACACGCAAATTCCAATGCGTTTTGCCCCTGATTGCCCCGAAGGCATTCAAAGAGGAAATCCACCAAACCATCGGGGTTGTCTCGTAGATTGACCCATACGAGCGACTCCCAAACTCCTTCTTTTCGCTCATCGGGAGCTTGCCGTACATAGTTCGCGAACTCATCGATACTCAGAGTGCCAATTGTGTCTAGTTCGTTTAGGCAACTGAGTGCTGCGTATCGCACACGGTGATCGAGACTTTGGTCGCGAAATATCGCCAGGGCGTTTTCAGTCGCCTGTTGATGACTGGTTGCATCCAATCCCACGCACGCTTGAAGGATCCAGGCCATTTGAGTTGGAAGTCGATCGGCGACTTGCGGCGTTCGTATCGCCCGGTCGAGAATCTTCAGTTTGAGTTCCGACGATTCGAGCTGAGCGATGTCCTCGATTGTTGTCCTGGCAACGCTTCCTTCTTCGAGATCTCCGAATCCCAACGGTCGCATCATTCCCGAGATCAAAACATCCTCGGCTTCTTCTTTCGCCTTTCTGGCATTGTCCGCCAAGGTGAGCGCCCGGCTTGCTTCTCGGTTAGCCCGGAGCATTTGCCAGCTTGTTCCTGCCAATCCAGCAAGCATGGCGAGCAACACCGCTGACAAAGCAATCAAGCCGCTCCGATTGCGATGGGCTACCTTCCTCAATCGGTACATCAGCGTTGGCGGGTGCGCGATGACTTGCTCTCCTGCTAAGTATCGAAGAATATCTGCCGCAAACCCCTGCGCTGATTCGTAGCGCTTCGATCGTTCTTTTTCCAACGCTTTGAGAACAATCCAATCCAGTTCACTGCGGAGTAGCCGCGTCAATCGCTGAGGTTCGGAGCTTCGATTGGCTGATAGTGTTGCGACCAATTGCGAACTGCTAAGTTTCGCACTCGGCCTCGGAGGCTCCACCTCTCGAACCACTCGCAGAATTTCCAATACCCCTGCTTTTTCAAGCTCTATTTGGGAAAACGGAGGGGCACCTGCGAGGAGCTCATAAAGCAAGACGCCGAGAGAGTACACATCGCTACGCGTGTCGATGTCGAGATTATTCAAGGTCGCTTGTTCCGGACTCATATATTGCGGAGTACCGACAATACCGCCGAAGAACGTGTAAACCGATTGCTCTGTCAGTCCGCCACCAGTCGCTTTGGCAACACCGAAATCGATCACCTTTGGGACCGGAGCGTCATCGAAGAGAGCGACCAAAACATTGGATGGTTTAATGTCTCGATGGATGATCCCTTTTTGGTGGGCGTGCTGAATCGCGTTGCACACCGGAATGAAAAGCTCAAGCCGTTTTTCAGGCGATAGTTTCATGCGGTCGCAAAACTCGGTGATGGGCGTCCCCTTCACCAGTTCCATGACGAAGAAGGGTTGACCGTCAGGCATCAAGCCCCCGTCTAATACCTTTGCGATATTCGGGTGATCCATCATTGCGAGGGCTTGTCGCTCTGCCTCGAATCGGGCCAAGACCGACTTGGAATCCATTCCGGATTTGATCAGTTTGATCGCGACCGATCGCTTGACGGGCTCGGACTGCCTCGCCAACCAGACCTCCCCCATCCCCCCTTCACCGATTCTCTCAACAAGCCGATAACGGCCACCTATGGACAGATCGGGTTGGAGGACCCGCATGTCGTACGTCGTTAATCCAGGATCGTCCGAGCCACTCTTGCTCCCCGCCATCGCATGAAGAGAGACGGGATCGAGAAGACTGTCCGGCTCTTGGCTCGCATTCAAGAGAGCTTCGAGAGGAACACGGAGTTCGGGCTCATCCTTGGTGAGACGCTCTAGCAGTTCCTGCCACTCGCCCTTGGGACGAGATGCGATCTGGGCAAAGAGTTGTTGGAGTTTATTCACGCCGGAATTCATGCTGACTCTCGTGGATCGAAACGACGATACCGCAACCATACCTGCGTCGTTGGTCCGAGATCCGTCGAAGAATTTTCCAAAAAAGGGGAAGTACGCTGATCCGCGGAGAATTCAAGCGGACTACATAGCTGCCAATGCACCTCGATCGTCAGACTCTTCCATGGCGACCTTCAGCCATGCTCTTGCAAACTGCCATTTCTGTCTCGCTTGGTAGACGGTGATGGCAAGGGTTTCTGCAAGGCCTTCGTATCCTAAACCGCCGTACATCCGTAACTCGACCAATTTCGCCAGCTGCGGATCTACATCTTGAAGCTTGGTGAGCGCCTCATCCAGAAGGAGCAACCTAGAGCTATGATCGAAATCTCCCGCGCACGCGGGGAAATCAGAAAGCTCGATCTGCACCAAGTTTCCTCCCCTTCGCAGCGTCTTTTTCCTTCGAGCGTGATCGATCAAGATACGACGCATCGACGCTGCCGCCGCCGCGAAGAAATAGGAACGGGATTTCCAGTGATCTTGCTCCTGCCCACTAACCAGCTTCACAAATGCTTCGTGGACCAATGCCGTTGGCTGCAGCGTATGTTGGACACGTTCCGATCGCATATAGCCCGTCGCGATGGTATGCAACTCCTGATACACCAGAGGGAGCAAATCCTCCATGGGAATCTCTTCCCCCGCTGCCAATCGAGAAAAAAGAGTAACGGAATGAGTCACGCAGGAACAGAACCTCTTCATTCGTGTGGCATGGAGACATCTGCGCGACCGTCGCGGCGATTGATCTAGACCTATGGCTGTCAGTTTATCCTCAAGAGTCTATTCGATGAGCATTGGTCGTTGTGACGAGAGATGCGATTTTTGATGAATTGCGGATCGACTCCAAGAAGTCGGACAGTGGAATAGAAGGCAACGCAGGGAATCCAAAAAATTCTTGTAGAGTGCCCATACTTGTCCCGGTCCACAGCATAATGGGCAGGTCGATGAAGAGGTGCTCAAATTGGAAGAGGCAAGAATGAGTCAATATCGTCACGGGGATGTCATGGTCGAGGAGGTTGGAACGCTTCCGGAGAATCGTCGCAAAGCGCAGCACACGATCTTGGCCCATGGTGAATTAACGGGGCATTGCCATCGTATCGCCGAGTCAGGTGCAGCAGTCTTGTTTGACACTCCAGATGGTATGTTTCTGCATGTGACCGCCAAAGAAGCAACGCTTGTTCATGACGAACACGATGCCATCAAACTTCCTACTGGCTACTATCGTGTTTGGCGGCAGCGCGAATACACACCGACCGAAATTCGGACCATCAGGGATTGAGTGCATGAGGATGACACCTAATGAAGCCCGTGCACACATTCTTGCCGGCGGTTCGGAGGCGATTCATGTTGATGGCAGTATCGACTTGAGCGGTGCAGACTTAATCGAGATTTCGTGCGAAATGGTGTGCAACGACTTGGATCTTAGCAACACGGCAATCCGTGAGCTTCCCTCCAAAATCCGCGTTCGATCACGATTGAATCTGGAGAATTGCAGGAAACTGGCACACTTGCCGGTTGGACTTTCTTGTGGATCGATAAGTGTGCGAGGTTGTGTTTTCCTGGAGCACTTGCCCGAACGACTGACGACTTGGTTTCTGGATGCGAGCGATTGTCCAAGGCTGGCTGAATGGCCACAAGAAGCGTCGATTCGAAATGGACACGTTCGCCTTCGAAACTGCTTGGAGATTCGATCCCTTCCTGCTTGGATGGGACCTCTAGGGCAATTGGACTTGGCGGGTTGTTCGAATTTGCATCGGTTGCCTGAGGGGCTTCGCGTTTCAGGCTGGATTGATATCGGTGGCTCGAGCATTACGTCTCTACCACACTCACTTCAGAATGCTCCGCTTCGTTGGCGCGGGGTTCCCGTGACGCATGGAATTGCGTTCGAACCACACAGGATCACTGCGAAGCAGGTCTTGGATGAAAAGAATGCCGAACTTCGTCGCGTGATGATGGAACGCATGGGGTACTTGAAGTTTTCCGAAGAAGTCGGTGCGAAAGTAATCGATCAAGACATGGATGCTGGCGGAAGACGGCAGCTCTTGAGAATTGAACTGAGTGGTGATGAACCGCTCGTCGGACTGGCGTGCCGGTGCCCATCCACAAACAGGCAGTACTTCTTACGAGTCCCTCCAGGGATGCAGTCTTGCCATCAAGCGGCTGCTTGGATCGCGGGTTTTGATGACCCGGCACTTTATTGTCCGACAATCGAGACGTAGACTTTCTTGCTTCGATGCAATCAAAAGTCTGACCATTCTGAAATCATGAACCGATTTGAGTATAAGGAGCAACGCATGAATCGACGTGAGCTGGTTTTCATGGACTCGACATCCAATAAGTTTTGGAATATCGAGCTCGCAGGCGATTCGCACACAGTTACCTATGGCAGAGCTGGTACAGACGGTCAATCGAAAACGAAGTCGTTTGCTGACGAAGGTGCGGCAAGGAAGGACTTTGACAAATTGATCGCTGAAAAGCTGAAGAAAGGTTACGTCGATGCCAACAGTGCGACGGCATCGACGGATGATGCAAGTGATTCCTTGTCCGTCCTTGCATTTCGTTCGATATGCAAGCAAGACGACATAGGTGAGAACGCAAAGACTTTTATTGGCAGACGGGTGGCCGACTACGATCCCGATAAGAAGCCAGCGGTAGGTGGAAAAACGGTTTATCGATTTCGCAGCGATTACGACGAAGAAATCTGCGTTCCTTATTTGGCGCACTTTCTCGGTACCCAAGCAGCGCAGGATGCGGTTGGGATTGTGATTGGCAATTGGGCCGGTGAGGATTGCGATGGTGATCCCGGTGAGGTGATCAAATTACTGTGCGAAAAACGAGATCAACTACGGAGTCTGAAAGCGATCTATCTCGGAGACATTGTTTCGGAGGAAAACGAAATCTCCTGGATCCATCAAGCCGATGTAGCTCCGTTGTTCGAAGCCTTTCCAAAGCTGGAATTGCTGCGAACGCGCGGGGGAAACGGTCTCGCCATCAGCCAACCCAAGCATGCGTGCCTTCGCGGTTTGATCTGCGAGTCGGGCGGACTGCCTGCGGAAGTCGTACGCTCGATCGGACGAGCAGAGTTTCCAGCGTTGGAGCATTTGGAATTATGGATGGGAACGCAAGAGTACGGTGGAGACAGTCGCGTCGAAGATCTACAGCCGATCTTAAGCGGAGAGTTATTTCCAAACCTGAAGTATCTGGGACTGCGAAATTGCGAATTCGTTGACGACATTGCAGCCGTCATTGTCAATAGTCCTCTCGTGCGACAGATCGAAACGTTAGATCTATCGCTCGGAGTTTTGACAGACGAGGGAGGACGCGCCCTCCTCTCTCTTCCGACAGATGGCGCGCTGAAGCATTTAAGCTTGCACTACAACTTTCTGTCGAGTGCCGTCACGAAATTGCTAAACAAACTACCCATCCAGGTGGACTTGTCCAAACCAAGTCATATGAACGATGAAGAGGAATGGAGATTTGTAGCGGTTGGCGAATAGCACGATGTCGATTTCTCAACAGAATCATTGGATGATCGGCGATCCCGAAAGCCGTAGGGTGGCAAACTATCGGGAGGCTGCGATGCAGTCTGGGCTTCCATCGCCGCAATGTGTCGATTGGATCGATCTGATTCAGGAGGGAACGGATCGATTGAACCTTCTTCCCATTGGCTCCCGACTACGTTTCGACTCCTTTGGTCAACGAGTGTCGGCGATCACTTCGTTGATCCTTCATGGAGGTGGTACGGAGATTCCGAAGTTTGGGGAAATACTTTCCGTCAATTACCAATACTTCGGACTTTGCCGTGTTCTCCGTGCAATAGGTGATTGGTCAACAAGCCGACTAGATGTTGAACTTGACCAACAACCGAACGAAATCGAAGTGATGTTCGACAAATGGAGGACGCACCAGCTTATTGCATCGCACATGGAATTACAGTCGCATCGGCCTCATACCATTTTGTTACCGACCGACCACAACGACTTTGTCGAGGCGTTGCTGACGTGGATCCCGAAGTCGGGGGGCCGCGTTTTCGTCAAACCTCGTTACGCTTCGTCTGCATCTGGCGTTTGCTACTTTCGAATTTGCAAAAACCACCATCAGTTGATCGCTCCCATTGAAATGACCCGCGATACCGGTCGCGTTCGTCTATTCAATTCGCTTCGTGTTCGCTCTTACACGAACGCACGCGACATTGAAGATGTTTTTCGTGTTCTTGCTCCCCAAGGAATGATTGCAGAGGTTGCCGTCAATAAAGCGCGCGTCGAGGGCGATCGCTTTGATTTGCGCGTAGTGGTTATCAACGGCAAGGCAGACCACATGGTCGCCCGGCAAAGTTCTTCACCGATTACCAACTTGCACCTCGGCAACGCGCGCGCACCCTTGAGCAAAGTCGAGGATGCTGTTGGTTTCGAACGGGTGGAATCCTGCAGGCAATTAGCGCTGCGAGTCGCCGATTGTTTTCCGGGGTCCCTCTACTGTGGAATCGACGTCCTACTGCCTCGCTCGGGATTGCCGTTGATCGGTGAAGTCAATGCGTTTGGAGACTTTCTACCCGGATTGGTCGCGAAGGGCAGGAGTGTTTATCAAGCAATCCTTCAGTCGAATCGCAGTGATCGCGGGGTTCTCCAATGAGTGCCGCGCCTGCGATTCTATTACCAGAGGATGTCGTATGAAGAATCATGTTGGATGTAGTGATATTCTCTTCGTCACCCTGGACACGCTTCGCTATGATGTGGCCCAATCGATGTTCGAAAGTGGTCGACTCCCCCATCTCGCAAGCTGTCTACCTGCCCGTGGATGGGAGCGGCGGCACTCTCCCTCGACGTTCACTTTCGCCGCACACCAAGCTTTTTTTGCTGGCTTTCTACCCACTCCCATTGAGCCCGGAATCCACCCTCGCTTGTTCGCCTCCGAATTTGGTGGTAGCGAGTCGACAACGGAACAAACGTTTGCTTACCCCGAAGCCACATTGCCGCAAGCTCTTTCTCGGATGGGCTACCACACCCTATGTGTGGGAGGAACCGGATTCTTCAATCCTGCGAATGCGTTGGGGAAAGTCCTACCGAGTTTATTTGATGAGTCGCATTGGTCCAAAGAAATGGGGGTTGCAGATCGTGACTCGGCAAACAACCAAGTGAATTGTGCTGTCGAGGCGATCGATCGGCAGAGGGACAAGAGAGTGTTTTGTTTCATCAATTTTTCGGCGATCCATCAGCCAAACTGGTTTTACGATTCAGAGGCCCCTCCCACCGATGGTCGCGATTCGTTTCAAAGTCACGCCGCCGCACTAGCCGAAATTGATCGACAACTACCTCGATTGTTGACATGCCTTCGCCAACGTGGAAGTTTGTTCGGCATTATTTGTTCGGACCATGGCACCGCTTATGGAGAAGATGGCTATTGGGGGCACCGCGTGGCACATCATACGGTTTGGGAGGTGCCCTATGCTGAATTCGAGTGGTAGCGGTCCACGCCGTTTGTCGGAGGCGATCGCCAGTGAGCAATATGCCGGATACGCGTACGCTTATCCACACAAAACGTCTTATCGCAAACTGGATCCGCCTGTCGCATTGGAACGTGTGTGGGCAGAGGAAAGCAAAACGGAACTCTTTCTTTATCTGCATCTCCCATTTTGCGAAATGCGATGTGGGTTCTGCAATTTATTCACGGCGTCGCAACCGTCCGAGGAACTTGTCGCTCAAACGCTCCGCGCCATAGCCATTCAGTCTAAGATTGTTACTGAAAGCATTGCACCACATCGCATTGCACAATTGGCGATTGGAGGTGGTACCCCGACCTATTTGAACGCCGATGAACTTGAGCGACTATTGCATCTGATTGCGAACGATTGGCCAATTTCGGTAGGATCGGTTCCCTTTTCAATGGAAGTATCGCCAGGAACAGTCGATGCCGAAAAGCTGCAGTTAATGGTTGAACATGGAGTGGGACGGGTGAGCATGGGCGTGCAAAGCTTTGTTCAACGAGACTTGAGTCGCTTAGGGCGTCCCCAAAAGAACGACGATGTGTATCGGGCAATTGAGTTGATTCGCCAGTCCGAGGTCGATATCTTCAATTTGGATTTGATCTACGGAACCCAAGATCAGAACGAAGAGAATTGGATCCGAACGGTTCAGGAAGCAATCCACCACCGACCGGAAGAAATGTTTCTGTATCCCCTCTACGTTCGCGAATTAACGGGTCTTGGACGAATCGGGCACAGTCCGGGAGCCAATCGACGGCTGCTCTACCAGCTTGGTCGCGATATGCTATTGGCAGCGGGATACAGGCAAATCTCGATGCGCATGTTCCGTCGTGATGGGGTCGAGTATTCGACCCAACATTGCTGCCAGGAAGATGGAATGATTGGCCTGGGGCCCGGTGCTCGAAGTTATACAACTCGATTGCACTACAGCAGCGAATATGCAGTCAGTGGCAAACACGTCCGAAAAATCATTGCAGACTTCGCGATGCGCAACGAGCACGATTTCGCACATGCCGACTATGGTGTTTATCTGACCCGCGATGATCAATGTCGCAGATACCTAATCCGATCCTTGTTGCAGTCGGATGGACTGCTACTCCAAGCGTTTCATGACCGATTCGGGACGGATGTTCGTGCGGAAATCCCGCAAATCGATGAATTGTTAGAGCTTGGTTACGCTGAGCTTACACCAACGCATCTCAGACTGAATGCCGACGGAATCGCCTACAGCGATGTGATTGGTCCCTGGCTGTATTCGGATGAGGTGATCGCACGTATGGAGGAGTACGATCTTCGATGAGTATCACGCGTATTCTTTATCGTGGTTCATTGTCGAGCTGTAATTATGCGTGCGGATACTGCCCTTTTGCGAAGACCACCAACACAAGGGAAGAATTAACGCATGATCGCAATCAGCTAGAGCAATTTGTGGGTTGGGTAGCTGATTGCCAACGACCTGTAGGTGTGTTCTTCACTCCTTGGGGGGAAGCCATCATACATCGATACTACCGCGAAGCCATGATTCGCTTGTCGCATATCGAGCATGTTAAACGTGTGGTCATGCAAACGAATTTAAGCGGTCATCTCGATGACTTGTGCGAAGGATGCTCGGAGCGATTGGCACTGTGGGCGACGTTTCACCCGAGTGAAACCGACGTATCGCGATTTCTGGATCGCTGCGACCTATTGAGAAAGCTCAAAATTCGATTCAGCGTTGGAGTGGTAGGATTCAAGGAGCACTTTGATGTCATAGCAGACTTGCGAAAACAATTGCCTTCCAACGTCTATCTATGGATCAACATACCGAAAAGTAGCGGCATTTCGTATTCGAAAGAGGAACTGCAGTTTCTCGGCTCGGTCGACCCGTATTTTCAGTGGAACGCGCACCAGTGGCCGAGTCGGGGAAAGCCTTGTCAAACAGGGCTTACGTCCTTTGCTGTCGATGGTCGCGGTGATGCTCGCCGCTGCCACTTCGTGGATCAGATTATTGGAAATATCTATCACGATGACATTTGGGGGCTTCTGCGACCAGCCGTGTGTCCAAATGCGACCTGTGGTTGCCACATAGGCTATGTCCATCGCGACGATTTCGCTTTACACCAAATCTACGCAGACCATCTGCTAGAACGAATCCCAGTAGCTTGGCCTGATGTGGATATTGCCATATCGCGATTGCCTGGTCCATCCAGCATTCCCGTGGGCAAAGATCCAGACCGACAGAGTGGTACAAAATCATTTTTTTGAAGTTCGCGATGATTCTATTTTACCTTGGCGGCTTTTTGCAAGGCGTTGTCATCCCCTGCAACGAGAAGTGTATCGGAATCTCTAAGCAAGTAGTCGGGATCGGGCGTGGCTGTGATTTTGTCGGTAAGTACATCATGAAGTGCAACGACTGTGATGTCATAGTGTTGGCGAAGCTCCAATTCTCGAATGGATTTCCCATGCCAGCTCGCCGGGACGCCCATCTCTTGAATGCTAAATCCAGTGCCGAGTCGGACATAGTTCAAAAGTGTTGTGCCACTGATCCGTGTCGAAAGTGCGAGGGCTGTGTCTCGCTCCGGAAAGACAACATCCGTTACACCGATTCTCCGCATGACTCGTGCGTGGTCGCTCGATACGACTTTGACAAAGATATCCTTCACGTTCAGATCATGAAGCGCCATGGTCGCGAGAATACTGGATGCAATGTCGTCGCCGGTAGAAACAACAGCAGCATCCGCCTCCGATGCACCGATTCGCCGAAGTGTTTCGACATCGGATGCGTCACCCACCGCAGCATGGCACACAAACGTTGCCAAGCGGTCGATCAAGTCCCCGTCCTGATCCACTGCAATGACGTCGTGACCTTGCTCCGATAAGGATTTGGCAACCGTGAAACCAAAATTCCCCAACCCGACAATGACGAATCTCTTCATGCTCATTTCCCTGCGTTCCAATGATTCCCATGCGTTATCCGACCACGACATCCTCATAGGCTAGGCGGAATCGCCCTCCCACAGAAAGTCGGACCACCAATGCAGCTGCAATGGAAAGTGGACCTGTTCTTCCAACAAACATCAATACAATAACGACCCAGCGCGACGGGGTTGATAGCTGAGGAGTGATTCCCATGGAGAGTCCCACCGTGTTGAAAGCACTTATCGTCTCAAATAGAAGGGCTAAGAATTCGTGCTGGACGTGAAACGTATCCGCGATCGATGCCAACAAAAAGACCCCGAATACCACGATCCCTATCGCGATCACGAATAGGCCTGTAGCACGTTGAATTGTGTCCGGTGGCATAGAGCGGTCGGCAAAATTCACCGTTTGGTGCGATCGCAACCGGGACCATGCGAGCAAACCGAGTAGCGCAAAGGTCGTGGTCTTCATTCCCCCTGCAGTGGAGCCAGGTGAGCCCCCGATCATCATCAGAATGATCGTGAGAAAATTCGAGCTGTCCGTGGCGGCTCCATAGTCGATCGTGTTGAATCCCGCTGTGCGAGGAGTAATACTCAAAAACAGCGAATTGGTTAGCTTGTCGAGGAACGTCATCTCTCGCAATACTCCATTCCATTCAAACAAAGCGAAAAGTGGCCATGCGATCAAGACGAGGAACAAACTGGTCGCAATAACAAGCTTGCTGTGTACCGATAGTCGCCGAATCGATTTGTTGCGCCGAACATACCGTTGGTAGATCTCTTCGATGGTAATAAAACCAAGCCCGCCAGCCGTGATGAGTAACGAGATGACGACGATCGTGCCCGGAGAGTCGCGATAATCGACCAGTGACAAAGAGTTTGTCGAAAAGCCAGCGTTGCAAAAAGCACTTACAGAGTGGAAGATCGAGGGCCAAACGGCATCCCACCACCCAAGCCTGGGAACCCAAACGACATACAAGGAAACGGCGCCGAGTAATTCAAAAATGAATGTGAACCATACAATATCGACAATGAGCTTTTTCGCAGGGACTTGAGGCAGCATATGCCGCGCACCAGCCGCTAGATTTTCCGTTTTAAGAGAGGGTCTTCCTCCAAGCGCGGTGATGATGATGCTTGTCAGAACCAGCATCCCAAAACCACCCAATTGGATCAGAACTAAAATGACAACCTGACCAAGTGGGGTGAAATACGTCGCCGTGTCGACAACGCTCAACCCAGTTACACATACCGCGCTCGTGGAGGTGAAGATTGCATCCGTCCAACTCAATCCCTCGTTCTGATATAAACCCGGCAGAAGCTTCAGAGCCAAAGTCCCTGCAAGTATCAGAGCGAGAAAGGATGCGACAAATAACTCCGCCGGTGCCAATCCCCGTTGTGGCCGAAGGCGATACGTCAGGTCACGTGGGATGCGAAGATGTTTGCGTGTATTGGCTCGGTTCACGGCCATTTCCTTTACTCACGATCCACACCGATCGTTTCAAAGTATAAATACGAATAAATTTGCGACCGACCGCGATCGCTGGCTCCGTTCGCCCAGAAACCATCGCGCCTTGGATACTGCAACTCGGATACGACAGCTTGGATAATAGGCGTCTAAGCACGCGGCGGGACTATCGAACACGTTGTCCAACAATCGAAATCCCTTGGTCGGATCGCTTTTCCCAGAATACATAAACTTTCGGATTGGACTGTGAATTTCCCACGACCACGGGGGAACTGGCATTCTCGCTGATGCGCTCTCCCTCGGTGCTGCCAGGTTTCATCAAGTAAAGGTCCCCTTCGCGTTTGCTGGTCCACACGGAATAGAATCCGTCGTCGCCACTTGCGATCCAAGGCTGCTCACCCATTCCGAGCAAGGCTTCTGAATTTGGCTTTGCAGGCGCAAAAAAGACACTGCGGTCGCGTCGCCAAACGGTTGCGAGCTGCCGATTTTTATCGAATGCCAACATGCCCCCATCCATAGGACAAGCGTTGAGCTGCCATGGAATTTGACCCAGTCGAATAGCCTTGCCAAAAGATTCGCCCTTGTCATTCGACGAGACCAAATACATGTCGCGATTCCCTTTGAGCGAATTGCGAAAGAGTATATGCAACGCATCGTTACTTACCGCGATGGAAGGATGGCAGCATTCGCAAATACTGCGATCGGGAGATTGATAAACCAAAGTGTTCTTGCTCCAAGTCGCACCATGATCCTCCGATTTCGAAGCGAATAACTGTGTCCCCTTCTCTCGAAGATCCAGCCAAACACACCACAAGGTACCGTTTTCCGAAGAGGCCATCGCGTGCAAACCCTCTCGCGCCGACGCTTCGACATCGTTTACCCTGACTGGTCCCTGCCAACTCTTCCCATTGTCCAAAGATCGATAGGCCAGGACATCTCCATCTCTCCCCTTTCCAACTGCACCTCCAATGGCGGTGATGGTTATCGCATTCCCCGTGTGGGCGATGCGTGGTCCACGCCTCATGCCGAGTGACATGTTCGGAATGAAAAATGCCTTGTTCGGAACGGGTGTTCCTTGGTCGTCCATCACGCAGTGATAGACCAGCTCGCCGACTCCGAAAACCACGTGCACCGAACCGTCAGATCCGATACAGGCCTGCGGCTGCTTTGGCGCATTGGCATCTTTACCCAGCATCACCGTGATGGGGTCCGCTCCCAAGGAAGTTGTGGAGATCGCTAGTAAACAGATTAAAAACAAGTACCTCATCATGTTGATCGTCGTTCCGATTCTTTCTGCGATGTCTGGTTTGGAACTCATCTGTTCATACTTGGTTATGCAGTGATGACGAGCGAAGGCTCCTTAACTGCAAGCGTGAACAGTGTATCAAACAAATAGCCTGTATTGGATGGATCAACCTCATCGAGGGGGCCCCTTCGTTACGGTCATTGCGAGGGGGCGGGGGAAGCGAGACCGGTCGAGCAGGTGATGACCTGGGAAGTGCTGCGCGCGTCAGGGAACCAGCAGAGAATGTAGGAATTGCGACCGTCGCTCACTGGAATTTGGACAGGTTTGCTACTTCCGACGGGTCTTCCACGCATCAGTGGCGTGAGTTCAACATAGGTTGTCCCTTTGGGTGCTTCGACTCGCAAGACTTGAATCGCATTGGGCAGTAGTCCCCAGCAGCGGGTATCTGCTCCCTCGGTGGCTTCCCAAGCGATCCCTGCTAGATCCATGCCGACGGACGAGAGTCCTTCGGTGTTCATCGATTGCTTTGCTGCTGCGACCGTCGCCTTCTTGATCACTCGTCTCGCGACCGCGCGGGCGACGATGGTGTTGCGCGTCGCCTTGTAGGATTCAACGGCCAACTGCTCGACATCCGCGATGCAGTGTGTCTCACCGATCCTGGCTCCATTGACACTCACTCCGACCGAGGAGACATCGGAGGTGGGGATCGCGATGTCGGGAATTTTGATCGGCGCGATCGTCGGAGGAACTTTGTAGGGACCCGCTGCAGAAACAATACGATCAGCTATGAGCAAGGCGTCACTGGTGGGTTGTTCGCTAACTTCGACTTTGTAAGGACCTCTCCCTACCATCGCAAAAACATAAATCACTCCATTCCCTGGCTGCGAATGAACACCTCCCCTGGCACGATTCAGATCCCATTGGAGTGGCATGCACTCGGGCATCAGACTCGATGCAATCTCATAATTTCGAACCGCGTCGTCATAGTCGCGGAGTGTCGCTTCCCGAAGCATCCCACGAAGGTAGAATCCCATGGGAAGGGGGCGATAGGGCTGAGGCTTGGAGGGATCGATTTCGCCGACGCGAATGGCGATCTCCTCGTGCTTTTGCTGCAACTGCAACGTGTAGCTTTCAGCGTCCGTTCCGTCGTGCAAAAGATTGCTCAAGGCAAGAAAGGCACGGATAAGGATCTTCTCGTAATCTTCCCCCCCATACGATCGAACTTGATCATCCGTCCACATCGAGACAGTCTTCTCCGTCAAGGATTCGGACTCAAGTTCTTCAAACCGATCGCGCGCGATCTTCAATCGCTTTTCAGCCTCGTGAGGCCTTCCGCTCAACAAGTCGACGACAGCCAGATCGAGATTCACGACATCCTTGTCGTGACGGCTCTTCTCCAGTTTCGCGAGCGAAGTTCGACACTCTTCCAGCCGACCGTCGTAAAAAAGGGTTCTGGGAGTCGCCAGCCTTTTGGCGTGGGTAGAGCAACCCGATGCAAGTTGGACAAGCAACAAGAGCGACCAACAAATCGATCTTCGAAAGGTTCGTTGTCTTGGCACTGGCTGCCGTCGCTTCATGCCGCTCTCAACGCTTGAATGGGTTGTAGTTCCACACCTTGCCCATGGCGCTCTTGTGATAGCCTTTGCGAACCTCCGCCGTCTGCTTGTCGGCGATGCCGGAATGAAGATTGACCAGCTCCAAAGTCAAATCGTAATCGCGCTGCGTCGAACTATTTCGCGTCGTGGTGCCGCTGGTTAAAACAGCAAAGAGGAGATAGTCGATCGGTGCACCCTGACGCTCAAGCACCGCTGTGAAAAGTCGCATGTTGTCCGGGATCATCAGAGAGTCGGGGCGAAGGCGTGTTTCGTACAACGCTGCGTCCACCATCCGTCGACTGATGGATCGAAAGGAGTTGGCTTCGAGCAATCGCGAATCGATCTGCTGGTAGAGTTGGTCTTTGAAGTCTCCGATATCCTCAGCGCTCTTGTTCTCGATTCCAACAAAGCAAATGGTCTTGGGGAGAGGCTCGCCGTCGGGACCCAGCGGTGTGTCCGCCGTGACCATCTGCTGGCGAGCAAGCAGTTTCGCTACCGCTTCGTCGACCAATGGATCGAATACCTCTGCACCTGCCTCGTGACTGCCGACTAGATTCGGTGCATCCGGTTTGATGACATGGCCGTACTGATAGCCCTTGCATCCCGACGACACGGACACCATCAACGTTCCTAAACCGGCCAACCATTCTCGACGATCCATGGGATTCCTTTCCCCTCTGCTGTGTAGAGTTCGGAACGATAGCGATTTTCCACCTACGAGGAAATATCGGAAGCGTTGGAGGCGAAGGTTTATGCCGACGATGTCAAATCTTCTTATTCGTTGGGTAAAGTCGCATGCACAATCCTTATGCTCGCAATCTTCCCACCGATCATTCCGTGCTTTAGCTATCTTTTCGGCTTCCTTTGAAGGGTGGGAGTGGGTGCCGCCGACATTGCTATTCACGGGCGGAGAAGGAATGTCGCTCCCCCTCTCGGCTTGAAGTCGCGATTCTCACGGATTGCCCGCAAGCCGAGAATCTTGAAACCATGGAGAGGTTTGCTGTTAAGTCCCTTGGCCCCTCCTGAGTAGCTGCGGCGCTCCTACTAACCATGCTATCGAACTTCTTGCAAAAGCCGACCGGCACGGCTGCTATTCTCGTCGCCGCAATCGGTGGCCCCTATGCCGCGTTTGAAACGGACGTCGGAACTGCGGCTCGCAAGATGCTGATGGGGGGCAGCACGACTGCCCCCGGCAGTCCGGATAGCATTGCAACTAGCAATCCGAATTACTTGCAGGGAGCCACTGCGTCCTGGCCCGACCCGACGGCAACACCCATGCCGCCGCAGGCGTCTTATCCGATCTCCACCTATCCAGCTGCCGTACCCGCGAATTACCCCAATCCCGGTTATCCGGTATCGTCCGTTCCAGGGAATCCCGTCTTGGAGTCCCGGCAAGGCCCGGCCGGCTTGGTTCCTGGCGGCACCCATCAGCTTTGGGACTACACGATTGGAGTTCCGCATCTGCAACAACTGCAGCAACAACCTGGGGCGATCGGAGGGGGCGAAGTACACGATCTGCGCGAAGTTCTTCGGTTCGATATCCAGCCCGGTTGGCTGCCACAGCGTTTTTCTCGTGTTTCGACGGTACTTTCCAATGTTCAAATGGACGGACTGCGTGTTCCTTTGATCACAGGGACGAGACCATCGGACTTAGCGGGCACACTGACCTACTATTTCGACGCGGCACAATCGCTTCGAAGAATCAACCTGCATGGCTTGACGGGGGATCCCTCGGCCCTGGCGCAGCTGATGATTCAATTCTATGGTCTTCAACCTGAAGCATCGCTCGGTGGGCAGCTCTTCACCACGCGTTGGAACAATCGGGTGACCAATGTTCTTCATATCGCACCGGCACCGATCATGTATGCGGGAGCGGATCATTCGAAGTACATCGTCTTCCTCGAACTCAATCAAGCCAATGCGAGCTATGCGCTGAGCGAAGAAGCGAGCGGGTTTTTAAAGAACTCGCAGGCCGCCCAACGCTGGTAGGGTTGATCGGGTAATGAGGGTGCAATGCGGGCTGTGCAAGGTATAATCCGGTAAACTCCCCTCGGCCTCGAACCTGGATGAGCTCGAAGTGGAGAGCTTGTTCTTGAAAGCACCACGATGGCAATTGCGTTTGAATTTCTAAGAAGTCTTCCCCTTTGCGGGTGTTTGCTATTAGCCGGTTTTGTCAGCTGTGGCCAAGGCACCAGGAGAGGTGGGACGCCAGTGGTCAAGGCTGAAGTCGTCCAGGTTTATCCCCATGACGCAGATGCCTTTACACAAGGTCTCGTCTTTCATGAGGGGATCCTCTTTGAAGGGACCGGGCAACGCGGCAGTTCGACGCTTCGCAAGGTCTCGATAGAAGATGGCAAGGTCTTGCTCAGCGTCTCATTAGACGCTCGCTACTTCGGAGAAGGAATTACAATCCTTGGCGATTCCATCTATCAAATCACTTGGCAGGAACACACCGGATTCGTCTACGACTTGGCCACGATGCAGTACCAACGCAGTTTTCAATACATCCAGGAAGGCTGGGGGCTTACTGACAACGAAGAGCATCTGATCATGAGTGATGGCACTGCTGTGATTCGATTCGTCGACCCCAAAACGTTTCGCGAAGTCCGTAAACTCCAAGTCAAAGACCGCAACACACGGATCAAGAATCTGAATGAATTAGAGTGGGTGAATGGAGAGATTTGGGCGAATATCTGGTACGAGGATCGCATTGCACGCATCTCACCGAAAGATGGATCGGTTCTCGGATGGATCGATGCTTCTCATCTATACCCCCAAGCGGGGCGAGATCGGGAAGCCGTCATGAATGGAATCGCATACGACCCGGAATCGAAACGAATCTTCATCACCGGAAAAAATTGGCCGAATCTTTTCGAGATTCGTTTGTCTGAGTAGCTTCACAATTCGGATCGCTCTGGAATCGACGCTCCGTTTTGGCTATCGTCCGATCCATGATGTGGAATCACAACTTCACCAGGCGAGCAACAGCCAAGACCTTGGGCGTCTACCGCCTCGCGTTGGTACTCTTGCTTGTTCAAATGGCAGGGTGTGGCGTTCTTCGCCCTGATCCGATCGTTCGGCATCGCAACAATTTGCCATCGGATCTCATCGCGGATGACGAACCTATCCTCGAGCGGGGGCAAAAGCGACCGATCATCGACGCATTCGGTTGGGTATGGGGGATCCCCTCCAAGATCTTGCTGTGGAATCGCCACATCGAATCTCATTCGATTTCGCAAGAGACCGAGTTGCTGCTGCAGGACTACTTGATTGAAAACGATCTGGTCGACGTCAAAGTTCGGCTTAACCAATACCGACCGCTCGATGACTGGAGACGCCTCACCAAGAACAAATCGGTCGCATGGCCATGGCGTTACACCTTTGGTGCTGTGGCAACGCTAGGTGAAACTGTGATTCCAGGCCGATTGTTTGGTGGAGACCACTACAATCCCTATACCGCCACGATCCATCTTTACAGCGACGTTCCCGCGATCGCTTATCACGAAGGAGCGCATGCCAAGGACTTCTCGAATCGCGAGTATCCTGGGACTTACGCGGCGTTGTACGTGTTGCCTATCGTTCCCCTTTGGCACGAAAGGACCGCGACCAACGACGTGTTAGCTTATGTCCGAGACCGAGGGGATGCAGAATTGCAACGGGAAGCCGTGCATGTCTTGTATCCCGCGTACGGAACGTATGTTGGAAACGCGGCAGGTACTTTGCTGCCGACCGCGTCGACCCCGCTCTATCTCGCCTCGGTCATCGCCGGCCACGTCGTCGCCCGCCGCGAAACCCCCTAAGCCTTCGACTGGCCACTTCTCCGAGCGTTATCTACCATCACACGCTTCCGCTCGAAAACCCTATCGTGCGATGGGTTATTTCTCCGATGCCAGTTCGTCTCGGGTGACGAAATCGGGGCGCGCTCGCGTGTTGAGCGCCTCCCAAGGTTTGGGATAGTAATAGAGGGGTACATAGCGACCGCAATGATTGGCGTAGTTGCCGTTCTCTTTGTTGATCTTCCAAGCCATCGCTTCTTGGCTGGTCGGCTCGACGATGTGTGCGATGTGTCCCCCTACGTAGCGTGGTCGGTTGTAGGTCGCACGGTATTCCGGCCAAGCGTTCCAAACGCGATGCGAAAAGATATCTTTTCGCTGCATGGCAGGATCAAGGTAGGTTCCTGAGAGAAAGTCTCCCGCAGCAGCCGAAGAGACCATCCCGCTCAACATCAGAGCTCCCAAAACGATTCTTGCCTGTCCTCGCCATTGCATCGCTCAGCTCCTTGCTTGCAAATTTGCTCACTCGCCATCCTTGGTCTTTCCAGCGCGAGTCAAGCTTTATATCGCCTGTTCGCTTCCCAATGCTTGGAACGGCCCACGCTAATTTGTCGTAACCGAAATGCAGGCATTACGCTTGTGCGGTTCGTTCCGAAAGAATCGGATGTGACGTTCGTGTGGAATGGGATTCTCCTCTCGGCGATCCCTTTCACGTCAGTCGGCGACCGGAGGGCGTCTCGAACGTTTCAATCGATGGTGCGACTCGTCTCGGCTCAACATTCCCCATCTTAGTGGTTCGTCTTGCTCGTAGCGTTTGCCCAACGTCAGAGCCGTCGATGCCTTGGAGAGTTCAAAGCCTAGATAGAAGGCGTGGGAAACGTCTACGTTTCGCGACTCAGGAAGTTGCAACAATTCCTCCATGAGCAGGTAAGGGTCCGTTCCTCTTAGGTGAACGCCTGCACTGAGTAAGTGGATCTCGTTTTCGCTCAAGAGTATTCGGTAGTTGTTGTCCTTGAGAGATTTTCCTAATTGGGCGATCGACTCCATGCTATACGGGACCGCGCGAGGATCGCGGAGGATGACCAGTCGATCGTCTAGATGTTTTGGAGGAACGCGATGGCGGATTGCGTAATGGGCAAGTCTCCTCGCGATATCGCACTCTCGCACGCTCGTCTTTGCCCAAGAGATAACTTGGGTTGTGAGCACGCTGCGAATCTGTAGCTCTTCGCAGATACCCATAAGGATCAGATTGATCGGTGCGCTGTCCGCATCTGTCAACTCGGTGACATTTCCGATCCCCATCATCATCGGTGCGTCCGGGAACTCTTTTCGGGTTTCGATGTAGCGCCCTATGGCTTGTGTGAAACCGCAACCGATCGGCTCCAGAATCGGGTCCAATCGAAAGGGAATGTTCTTCGCGATCAAGACTTCTGCGACGCGCGACAAACTCCCCAAGTAGTCGCTTCCCAGTTCAGGGACCGCGACGACTTCCGCACCCCAGTCGCTTGCGAGGTGAACGTTCGATTCATTCACCGATAGAACCAAACCGGCTCCTGCCCCGGTCGCATGTTTCGCTTCCCATGGATCAAAGGTATCGACGGACAGTTCGATACCGGACTCGCGCAGCGTACGAACAGCCGTCGCGATCTCCTGCCATCGTTTGCCCGGCTCGCATCCCAAATCGATTCGATTCGCCCCCTGGGAAATCAATTGCTTCGCCTGCTGGAGCAAGTCTTCGAGGGAGAGTCGAGGTGCGTAGTTGATTTCGGCGATGATTTCGATGGAGTAAGATCCGTAATCCTCGCCTCGGAATCGTTGGCTACCAAAAAGAATCGGCAAGTCTCTTACGTCTTTGGGGCCGCACTCGATCGTTACGTCACGCTGGATTGCGAGACGAATTTCATCGATGCCTTCGTGCAGGTATCCAGGCAATATCACTCGATCGCATCGCTCTGGGATACGCATGTGACGCAACAACCACTTGGGGGTCATCAATGCTGCCACCGTAATCGGCAATACGTCGATCGTAAAATCGAAGCCATGTTTCAGAGCGATCTGCTCGACGATCTCTCGAAGCGATGGTTCCGCAAGCTTGCCCGTTACAAAGTGGATCGATGTCGTTTCATTCATTCGCTTTTGCGCAAACCCTCTTGACCGACTTAGATAGATACTAGATTATGATGGTAACGAGAAGCACAATGAACTCGTAGTCAAGATGACGCGATTCGTGGCCGGTGCTTCTCGTTTTTTTTTGTAGTGCAAGTAACTTTCTAATGCAGATCCTTTTCGAACACCCTTGGTTTCTGGTCATCAACAAACCAGTTGATCTGCTCTCACAGGCCATCGATGGGATCGATTCGGTTGAGACCGAGTTGCTCACACAGCTTGCCTCGCTCACTCCTGGGGATGCAAAGCCGTTCGTAGGTTTGCCCCATCGGCTCGATCGAGTCACCACCGGAGTGATGGTCATCGCTCGCAACCAACGGTCGCTTCAACTTCTCTGCGACCAGTTTGCATCGAGGAAAGTCGTCAAGCGTTATCATGCGATTGTCGAAAATCCTTCGTTTCCCGGGGGCCAAGCATTGCCCAACCGCCTGAACCCTGAGCCGAAGCGATGGGAGGATTGGATTCGCAAAATTCCAGACGTCGCAAAGGCTGAGATCTGCGATCGAGAGACCGAAGGGGCGCGATTGGCGGTCATGCATGTTCAGTGGGTCAAGGAATGTCGTTTGCCAGGACTTGAGATTCCGCTCACCTGGGTCGAGGTGGAGCTTGAGACAGGTAGAATGCATCAGATTCGATTACAATGCGCCCACCATGGTCATCCAATCATCGGCGACGTGTCGTACGGCAGCCGGAGCGAATGGCAGAACGGTGAATTTAGGCAATCCCCCATCGCCTTGCACGCGCGATCGATTGAGTTTTTTCATCCGCAAACGGCAGAACGATTGGTTTTCGAAGCCCCTTACCCACCGACTTGGGAACGTTGTATCGAGGTGGTTTGAGAATGTTGGAGCGAAAGAGTCTTACCTGGCCCATATCGCTGGCGATCGTCATGATCGTATTGATCGTCGGACTCACCGTGGGTTGGGTCCTGGTCAACGTTTTTGGCGCCATCACGAATCAATCTGGCTCGGCTCTTTATTGGACCCTGTTGACGGTCGGGTCTGTCATGTTCGCGCTGGTTTTAACCGGTGTCATCCTCTATTTGGTTTGGAGTATCCAGCAGGTTGACCTCAACCGACGACAGAGCAATTTTCTCGATGCGGTTACCCACGAACTCAAGAGCCCTATCGCATCGCTCAAGCTTTTTCTGCAAACGTTGAATCGGCATGACGTCAGTCCTGAGCAGCGACGTGATTTTTACCGATCGATGATGGATGACGTAGAGCGATTGGATCGATTGATCAGCCAGTTGCTCGATGTTGCCAAGCTAGAACAGGACTCCAATGGACCGCAACAATCAGATTGGGTCTCCCTTTCCGAAATCGCCCGCGCGACGGCTTCGAAACTTCAAGAGCAGTATCGCCTCCCCCCCGATGCCTTGATTCTCGAAGTGGATGACTGTGAGGTATGGGGTAAGCAAGTCGACGTAGAGATATTGATTCGCAATCTCCTCGACAACGCAATCAAATATGCTGGAACTCCTCCTTCGGTCTTGCTCCAAGCGACGGTTTCCAACGATGAATCGGAGTTGCGAATTGTCTTCCAAGACAACGGAAACGGCATACCTCGCCATCTTCGTCGCGCCATTTTTCGACGCTTCTATCGTGTTGGGAACGAGCTCGAACGAACCAAACCTGGAACCGGATTGGGTTTGTTCATCGTCCGCGCCATCATCAAGCGATTGGGTGGTACAATTCGAGTGGAAGAACCGACTAAAGCCAACGGAGCGCGATTCGTCGTTCTTCTAACGCGGGTTCGCCGTTCTCCGTCTTCGAACGATTCCCAGTCCCACCCCATCTCCCCCACATCGTGAGTTTCCCAATGACGTTTCGATTTCTCTTAGCTCCCCCTGTTGCCTTCGCCATTGCGGCACTGGTTGCATTCTTATTTCCCCATATCGCAGCGGCGCAATCGGCCTCGGTGATGAAGATCGGAGTCATCGGGCTCGACACATCGCACGCCAACGCGTTTGCAAATATTTTCAACGCAGAAAATGCGACCGGCGATTTCGCTCAACAGCAGATTACCCATGCCTTTGCAGGTGGGAGCGAAGATATCGAAAGTAGTCGATCACGCGTTGAAGGCTACACAGATAGCTTCCGAAAGAAAGGGATCACAATCGTCGATTCTGTCGACGAGTTGGTAAAGCAGGTCGACGCGGTCATTATCCACTCTCTCGATGGCCGTAAACACTTGCCGCAAGTCATTCCGGCATTCCAAGCGAAGAAACCTGTCTTCATCGATAAGCCACTGGCGGGAACTCTAGCAGAAGCCATTGCCATCAAGTTGATCGCAGAAAAGTATTCCGCTCGATGGTTCACCAGTTCTTCGCTCCGTTTTTCAGAGGGAACGATTCGATACCGTGACGACGAAGCCAAGCGAAAATCAGTTCGTGGAGCTATCGCGTGGTCACCATGTTCGCTAGAGAAAACACACCCCGATCTTTATTGGTATGGAGTCCATGGCGTCGAGACCCTTTACACCGTAATGGGGAAAGGGTGCAAACAAGTCAGTCGCGTCTCTGTGGAGGGGACGGATGTTGCCCTGGGGCTCTGGAACGATGGCCGTGTCGGAGAATTTCGAGGTATTCGAGACGGAAAAGCGGATTACGGATTCTTGGTCTTCGGCCAGCAATCGATCGAGATGGGAGGCAAGTACGATGGCTATGCACCCCTCGTCGATCGTGTCGCCAGTTTCTTCATAGGGGATTACGAAGGAGTGGATGTGGACGAATCGATCGAGATGTTCACCTTCATGGAAGCGGCCGATGAATCGAAACGTCGAGGCGGTAAGCCAGTCCTCTTGGCCGACGTCCTCGCAAAAGCAACCCAAGAAGCGGAACTGCTGGTTAAGAAGCAACTCCAGTCATCGCCGTGAGATCGAGCGGGGTGCGTGGACCAGACGGGACAGTTCTTGACGGGGCTGTTCTTGACCGACTGACTACGAGTTGAGGCCCGGGAGTCAGGGGGAGAGGATGATGCCGGATGCGAACTGAAGATCGGTCTGCGCTGTATGCCAATCCAACCAGCGCTCGATTTCGCCTCGCTCGCTAGCAAGCCGCTCGAGTCTGGCTTCGGATTGGCTCGCCAAATTCCCAGCGACTTCTTCCCCCAGTTGAACCAGCTCCTCAAGCCGTCGATCCCAGGATTGAGTGAGGCGCTTCGCATTGGCCCAGCGGAGGGCCGCGGCCCGCTTCGCTTCGTAAGCGACTTCCACTTCGATGACAAGCTGTTTTGAACGCTCCTGGATAAGCGTTTCGAGCCAACGGCTTCGGTTTCGAATGGCTTGTTCGACTTCTTCACGCAAAACCGTACGCCGGATTTTTTTCATCCAGGTAGAACCGGAGGGGAATGCGATGGGAGTTCCTAACAAAGAACCAGCGACGCTATCCCATATCTCTAAATGCTCCTCATCCACCGAGCGTCGAAGCCGCTTCAGCAATAGAATCTCTTGCCGGCATGTCATGGCCAGTTGGTGGTAGTGACAAATGTCTTGATCGCTGGGTGCAAGCTCTGGATCGAACTGCGGGAGGTAGTGGCATGCCCACTCCGATCCGATCAGTCCGGAGAGTTGAATGCGAAGCTGCGATTGTTTCGATCGATTTTCGAGAACCCGGTCTTCCCAATCGCGCGACAGTCTGTCGATCAACCCAACATCCGGAATCGAGATTCCTTGATCGAGTAGCTTCGCCTGAATCGTCTGCTGATGCTGTAATTCAGTTTGAGTACGCCCTAAAAGCTCCTCGGCTCTATAGGTGGCAGCGAGGGCATGGTGGAGTTTTAACGCATTGCGAGCCGCCTCTTCTCTCAGCCGTTGGGAGGCCGCACATCGCACTTCCCAAAGGGTGGCGCGAACGGCTTCATCGTGGCATTGAGACGTAGGATCTTCGCTCGCATGGTTTTGGAGCAAGAGTTTGGCCGGGTTGCAGTTTTCGGCTGCCAACACCGCCACTTGATGGCCCGACAACACCGCCACTTGATGATTCGTCAGAACTGGGACCGATGATGTCGTCGAGGGTAATTGCAAATCGGCGGCAGGCTCGATCGTCGGGGAAACGGTGTGGTCGTTGCCCAGGATCGAACCGCAGGGGAAGGTGGCTAAGGCTAGCAGTCCAAGGAGAAGGCCGGTGCTTCGGCGCAGGAGGAGACGAGCGAGCTGAACTCGTTCCTCCCTGGTGTGCGATACCGATGCAGGTGTTGGCAACTTCTTCATCCTGGTAACTTGTAACGACCTTCCGAATGCAAGCTCTTATCCGGAGTGAGACGCTTTCATCGAAAAGATCGATTCTTCTAGGTAGGCTTGTCCACCCAGAACGAATCCGTGACCGTCGTGCTATCTGGGTAATTTGTAGCGAGCGAGACGTTGCGGGTTGGCCAGTTGGTGCGGGCCAAGGGGGGCCGTCGAGTACGGTGATAGGGTGGCGTGTGCGAAGGGACTCGGCGCGACGCAACAGAACTTCAGGAGGAAAATCCTGTACAATCAGTCGCGTACTTCCTATTCCTTGCCCCATGTTTCGCGCGTGCTTTCCATGCCCAGTAAAATCATCGCAATCCTTTTCTTTTGGGGTGTCGCATGGAGCTGTTCTCTATCGCAGTCCTCGCTAAGCCAGTCGGTGAACATCGATCAATTGAGCCGCGGCAAGTATTTGATGTTTTCCAATCGCCGGACCGGAGAGACAGGTGATTTGGATGCGGAGATCATGGTCGAGACTGCGCATGCGATGAGGGGACATCATCGAATCCACTTTCGAGTCACCCCTTCCAAACTGGGTCGATTTCCCACGACCGGGACTTTGGTTTTTAGACTTGCCACATACGACTACAACTCCAACGGGAGTACCGGGTGTATCGTTTCCGTGCCCATCGTCGCGGGCGAGTTTGAAGCTCGGTCCAGCGTCTTGTTTAACATCGACGGTTCCAACAGTTACTTGCGAGTCTCTGCGACGTTGAATGGGCGTCCATTGGCGGGCCTATCCGCGTTTGTCTTTGGCGATCAGAGGCAATGGTACAGTGGGGATCAGAAGATTTTTCTAAATCTCATTTCTGCCTCGACCAGCAGTCTCTCCGGTCCCCGTCGGATTGCCTACCAAGAGCTTGAAAAGCTTCATCGCCAAACGGAGTCTGGAAATTGGTATCGCGCCGATCAATTGGCGTCCCAGACAGAGTACGGTTACGGATTGGTGGAACGCATACCTAAGAATTGGTTGGAGCTTTCGCACTTCGGGGTGATCCAAATCGATGGCAAAGACTATCTGCAATTGTCAGACGACTCCCATCGCGTTTTGATGCAGTATGTCCAGGCGGGAGGACACCTGAATATTCAAAGAGCAGACCAACCGATCCGAATATGGAGCAAGCTGTGCGAGAGAGGAATGCTTCGGTACGAGTCGTTGGCTCGCAAAGAGATCGCGAGAATCATTAGAAACCAAAATGATCCATCGCAGGATGACTTGACACGGCTACGAAAATCAGACTTCATCTACCAAAACGGAGATTTGGTCCCATCGACCGTATGGGATACGTTCTGTGAACTATTGGTCGACGATGAGATCGAGGCGAGCACCGGGGTCTATCGCACCAGAGGAACTGGCGGGATGGGCGTCGTGAATTTGTCAGCGTATCCGCTTCAAACCCTCCTCGAAGAAAATGGAAAAGAAGTCCTCTTGGCGTTGCTGGACCAACAACTCCTTTTCGCACACGTATGGAGCGAACAGTTTCTGCAATGGAATCGATTGTCGTTCGAGGAAGCGAGCGCGAGCGATGCGGAGTTGGATTCCAAAATTGTTCAATCCACGCCAACCGAAGAATACGATGCCGCTTGTGGGCTGGGTCGCATTCGCGTCGCATACGGTCGAACTCTGATGGATCAGTTTCCTACGGAATCGGGGATTACAAACGCATCCCTTCGATTTGTCGGAGGGTTCGGCGCTGGCTATTGGGACTGGTTGATTCCCAGCGTTGGGAAGACTCCTGTTTGGAGTTTTCTTTTGTTCGTCGTCGTCTTCGTTGGACTGGTTGCACCAGGCTTGATTGTTTGGACCAATCGCACAGGTCGGCGCGTTTGGCTCATTCTGTGGATGCCATGTTTGGCACTCCTCGCCACCACTTCCCTGTTCGCTTTTGGATTCATCAAGGACGGCTTTACTTCGGTTTCCAGAATTCGATCCCTTACGATGGTGGATCGCGATGGGAATGGAATGGTTTGGTCCAGGCAATCGTACTTCTCCGCTTATCTCCCCTCCGACGGTATTCGCTTTGGAAAAGAAACAATGGTGACCCGTGTTTGGCCCACAAGCGAAAACGCATCCTACCAACAATGGATGCGCGAGGAAGGAGAAGAAATCGTCTACTCGGGTTTGCTTCCCGCACGAATTCAATCTCAGTATTTGATCACGCACCCGGTGTCGGATCTTCAAGTCGTAGAGAAACGCAGATCGCTGTCGGACAATGCCACCGCGCCCGCAGTGTTCAATCGAGGTAATTCCAAGTGGCTGGTGGGGCTCTTTGTCGACTCGCAAGGGGCGTATTACATGATCGAAAACGTCGAGCCCAATCAAGAAGCCGTATTGGCACCTATCGAATCGGAAGATGCTTATAAGAAGCTAACGGCGTTCTACAATCAAAACCCGCTCCGTGCCCCCGTCGATGCTCCCATGGAGAATCAACGATCCCTCAGCGATTCTTTTTGGGGCCGTTATACCTACTCCACCATCGATCCAGATGATGCGACGGTGGAAGAACAGGTTTGGCGATCGATATTGGGGGACCCATTGCTGCGTCTCCCTTCTACGATGCTGCCACCGCAAGGCACCTATATTCTTTTCACCGAGCAGGCTCCCCATATCGAGAAATGCCTGCCGGATGCTACCGAATCAGCCAGCCTTCATACCATCGCTGGCTATTGGTAAATGCCCGTTGGGACTTTCGTCTTTACGATCGCACGATTTCCACTTTGCCGTGATGATCGCAGTGGCCGTCATGAGGATGGTGCAAGTGACCGTCGACCAGGTAGTCGATGTGATCGCCATGCGGTACTGCTTCATGACCACAATCAGGGCCATGAACGTGGTCCGCAGCGTGACCGGAGCAAGTATGACCGCCAGTGCAAGTATCTGGATTCGCGGCATTCACTGACAGTGAATGCTCCTCCACGCACCCGGCCCCAGACGGATGATGGAGATGACCGTCATGCAAATAGTCGACGTGATCCTCGTGCTTGATCGCAGTATGACCGCACTGGGCACCATGCTGATGATCGTGATTCGCGTGTTGATGACTCATAGTCGTGATTACTCCTCTGGTGATTCCAGCGTTGGTTCGCTGCCGTGTGCCATTCCGTTTTCGATCAAGTGCTGAATGTGGGCATCAGCCAGGCGATAAAAAATATGCTTTCCCTGTCGACGCTGCTTCACGAGCCGTTCGGATTTCAAAAGCTTGAGCCTTTGGGAAACCGCAGGAACGTTATCTTTTAAAATCTGCGTCAACTCCGAGACGCACAATTCTCGTTTCGCCAGCAAACACAGGAGCTTGAGACGATTCGGTTCTCCGAGCGCCCGAAAGATCGCGGCCGCTCGCTCGCACAACTCAGCGTCCGCGATTTCTATCGACTCGACCTTCGCGTGCTCGCAATCCAAATGCGACTCGTCCATATCCACCCTTTTCGAAAACAATCAATCGAATGATTGAATGATGTAATGATTGATTGTTTTGTCGTCGGTGTCAACTCCCCTTATCCGAGGACGTCGAATTTGGACTCTTCTCCGCTGTCAGCGGGGAGTGAAAGCTCTAGCTGTGGCGAGGGGGATTCGGCTTCCTGCTCCCCTGAGGAGGGTGGTTTGGGATAACCTGCCATCGGGCCGTCGTACCGTTCGTCGGCGTCGCGGTCTCCTGTCTTTTCGGCTTTCCCCACGTCGGAAATAGCGGGGGACGAAGGAGGGCTATGGGGCGCCGTCGAACCGCGTGGGTGCTGCAACGCCTGCTGGGTCGCTGCGGCTGGATTGCTCCAGTTCGCTGGAAATATTTGCATGGCAAGTCACCTCCCTTTTTGGGAACGCCAAGCGAAATGGCTGTCTCCGCACGGAGATCACGATTTCATTTCGAATCAGTTCATAAAATATAGATTACGAATCAACGTGAAGAGGCTACCAAGAGTTCATAAGGGGGCCGGATCGCGTGATATTCGGCGCCGATGCCGTTCCCGTCACTTCAATACGAAGCAGGTTGGCTGAGTCGCTTGGGGCCAGCGGTCGCATCATGGCGCCGACGAGTGTCCTGCGGCTGGCGTTGGCAGTGAGATTCAGATGAAGTTCGCGTCTCAAGTTCACCCATCCGCTTCCCCGGACTGAAACCAAATTCCCGTCCAACTGCAATTCTTGGATCGGGAATCGTTCGCCATCGATGGAGAAGCGAATGTCCGCGGCATCAAATGCCCCTTGTTCGGGACGCACCGCTAAGACCTGAAACAATTTGATCATGGCCGGCAATTCGTAAAAGCTCGCTTCCCTTAGCCACGCATTTCCTGTCCCTTCAATCGAAGAAAGATTGGTGATGGAGCCTTGAACATCGCATTGCACCCATAGTCGACCATTGGTTTGAACGTTGGACTCGCCGAGATCGAGCAAGCAGTCCTTCAAATGGGAGTCGACGAGGCGCAGTCGATAGCGAGCCCGTTTGCCATCCAGTGGTTCGATACCACTGATGAACATGGTGCCGCTGAGCGTTCGCGCGCGGACATCAAATTCGGACAAATCGAGCGGAGGAAGATCTCGGACGGGAGGGGCAGGCGGGGTTGAAGGAACCGGATCGAGCGGTTGGGCGGACAAGGATGCCAACCTGGCTTGGATGCGGTTTTGCACACGGCTCCGAAAGGAGGCCTGTTGCACATTGGATTGGGTTTCTTGTTCCAGGAACACCGCCGACGCGACTTGTTCCTGTTGAGGGCTTGCGATCGTTTCGATCGTCGACGGCAACTGAACTTGCTTTTGCCAAGAGATCGCATCCCGACCGAACATCAGATCCGTTTGTGTCAAGGCAAACGGTCCGATCACGCCGGTGACCGCGACTCCTTTGATGGCGAGTGCATCGAGATCGAGTTTCCCGAAAGCCATTGGTCCTGAGTCGGTATTCAAGCCATGCAGGGCGATGGCACCCCGAATACCAGAGGCGATCCCACCACCTCCCAGCCGACCGTCTTCCACTTGAAGACTCAGATCCCAAGCTCGAACGATCGACTCTTCCTGGGACCGAGGAGACGAGATTTGCGTCGAACCCATAATGCTGACAGGTCCGCGGAAATCGACGCGCATCAGAGGATCACGTAGGTAAACGGGTAGGCATTTCAAAAGATTTTGATCGACGATGAACCGAGTCGAGGGGAGCCACGAGACGGTGCCGTCCCACGTTCCATCTTTGTGCAGCCGGCAGTGTCCCTCGGCTTGCAATCGACTGGCGTCGTGTACCCCCGACAACGAGACCACATCCACTTGCCCGGGCCGATACTTGATGCAGCAGGAAACGTCGTGAATCGAATAGGGCATCGATGTGGGTCGGAAGGAAACGGTTCGACCTACGCTCTCGCTCGAGTCACGCACTTCATTCATTTCGACTCGGATGTCCAGGGGCTCGGTCCCGAGGTCTTTGCGCATCAAGACTTGGACATGGTCCATCGATCCTGTTGGCTGCAGCTGGTCCCAAAGGCTCTTTACGCTGCCTGGCAGCGCAGTATGCAACTCTTCATCGAGCTGCACATCATATGCATTGAACTCTAGGTCTAAGACTTCAATGCCTGATTCGTTTCCTTGGCATAGTCCGAACGCTTTGATCCTCGCACCGTCGTTCCGACCTACAAAGTCGCGTAGGATCAATCGTTGGTTGTCGATCGTCGCTTCTCCGTGAACATCGACGATCGGATATTTGAACCGATCGTATTTGATCGAACATTCCGAAAAGGTCAGCTCGATCGATTTGGAGATCACATCCGGATTGTCGGCCGTTCGTTGAAAGCGTCCATATTTCAGATGGACCGTACCCTGTGGGTGCAGAGAATCGACAAATGTCTGAAACGGCCCTGGCTCGATCCCTCGCGGAGTGAGCGCGCGGATCAGATTCTCGTCGATCGCAATCGGGCCATCGGCAGCGACCTTGAAATCCATCAACCACCGTGGCTGCGCCTTGATCAGTTCGAGTGCCGCCGACACCTTTCGCTCTCCAGCGACGCCCACCAAATTCGGAGCGGACAACACATCGTCACGATAAACGAACTCCCCATAAATTCCCGAGATGGGATAGGGGAAATAGTCGGCATTGACGGCTCCGTTTTTGGCTTGCACCTGAACCACAGGAGTCCATCTCCCGCCGTCGAATCCAATCTCCGCGTGGGCATCGATCACTCCGCTTGGCCGAACCCTGCGCCAGATTTCTTGCATGCCGGCTGGGAGGGATTGGTACAAACGCTGGTCCAAGTCCAAATCTTCGACATCGATCAATGCGATCCCGGGCGAGGATTGGGTCAAGCCATTCCAGTCGGCATCGGCGCGAATGACTGCGTTCGAACTGCGAGCTTTCCAATTGCGGGCTTGCAAGTTCCCGTTGTCACACGAAAAATCTCCCTCAATCTCGTCGAGAGGGAATGGGATGCTCGAGTGACGCCACCGTCCATTTGTAACTCCACCTCGTACCTGGTACGACAACCCAGCTGCCGACTTGTTCGCAGCGAATTGCAAGCTCATTTCGACCGTGAGTCCGTCAACCGGTTGCACGACCTGATGCAAACAGCTTGGAAGCTGCGATGCCAGGCTGGGAGAAAACTCAAGCTTCTCGAGGCGCCCATCACTCACCCATTCTGTTTTGGCTTGATTGACCCGAGCTCGAATTCCCAAGGATTGGAAATAGCTGCTTGCTACACTCGCCTCAACTCCCAGAACAATCGGCTGCACCTTGCCATCGAGAACACGTGGAAGGAGTTCGAGTTTGGCTTTGAGGTCATGGCAAACGATCTCTCGTTCGCCCTTTCCGGTCTCGCCACCAATACGAACCAATCCCGATCGCAATTCGACGAGCGGCATATTCTCGGGAATCGGTTTGGAGCTGCTGAGTTCCTGGATGCTCCACAGTGTGCTACTAATGGGCCAAATGCCTATCTCGACTCCGTCGGCGATCACATGGTTGACCGCCAATTGACCTTGCGCGAGCGAGACCCAATCGATGGGGCCTATGCAAATCAAACGACCGCACCGGAGGACTTCACGTGTTCCATGCGATGTCGGGCGAAGAATTCGAAGGCCTTCCAAACGAATCGACTTGCCCGGTTGAAGGGTCGCCCGGTCCAACTGCACGACATGCTTGGGGAACTCGGTTTGCAGCCGTTTGAGAATCTCGCCTGTCAACTTCTCGTCGAATCGTTCCACCGCATAGAAGTAGCCGAGAAAGCAAATGACTAACAACGCCATCACCCACCAAAGCGCATTGCGAAACCGGCGTTCGCTATCGCAGCTGCGATGCGAGACATGCAATTTGGGACTGTCGCTGGATTCCGTTGCCTTGTGTGCCATCCTTGGCGAATTTGCTGTCTAAGAAGTTTCCTGCTCTCGATTCCGTCGCGAACGATGCGTCATGATCAGACTCGCCCCGGCTCCCGCCAGTATACAAAGAACCAGAACGGCCGGTTGACGATAGCGAACTGACCCAATAAATACCATGTGAAGTAGGGAAAAATAAAGGCACGGTAGCAAAAAGATCCAAGCCCCCAGGTGCCGCCGCGTCCCCCACGCCCCCACCGCCCCGAGGATCGCGATGGCAACGTAGAGCGCACCCTCCGCCACCTTCACGGTGGAGCTTCCCAATTCTGCCGCGACAGGTATCGGCCTCCAAGTTTTCAACAGCTTGACCCATGCCAATCGTAGCACCTCACGCGGATTGTCCCCTGCCCACTGGAGGGCTGCCTGACGCATTCGACGGTCCGCTCGCCATTCAAATGTCGATTCCAGCGTTTCTCCGCGTGCGATTGCGACGTTGTCTTCTTGCTCTTGTGCTAGCAAATAAGTGAGCGTGAATGCCATGCCTTCGTCGCTGCTCCCCGTCGCTCCTTCGTGCCATCCATCGTAAAGGCTTGCTCCAACCTGGAGAGTTGTTGGAACGAATTTCCCAGTAATCTGATAGTTTCGAATCCACCATGGGGACATAGTGAAAACGATTGCTAGGGCTGTCAATGCGAGGCTGCCGAATGCCGCTCTCCATGGCCATGACGGCTCTTTCCACGCCCGCCAGACTGCGCTGACTACGACATAGGCTCCCAACGCGAGTCCCCACAAACTCCAACTCGGGCGAGCAAGACATCCAAGCCCAATTGCAGCACCGGAGAACAGAGCCCACGCGTATCGCGATGGGGACGTTTCCGATCGAAGGGATCTCCAGGACCCGTAGATGGCGAGTAACATCAACGGACAAAAGATGGCCTCGCTGAGGAGAAAAACACTCATGCCAATGGCCCCCGGATAGATGGTCGCCAAGAGACCAGCCCAGATCCCTGCACCGCTACCTGAGAGCTCCTTTGCGGTCTGCATCACGATCCCCAGCCCCACTAAACCAACCAGTATGCCAAAGGATCGGGCGACGAGAATCGAACCCCAATCGGGCTGATCCCCTTCTTCTCCCATGATCCAAACGGCCATGGACAAAAAGAGTGGATAGAGGGGAGCGCGAAAGATTCGGGCGTTCTCGCTGCCGTACTGATAGGGTTTTCCGTGCGCGATCTGTTCGGCGAGAACCCAGTAAGAGTGGCTGTCTCCGAATCGAAATGGACTTTCCTCGCCTTTTGCCCCAGATTGCCAAACCAGGGCAGCGCTGATGCGCAGCGCCAGCGCCGCGACGATCACGCACCAAAACAACGTACGGTATGTGCGGTTTGTCATCTTGAAACAACGCTAGGGGAGCATTTCAATCTTCGCACCTTGCGCCCAAGCTGCTACCGATCTCAATTCATCGTACAACTCACTCCCCCCAAAGTCGGATTCTCTTACTTTGATCCTGCCTGCCCAAATGTCCCCCTCCTCTTCCGACTCGTCGATTGCAAACCAGTGGGTCCCATCGTGCGCTTCGAGCCAGCAATCGAGCACTCCGATTAGCTTCTCGTCGTTCTCTTCGACCTTGTATCCGAGAGCAAGCCGTGTTGGGATGCCGTGATCCCGCAGGAGGTGCGCCAACAACAATGCGTGCTCGATGGAATTGCAGGAAAGATCGGTGAGGAGCGTTTCAATTGTGCGAATCTGTTGTTCCCCTTTCCATGGCTTGATCGCCCCACGCAAAGCATCTCGCATTGCAATCACTTTTGCTCGTTCATTTTGCCCCTCGCGTAGTGCTGGCGTTGCGATGGTTTTCCGAAACGCTTGCCATCGGTTCGATTTGAAATCAACCCAATCCGTTGCGACGATCCATTCTTTGTACGGACCGTCTTCGGTTTCAATTCCTTCGAGCAGCACCCCTTCAGGAGTCCGGTGAAACGTCACCTGGCCAGAGCGAGCGTCCAACGATTTGATCGATTGATTGGTTTTGCGAGAAAGGGAAACAAATGGATCTTCTTTGTTATGCACGACCCGGAAACTGACCGCCTCCGCTCGAGACATCTGCTTCTCCAGAGGGCTGGTTCCTTTCTCGCTCGAACCGATATCGAGAATCGGTACCGAAGCGACCAGCCACTCCGATTGCCGGGCGAAGTCGATCGACTCTTTTTCTGTTACTCGGAACACGCGAATATCGAGGTCCGGGAAAAAGGACTTCATGGGCTCGCCCGATAGGTCGGTCCAAAGCGTGGACTTTACCGACTGATCCCCGTCTCTTTGTGTTACGGAGACCTCTTGCAATTCGATCGATCCCTTCAGCATGGTCGGTGAGCGTGCTGATCCCTTGTACTCCAATTCCGCCTCTACCAACCGTCCGATCATCGGATCAAAGTTCTTCACCAATCGAATCTCCTTTTGCGACATCGGACGCCGAACAAGGGATTGTTCGACTGCGAAAGGACCTCGAAAGTCATCGAGCCACGTCAAGCTGGTTCGGAGCGGCCTGCTGCCGGAGTTCATGTCGATCCGCAACTGATCATCGGAAACGATTCCCGAAAAGCGATTATTGACGTCTCCGGCTTGCAAGCTCCCGTCGAGTCGCAAAATCTGTCCGTTTGGGAGCTCCTGTGTAATGAGTTGCAATCGCTGCAACGATATTTTGCCCGCGATCGAAACCCGAGAAATGCTATTCATTTCGACACGGATCACGTCTCCCTCTAACCCCCGCGACTTCTGATAGGTTCGAGAGGATGTCCCCACGGGACGTTGCCCAAGGAAGGAAAGCTCCCAAATCTCGAGTGGAAGCTTTTTCCAATCGATCCAATTCTCGGACGGGTCGTCGATCACCGGTCGAATGGCCTCCACCGGATCTTTGACAACCCCTTCTTTCAGAATGTTTCCGCTCTGGGGCACCTGCGGAAGATTGGCTTCTCCCGCTGGGGATGTCGTGTTCGAAAAGCGAGTCGAGTCGGAGGAAGGGATTTCCTCGGGTGCATCGGATTGTTGGGTGTCTGAACTAGGAGCGGTCGTTCTATCTTGGGGTAAAGGCGGAGACGGCTCAGGGCGCTGGACGGCCTTTGCTACCGTAGAGGGATCCAAGGCTTGATCCGATTGGGAAGGTCTGCAGCCTGCAAAGGGCAGTAGACCGGCGAGCGAAAGTAGGGATAGGTAAAGGCTCGTCGATTTCATAAATGCGATGGTTGCTTCCGCGAGGTGTCGCCGAATCGAATCGTGCAGACGTGGAAAGGATCGTTCCTGAGATGACAATGTTCCAACATTATGTGCGAAACAACCTTGTCGACTTAGTGGATGACATCCCAATTCGAGAGCTTCGCTTGAAACTAATCAGATTGTAACGATTGTGAGGGGCGAAAATCATCGGGATTTCGATTGATTTGGGCATTGCGTTGGAGGAAGTGACCTAACTTTGGTTGTTCCTCACCGGACGAGGGACGCGATGAATCACTTCGAACCTCGTATCCTTGAGACTCATGATGGGAAACGCTTCCGGCTTTCCTGCCAGCAAAACCAATCCTGCTTGTGAGAGCAACCCTCGCTCCACCCCAACTTCGAGCTTCGCGCAATTAAGCAGCGATGAACTCGAGGCACACATGGGAGTGTTTCGATACGGAGCTTTTGACCTCACCGAAGCTGTTCGTCCTAGTTACGATTTGCAGGTCGTTCCGAAGCAAGGCTTTCGGCATGACTCGTATGTCGATCCAAAGACGAATCAACAGGTTCCTGTTTTAATGGCTGCTGCATCTCGCGAAAGACTTTTCGATCTTTTTATCGATTTGATCGATTGCTTGGGCGACGAAGTCGACGTGGTGTTGGAAACTAGCCACCACGGCGCTTCTGGGGAACACAATGACTTGTACCGAGAACATATCGATATGCCTGTTCTCAAAAGTATCCTCTATGACCACGAAGACCTGCTGCTCAACGATGGCTGCACTGGAATTGCTGTGCTAAATCCGCATCGACAGCAAGAGATCCAGTTCGACGAACACAAGATGTTGCTCTGCTACGGTGCCCCTCTAGAGCAATTCGAAAAGGTTTTGATCGCGCACGATGTCTATCCAGACGAATCGATTCGATTCATTTCCGAAGCAGAGCATGTGCATAGCAGCACCGACTCCATGATTCGAGAATTTGACCGTCTGCAGACGGCGCTCGGTATCGATGAAGGCATGGTTGACGACGAAAACCTCGAACTGCGTTAGTCATTCAGAGAAGGAAAGGGGATGTCATTGGCCTCCCCTCCCACGAATTCATACTGTGGATTGCGATGCTCGAAGTGGAGCACCTTCCATTGGCCGTCGTGCTCCTCTAGGTCGAGCAAGACCCAACGTGGTGTCTTTGCCTCAAACCCCTGTGATTCGACCTCGACGAAAACATTCATTCTTACTTGGGCTGTCAGTGTGGCCCCACGCCTGATCTCGACATTGTGAATCTTGGAAATGCGAGCCACTGAAAAGTGGACAGCTTCAAGTCGATTCGAAGCGCCTCGAACGGTATCCGTCGCGTTGGGATGAATGCGCGCCTGTATCTTGGCTATCTCGTTTCCCTGCAACTGGGCTGCCGTGTCTTGCAACATCGCGATCACTCGCTCTCGATCGGTTTGAACGGCGTAGCTCATCCAAACGAGGAGGAGGGTCAACAGTGCGAGGCATGCTGAAATGTTTCTGGCCCAATTGTTTCCGGTTTGAATCCAGGCGTAACCGCTGATGATCGTGAGCAACACGCCGAACCCAAGAACCAGCCAGGGGCTTTCGAATAGTATTTCCGCCACGTTTTCTCTCTCTTTTCTCGAAGTCCGATTCGGCACGGCAAAAGTTGTGACCTACGGTTATCTGAATCGTTTTTGCAGTCTGATCTACACGCCTGACCACCAATCAATCACCTAACGCTTGAGTCCAATATGTTGGAAACCCTTCGCCGCTACTGGATTGCCATGCTCGTGCTGGTCATGATCGGCTTGCACGCAAGCATCGTAGGTCTGATTCGCTACCAAGCCTCCATGGCTAAAATCGATGCTTCCTGCGAAGTCGACCTCGGAAACTATCTTGCCTTTCAAACGGGCAGACAGGCCGCCATCTCGATGCGTCTTTACGCTATTGTACCGATCAACCACCGTATGAAGAGCCGGCAATTGATCGAACTGAACCAAGCTCAAATTCGCCAGTCGCTCGAAGAGCACTTGAGACAGATTGACAGCCGCGTCTTGACAGATCCCTATTTGGCCGACCTGAAATCGCAGCTTCTCGATGTCATGGTGCAGACGATTGGAAATTCTTCCATCGACGACTTGGTAATCACCGAATTGCATGAACCCAAAGGAGCTGCAAATCTGGAGTTTGTCTCGCGCGGGGCTCCGCATACTCCTCGGCAACTCGTCGCTACCCTCCGCGCCCAAAACGGGGATTCGGAGTCCGAGGAACATGACGATTCGCACGGAGATGGAGAAGACGAAGGACATGGGGAAAGCTCCGATCATGGAGATGAGAACTCGCATGAATCTTCCCAATCATCCGCTCATAAAACATCCGGCCACGCACCCCTCAAGTCCAGCACCCACGGGGCGTCCAAGTCTTCGAGTCACGGTGCTGCGAAGTCATCCAGCCATGGAGCTGCTAAATCGTCTGGCCATGGCGTTTCGAAGTCATCGGGGCACGGGGCGGCGAAAGCATCCAACCATGGCGCCTCCGCACACGGCAGCTCTGGGCACGGCAGCTCTGGGCACGGGGCTAGCTCCTCCAAAAAGCCCGCTGCAAAAAGCGGCCACTAATCCTACCAGTTTGTACCGGATTGCAACGAGTGTCGTTCTCGATACCACTCCTGCTATCACCGACTATTTGGTGTAGTAAGGTGAGATCATGAGATAGGCTAACACCCCGGTCACCGAGACATAAAGCCAAATCGGAAACGCCCATTTCGCAATCTTTCGGTGCCTCGCAATCTGATGGGTGATCGCGAACAAGAACGCGCGCAAAACTAAGGGTAAGACAACGAGCGATAACAGAATGTGTGAGATGAGGACCGTGTAATAAACAGCCCTCCATATCCCTTCGCCACCATACCGCGTCGACTCATTCGACAAGTGATAGGTGACATAGCAAACTAAGAAGACTGCTCCGAGGGAAAAAGCAGAGGTCATCATGATCCGATGGATCCCTATCTTCCCCATTCGCTGACCCACAATTCCCCCAACCAGGCAAATCGATGTCAACGTGTTGATGGCACCGATGCAATGTGGCAGCGCCTTCGTCCAAGTCCCCAAGTCGACTTTGGTTCGGATCCCCAACAGCAAAGCGACCACTAAGGGGATCGCAACCGACAGGATGTTGACGATCAAAGTCGTTCTCTTTTCGAGCTGCTCCGAGACGGGCAAAGAAGCTGTTGGTTGGTTCATGTCGGTTGGTTAGGTGTTTTTACAGGTTGAATTCGGGAACGCAGGTCGCGTTGCAGATCAGTCGTTACCCGAAGAGTCTGTCTCTTCATTCACTTGCTCGGCGCTCTCTTCGGATTCATCCCAGTCGGAATGAGACATTTGATCGGTCGCGATCGCTCTCACCACCATAGTCGCATAGCAACCCTTGGGAAGCTCAAAGGAGAGCCTCAGTGCGAGCCTCCGATTGTTGAGCTCGTCGTTTTCCCACTTGGTTTGAAAACCAAGCGGCTTTAACCAAGCCTGCCGGACTCCCTTGGAAAAAAAGGTATCCCGTGGATATTTCAGTCGCATTTCGCGAATTTCCATACCAAGCGTGGAAAGGATGCCCTCCAAAGTGGGTAGCGTCGCTGGGTCCCAATCCTTTTGCCTTGCCGATGGCAACGGTAGCTCTAATCGCTGCAGTTCTCGAACCGAATTCGGGGTCGAAGCGCTCGGAGATGCCACATGGGGAATCGATAACGCTCCGCACTTGGAGGGAATTGCGATTCGGGAATTCTCTGGCAGTGCCGCGTCGATCAATGCGGAAAGCCATCGATTCCATACCCAACTCTGAAATGCTGCCAAGTAAATACTTCGCATGTCTTGGCGAATCAACGCGACGGCTCGTTTGAAGTCGGTTGGGTGATCGCAAAGATAGGTCACCACACTCCGACGATGCGATCGATCCAGCACCTGTTTGAGATGGATCCATTCACCCCAATGCGTACGCATCAACTCTTTCTGCTCGCGCTCTCTCCCCCGATCGTACGGATTCTCCTCAGCCATCGCGAGAAAGAGAGTCCGCTCGTAATCCCCTTTGCACCACGATGCACCGATGAGGTCTCCGGAAAAACCGATCGAGCCGAAACGCTGATCGTCAAAGTAATTCACGACTCCAAATTGACCGACCGATTCGCAGCGTCGATCGATGACCCCGTGCTCCTCCTGTGTCAAATTGCGAAGGCATATTTCGAATCGATTGGCCTGGATATCTCTCGCATGGTAGGGGTGAGGGATCTGGCCTAGATAGTCGAGACGGTAGGAGCGATCCTCGTGATTCAAACTCGGCCCCTTGTGAATCGTCAAATACTGGGACGTTACCGCATGCCGATCCTTGAGTCCTCCGTAACTCAAACTGTGGCGAGGAAGATTCCAGTCCCGCAGAATGGCGCTGACTGCTTCGGGGGTTCCGATTCCTCGCTTTTGTAGGCGGTAAAACGCGAATGCACCTCGAGAAGGACGGACATTGGTTATCTCTTCTACATGGAAATCATCCGGTTGGCTTTTAAGCTTCATTGCAGGTCAGGATTGGTGCTTCCGAAACAATTCGATCTCGTAAGGGCCAAGAAACATCAGCAATAATGCTTGATCCCCCGCGTAGGTTCGGAAAACCTCTTGCAGATATCGGTGCTCTCCCGGCCAAGGATATGCAAATACTAATGAAAAGTCATCGCATTGTAAGTCGAGGTCGTCGTAAGCCGTAGGAACTTGATGAAATAACGATGCATGGTTCGCGTCATGACCCGCCAATCGCTCCGCACCGCGAGGCAGAAAATTTCCACAAACGATCTGAGCTGTCATGTCGGTTTTACGAAGAAAGGCTTCTGCCTGCTGCACCAAAAAGGGCTCTGCCTCGATTCCGACCGATTCCCACCCAAGATAGGACGCGAGACCTGTCACCACTCCAAATCCACATCCCCATTCGACGAATGTGTTGCCAGCCGCCAATCGCCGCTCGGTTACCGCGGACAACGCTCGCCAAACGTCCCGGAAATCACATGCGACGTACTGCTCGATCGGCTTCTGGCGCCATTGATCCCAGTAACGCTGCAACATCGAATCGGCCTCGGCTAGCATCGCCGATACGTCACCTGGAATTTCCGCTTCGCTGTCCCATTCCAAATCCAGGCGTTCCAGCCTCCCCAAAGCTCGATTCAATGGGCCTCGCTTCATTCTGCCTCCAAGCCGATTTGGGTGGAAATGGAACCGTCAAGGTGTCGCGGGAGTTGCGCCTTCCGGTAACTCCTGGTGCTCTCCATGCCCTCGCTGGGAGCCGCGACCCGACCTGACTCCGCGAACAACCAACTTCAACGTCGACGTCCCCTCTTCGGGGACCTGAATGGTCAGGCCTGACGTAGCATAGCTGGCATGCGCCGGGTTGACGACTCCTTCTGTACTCGGTTTGAACCCTGGAACGTCTTCGGTCATCACGAATTGCACGACCACACAACGATGCTCTCCCACTGCAGCTCCGTCTGCCTCCTCAACCGTTCCCAGCACGAATGTCCCATCCTCTCGAATGGATCCGCGTGCTTGCACTCCCTCTAACTCTGCGTGCTTGGTCTCAATCGTACCCACTTTGACCGGAGTGCCATCTTCGAAAACCACCATGCCGCTTGCCTTTGCGATGGCGGGACCGCGATTGCAACCCGCCACAAAACCGCTGGATGCGGCGATCATCGCGATGAAACACCACTTGCCAGGGAAAGTAACTGAAGGCTCATTCGTCATATTGATGCGCCTGACCATCTTTGCGATTCGAAAGCATGCCGAGAGTGTCGGTGTCGATACTGCTGCTCACAGAGCGGACACTTCCGTCGGCAAAGGCGAAGTTGCAAACGCCGGTGTGCCAGCTCCCCCAACGTACCAAGTCGTCTGTCTCACCCCTCAAGTTTCTGGCGATCGGCATGGTCGGTCCGCCAAGACGACCGGTATTGAAAACATGATCTCCATTAAATATGAACGCATCGAATGGGGCTTGCTTCACTCTGCCGATCGGGACATGCATTTCCCCCGCCAAGATCGTGTTGCTCAATCCGTCTGTGACCATGGCCTGCGTGACCCGATCCTCAAACGTCCTCGGCATCCCATCAAAACAACGAGCTCGCGCTGAGATGATTACCCCCGTTCCATTCCCTCCATAAAGAAAATCTGTCGGCAACCCGCTATTGCCCGGAGAAAGATCCCCGTGATTGCCTCCATAATCTCCTACCGCTCCAGACAAACTGGTGTCGGTACTTCCTATCGGTATCCAACAACCGCACGGAATGCGTATCCACTGCGTTCCACCCCCGACAATGAGCCCCGCCCCAACCGCGTCTCCTGCCCCTCTCCGCGATGGACAACAATAAGTCGGCAAAGTCGTCACACGCGTTTTTTCTGGATGATCGGCATACGGAATCGCATAATCCCACTCCCGCTCCAAATTGCCCGCCTCGATATAAGGCATAATGCGAACCAACCAAGTTGTTTCCTTGCCACCGCAGCTAAATGCAGGCGAATCGCCGGGCCGGGGCTGATATCGGGCCGGAGGATACGATTTGCGGGTGTCGTGAAACATTTCGACCCCCAACGCGATCTGATGCAAATTGTTCTTGCACTGCATCCCCCGGGCTGCCTCCCTGGCTGCTTGTACCGCAGGCAGAAGCAATCCGACCAACAATCCGATGATTGCGATGACCACCAGCAGCTCCACAAGCGTGAAGCCGGTTCTGTCCGTGTGTGAAGAATTCATTGACTGTACGAACGATAATCTCGAGCAAGGGGGCGGTACCAAGAGAGGACCCTCTACTATAGTTCGAAATCAATAGGTCTCCAAATGAATCCGCCCCCCTCCAAACTGCAATTATCGATCGCTGCCACCGGGACTGCATTAGGGAGCGGGAGCCTGTCGGTAGATCTCAAAGCCATGCTGGGAATCAATCAGCAGAAACCCCCATTTCTTTATTTCTGCTCGCAATCGATCCGTCTCTTCTCGCGTCTGCTGAAACTCTTCATTCCTGTCCAGAAAGACCAGGTCATACGCTAACAACGGATCCTTTAACTCTGAAAAATGTCGCGCTAAGTCCCTTCGTCGTTGCCAAAACTGCCCCACGGTCTCGACATCCCGACATCCTACAAAATGCATGGCGACCCTCCCTGTCGCTAACACCCGAACCTCCCCGGACGCTCTCAAAGTCCCAATCTGATCCAGCGCCCACTTGGAATCCTCTCCTCCTCGCTGCCTCAAGCTTGCGTCCTCCTCCCCATAAGTCCTCGCTTGTACATCCAAAAGTGTCTGCTGACTCCAGGGCAACTGGCCAAAATAAAAGGATAGGACCAATGCCGTAATGGCCACACCTGTTGCCCACCCAGTCATTTGTTCGGGGGATCTAACGGAGGAGGCACCTGTCAGCGCTCCCAGATAAAGGAGAGGTAGCAAACATGCCGTGTACTGAAATGCGATGGACTGCGCTGGCTGATGCTCCCACACCAGTAGCACAAGTAACGGTGGGACCATTGCCAACCATTCCCACGGAGCTCGCCATCCCTTCCCGAGCAAGCCCCTCCCAATCAAGCCCGGCAAAAACCAAATCGCCAGAAATGGCAAATTGCGAGGACGGCACAACAAACCAAAAAACTCCATGGGCTTCCACAACGGGGAAAGCAGTATCTCCATCGTCGTTCCACCTAATCGTGCGAAACGAGCTGATTGGAACGGAGCAAGTCCACTCCACCGATACACACCTAAGAAACTGACGACGGCAACAAACCAAGCGCATCCCCATTGCCATGCTCGTAACTTCCCAGAAACTCCCGGTCCATCCCGCAACGAGTTTCGCTTCCATAGCGATAGCAAACCCATCGCCGCAGCAAAACATCCGATGACCACGATCACTCCCTCCTCAAACGAACTCGCAATGATCGCGCACAGGATCGCACCAATTTTTGAATAGCAAGACGTCGCAGTTGGCCGAAGTAGGAAGGTTAGCGAACCCAACAAAAAGGGAACCGCGAACACGATCGGATGCCAACTATAGGTGTAAGCCAAATTCATTTGACCAACACTCGGATGCAACACCCAAGCGGCACACCAAATGGCTCCGACTCCTCGCGTTGCCCCCATCCCCCTCGCAATACAGAAAACCATCCATCCAGAAATGACGAAAGCCAAAGGCTGTGCAACGAAGAAAATGCGAATATCGGGAACGATCCACCAAACGGGAACGAAGAGCAACAACCCTGGATTGAAATGGTCCCAAAATGGCGGCAGTACGGGGGACTCTAACAGAAACCCTCGCCCCTCGGCCGTATTGGCCACCCGCTGCGCAAAGTGCCCCCCATCGTTGAACCCCAACAGAAAGGATTGATACGCCGACTCCGATTGCCAAATCCACCACAAGCAAAGCACCAACAACAATCCGAATGCTGCGAATGTCCAATTGCGATGATTCCACATCGGGCCATCGGAAGGAATTACAGCGCACCAAGCTAATCCAGTCCATCCACTAAACCAGATCGGCTCCGAGATCGTCGCTGGAAAACTCTCCGGTGCAACACTTCGTAACAACGACAAAATCGACGGGGCGCTGGCAAGCAATAGAATGCCATCCGACCGAATAAAGGATTGTTGACTCTCTCTCGCACCTCTCCCCACTCGATCCGCCAAGAGGTAGTAGCCAACCGCCAAGAGAACGCTTCCGACCAAACCAAGGACCGGTGCGCCAAACGGTTCGAGAAGCGGAGGAAGGGTCGCAATCGTGCTGTAAGAATAGACCAAATGGATCCGTCCCATCTGACTTACCGAAGTCCATAACCACAACGCGACAATGGCAAAACGAATGACTGGGAATCGGGGCTCGCGAAATCGAGAGAATCCCTCACCGTTCACTGGGGGAGTTATAGAAAGGTGAGGTAGCGATGTCCCAGTTTGTTTCGTAGGCACGAGCGATTTATCCATCAAGAGTTCACCGTCAATCCGATCTATCCTACTCTCCTTGATCGCGATCGAAAATGGTTACGATCGAAGGAGGCCGATAAGGATTCTGGTCCTCGACATTCGTTCTCTGAACGGCCACCTCGTTCATCTTCTTCGGATTTCAAAATCGAAACAATGCGAAGTTGCCATGTACCCACCCAATCACGAATCCAGCCAGAAGCCCCAAGTGAAAACCGGCTAAGGATGGCGGATACGGAACCCTAACCGGCCCTGACCACCAGAGAAAGACAACGCCGAAAAGGATCGTCATGCCACCAACCCATTCCGGAATCCATCGCCCGTGAATCCTGCGTTCCTCATGGTGCCTGGAAACGAACAGGTGAATGCACCTTCCGATCCCCCAATACATGACTCCTCCAAGGAGTAGGGTTTGTAACTCGCTGAACAAGCGGGCGTGTGAGAACAATGACCAGGTATCAGTCATGCTTACCCTTCATGTGTCGGCTGGCTCGATACACCATGAGAAATGCTCCACTAGTCAGAATACCAAGAATCAGTCCTATTACCGATCCAAACAAAGCACCCCCGAACCAGGGCAAATTCCATCGCGGATTGAAGGCAGCCAATATCGCTCCAATCAACGCGGCGATCGCAACGGTTGCGAAAACAAAGATCGCTTGGAAAACATTGTCGCTCCATCGCGTGTTGACCCCGGTCACCGTATCGACCACCACATTGTAAATCACTTGATCGGGGGGCAGAGTCTGTGGATTCTCGTCGATTGGAGCGGAAGACTTGGCAGGCGAGTCGTAAGGATTTTCTAACATGGCTGAACCCCTTTTGGCATCTTCTAGTGCATCGAACCAAGAGAACATGGACCCCCGACATCCAACACCGCCCAATGTCTGGATTGATCGGTTCCGCTTACATCCTAGGTCCTAGCATAGCTTTCCCATTTCGCCGTGCAACGTAACACTTGAAGGCAAATCCCTTCCCTTTGCGAACTTTGCGCCGTTGCGAGAAACTTCCTGGTCCTGAACTGGTAGGAAGTTGCGCGCAACGGCGCAAAGGCGCCAAGGATTAAGGTGGGAGAGAACGAGGGAATCGAATGGATCAAAGTCCGTTTGGGTCTAACATCGGATCATTGATCGGAGGCCGTCATTCTCCATCCTCCCCTCTCTCTTCATCCACTACTTCCCCTTTTTGCGAGCGTTGCGCCGTTGCGAGAAACTTCCTGGTTCTGAACTGGTAGGAAGTTGCGCGCTACGGCGCAAAGGCGCCAAGGATTAGGGTGGGAGAGAACGAGGGAATCGAATGGATCAAAGTCCGTTTGGGTCTAACATCGGATCATTGATCGGAGGCCGTCATCCTCCATCCTCCCCTCTCTCTTCATCCACTGCTTCCCTCTTTGCGAGCGTTGCGCCGTTGCGAGAAACTTCCTGGTTCTGAACTGGTAGGAAGTTGCGCGCTACGGCGCAAAGGCGCCAAGGATTAAGGTGGGAGAGAAAGTGCGACCTTCACAGAGTCAGTTCCAATCTGCATTGAGCCGGTTCTACACCCTGTATGCACGCATGATTTAGTTGACCGGAATCAACTGCAATGCGTCGAGGATGACAAATCCGGTAGTACCCGTGCAACGGATCGAAATCGTCGTTTCCGCATCGCTCTTTAAATGCACGGTACCCAAGGGAGCCACCAACTGGCCCGCTGGTAGCCGACGTGTTTGATCAACTTGGAATTCGACTCGATGGGTACCGCTTTCGATGGTTACTGGAACGTTGCGAGCGCGAGTAGGGTGAGGCGAGTACGCCATTAGCAATTGGTAATCACCCGTTCTCGGAACTCGTAATCGGAAAATTGCTGTGGCGGGGTTCGCATCGTTTGCTGGAGAGTCCGCGCTGCCACTGAAAATGTATCCCTTGTGCACATAGGGTTTGAAATTCGTTGAGTGTGACCAATCGCCCGTAAGTGTCGCCTGCGAATCATCGAGCACGATTCCCAAAAGATCGCTTGCACCGATGGACTCTCCTTTGGGTGCTGAATCAGAGTCTTTAGGCAAGGAAAGGACTTGATTTTGTCCCAGCAATCGCTTGCGGAGCTTCGCGTATTCCACTCTCTGCACAGTCGACCCCTGCTTGGCCGCCAACGCAGCTGCCACCCCAGCTCCTTGTCCGATCACCATCCAAGCGCCTTCGATCCGCAAAGAAGAAATTCCCACGTGCGTGCAAGACAATGCGACCGGAACCAGCAGATTGCTGCACTGATCCGGTTTCGGCAATATGGAGCGATAAGGAACGTGGTAGGCGTATCCTTGCCCAGGAACCCTTCTTACAGGAAAGATCGTACCCTCGTTGAGGACACCTCCCCCATCGAGCGCGATACGCTGGCAGTCGTGGGAGTCGATGGGGAACGAAGAAACCGCGATGGGATCTTCCTTCTCGGGAGAATCAAGTATGTCTTTTTGGCTGATAACATACACTCCCTTCATACGACGCGATTCTCGAACATAAAGAGCCGGCGAAAAGTGACCATATTCCGCGAACTCATCTTTGCACAGGCCGAGCCCTACGAATCGGTTTCGGATCGACGCGGGGACCGCAGGATCCTCGGTTAGAAAGTGGATGAACTCCAACGTGTACTGTTTGTGTTCTTCCCAGATCTTCTTTCGGCCGGCTTCATCCGCCGTATGCCAATCGTCCCCGCCGCCGATCAATCCGATCGAAAACTGCCCTCCGATCGAGTTATTGCCGTCGAGCTTTTCGCCCGGTAACGCATACAAATCAAAACCTACACGCTTCTCGCCCGCCTGGAGGGCGCGGCGCACAATTTCGAATCGAGCCGGATCGTAATGCGCCGGTTTGGGGATGGGAACAAAGTTGTTTGGGTTTTTAGTAAGGCACAATCGGAAACTGTAAGTCATCACATGACGGTCCCCCAAGGATTCGTCGGTTGAATTCTTAGCGGTGATCAAGGGCAATAGATTCCCTTCCGTGTCGAATCCATCGATCTCCATTTTCTTCTTCGGATATTGCTTGCCAGCGAAGGACTCACCGTATTCGTCGCGGCCCTCGCGACCGATCGTCCAGTCAACGCCGGCGGCAGCCATCAAGTCCCCTTCGTAGGTACCATCGACAAACACTTTGGCCGTGAAAGTCCCATCTTTTGTTTCAACGGCTGTGATTTGCGATCCAACTTTCGTAACCCTCTTCAAATAGCGCTTCGTCTTTACCTTGACGCCTGCTTCGTCGAGCATCTGCAAGGTGACTCGCTTGGCGACATGCGGTTCGAAAGTCCAGAGCGACTGATCCTTTAGTTCAGGGTTGTAGGGGACTGGATGTCCCCGATCGGTGTAATCCTTCACAATGCGAGTGTGCCATTCGTGAAATAGCCCCATCAATGTACTGCGAACCATTTGGTTCGAATCGCAATGGCTCAAGCCTCCGGTACTCATGGCACCCACATGGTCCGTTGGTTCAAGCAGGATGACGGTTGCCCCTTCGCGTGCGGCGGCAATCGCTGCACAAACACCACCCGGCGTCGCACCGTAAACAATCACATCCGCGTCGTCCTGAGCCCTACCCATCTGAGAGAGGATCGTAAACCACGCGACTGCCATCCAGCAATTGCGGCCCAAGCTCTTCCATGGTAACTGCATCGTCTATCAAGCCCTTTCGCGATCAACATCCACGACCAACCCTGACCGTCGATCGAATGTCCGCACCGTAAAACGTGAATTGTAGCCTCAATCGACACGGGATTGTCGGCAAGCCGTTTCTTTTGGTCCCGATGGGTGATGGAGGATCGATAATGGCTTGGCAATGCAGTGATGTCCGATTTGGTCGGTTCAGGCGATGTTTCTCTTTCGAGGGCCCTTCCTAACGCCAAGCCCTCGCAACGCCAAGATAAAACTCAGGATCGCCAGAATCCCTGAGATGGCAGAGTAACCCGTCGGAGGATAATAAAGGACCATCTCGGAGGTATCACTACCATAAAGAGAGAATCGGCTGATTGGAGGAATGGTCAGGAACATGGATGGACATGATGTGCAGGATCTTCAGAAAACATGGGTGTTATCCTGTCCATCCTGTTGATCCATGTTGGGTTATTACAAGAGTCGTGGCATAAGCCTCCGTTTTCAGTCGCCTTTTTCCTTTTCGCAGCAACCAAGTTTTGCCCTTATTCTCCACCTGGATGCGAGAGGCGAAAATATTTAGACGACCCCAAAAATGCTAGCGCAACATCTTGTAGCAGCATACCTCGGTCAAAGCGACCATTCCGATGATGAGCCGGTCACGCCCGAGTGAGAATCGGCTGATTGGAGGAACGGTCAGGAACATGGATGGACAGGATACACAGGATTTTCAGAAAACAAAGGTCTTATCCTGTTCATCCTGTTGATCCATGTTGGGTTATTACAAGAGTCGTGGCATAAGCCTCCGTTTTCAGTCGCCTTTTTCCTTTTCGCAGCAACCAAGTTTTGCCCTTGTTATCCACCTGGATGCGAGAGGCGAAAATATTTAGACGACCCCATAAATGCTATCGCAACATCTTGTAGCAGCATACCTCGGTCAAAGCGACCATTCCGATGATGAGCCGGTCACGCCCGAGAATCGGCTGATTGGAGGAACGGTCAGGAACATGGATGGACATGATGTGCAGGATCTTCAGAAAACATGGGTGTTATCCTGTCTATCCTGTTGATCCATGTTGGGTTACTACATGAACTGCATTACGTTGTTCGCGATGGGAAACGGGCATTCTCACCGTATTCCATCAAGCGGTTTCGTCGCTACGACCATGTAGCGTTTCGTTCGCGTGGATGGCAGTGCATTCGTGGACTCCATAAATCCGACGTGGTCAATTTGAAAGCCACTCTGTTCAAGCAGATAGGGGACCGTAGCTAGGGTTCTGCAAGCCGATAGAGGGAGCGTATCGACCATTCCATCCCATCTGCCAGTCCAAGCATCCCGATCGAAAAGGCCATCCATCACGACAACTTTCCCGCCAGGTCGAAGCCACCACTGCCAGTTGCGGAAAGCAGCCAATGGATCGAAGAGGCAATTCGCCAGCAGACGCGAAACTATCAAATCGAACGACTCTGCGTCGAAATGCGACTTGTCATCCTCATGATCACAGAACCCCTGAACGGTGGTAACATCGCGCAATTCAAGTTTCGACTTGAGCAATCGTGCCATCGGAACGCAGGGCTCCAGTGCCGTGATGCGCAGTCCAGCAATCCGAACCAATGCAAGACAAAGTCCGCCCGTTCCACTTCCTGCGTCGAGCGCCTTCATGTTTTGCGAAAAAGCGACGCAGCCTTTCAAGTCAGCGACGCAAGCATCGTGATCCGCGTCCGTCATGCTCGCGATCCACGAATCGTACTTGGCTGCCTCCGTGTCGTCGTATGTCGCGAGATAACGATTTCGAGATTCTTCCTGTGTACTACGGTAGTTCAACGTTGCATTCCTAATGGTTGGCGATCGGGTTCGCTCGGCACGAGTATCGGCTCCCAACGGAGTAGTCTGCGGGCGAAAATTAGGCCATTTGCGATGACCAATATACCAGCTCATGGCTTCACAAAGTGCAAGCACTCGATCGGTTGAGGAGGCTCATCGACGGACATCCCTGTGCTATTCTTGCACCTTGAAGTGTCTATCTACAGACCTCCGGCATGATCTGTATTTCTCCAAGCTCTGAAACCTCATGCTCCTCGTGACTGATCCCGCTGGCGATGGTCTGCTCCCTAAAAAGTTGGACCACCCAGGGTCAAGCACAGTATGAACCCTCATCCCCGCCTTGCTAATATGTCCTGTGACTGTGCTGATCTCCCTTGTTCTTCCCTCCGCGCCCCTCCGCGTTCTCCGCGGTTAACTCTTCTTAAGAAGATTGGTGACGCCGTCCCTTCAGAGGTTATCCATCTCACTGCTACTATTTGAATTCCGTTGTGAATCAACCGCGGAGGGCGCGGAGGATCGCGGAGTGGATACTCGCCTCCTCTCGCGTTCGCTTCCTTTCTTCGCGCCGTGGCGCCGTTGCGAGAAATTCTCCACTGACCTGGATCCGAAGAGAGTGGCGCGCCAAGGCGCCAAGCTCGCAAAGGATTGAGTTGGAAATCGGCATCGAAAATGCAATTCTGGCCCTTGGCAAAATTCAGAAATTGATCGAGTTATCAAAATCGTCATAATCGTATCGTGGCGGGGGCTATCGCACGCTTTGCTTGAACCAGTATAAAGACCGATCGATCCGTGTATAGTGAAGATGACGATGCATCAAAAATCACCAACGATGTCTCCGGAGTCGTGTGTCGCAAGGGAGCGCCAGGTGGTCATGTCAATGCTATCGGAGACAAAATGGATCGAGGCATCGAGCATCCCCACGTTGACGCCGCCGCGATGCCCGCTTCTTGCTGAAATGGAAGCACTTTGAAGCACAGAATCGCTGTTGACGCGAGTCGAGACACAGTCAACGTCCTTGGAATTGGGTGAACGGCTATGATTGTATGCAGTTTCGTATATGGATACATACCACCATGTGGGCCAAACATTCCAATAGACAAATCCTCCGTCGAACGATTCCTCGCAGTAGGTCGTCATTTCCGGAAAAGTGTCCGCCGCGTCCGTGAGCGCCAGTGAACTTGACCTCGATAACTGCTCCTCAGTTGGGATTCGCTCCGAAATCGCTGCGGTGTAGCTCAGGCCGTCACTCACACCGGATAGAAGTAAATCGGGGTGGTCATTTCTCCTGAAAATGATATTTATGACATCCTTGGGCTTTTTGAAGTCGAAACTTGTATCAACACCAAAATTTAGGCGTGTACTTTGGCGACGACTTTCGTTGGAAGGGCAGCGAAGAATTGGCGGTGGGTACGACTCACGTTCAGCCGTCTTGGGATCGACCCAAACTCTTTGTCCTCGTGACCAAAGGGGTATCCCCTGCTCGATTGCAATCAGCGCCAATGGACCAGCACTCATTTTTTCTTGCCCAGGCCAAGCGGGATTGATCTCCACACAGGACCATCTCGGGATCTTGCCTGAGTTGCGATGAATGATATCGACAAGCGACAGCATATTTTGTCGCATGGTATTCTGGCATTGAAGTCTGCGTGATGATTCACGCGCCGCGGTAATACCCATCAACACCAGACCGCCTAGCAAACAGAGGAGGGCAATGCAGACCAATAACTCCAGCATCGACAAACCGCTTCTCGAATGTCTACTCCGTGAATCCATTGGTTTCCTCCATGTGAATGCCATCCATGATGTCTCTGTTAAAACCATTCATCCTCGTCGGTACCACGCACCCCATTACAATGCCAAAGCTTGATAGAGCGACCGCTTGGGCAAAAAAGTCCTCATGGACGCGGTGTGAAGTGCAATACGAACGAAAGGATCTTTGGTGGGAAAGAACGGGGACCCTCATTTTCTTAACCTCCAGAATACCAGGGCAGAAGCAATGATAATCGCCGTGACAAGCGAAATGTACAAAGGGACCCGCGACGCGCTCTGACCTAAACGCAAGTCGATGGGTGAATCGCTGAGCACAAGCCCCTTTCCTGTCCAAAGCTTTCCGAGGCGAGCTCTCGATACATTCTTCAGATCTCCCAAAGGATCGAACAAAGAAGCCACTTGTTGGGTCAGCTTCGTGCACAAAACAAAATGTCCAGGATCGCCATCATGGGCGATATGGAGAATCGCGTAACGGTTTGCGGGTAATGTCTTGAGTTGATCACTACCGCCATTCAGCAACGCAGTAAACAGACCATTCTTTTGCGCTAGTGCATCCAGCTCCGTCAAGGAGTAGCCACCTTTCGGCGATTTTCCCAGCAGCTGTTGGAACTGTTTGAACGAGCGCGGGGTTTCCCCAGGCTTCATAACACGTAACGCAAGATAAAGACACTCGGAACCACGAGTATCAGCGAACGCCTTAGGGTTCGTGTACAAACTCAAAGCGATAACGACGATGAATGCACAAACCCGCGTGAAGAACGATGTCATTTTGCAGAAGCCTTTTCTATTATGATTCGGGTTTCTTCGCGCTTCAGCAAATGCTCTGTCCGCCCCTTCTCGCCCCCCACATAGCGATCCTTTGTTGGCCCTTTCTTGTTTAAGGAATCCTCGGTAATCTTTGTTCCGTCAGGAAGCGACAAATCATCGAGCGAAAATTTGCACGAGACATCTTTCGCATCGTGGGAGAAACTGTTGACTGTCCACGAAAGTGCAGGAAGGTAGCCCGTTACCTTTCCAGTTCGAGGGTACCAAACTCCGTCCCGATTGGCCCAGCTGTATTCTTTGGTAACAGGGAGTCCTGAGCCGCCGCCCATATGTGACTTGGAAACAAGTCCCGTCGATCTTTCAAGTTCAATGTACCGAGTTTTGAATGCGACTGGCTTCTCCGACAACGAAACCTCTGTGATCCGGACTCGCGACTGATCCGATGCAGGGCTAACCGTCTTTTGTGGAGATTCTAGGTCAATAAGATACGAAAGCTTGAGTTTTTCACTTTTTGTTTTTATGTCAAAGGAATTCCATGAGCTTGGGAATAATACTTGGTATCTCGCGCTAACTACTGGTTTAGAAGTGTTGTCGATGGTAACTAAGTGTTTAACTGGGTAGTGGTGTATTAGATTAATTCCGTCATAGATTTGCGTTCCAGTGTGATCTACACCGTGGTGGGCGATAAGCTTTTTGGAAAGCTCGCTATCTGGAGTATCCTCGAACTTGGTTTGTTTGCTTTTTATGAGCCACTTCGTGTCTCTTACCATGAGCGTGACTTCGAATTGAACATCCCCTTGCTCAACCACAGCCTCCAACTTGTACGCAGGCAACTCGGCGACCTCTCGCATCGCCTTCCCGCTCCACTTCTCATCCTCAGCAGCTTTACTTGGATGCACAGAATAGTTTGAGAGGACGAGGGATAGACAAGCGATGGCAACGCTCGAAGCGGATGAGTGGGAAATCATTGTTGTTTCGATTCTAGGTAAGGTGAATGCCGCAAGCCGCAATGACGAATTGCGACTCGGAGCGGATGAGGAAAAATTGCGATGAACCAAAATGGGGAGCTCGTTGTAATCGATGCCGCATCGTGAATCAGCACTGTCATTGCGCTGATCTCCATTCGTCTCCCCTCCGCGATCTCCGCGGTTTTCCCTTCTTAGGCAGATTGGTGATGCCCCCGTCCAGAGCTTATCAACCGTACTGCTACTGTTTGAATTCGGTGGTGATCTAACCGCGGAGGACGCCGAGGGTCGCGGAGTGGATACCGAGTAGTTGTTCACGATGCGCCTCTGCTATTGATGCAAACCAACATCGAACGACTCGAAAATACTCTGGAAATCGATTGCTCCTATGATGTTCTTGACCGTGAAAGCTTCCTCTGAGATCAATGATTTATCAGATTTATCCAATCCCGTGTAGTTTTTGAACCTAATCTCGACAACAGTCTTTCCATTTATGTTGTCTACACTTTGGCGAATCCTTGTAGGCACATATTTTCCCGGCTCGAACTCCTCCCACTTTGTGACCACGTCTTTCTGTGCTTGCCAAGTCTTAAGAGCCGTAAAAGTGTGTTTCCTTTTCCTTTGTTCTGAACCTCGGTCTTTATTAAAACGCAATTCGACGATCTCAGGGGCCCAAGGTACTTCTTTCGCAAAGACCACCCTAGCACACGACAAGTTGTCGCTGAACAAAAGCCAAGATGCGAATCTTCCATCTTCTGTCTCACCTTCGTTGACAGTCGTGTAGTCAATGAGAAACATCGGTTTTGCTTGTGGCGTTGAAGAAACAGTAGCAGAACACGTCGACAAGGTGAAAGGATCGGGCATTTCGGTTCCCCTTCGCAGTTTCCTGACGCCCGCCCTCACCTCCGATTTTTCAATCGGTAGTCTGGAACTGTGATAAAATCGGTAGGCAACAGTATCCAATATGAGACTTGATTCTCGAACTGATGATGGGCGTATTGACTCATCTTGCAACTTCAATGAAACCGCATCGAGGCGGACATTCGATCCCCTATTCCAAAAAATCTGACGTCCAAAAACTCTCCTCCCGCCAATTCCGAACGCGGGACTTTCCGTGACCGACTCAAGCGCGAATTCGTACTTTAGCCCGTCAAGTATCTCGGCCGATTGCTTGAGGAACTCTCCAATTCGCTTGTCCGATTCGTCTTCGCCGAGCCCTAAGCCGCAAAACGTAAAACACAAAATGATCGACAGGATCTTGTTCAGGAATGGTCGCACCAAGGCAATGGATCGGTACATCCTAACACACTCTTCTAAGTAATAAGACTCGCCAGTTCTAAGTAAACGTTCGACAAAAACCTGATACGGCGACGTGGATCAGAGTTGACCGTTGCTTCAAGGATCCGTCTTGGCGCACAACAATATGTTGATTCTAAACCATTGGCCCATTCGGTGCTCCAGCGTGCATCCCACGCATGAGGATAGATGAAGATCCAACCGCTGGTACCGTCTCGAAGAATACATCAACCGGTGACCAATACGTACCGGGTCCGAAGGTCGGAATGGGCAACATCGGGAGAGAATACTTACAATGGCAAGCATTGGCGTGCTCCGCAGGAAGCGAAGGCGTATCGGACGTGGATTACTTGATTCGCTGTCCTTTTTAGGGGGATTCAGAAACGCTGTCAAGAAAATTCCGCGAGGATTGCAAACCGTTAGTAAACCGTATTCCTTGATGCGAGGGCTGAGAAGATGTTTGAAAAACTTGTTGGAGTAGGCTTTGCGAGCCACCAACTTTTCGTCGCCATTCGGTTAAGCCAGACACATGTTGGCCCCAGCGTATCCCCAAGCGACGAAAATGCCTCAATGCCCCGACCACAGGCGACGAAAGGTTGAGGGGCGAATACGAGGCTCTTACGCGGAATACGCAGAGCCTTCCCTTCTCTACCTTGCGCCATGGCGCCTTTGCGAGAAATAGAACGGATCGGAGGTGCCCACAGAAAATGGGGGCAAGAATATGCCAACAGGTGAATCTGAAAGTTTACTTGCGCGCAGCAGTCAATCGGAGGGTATTAGGTGGCCGAGATCGTTACGGATCCAGGTTCGCTCAATCCCGATTGGGATTGGAAGTAAGTCTCTAAAAGACGAGAGGCTGGGATTGGCCGTCCGTAGAAGTATCCTTGTATTTGTGTAAATCCTTCTTCGACGACACGCTGCAATTGTTCTTCCGTCTCAATCCCTTCTGCGGTCGTCGATATCCCCAAGCTCTTCCCGAGACTTGCAATGGTACGAACGATCGCCATTGCGTCGGCCCGGTCGAGGTTTTGAACAAATGACCTGTCCATCTTCAGTTTATTGAATGGGAAGGTTTGCAAATAGCTGAGCGAGGAGTAACCAGTTCCAAAATCATCTAGGGCTATACGAACGCCGAGTTCTTGCAGGCAACGAAGCTGATCGACCGCACTCGATTTTTCGAGTAGAAGGACCGATTCGGTGATTTCGATTTCAAGTCTATTCGGTTCCAAGCCGGTTTCACACAGTATGCTTGCCACTGTCTCGGGTAACCGGCCACTCTGAAATTGAACGCCTGAAACATTGACTGCTACGCCGGTATCCGAGGGCCAAGTCATTGCATCCCGACAGGCTTGCCGAAAAACCCATTCCCCAATAGGCGTGATCAACTTCGTTTCCTCCGCCAACGGAATGAAGCGATCTGGAGGAATGAGGCCTAATTCAGGGTGCTGCCATCGAAGCAAAGCTTCAAACGAATTGATCCGCGTTAAATCGGGTGAGACCAAAGGTTGATAATGCAGTTGAAACTGCTCCTTTTCAACGGCCTCCCTGAGCATCAATTCCCATTGACGACGCTGATGCAATTGCTTGTCCATTCCAGACTCAAAGAATCGCGCGCAGTCTCTGCCGTCGCCTTTAGCACGATAAAGTGCGATGTCTGCGTTGCGAATCAACTCTGCGGGGTCCGTTCCATCACTCGGTGCTATCGCGATACCCAAGCTTGAACTCACCCGATAGGGACTACCCTCGAGGAAGACCGGTTCGCAGATCGCCTCTTGAAGTGAATTCACATAACTCTCCACGCATCGCTCCTTCGGCATGGAATCGAGGATGACGGCAAACTCGTCCCCTCCGTATCGTGCAACGAGACCATGCGTGCCGATCACCGAAGTAAGTCGTCGACCAATGACACGAATTAAATCGTCTCCTGCGGGGTGCCCTAACGTGTCATTGATGTATTTGAACTCGTCCAAGTCGATGATCATGACAGCGACCGACTCGTTGTTCGTTTGGCAAGAACGCAGCGACGCGGACAATCGGTCATTGAACTTCAATCGATTCGCCAATCCCGTCAATGCATCGTGTAAGGCCGTTCGCTCGAGTTCTGCGGTGCGTTCCCTTACAAGCTCTTCCAACTGCCACTGTTTGATACCGGCCTCACGAGTCGCTGCCCATTTGCAGGTCAAAGCTTCCGCCATTTGAAGGACTTCCACGTCGTCGAACGGCTTCTTCAGTATCAAAAGATTGTGCGTGCGTCCAAGAACCTGGATGGCATCTTCCCAAGAGTGATCGCTATAGGCGGTGCAAATAACGACTTGCAAATCGGGGTCAATTTCCCATAGCTTGGCAACGGTTTCGAGTCCGTCCATTCCAGGTGGCATCCGCATGTCGACAAACGCCAGGGAGAATGGATCGCTTTCTTCTAACGCGGTGCGCACCAGCTCAAGTGCCTCGTGGCCTTGATGCGCCGATGCAAATCGAAGTGCAGAACTGCTGGGCGTTGCCCCGTTTTCAAGTCCCATCGGATCATCGAGATCGAAGTCCTCGAGGTCTGGTATCTCCGTCGGTTGTTCCCGGAATACCTTCATGAAATCGTCGTGGATCGATGGATTGTCGTCGACGATCAAAACTCGATGCGAATATGTCTTTGTAGCTAACATTTGCGATTCTTACTTTGTTGTGCTGGCTTTTTGAGTTGCGTGCTTAATAGGAATCATTAGCTCGAACCTTGCCCCGTGACCCAGCCCACGACTGATCACGGAGACGTTTCCACCCAATTGAGCAGCCGCGTTGGCGCTGCTGTGAAGTCCAAATCCATGCCCATTCGATTTCGTCGTGAAGCCGTGCTGAAAGATCCTGTTCAGCTTGTCGGACTCAATGCCTTTGCCATTGTCTTCGACTGCAATCACGACCGAGTCAGCCGATTGGACCGCTTCGATAAGAATCTTGGGGCTTTCCGTTTCGTTCTCGCAAAGGGCATCTTTTGCGTTCTTGATGAGGTTGATCAAGATCTGAAGTATCTGATGCTTGTCGGAATGAATAGGAGGTACGTCTGCATCTACACGTTTTTCAATGGTAATCTTGTGGTTGAATAGCGAAGCTTTGTTAGCAGTTAATGCAGCATCGATCAAGCTTCCGATTGCAAGCTCTTGAATCAATCCGGTCGAGCTCGCCATCGATTGCTGGACCGCGATGATCTCTTTGATGTGCTCGACATTTCGAAGCAAATCTTCAAGCTCATCCCCCACCGTTTTCCGCTCGTTGCTCATGGCATCTGAAACCCGCCGTATATAGGCAGGTAGTTTGCGTCCAGTGGCATCGTCGCGAACATAGTCGACAAAGGTTGCTTCATGTTCCGCGATCAGCGCAGAAACCTGTTCAAGTTTGCTTAAAGCGCTCTTCGAAAACTGTTTGCGTATCACATTCACGGACACGTTGAGACTGTTGAGAACATTCCCGACATTGTGAAGGACACCCGTTGCAATTTCCGCCATTCCGGCTTTGCGTGAGGCATCCAGTAACTCCTGATTAAGTTTCGATTTCTCTTTCTCATGGCGAACCCGTTCCGTCGCGTCGGCTTCGATAGCGATATATCGATAGACCTGTCCGTTGGTGTCAACGATGGGGCGGACTTCGATGTCTACCCAATATGCTTGACCATCTTTTCGATAGTTTACGGTTTGAACGTTAAAACCCGATTGACGCTGTATGGCCTCGCACATCGTGCGAATGGTCCCTGCCGAGGTTTCAGGTCCATGAAGGAAATCGGATGGACGCTTTCCAAGGACTTCGGCAGAAGTGTAGCCGCTGATGCGAGTGAATCCTTCGTTGACCCATTCGATTCGAGCCTCGGCATCTAAGATGATGACAGCATTGTCCGTATACCGAGCCACGAGGGACAGCTTCTCGGTTTCTGCAGTCTGAGTGGCAAGCATCAGGTTCGCTTCGGTCAGCTCGCTTGTTCGTTGCTCCACCTTGATATCGACGGAACGCTTCGCTTCTTCGATTTCGGTCTGACGTACGCATAACTCCCAAAGCTCACTTCGCAGGCGAAAACACCCTGGAGCGAGGAAGGCCACTTCGAAAAGTACCCAAGTCGCGTGTTCCATCCAACGATATGGACTTTCGGTTACAACTCCAAAAACTGATAATGGATAGAAGATTCCGCGAACTGCATGGTCGATGGCAACGACCAGTGTTGCGCTAATTAGGATCTTCCAGTCGCGATAGATGCTCAGAATGGCCAACGAAGCAAAGATGTGAAAGTGTGTCTCGATTCGACCGCCAGATAAGTGAATGAGCAATGCAGACCAAAGCATCTGTATGATGGCAACCACGTGGCGAGTATGCGGCTCCCGGGGGTAGGCTTGCATCCACAACATTGCAAATCCCGAGAGCGACGCACCTATCGCCAACGCCGCCCAGACGTGCACATGAATCGTGCGTTCATCGCCCGTCCAAGTGAACGGGGACAAAAATGCTGCGAAGGTTATTCCAAGTACGAACTGCCCGATCATGATCCACATCATGAATCGATGGACTTGTCGACACTCGCGATCGTACCGAGATTGAAACAATTCGTTCGTTGTTAGTTGTTTCCCCGAAGGAATCATCTGCTAGTCCTCTTCGGTCGGTGATGTTATGGAGCAGCCGTAGGAGGGGCACTCAACAAATTGTCCACGGTTTCCATTGACTAGATGCATCAGGCTATCGGTACCTTTGCACGAACCTTCGTGACCACGTGACGGAGTGATTCCTCCGTTAAACCGTAGTCTTCCGCTCTCGTCGAAGAGGAGTACTTGGCCTGACGTTGTAGCACCGTACTGAATCGCAAACTTGCCATCCACATCTGGGACGATTTGGGAATTGGGAATTGCCCGTAGTCGTTGAGTTGTCTCGGATTCAATCCACGAAGGATCTTCATCGTGGGGATGGAACGCGAAAGCGACAATGTGTGCGGTCGAAGTAAAGCGGGGCACCAGTCGCTCAAGATTGCGTATGGTCGCACGCGTGCAAGGGCATCGCGGGTGATAGAAGATCGCGATGACGGAATTCGCGTCGGGAAGTTGCAAGCCAGGAAGGGGCCACTGTCGATCGACAGAGTTCGTCGTTACGTTCGGTCTGTGAGAATAGTCAGCAAGGATCGCTAGTCCGCCTATTCCAAATAGGAACAGCAAGATTAGAGAGATTCTGAGAATGAATTTTCTCATAACGGCCTGCGCGTCCGGGGATTAAAAGACCACCTACGCCCTAATGCAACAGAATCACTTCATCGGTCTCGGCGTGATCACGCGATCGAGTCGTATGAATCAACGGGAAGTGTCCGTGGTGGGCGATCGCCACAGGTTGTAATGAACGCTTTGAACGACTCTTGCACTTTGTTGGGCATCGATGATGAACACGGCCCCAATTTGATTGAGCTTTCTCGTTGTCATCGATAAGCTGAATCGGTTATATCGATTACTGACTGCAAGCTGCCAGAGAGTGCCAGTTTGGGGGCGCACCATAAAAGTAGACGGCACCAAACATACCCATCGGCGAATCGATCATGACAGCCTCGGAAATGTGTTGAACCACATTCGTTCGAGGCATAGGATTTCGCGGATAGCCGCAAGCACTTTGAGTTCGCCGTCGAGAGCAAGCAGCACCTTGACTGTCTTGCCTCTCTCGAAGGTGGAACACTTTCTGATTAGGCTAACATAACCTGATTCCAGGAGGATTCCGATGACCAAACCACATAGAAAGTTTACCTCGAAGCAGAAGGCAGCCATTTGGCATAACGAGACCGAATCTGGGGCTCATTATGGGGTGAACTTCCGCCGAATCTAAAAGGCTAAACTCTCTATCCCCGACGATCCTCCTCAGAGTTCAAACTCAATCCCTTGCGAGCTTGGCGCCGTGGCGCGCCACTCTCTTCGGATCCAGGCCAGTTAAGAATTTCTCGCTACGGCGCCACGGCGCGAAGAAGAGAACCGAATGCGAGAGGAGGCGAGCATTCAGCCAACGCGTTGGAAGGATAACATTGTCAAGTGCGTCGTTGTCCACTCCGCGCTCCTCCGCGCCCTCCGCGGTTGATTCACCACGGAATTCAAATAGTAGCGATAAGATTCATAAGCTCTAGTCGGACGGCATCACCAATCTGCGTAAGAAGAGTTCACCGCGGAGAACGCGGAGGGGCGCGGAGGGAAGACCAAGGGACATCAAAAAGATAAAAGGATAGAGTCGCGATAAGACCTGGTGAGAGGGAGGCAATGATAAAGTTCTGAATCGGATTCGATCAAGCCACACTCTCCATCCCCAAAGCTCCTCGTCCGATTTCCAACTCAATCCCTGGCGAGCTTGGCGCCGTGGCGCGCCACTCTCTTCGGATCCAGGCCAGTGAAGAGTTTCTCGCTACGGCGCCGCGGCGCGAAGAAGAGAACCGCAAGCAAGAGGGAGGCGAGCATTCAGCCAACGCGTTGGAAGGAAAACATTGTCACTAACGACTCGGTATCTACTCCGCGCCCTCCGCGGTTGATTCACCACGGATTCAAATAGTAGCAGTAAGATGGATAAGGTCTGGGAATCCAGCTCCTCCTTTTGTCGCGATGAGCTTCCGTTGCTCAGGAAAGTTGCAGATATGGCCCACAGCTGGATCTATCAGCAAAAAGAACAAACCGGCGGTGTCGCTCGCGCTCAACCGCCGGCTACAAGCTTGCTATGCCTTCGGCATTCTTTGTGCGATCATCGACAGGAGAGACTTGATCCATTGGCAAGAAGACGGGGGCAAGAAGATGCAAATGCTGCTGCTTGAACCCATTGTTCAGAAACACCTCTTCGATAGATGCCCTGGGAGCGAATGCGTAAGCATAGGCAGTTGTAACAAGTCGCTAACAAGGTTCGTAGTACTTCGAAGTCAGCGAAATGCCTCCATCTGCAAGGAACGCAATCGCAAAGTCCTGGTGAGAAAATTTCTATGGATTTCTTGACTTGCACCCTAGAAACGCCTAACCTCAACGCTCCTCTCATGATCCCTGAATTTCCCTTGGGAATGAGTCATGCCCCAAAAAGTTTCTCGCCATTGTACAGGCACACGCTCGGCGTTCACCTTGACCGAACTCGTTGTAACCATTCTGGTTGTGGGTTTGCTTCTCACGATCGTGCTCCCAGCTATTAGCTACACGCGGGAGGCGATGCGTCGGGTTGATTGCACCAATCGGTTGAGGCAGATTGGTCTAGCACTCCAGAACTACCACCAATCTCATCGAGTATTTCCAAGACTGGCTCTCCCAAACGGAAGTGGACCACTCGTCGCCATTTTGCCGTACATCGAAAGAGGGGACGTATACTCAACAATTGACTTCGATCTGGCGTATATCGATTTCAATCGCTCTCTAGTTGGATTGAAGATCGATCTTTATCGGTGCCCTTCAACGGAAGCTCAGGACCGTGCTAGGACTGACTATGTTTTTAATCGAGGTACCAGCCTTGGTTCTGTTCGAAATGGTCCTTGGATGGATGAAAGTGACGAAACTAAAAGTCAGTTCCCAAAGCTGGGAAGTTTCTCTCGTGGTTCTGCCAGAACGGCTTTGGTATCAGAAGCTTGTCCATCGACTAACACTTCAAACATCGGGGCTGTGTGGAAGATGCCGAGATCTAGTCGGGTTGATCAGGTAGGTGATGAGATCATTAATAGATGCGTTAATCTATCGACTCTAACAAAAAGCGACCTCGATAATGGCAGTACGTGGCTAGGCTTAGCAGTTGCAAACTATTACCACATTCTGAATCCATGCGATCGTTCTTGTGGGAACGGAAATCTAGTGCAGTCATCGCTTTTCACCCCCGTCAGTTTGCATTCAAAAGGCGTTAATGTGCTCTTCGCAGATGGGCATATTGAATATCAGGCGAGTACAATTGACTCCAATGTTTGGAGGGACATAGGCACTCGCTAATTATTGTTAGAGTTGTTCCTTTTAGGAGACAGTTCATGCCAAGGAATTTGATTAGAGGTCTACTGCTTTGTGGTTTGACGTTCACATTCGTTTCTCCCGCCAGCATTGGCCAGGAAGAGGAGGGAGGTGGTGGTGAGACCTCTTACGAATGGTGTATCTTGTTTCCTAACTTAGATGAAGGAGTAATGTCTTTCAACGGAGAGGTTGGAGCAAGCGGAGAAGCAGGGAGCGGTTCTGCATTCGTGTTATTGGTAAAGGACGGACCAGGAACCATCATGAGTAGCGTTGGTGGGAATAAGCAATCGAACACATGGTCTGCTACACTCGCTGAACCGCAGGGCGGTTGGCCTATTCCGCAAAACCTTTCCTTCATCGCAGGCAATGTTGAGCTGCGCGTTGGGGGGGTAGTGAAGGATACGACGCAAATTAGGCTTATTCCATAGAACTTTTCGTTTTTTGAACGCCTGTTTGGAGAAGATTATGGGGTATTGGATGTCATGTAAGAGTTTTTGCCTTCTACTATGTTTCGCATACGTCCTACTTCTCCATACAGGATGCTCAAGGGAAGTTTCAAAACCAGTAAAGGCAGTGCTTTCAATGGGAAAGCTGTCTGTCAATGGTCGATCATTCGATAGTGGGGAAGTGATTCCTCTAGATCGTGGCGTCGAGTTGACGTTCTCTGCCCGATTGAGTCCCGACAAAGTCACTGTGTTTGGCAATGGTGGCGTAGTTTACTTCGAGCGCGCAGGTTTGATTGTGAATTCGACCCACTTTCCGAGTGCGAAGCAGGGAAATGACGGAAGATACATCCGGTTCAAGATCAAACTTCCAAATGACCTTGCGCCAGGTGAATTGAAAATTAAGTTCGGTGGCAAAGGCAAGGTCGTTGCAGAAGCACTAGCACGAGTGGAATAGGTTTCGGACTTGCGTTTTTGCAGTTTGTCTTGCCTCTCTCCAAGGTGGAACTCTCCCTGATTAGGCTAGCATAACCTGATTCCAGGAGGATTCCGATGTCCAAACCACTCCGATGACCAAACCACCTAGAAAGTTTACCGCGAAGCAGAAGGCTGCCATTTGGCGTAACGAGACCGAATCCGGGACTCGCTACGGGGTGAACTTCAGCCGAGTCTAAAAGGCTAAACTCTCCATCCCCAACGATCCTCGTCCGATTTCCAACTCAATCCCTGGCGAGCTTGGCGCCGTGGCGCGCCACTCTCTTCGGATCCAGGCTAGTGAAGAATTTCTCGCTACGGCGCCACGGCGCGAAGAAGAGAACCGAACGAGAGAGGAGGCGAGTATCTACTCCGCGATCCTCCGCGCCCTCCGCGGTTGATTCACCACGAATTCAAATGGTAGCAGTGAGATGGATAAGGTCTGGGAATCCATCTCCTCCTTTTGTCGTGATGAGCTTCCGTTGCTGAGGAAAGTTGCAGATATGGCCCACAGCTGGATCTATCAGCAAAAAGAACGAACCGCCGGCTATAATCTGCTATGCCTCCGGCATTCTCTGTGGGATCAACGCGTAGATAGACTGGATCCATTTGCACCACACCTTGCCCGGTGCGGTGCCTAGAAAGGGCCGGGGCACGCGTTCCAGCCGGGGGTTCTCAGTAACCACTGAAAACTGCTGAGGATGAAAGAATGCTCTCGGCAACCGAAAGGTTTCGTTTTATCAACGAATTGCTTGGGATTTCGTAAGTAGCGATGAGTGGACTCGAACCACCGACACACGGCTTATGAAGCCGTTGCTCTAACCGACTGAGCTACATCGCCATTCTCCATGCGACGAACGATTCCCTACTCCTCAGGCTGGGGGCTTGCTGATTTGCCAGGGACCGTTGGACGCTGTGCCCAGAAATGTAACGGCTACCCTGCTAGTTGCCAAGGGTGTCGATTCGCTACTCGAAAAAAGTTCCAGTTTCCAATTCTGACTTGCCGCAAAATAGGTATCATCCGTTTCGCCTGAAGGGCCCTTCGAACCTGTCTTCCCTCACCGCCAAAAAGGTCGATTGTTGATGTCGAACCAAGGATTCCGTGTCATCGATTCCCATACTGCGGGTGAGCCGACGCGTACGATCGTCGATTGCGAACTCCACTTGCCCGCATCGACGATGGACGAGCGTCTGGCTATCCTTCGCTCCGATTTCGACCACCTGCGCCGGGCGATCGTTCGCGAACCGCGTGGATCCGAAGTCATGGTCGGGGCCCATCTCCTACCCCCCATCCATCCTGACCATACCGCTGCCGTCGTGTTCTTCAACAATGTCGGCTACCTCGGTATGTGCGGACATGGGATGATCGGTGTCATCGAGACCTTGCGATTTCTCGGCCGGATCGAACCGGGAATTCAAACGATCGAAACCGTGGCGGGGCTCGTCAAGGCGGAGCTGCTCCCAGATCATTCGGTTCGCATCCAAAATGTCCCAAGCTACCGGGTTGCCAAGGACGCTCCCATCGCTACCAAATCCTTCGGGACAATCCCCTGCGATATCGCCTATGGTGGGAATTGGTTTTGTTTAGCCAAACCCGACGCGATGAAGAATCTGGAGACCCCTGTTTCCGAACTGATGACTCTCGCCCAAGAACTTATGCAGGCTTGCCGCGAACCGTTCCCGGAAGTGGACCACGTCGAGCTTGTGGGCCCCCCACGCCATCCAACTTCGAACGCTCGCAACTTTGTCCTATGCCCCGGCGCGATGTACGATCGGTCTCCCTGTGGAACAGGTACCAGCGCCAAATTGGCTTGCCTCGCCGCCGATGGGGAACTTCTTGTCGGTCAACGTTGGATCCAGGAAGGAGTTCTCGGCACTCGCTTCGAAGGCACCTTCCAATGGTACGATAGCGAATGCGGAAAGATCATCCCCACTGTCCGAGGGCAAGCGTTCGTGAATGGGGACCTCCGGGTCCTGGTCGATCCAGAGGATCCGTTTGCTTGGGGGATGTGATAACAAGCCATTGCTCGGGACCAGTTGCCTGCGCGGGCCCAGTTGCCGGTGCGAAAGTTGGCAGCCGGCTCGAAATTATTGGCCGGCGATAGATTAGTAGCCGGCGATTTTGCGAACGGGGCCCAGGACAAAACCGGGATTTCGTTGCAACGCCATCGCGGAAGCGTCGGCGCTGTTGCGGGCCGGAACGACAACCGAAATGGGATAGCCAAACATTCCGTTGGGGGGATAGAGATAAACCTCCCACATGTCCGTTACCCCTGCGGCGACCGAGTTCATGAGCAATTGCAGTTTCGCAATCTTCATCATCTCTTGCTGTTGTTGCTGCATTGCCATCGCTTGCGACTGAAGATAGAGATCGTTTTGTCGATCGGCTTCTGCAGCTTGCTCCTCGGCTCGCCCCTGTTGTCGCTCGGATTGCCATTGCTCATAGGAGGGTTTCAAAACTTTGGCAGCGCTCGGTGACAAAAAGAACAGCGGCAACGCGTATTCATCCCCATTGGGGAACTCGACCATCACCCCTTCGCAGTGGAAGGTGCGTACGTTCGATTTTTGGGCAGCGACCCATCGATCGAATGCGATGTGATCGACGATCTTGGTCTTCTCGAAGTGTGCGACAATCGAAGGGAGCATTTTTTGATAGACCTCGGGCAAGTTTTCGAGGGGGCGATCGTTCACATACACCCGTCCCCTTCGGCGTTGGATCGAGACGTCTTTCTCGACAAATCGGACTAGCCTGCCATAGACCTTCATCCCATTGGCCAGCTCCCAAACTTGCTTTTGCCCTTCGGATGCAAGCTGATCCGAGACCTCTTGGGACTTTAGGTATTCAAGGTCCTCTTTGGACAAATTATCGAGCGGAACCGCGAGGAGCTCGTGCTCCTTTCGCTTCTGATCGAGCTTGATCACCACTTCATGTTCGTCAGCAGCGAGCAGCGTTCCCTGAATTTTTACCAATCCGGTCGAGTCTTTCCATTCGCGGGCACTGCACCAAGGAGAGGCTGCCAATGCAGCGATGATTGCCATGAATCGAGTTAGGGATTGAAACATCTTGGCCTCGTATGTGATGCGAAAAACGAAAAGGAAATAAATGGACTGCATAGTATTCTATCGTTTCACGACGCAGGCATCATGATTCAATAGGGTTTGGCAAAGGATCGTGGCCGCGGCAAGGGTATTCCCATCCATTCCGTCAGGAACGCTTACCCGGCCGATTTTAAGGAACGCGTCCGCAGCGCCGGCATTGGTCAGGAAGTAAGCCCTTTGCTCGTCGATCATCTTTCGCCCGATGGCGACCTCCTCCTCGGTCGGAGGTCGCGAGAGAGTTCTCCGAAACGCTCGATCCACCCAGACGGCTGGGTCTTCCGGTGCTTCCTTAAGGATCGCAATCGCCATTGCACGGGCCGCTTCGACATATTGAACTCCGTTGAGGAGTACCAGGGATTGCAGCGGGGAATCGGTCCGCTCCCGCTTGGCGACGCAGACTGCGCGCCGCGGTGCATCGAACGCGATCATGGCGGGAGGTGGTCCGGTTCGCCTCCACTGCGTGTACAGACTGCGTCGGTGCACTCCGCTCCCATCGCTGGCCTTGGCCGGTTTGAACGATTCGCTCATTTCATAGGGGACCACAGGTGGTCCTCCTACGGTCAGATCGAGAAGACCTGCCGCCGCAAGGGTTTGGTCTCGGATCATCTCTGCCGGCAATCGAAATCGAGGGCCGCGAGCTAGCCATTCGTTGTCTGGATCCTCCGCCATTTGCTCCAGCGTCGACACGCTCCTTTGTTGATAGGTCCTGCTCAGCACGATCGCTTTTACAAGATCCTTCATGTTCCATCCCGAGTTCATGAATCGAACTGCCAACGCATCGAGCACTTCGGGGTGCATGGGCCGCGAGCCTTGGCTACCGAAATCCTCCGAGGTCTTCACCAACCCAAAACCAAAGAGGCTTTGCCAGACCCGATTGACGAGAACGCGCGCGGTGAGAGGGTTGTCGCGGGCCACCGTCCAACGAGCCAATCCCAATCGATTCAAAGGAGCGTCGGGCGGAAATGCGTGGAGCGCGGACGGGGTGCCTGCCCCGATTTCGTCCCCCGGTCGATTGTATTCACCCCGCACCAAGACGAACGCGGGTTTTGGTTGCGGCAATTCCCGCATGACCATGATCTCTCCTACGCTATCTTGCTTGGCGAATTGACTTTTCCGCGCTTCGCTCAATCGGTCGCGCGACGACTGCAGGGTCGATGAGTGCGTCACTGCATAATGCTCCAGCGCGGTCTTGTCCAAGTCTGGTTCGACCGCTTTCGAATCGGAACGGTGCACTCCGGGAGGGAACAGAAACTCCACCTCGAAGGCTGTTAACTCGTGTGAGAAAACTTCGAATTGGTCGATCCTACCACCACGCAAGCCTCGGTCGCGGAATCGTTCCCCCAAGTCGATGGAATCGTATCCACCTCCGGTAATATTCTTTGTTAAAGAATCCTTGATCACCTCCGACTCGCAACGCACTCCATCGACGTAGATGGCAAGTCCCTGCGCTCGGCTGCTACCGTCGTAGGTGACAACCACGTGGGACCACGTCGACGTTCGCAATGGCGCTTTGCTCCGGATAGAAATGGCATTTCCCGGCCAAAAATGAATGAGACTCCACTTCAGTTTGCCCTCTTCGACAAGCAATTCGTATCCACGGCTTGCAGCATCGGTCCAAGCTCTTGAGCGGTGGAAGACGACATTACGATCCCGATGATCTGGAACGAACAGCCAAAGGGAAACGCTAAAAGGCTCATGACGTTGGAAATTCCCCATGTTCGTTTTTACAGGATCGTCGCCGGTGAACTCGATCGCGTTTCCAAAGCGACCGGGAACCGCACGATTTTCACCTTCGACTGTTGCCGCGGGACCATCTGGTAGGAGGCTCGCAATTTTGCGATCCTTCACTTCGTCCATGCTCAATGCGAGAGTGGGAGGTCTGACGCCCGCAGCCATGCGGAAGTTCTGAATTGCGTCCCAATGCAACTCTTTCGTTTCCTTACCGACCATCGAGGATTCGAGAAGGGCATCCTTCCTTTTTGACAGCCAATCACGGTAGGACTCCTGGTTTGTAAGACCTACGAGTTCCTTCGTAAGCAATTCCTTTGCCTCGGATTCCAGTTTCCGAACGTTCTCTTCCTCTTGGGACAACTGCTGCTGTTGTTCGGAGGTGAGCAAACCGAGCGTTGGGGTAGGAGGAGATTCGGTGAAGTAGGAGTAAAGCCCTGCTTCGTCGATGTTCTGGAACATGGAAAAGAACTGGTAGTACTCCTTTTGCGAGATTGGATCGAACTTGTGATCGTGGCAGCGGGCGCATTCGAAGGTTAGCCCCAGAAAAGCAGTGGCGTAGGTTTGTACGCGATCGCAAACGTACTCGACGCGGTATTCTTCTTCGACACTTCCCCCTTCGCTTTCCTGTTGATGAAGCCGATTGAACGCAGTCGCCAGGATTTGATCGGAAGTTGGATTGGGCAACAGATCGCCAGCGATCTGCTCGACGATAAATTGATCAAAGGGTTTGTTCTCGTGAAAGGATCGCACGACCCAATCTCTCCATTGCCACACCGCTCGCTCCCTGTCGACTTGAAATCCGTAGCTGTCCGCATAGCGTGAGATATCGAGCCAATCGACCGCCATCCGTTCCGCGTACTGAGGTGTGGCTAGAAGCTCATCTATAAAATCGCTCCAGTGCTCCGGTGCATCATGCTGTTCAAGATGCAGTACCTGGTCTTCGCGAGGGGGCAATCCGGTGAGGTCCAACGCGATTCGTCGCGCTAAAGTGCGCACGTCGGCGCGAGGTTGCAAGTTCCATCCACGGCTCTTCAGTTTCGCCTCGACGAATGGATCGATCGGGTTTTCATTGGCGGCTCGCGATAGAGTCTCATAGGGAAGAGTTAGAAAGGACCAGTGCTTTTCGTATTCGGCCCCTTCGTCGATCCACTGTTTCAGTTTGGAGACATCGGAGTCCGACAACCGCCCCAGCTTGGAGCTAGGCGGAGGCATTTGGGAATCTGGGTCCGTAGAGAGTATCCGCCTGATGATCTCGCTTTGATCGGCGTGGTTCGGAACAATGGCCCCGGACGCTGTCGCCTCGTCGCGAGCGTCCAGTCGCAAGTCGGCTTCTCGTTTTGCGGCATCCGGTCCGTGGCAGAAATAGCACTTGTCGGAGAGGATCGGTCGAATGTCATCGTTGAAGCGAAGTTGCCCGAAAGCTGACGAGAGGTTGCAGGCGCACGCGAGGGCGCACAAGCCACCGAGGATGGCGTGCACGCAGAGTCGGCAGAGGGATTGCATTGGAGTGGAGTACCTGGAGGGGGACGACGTGGAACCCTCTATGGTACTCGATCGAGCGGACCCTTACCAAACCCGCGTTTGGCGAGGGTGCATCGGAATAATGAATAGGAATCGAGTCCCCTCCATCGAATCAATGGCCTCCCGAGGGCTTCGCTTCGGCAGCAGCTTGCGCTTTTTCTTCTTCGTCTAAGCGAATCGCTTCCGCATCCAAGCTTCGATTGTTTATCAGGCGTTCGGTTTGGGAGGAAGGGGCTTCGAAGATCTCGGTGAGGACGAAGACCTCGACGCGAGAATCGAGTTCGGGGTCTACTTCATCCCCTTTGAAACGGGGTTCGGAGTGACCGGCGGCACTGACTCGAATGCGGCGAGGGTCGATTCCTTCATCGATCAAGAACTGCGAAACGATCATCGCTCGGCGGAACGAAATGGTCCAAGCGTCGAGAGCCGATTGGGCTGGGTTTCCGCCATTGTTGGCTGCGTGGCCACGGACATCGATTCGGTGCTGTTTCCCTTCGAGTTCGGGGAGCAATTGAACCAATTCCTTCTTACCGTCTTCGGAGAGTTCGATGGAGTTGAGTTCAAATCGAATGATCTTGCCTACGTTGGAGCGTTCCCCTTCGTCGCTCATCTCGCGATGCTTGGCCTCTTCCTCGGTCTTTTTGGAGCCCCGCGATTTGACTGTTCTGCGACTGCCGTTGCCGACAGCGGACGAGTTGACAAGGGACTTCGCGTCGCTGCCGGTCATTCGTTTTCCGCTGGGGTTGCGAAAGTGTTCAGCGACTGCCTCTTTCACATCCGAGCTCTGCGACGTCAACCACATCACCATGAAGAAGGCCATCATCGCGGTTACGAAGTCCGCGTAGGCGACTTTCCATGCACCACCACCTTTACCCGCCATGTTTAGGAACCTCCCGAGTCAACAGCTTTGAAGAGAGCTTCCATTTCTTCTGGCGAAGGTCTCAGGTCTTGGCTGAGTCCTCGGCGGCCCGTTTCGATGGCCATCTTTGGCTGCATGCCATTGAAGAACCCTTGCAGGACGCAGGCGATGGTTCGGAAGTAAGCTCCTTCCTCGTGACCGATCAACTCCATCTTTCCCGCGAGTGGAGCGAAGAAGCCGTAAGAAGCGAGAATACCTAAGAAGGTACCGACGAGTGCAGCACCCACCTTGTGACCGATTTCAGCCGGAGGGCCATCGATGTGTCCCATCGTGATCACAATTCCGAGAACGGCAGCGACGATTCCGAAGCCGGGAAGACCGTCCGCCGTTTTCGAGAGAACACCGATGGGGAGGTGATGTTCTTCTTCCATCGCTTTCAGTTCAATATCCATGAGGTTCCCGACATCTTCTGGGCGAACCGATCCGTCGATAACCGGACCGAAGGCGCCTTTGATGAAGTCGGTCGCATGGTGATCCGCTGCGAGTTTGGGATATTTGGCGAAGACAGCGCTTTTGTGCGGGTCGGCAATATGGCCTTCGAGGGCTAGCAATCCATCGCGTCGAGCAATTCGGAACAGCTCGTAGAGCGCTGAAAAGGTTTCCTCGTAGGATCTTTTACTGTAGGGGGACCCTTTGAGGGCTTGGATGATGCCTTTCACAAGTCCCTTTAGTACCGCGGGAGAGGACATCACGATGAGAGCCCCCATCGATGCGCCACCGATGGTCAACACTTCGGAGGGGTGGATCAATGCTTCGATATGCCCGCCGGCCCACATAAAGCCGCCGAGAACACATCCGCAAACAACAAGACATCCAACGATGACAACCATGACTTCTCCGATGCGAGGCCGACTTGGTCGGAGAACATCCCCTCCCATCGAGCCTTGGGGATATAGCTCCCAAACGTCCGAGGAGCAAGCGATCGGAGTGCGAAAGAGGAATCGCGTGGGCAGAGATTGACGGATGGAGCGGTCGTATCGATGATGCGGTTTTCGTGGTCCGTTCTCTCAAGTTCCATCGGTTCGTCGAGCCGGTCCCAACGAGGCGTCGTGTGCACCCGGTCTTCCAAACTGAATCCGTTTTGCTCGAGCAGTGCAAACTGACACATCTGCGCGCATCGGGGCCTGGGGGACAGAATCGAAACAAGGTGGAAACCGCCGTGGAGTGGATACACCTACCGTCGGGCTGTCGCGGGCAAGCATCGGAGCGTCGCAGTCAGAAAGAGAACCGCGACGTAGCAGTGCACCGGCTCCGAGAGCAACTCGCGGTTCACATCCGGACAGAGCCGACCGAGGAAGGGAGGCTCGTAACCAACCGTTACACCGATGGACTCGGCCGAATCAACATCTCGGAGGGGAATTGGGAGTGGCCCATGGTTCTTACTGAGGTGCTGAATCGGTTAGCGTATCACCAGTGGGAGATTCCACCTGCGGCCGAGGAGCTGAGCACGACGACGTCGCAAATCATCAAGCTCCTTCGCAAATCCCGGCCCGCGCTCGAACGGGTGAACTCGCAGCGCCAATCGCTTGGTCGATCGGCGCTACGTTGATTCGGACTGTCTCAAGAGTCTAACGAGTGCTAGACGGAGACAGTTAAGACGGAGACAGCTTGGACCGACTCCACTTGGCACATTAGATCGATTCCACTTGGCTGAGTCGGATCAAGGAAACGAGTTCGTCGGTCGACATACGACCGGCGCGATCCGCGCCATCGAGAACGCCGCTGATCAGTTCTCGTTTGTCGGCGTGGAGGGCGAGAATCTGTTGTTCGATCGTGTCCTTGGCGACGAGCCGGTAGACTGTTACGGCCCGTTGTTGTCCGATTCGGTGGGCTCGGTCGGTGGCTTGATCTTCGACGGCCGGGTTCCACCATGGATCCATGTGGATGACATAGTCGGCAGCGGTCAAGTTAAGACCGGTTCCCCCTGCTTTGAGGGAGATCAAGAAGAGGTCCCCTTCGCCCGCTTGGAAACGATCAACGGCTTCTTGTCGCTTCGCAGCAGGAGTCGATCCATCTAGGTATTGGTAGGTGACGCCAGTCTTGTCCAACGCTTCCCGTAGCAGAGACAGGTGCTGCACGAATTGGCTGAAGACCAATGCGCGATGCTCACCTTCGCGAAGTTCTTCGACGATTTCCATGAAGAGATCGAGCTTAGCAGACGATTCCGTCCATCGCTTGTCCACCAGTGCCGGGTGGCAAGAAAGTTGTCGCAGTCGCGTCAACCAAGCGAGAACGCGAATGCGCATTTGGGAGTCGCTATCTTCTCCTTCGGGTTGCGTGAGTTCATTGATCGCTGCCAAGCGTGCTGCGTCGTATTTCTTTCGCTCTTCTGTCGAGAGCTCGGCGAATCGAACGACTTCGGTTCGTTCCGGCAGTTCCGACAAAACTTCCTTTTTGGTACGCCGTAAGATGAAGGGACGAACCACGCGCCCGAGAGCTTGCAGGCGATCGCGATTGCCCTGTCGTTCGATTGGTTCTGCGAAATTCTTTCGGAAGCGATCCCAGGACCCGAGCAGACCCGGGCTCACGGTTCGCATCAAGCTCCACAATTCCCCCAGGTGGTTTTCGAGCGGGGTACCCGAGAGAGCGATTCGCCAGTCGGCGTCGAGCTGGCGAACGGCCTGCGCCGTTTTCGTTTGGAAGTTCTTGATGAATTGCGCTTCGTCCAGCACGAGCGTATACCAAGATCGCGCGGTGAATCGGTCGACGTCTCGTTGGAGCAACTGATAGCTGGTGATGATCAGATCCCCTGCACCTGCGCTATCGATCAAGGTTTGGCGATCATGTTCGCGATACAGTTTTGGTTTGAGCGAGGGAGCAAATCGTTCTGCCTCTCGTTGCCAGTTCGAACCGACGCTGGTGGGGGCGATGATCAACGCGGCACCTTTGTTTGCCCGATCGAGCAGCACGCCGAGGGTTTGAACGGTTTTTCCGAGACCCATGTCGTCCGCCAGACAACCGCCGATTCCCCAGTGGGCAAGTCGAGCAAGCCAGCTGTAGCCAGCCTTTTGGTACTCGCGCAAGTCTGCGTTCAAGTTCGCTGGAACCTTTGGTTGCAGTGTTTTGGCGGTTCGCAGGCGATCCAGTGCATCGCGCCAGGACGAGTCCGCCTCGTAGGTGATATCCGTGCCCAGCGCTTCCTCGATGACTGCGGTCGCGGCGCGGGAAACGCGAATCTGTCCAGATTCTGTGCTCGAAACGTCTTGGATGCTGTTCAAACGTTGGCGCAGTTGTTCCGAGATCATGGCGAATTGGCCATCCCCCAAGGGAACGAATCTTCTGCCACCGCGAAGAGCTGCAAGAAGTTCCGCGAGGGGAATTTCGAGGCCCTCGAGTTGTGCGACCCCTTCGACTCCGAACCAGTCTCGTTGGCTCGTCAGACGGACTTGCAGCCGCTGCGGTGTGATCTCGCCGATAATCCGCATCGGTTGGCTCTTAGGCCAGCAGACGGTCGGTGCGTCTTCCCCAAGCTGCTGGATGCGTTGGATCAAGTCCAAGGCTTCGTCCGGTGTTTCGGCGATCCAGGTGTAGGGGCTTTCGTAGGAAAGCCGACCAAGCTCGAGCACCCCTGCGACTTCATCGGCTCGCATCGCTTCCTCTTCCAGGGCGCGAAGCAATTGAAATCGTCCTGCTGCGGTGGCGACACGCAGTCGATCCGGTTCCATTCCAGGGACCGGTGCTTCGCGGACCAAATCGCAAGCCACGCGGAGAGAGACCATCAAGCTTTCTTTGCTAAAGGGAGAAAGGTGCAACTCGATGTTCGGTTCAAGCGGTTGTTCGGGACCGGCCAATCGCTCCGGCAAGTTGATCTGCACTTGAAGGGGATTTGCAGCCGCGGCGACGAGATCCGCGAATCGCTCTGCGGTTTCTTGATCGAAAACCGCTTCTCGACGTTCTGCCATTTGCAGATCGTCGATCAGTCGCTTCATCTTTTGGTCCAGGGTGCTGACCAAAATGCAGCGTTGATCGCGATCCAATCGGAACATGACCGATTCGTTGTTATTGATGCTACCGATCGAGCAATTCGCTGCTTCTTGTGTGGAGACAATTTGATAGTCCCCTTGGAAAACACTCGGGCGATACGTTTCCGATTCTTCTTCGACACGTACTTCGAGTGGGCATTCTCGAATTCGGATGGGTGTTTGATTTTCATCGTCGAGCGTCACGTTGGGATGATCGTAGAGCAGCTTAAAGCACTCGCGAATCATACGTGGGGTTTGGCCTCGGTAGGATTCCTCGGCAGCTTGCAAGAGGAGCACCAGCGTTCGATCCGACGCATGGCTCAACGTAGTTTCGTCGACGGTATCCAGGGATTCGCGAACAAGCCGCCCTTTATTCCATCCGCCCCGCTTTCGCATCGTTTGCAAATAGGGATTGATTCGAACGGAATGCTGGGTGAACGCGACTCTCCATTGAACGCGAGTCAATCTTTCGCGTTCCTGCGGCTCCTCGTCGCTCGGTTCCAGTTCAGGGATCTTCAAGTAGTCCAGCGACTCGACAAACTTTTTACCTGCGTGTCGTCCGTCGGTGATGCAACTCTCCATCCATTGCATCGCATCATCGGTCGACTTTTGACTCAAGTTTCGGCGCAGAAAGTGCAAGCAGAAGATCTGGTGGACACAAGGCTTGATCTCTTCGGTGCAAGAGCATTGAGCGCTGAGTTGACGCACAACGCGAACACTCGGATCGTCGACCGAAGCGCTTAGGTGGCGGGTATCGAGATCAAACAGGATGCTGGTGTTGTACTGACCGCGAACGGGCGAGACGCCTTGCAGCTCGAAATCCCACTGGAGCGTCGACTCTGCACGCTTGAGACGAGGAAGGTCGTTGGAAGAGTAATATCGGGCCATCAGCAATTGCTGTGGGCGGATCTTTCTCTCGAGCTGTGCAATCGCTTGGAGTATATGGACAATCAATCCGGTCGCCTTGGGAGGGTCCAGTTGTGCCAAGTTCGTCATTCGATGTCGTTCCGTCCGTTTAAGTGAGCTCTGAGCAAGTCCAGTAGTTTGCCCGATGCAGGCTTGGTTTGACAAGGCGAAATTCCGGTTCTCACCTGCATCCCCGGGAGTTCCACCGAATTCCCATTTTCAGCATCGCAACCCCGGGGAAATTGGCTTAAGATGCAGGGTTCGAAAATTCTTGAACGATAGCTTTGAACAGACTTCATGATGCTCGCTGGTACATTGCCTGAGGATTTGCGTCGGTTTCTCGGCGAGCCGCCGATTGCAGAACCGACTTGGCGTGCGTTCGCGACGAGAGTGCAGGATGAGTTCGATCCCTATCGAATGCTGGCACCGCAGTATGCCTACGGGAGACATCGAGGCCCACCGCCACGTCTGGCACATCCCGCAGCCGTCATGCTTACTCTCTATCCGAACGGTCAAGGAGGGTGGTCGATTCCGCTGACCCTTCGGCCGCCCCAAATGCTCGATCACGCAGGGCAAGTCTCCTTGCCAGGTGGAAGATCCGAAAAAGGTGAGACGGTTTGGCAAACGGCCTGCCGCGAATACGGCGAAGAACTCGGCTGCACGACCGCTTTTCTACAACCCGTAGGTCAATTGAAATCGCTGTACGTTTATGCAAGTCGGCATGTGGTGACGCCGGTGCTCAGCGTTTGCCAAGAACCGACCCCTTTTGAGCCCAACGCGGAAGAAGTGGCGGAGTTGCTGTTTCTCCCCCTCGAACAGCTCTTGGTGCACGATGCTATCAAAGTGGGGGTGATGAAGCGTGGGAACTCGACATTCAACGCTCCTGGATTTTGGGTGGCGCAACATTTTGTTTGGGGAGCGACTGCGATGATCCTTGGCGAATTTCGGTTCGCTCTCTTACAAATGCAATCGCAACCGCTGGGCCGCGCAAGACAATCGCCATAGCAGGCGCGTGGCAGAGCGTGCCGATTTTCCTTTTTCGACCGCTTCGCCGTTAGTCCGCCGTTAGTCCGCCGTTAACGCACCCCGGGTGCTTGAATTGGTTATGATAGGGACAACTTTCTGACTGTTCCAACGCAACCTTTTTCGCCCAGGAGTTGCGACGATGGATATGCATCCACGCCTGTCGAACCCCCGCTACACGAGGTCCCTTGTTCCGGCCACCGCTCCTGTTCCGGCGACGGCTTCTCTGTTAGCGACCGCTCCATTATTTCGAGCGGATCAAGCTCCTGAGCCGATGCGAAAGCTGTTGGAGCAATTCGTTGGCAATGCCACTATCTATGGAAATACTTCGCCCTGGTCAGGGCCCACATTAGGAATCTGTTCCTCGCATTCCAAGCGTTATGGTTTCGCGGATCCGCAATGGCAGCAACCTGCGTTGGTCGCTGTCCAATTCGCGAAACAACACGGTTATCGTGTGTTGATCCCGGGTGAGGCACCTTACACCCCTGCGATTGTCCATGTGTGCAAACGATTGCAAACCTCGTTCTCGCTACTCATAGCCCAGCCATGCGAGACAGATAGCCGGAGGCAAGTCTCGGAGCCTACGGCTGCTCAGGAGGAAATCTATTTCATTTGCGAAGGGGATGTCGATGCGATCGATCCCAACCTTCGTCCTATCCCGCTGCAAGACCGTTCTCTATTCGGGCTATCGAATCAGCTGTTCGCTGTGCAGGTGTCCAAGGGGGGAAAGATGGAACAACTCCTACTGAAACGATTGGACCAAAGCGACGTGCCCACCTCGACGATCAAAGTGGCATGGACCTCGACCAAGGATAGTCGATGGATCCAACGAGGGGCTGTCGGTTGGTTTGGTGCTTGGAGTACTGCAGCTCCATCGCACGTTGAAAAAACCGTGACTTCATGGCCGACCTGCCAACCGTTTTCGAAGGTGACCTATCAGCCAATTGTGCGTTCCTCAGCATTCATGCAGCGGACCAGCGACCGGTACTTGATCCACTGCACGCGGGCACGGCGGGGGCCTTGGCCGGATCAATCGTGGGAACAGTATTGCGACGAATTGCTTTTGGAACCGCAACGCGCGGAAGCAACACCATTGCAGTCACTGCTCCGCATCCTCACGTCTGGCAAGCTGATCGCGACGCGAGAACGCAAAACGGGTGGCATCGCGTCGGTCTCCTTCTCGCAACAGAACTTGGAGGATCTGTTGAAGGCCCGCAAGTTTCAAAGGCATTTGGGGCGTTGGGATTGGGAACCGTACGGATTACTCCTCGCGGCGGATCGACTCAAGGAGCTTGGGGCCGTACCTGTGCAGTACGTAGATAGAAAGCGATCGAATCAGATTCCATCCAACGAATGGCCGAAGGTGCAGTTCGTGGATGATGCAGGCGGAGGGCAAGATTGGCGGGAGGAACGCGAATGGCGCGTGTTTGACGACGTGAGGCTATCGCGATGTTGGTCTTCTCCCGGGTTTGTCTTTGTCCCGTCGTTTTCCGAAGCAAGACTGGTTCAGCACCTTTCATGCTGGCCTGTTCTGGTCGTTCGGTAGCAGCGACGCCAAGATCCAGGGGCTAGAGATCCAGGATGCCAGCCACCGCGATCGCGGCTGACATCGTTTAAATTTGGTCCGTCCTCTATCGCCCGCCCCGGAGCAATCGTCGGAGATTATCGGATGCTTTGTTGGCGCTGCTGTCCGATGAGAACGGCAGATCCGCTGCATTGAGGATGGCGATGGCATTCCCGTCGGTGGGGGTATCCATCGACTCGACCAGTTTGAGAACCTCTTCGAGCAGGTACTTGGGAGCCGAGATAATCATCAAATTGGCTTGCTCGTCGACACTGATCGCCAAGAGGCCTTGGTACTCAGGGCTTGAGGTGGTCGCAGCAATATTGCGATTGAAACTAGAGTTCCTGTAGGACATGTTCGAAAGGGACCGTTCGCTGAAACGGAGCAGGTCTTCGTATACCCCTTCCAACGCTTTGGCCACCACGCTGGCTTTGCGATGTTGAAATCGATAGGTGACTCGTTCGCGCGCAAGCTTTTCATCTTCGGGATTGGGTTGATCAAGGATTTCGATGGATTCCTTGATTGTCTTCCACTGTTTTTCGTTGGCGTTTTGAATGATGAGTCGATTCGTTCTGGTATCGACATCGATCACCACTTGGGGGGCCGATGTCAGTTTGGACGAAACATTGCTAGTGGAATACTGCAGCATCGTTTCCAGTTGTCGGCGCACCGCAAAGGCCTGAGAATGTTTGAGGGCTATGGCGCGAAACTCCGTTCCATCTTTAAGCAGTTGGTCGATCAGACGCTTGGCGGTTTCGGCTGCGATAGGGTCTTTGGACAGAACGACCAAATCACCACTTCCGTTCTGCATCAATCGGACGGGTGGATTTTCCTTTTCTGGGGCTCGAGCGGCATCGGTTGCGGTCGAAGCGGTGATGGCTGCGACGAAGCGGGAATCACCCTTCTTCGCGTTGAGGGATTCGTCGGATGCGGATTGGGTGGTGTCGGCTCCTTTTTCCGAGGGAGTCGATTGGCTATCCGTTTTGGCATCGACAGGCAAATCGAGGAGCAGCGGGCTATCGCTAATTTCAGCCCAAATTCGCTTGAGTTTTTCCGTGATTTCCGAGGTGTCTTGGCCTCGCATATCGATGACGTGGAGTTTGGAATCAAGCCTTTGTTCGGAGAAAGTCTCGCCGAGCCGCGCCAGAAACTCCCGCACTTCGGTCACTTCACCAGGCGTTGCCCACAGGAGCAGCCGATTGTTTTGTGGGTCGGGCTCGATTTGAAACTTCCCATCGCTTGGTACTCCAGGCGCGGAGGAGGGGCGATCGGGGGATTTCAGAATCAACTGCACGGCTTTCGCGGCGTAGGTTGGATCGACGTTGGCGAGAGGCAGGACGGTGGCCGTTCGCTTTTCGGAACGGAAGGACTCGATCAGCTGAGCGACCGTCAATTGATCTTCTGGCGAAGCGAAGACGATGATCCGATTGTAAGCGGCTTCATGTTGGATTCGCGTATCTTTGCCGACCGTGCCTCGCTCCTGTAGCGATGCAACGAGTTTGGTAACCGCATCGGGCTCGAAGCCGGCGACATCGTATACCTTCACGCGACTGATGGTTTCCCAAGCAGTTTCTTTGTCTGCGAGAGGCTTGTCCATGGCTTCGACCGCTTGTCGAACGATTTCGATTTTATTGGGCGGAGCATTGACGAGAAGGCTGTTTTCCTTTTCGTTCACGACGACATAGATCGTCACCTTCTTATTGTCTTGGATAAGCTCGCGCGCATCACGCCCCAATTGCTTCATCGCTTCGGCTTTGAAACGCGTTTGTTCAACATCCAATTGAGTAGGTGTCTGATTGGAAGCCGAATCGGGGGGCAGACCAAGCAATTGGCGAACTTTCGGGGCCACATCCTCGACCCGACGATGGGTCAATCGAAACTCGGCGACCCTTTCTTTTCTCGAATCGTCTTTTTCGGCATCGATCAGGAGCCGATGGAACTCGCGCAGATTGACGACGGCATCGACGACCTCGAGTCGATTGGCGCTCGACATCGGTGAGACCTTGCCGTAAGGGCTTAAGAGCGGTTTGAGTTCATTGGCCGCTTCGTCCGCAATCATCCAATCGAGAGGAAACGAGACGCGTGCGATGGAATGTTTGGGAAGGGTAGACAGTTCCTCTGGTTCCACACGAGGCACGAGAGTGATGTCGAGATCTTTCAAGCTCACCAAGCGGAGGACGTTCTCCCGTTTGAGCAGCACAAAGCCTCTCGCGAGGAGCTGCATGTTGAAAAGGTCTTCGACGGCATCGAGGGAAAGTTCCTGCGTGCTCGACAGGCTAAGCTTGTCGGTCGGAAGCTCCTTCCAATCCAAGTTGAGTGCGAGCTTGGCCGCAAGCCAACTGAGGGCCGTTTGCCAATCCTGGTCGCGAAACTGCAAAAGAACCTTCTCTCCCGGTGCGGCAGGTTCGATGATTTCCGGCGGTTCGACGATGGGGGGAACCACAATGGGGGCAGGTGATGCGTCCGTCGATTCGTTGGTTGTTTCGGGCGAGGGAGCATTGGCGGAGGGCTGCTGCGTGGCAGGCGGGGCCGAGGTGGTGCCAGCGTCCTGTGCGGCCAAACCGCTAGCCAAGGAGGTCGAACACGAAATCGCGAGCAAGTAAGCGAAAGGCTTCTTCATGATAGTTCCAGCATGCTGAACCGCTGCAATCCCATTTCGCTCCCCGATCAAGTGGAGAGGCAGCTGGGATGGAATTCAGCTCGCGCGGATGGACTTCATCCTCGAGAGCGAATGCACGATGATTTCAACGCTTGAGAGCTTTCAACGCATAACGGATGACGTTGCAAGCGCGAGGCATCGAGCAAGGCAGCAGGGGTTAGGTGGGAAATTGGGAAGGTGGGAGGGGGGTGAGGCTTTTTGCAAATTCCGATCGCTGCCCGGTTCCGAACCAAGCAGCTGAGAAAAATTCAATCGGTGTATTAGTCTAGCTGCTAGCCCTTTGGGAAGCAACCGAAACTCGTGGTGGATCGATTACGCGATGTCCATGCACTTCTCGAGAAGTTTTTTGGTCGCGATGATGCCATCGTCGGGACTCAGTTTCGAGCCTTCGTATTCAATACCAACCCAGCCGTGGTACTTGGCGTCCAAAACGATTTTCATCATCTTGCGGAAGTCAATTTTGGTTTCGTTTCCGTTTTCGTCGAAGTCGTAGCTTTTCGCGCTGACGGCTTTGGCGAGTGGCATCAGGTCGGTGACACCTTGGTATCGGTCGTATTCATAGAAATTACCGAAGTCGGGGAGTGTCCCGCAGTTGTCCATTTCCGTCATGCGGATGGTTTCGGAAAGCCATTTACCGTTTGAGCTCAAGCCGCCGTGATTTTCCACGATGACATTGATTCCCATCGGTTTGGCATATTCAGACAATCGTCGCAATCCGTCGGCAGCAAGCTTTTTGCCCTCTTCGTATTCGGCGTTGGTTTGGGCATTCACTCGAATGGAGTGGCATCCCAGGAATTTGGCTGCTTCGACCCATTTGTAGTGGTTCTCGACTGCCGACGTACGCTTGGCAGCATCTTTGTCGCCGAGGGCACCTTCCCCGTCGATCATGATCAAAACGCTGGTCACGCCGACATCGGCGGCACGTTTTTTCATCTCGCTGAGGTAGGCCTCGTCCTTCGCTTTGTCCTTGAAGAACTGATTGACGTATTCGACTCCTTCGATGCCGAATTTTTCCTTGGTGAGTTTGGCAAAGTCCAAATTGTCGATTTGTTTCGCAAAGAGTGGCTTGTGAAGCGACCATTGGGCTAGCGAGATTTTGAATGGCGCGGCCTTCGTCGGTTGGGCAACTTGTTGGGCAAAGAGAGAACCGGTCGAGGCGACTGCGGTTGCCGCGGCCGTCACCGCCAAAAAGTGTCGACGGGAGGTTGGGATCGAATCGAAGTTTGGTTTTGCCATGGATAACTGGGGGGTGAGGGAGGAGTCGGAGGAGGCGATCGCCAGCGGAACGCCGATCGAAATTGTATTTGGTACGGTGGGTGGTCGCAATCGACAAGTTGCGGGAAACCTGTCCAACCTCCTGGTCGATCGGCTATAATGACGGGCACAGATCCAACCACATGCGGGCAGAATCCGCATCCCTCCACTACTTCCCCTGCGTAGGTGACTCCGAATGCGACAACGATTGTTTCGAAGACTTCCATGGTTTAGTTTGTTCGGCGGCTCGCTGCTCGCTGCCAGCTTGACCAACCATTCGACTCTTTCGGCTGCTGATTACGACCCGACCGCTGTCGCGAAGGCCTTCATCTCGAAGCTCAAGGTTGGGCCTAAGGATTGGCCGCAGTGGGGTGGGTCTCCCGAACGAAACAATGTTCCGGATAGTGGCCCCCTCCCGACTTCTTTCGATGTCGAGACCAACGAAAACATTCTTTGGTCCATGCCTCTCGGGTCGGAAACCTACGGCAATCCTGTGGTTGCCAATGGGAAAGTCTACATCGGGACCAACAATGGGAACGGGTACATCAAACGCTACCCCGCTACGGTCGATCTGGGATGTCTTATCTGCTTCGACGAAAAGGATGGCAAGTTTCTTTGGCAGCATAGCAGTGAAAAGCTGCCGACCGGTCGGGTCCACGACTGGCCTAACCAAGGAATCTGTTGCGCTCCCATGATCGATGGCGACCGTCTCTGGTATATAACGAGTCGTGGCGAAGTGGTCTGTCTCGATACGGATGGCTTTTTGGACGGGGAAAACGATGGCCCCTTCAACAAAGAGCCCAACGAAAACAAAGACGAGGCGGACGTTGTCTGGCGTCTAGATATGATGGCCCAGTTGAACGTCTCTCAGCACAACATGTGCAGTTGCTCGGTGACCGCCGTCGGTAACAAGCTGTTCGTCAACACTTCGAACGGTGTGGACGACTCGCACTTGACCGTACCAGAAGAAAAAGCCCCGAGCTTCATTTGCATCGACAAGAACACGGGCGAAGTCCTTTGGACCGATAACACCCCCGGCGGAAACATTCTCCACGGACAATGGTCTTCCCCAACTTACGGCGTATTCAATGGGCAGGAGCAAGTCGTCTTTGGTGGCGGAGATGGCTGGATGTACAGCTTCGATCCGGCCGGGGACAACGGCAAGTCCAAGATGCTCTGGAAGTTTGACTGCAATCCAAAAGACTCCGTGTACCGATTGAACGGTGCGACGCGAAATCACATCATTGCCACCCCTGTTGTGTATGACGGGTTGATCTATGTCGCCGTCGGGGAAGACCCAGAGCACGGTGAAGGGAACGGGCACCTTTGGGCAATCGATCCAAACAAGCGCGGAGATGTCAGCCCGACGTTGGTCTACAACTCCTCGAATCCGAACGTCGTGATCCCGCACAAGCGAAAGCAAGCGCTCGACGCCGCTGCTGGCGATCTTGAACGGGACAATCCAAACTCCGCGGCTGTATGGCACTATGTCGGCAGCAATCCGAAGGAGTTCGAAACGACGATGCACCGAACCTGCGGTACCGTGGCGATCAAGAATGACATCCTGGTCATCGCCGACTTCAGCGGATTGGTCCACTGCTTGGATAGCAAGACCGGTGAGCCACACTGGACCTACGACATGCTAGCTGCATCGTGGGCCTCCCCATTGATCGCCGACAATAAGATTTTTATCGGTGACGAAGATGGAGACATTACCATCTTCGAATTGTCGAAAGAGCAAAAGCAGATCGCTGAAATCAATTTGGGATCGGCCTTGTACACCACGCCTGTATCCGCGAATGACAAGATCTTCGTCGCGAACCGCAACCGCATTTTTGCCATCGGTGAAAAGAAAGAGTAGATGCGAAGTGGGCAGTTCCACTGCCCGATTCGATTCTATTGGCGCGAGAAGTTGATAGTCTAAAACGCCTCCGAGGATTCGGGGGCGTTTTTTTATTTGCTCGGCGAATGATTTTCGCGAAGCAAGGACTCATCCGCTCCCGCTCGTGTTCGTGCTCCTGCTCGTGTTCGTGCTCCTGCTCGTGTTCGTGCTCGTGTTCGTGCTCCTGCTCGTACTCCTGCTCGTGCTCGTCATCGATTTCAGCCTCGATGACTAAACATTCCTTCGACCACGAAAGACTTGATGTGGATCGATTACGATTACGATTACGATTACGATTACGAGCACGTTCCTGAAAGAGTTTAGGATTGTTTCGTGCTTTCTTCGTTTTTTTCTTTGGTGATGGGCGTACAGCTCTAGTCTCGCATTTAGCGAGATTTCTTCATTGCGTCGGCTTACGTAGGCGTGTTTCTTCGTTCGGTTGGTCGTTGTGCTTGATTGAGTCAGTACAGGATCTTTGGTCAGGTCATTGCAATCGTTCTTTTCACGGCGATTGCACCTCATACATTCCTTCGTGGGGGCACATGCAGAATTGCTTCTGAATGCTCGAGTCCAACGTGACTCGACACTGGATTTAGCGATGCGATCCATCCACACAAGGTGCTTCCAAATCAAGTACTCGTGCAGCTATTCAGGCAGTCGTTTCTCTTGTGAGAGAATGATGACGACGAGGCTGCATCCACGTGCTCGTACGGAGGGGCTTGCCTTGGTGAATAGCCTAGGTTCGCAACGCCAAAGTCTGCAATCGCAGGCTCGGGCAGCCGAGTCTAGGCTGGTACACTCACTCATAAAGCGTGTTTCGTTATTACTGCTCCTTCACCGGTTCTTTTCTAAGGGGCTGAACGCCTGACTACGAGGCGATATTGTGCGTTTTCGATCCTGGTTTTGGCTTCTTCTTGATCTGGTTTATACGTCGGTTCATCATTTCAAGCCTAGCAGTGCAATAGTCTTTGTCCTCGACGAGCATGTGGCGTATCACGGTGCACAACCGACGCATCACAGCGACTCTCGCTATCTTGCTACCACGACGATCGCGAATCGACTTATACCACTTCTTCATCGCTGGATCTTTGCGTAGAACATGAAGGACCATTTGCCCTAATAGATGACGTACTACCGTGCTGCCCGCTTTGGTGATGTGACCTCGGCGACCTGTTCCCTCCCCACTATCGCTCACCGTTGGTGTTAGGCCAAAGTAATGCGACAGGCTTCCTCCACGGAGAAATCGCTTGGGATCGCCAATTCGGCACTGGATTGCCAACGCGGTAAAGTTACCTGCACCTGGTATGGTGCGAAGGAGATCAACCGATCGGATTCCTTGGCAACGTTGAGCGATTTTTGTATCGAGGACTTCAATTCTCTTGGGTAAACGATCTAGCTCTTCGAGTAGCCAATCTATCTCTTCGCGATCCCAACTAGAAAGCTGCAATGTTTTGAGCCAGAGGAGTGCCTTCTTGGATGGGAAAGTCTTGGTCGGCATTGCCCACTGAAGATTGTAACGTCGCAAAATATGCTTGACTTGATTTACCGTCTTGGTGTGTTGTCGAGTGATTTGTTGTCGCACAAGTGTGAGACGTTGATTCTCCATATCCAGGGGAGATGGCATCACAACCTGCCGTACCCCTCGTACGGATTGGTTTAGCAAAATACGTTCACGGTTTGCCCATAACAGCTCGCTAAGCTCCTTGGCATCGCGTCGATCCGTCTTGATGCGACGCTTCTTTTCAGGCTGTATCACAACCACTCGCTTGCATCCATACTTTGGCAACAAATCTAAGAGCCAATCGTTGAAGCCGCAAACTTCGACAATGGCGGTAAAGCCATCCGTAGCGAGCTTTGTAACGGACTCAAGATAGTCGCGTACTCTCGAGGGTTCGGTGCTGACTTGGCGAGCCTGGACCACATCTCCTGCTTCATTTCGCAGAGAAACGGTCAATTGCTTTGCGTGCTGATCGATTCCAAGGTAAAACATGAGTCGGTTCTCCGAGAGGGACTTTGCATAGTTTGAGTCCGGCTTCATTCCAGTGATGAAGACGATCACTCGTCTCCCATCATCTCGGAGAACCGTTTCTCAAACCACCCAACTCTTTCATCGCCATCGAGCACGAGCAGGGGCACGAATTACAAGGGCGAGCACCGTCGGTGCGCGACGGTCCTCGAGGGCTGAGCGCCACAACGTACCGTTTTCGAACCATCAAGTCATGATTGCCGTGCGCGGACCGACGATTTCCACTATTTTAGGCTTGATAGTGTTGAGTGTCCTCGTGGGGTATGCCCTTGCCAAGTTCCGGTCTTTTGCGAAAGCGAACAAAGCCGCTTGGGACAATTGGAAAGATTGCTTCCAGGGAATGATGAACCGATCGAGTTGGCGTTGAGGAAGGGAATCGTTGCGAGAGCCCCAAGGGCTAGTGACCAGAAGTTTGCTCGAGTTGGGAGCCGGCGCTAAGCCAATGGAGGATCCTCATCGTTTCTGGCGGTTCTACGAATGTTTGCCGCGGACTAGTTGGCGAACGATTTGCCCGCCGTGGGGACCTGCGACTGGTCCAAGTTCGAGGATGGTGTCGGCAGCATCGATCAGTTGCTGGTTGTGCTCGATCACGACCAACGTGTGCCCTTTCTCGAGCAAGATTTCGAAGCAATCCAGGAGGCGGTCGATATCGACAAAGTGCAATCCGGTCGTTGGTTCGTCCATCGCGATCAGTTCGCCTCGTTTCGATCGACTGGATTCGGACAGGATCGTTGCCAACTTCAGTCGCATCGATTCTCCTGCCGAAAGCGTGGCAAGGTTCTGGCCCAAGGGAAGATAGCCGAGTCCGATATCGATCAGCAGCTGCAGCCGGTTTTGGATATCACTTTCTCCGCGAAAGAATTCGGACGCCCCCGAGACGCTCATTTGGAGAACGTCGTGAATATTCCGATCTCGGTACGTGACATCGAGCACCTCTGGTTTGAATCTCTTTCCGAGGCAGTCCGGGCATGGGAGAGAGACATCCGCCATGAATTGCATTTCGACCGTGACGCATCCTAAGCCTTCACAATGCTCACATCGCCCCGATTCGCTATTGAAGGAAAAGTGGCTTGCGCTCCACTTGCGATTCTTTGCGTCGGGGGTAGAAGCAAACGCGCTGCGGATGGCGTCCATCGCCTTGCAATAGGTTGCGGGAGTTGATCTCGATGAACGGGGAATGGGGCTTTGATCGAGCGTCCGAAATCCACCGAGCGATTGCAGGCCCGTGAGTGACTGATATGGCAAGGGGGCTGCGGCTTCTTGGCCGGTTGATTTAGCGCAAGCAGGCAGGAGGGTATCCAACAGAAGCGAGCTTTTCCCGGAGCCGCTTGGTCCTGTGATAACCGTCAGGCAGCCGATGGGTATTTCGATATCGACACCCTTGAGATTGCGCCCTGTTGCACCGGAGAGTTTGATGAATTTTTCGCTCGTACGTTGGCGTAGGCGTCGATGTTGTTCCCCACGTAGATATTTGCCGGTGACGCTGTCTGATCGCATCAATTCTTTGGGAGTGCCGTCAAATACGACTTCGCCACCCAACTCACCCGCTCCCGGTCCGATTTCAAGGATGCGATCGGCCAGTTTCATCATCGATGGTTCATGTTCGACCAAGATGACCGTATTTCCCCGGTCACGGATCTTGAGGATCGCTCGCGAGACACGTTCCACATCGGTGGTGTGCAATCCGACGGTTGGCTCGTCGAAGACGTAGAGCATGTCGACCAACGTCGAGCCAAGGAGTGTCGTTAAGTTAACCCGTTGGCTTTCGCCGCTGCTGAGAGTGTGGAGAGGTCTGTCCAAGGAGAGATAGCCTAGACCGATTTCTTGAAGGTATTCGAGGCGCGAGAGAACTTGCCGAACCGGTTCGGAAGCGTTGTATTGAGCCTGTTCCTCGGCAGCGAGCCAGAAATTGGAAGGGAGATCTGTGGCGGGATGGTGTTCCTGTGCGGTGGGAATCGATCGCGGTTGGGTGGCTTCGCGGATCACTTCGCGGATCAATTGTGCAAGGCGGTCAATGGAAAGAGAGCACAGATCGGCGAACGAGCAATCGGACAGTCGGTAGGCGAGTGCTTCATGGCTAAGTCGTTTTCCTTCGCAGGTTTTGCAAGTGGAATAGGTACGCCATCGCGACAAGAAGACTCGGACGTGCATCTTGTACTTTTTCTTTTCCAGCCAGGCGAAGAATCCTTTCAATCCACCAAAACGATGGGACGGAACACCATCCTCGATGAGGCGCCACTGTGCTTTGGTGAGTTTCGATACCGGCACATCGGTCGGAATACCGACATCGGGAGCGAGGGCCAGGAGTTCTTGGTGTTCATGCGAATAGGATGGGGTGTTCCAGGGAGCGATCGCGCCGTCTCGAAGGCTCAGTGTTTTGTTCGGTACCACCTTATTGGGATCGATTGCGATCGTTTCGCCAAAGCCCTCGCATTCTCGGCAAGCGCCGAGTGGATGATTGAAGTTAAAGAGACTCGGTTCCGCTGCGGGATACTCGATATTGCATGGAACACATCGAAGCACCGGAGAAAAGGCAAGGCGCATAAACATCTTTCCATCGACAGCTTCCTCGCCCGATTCGCTTTCCAAGAAGACGACTCCGATGGAATCATCGTGCAATGCCGCTTGATCCATGCATACGCCGAGGGATTGAAACCAGCGTTCGTCTCGATTTCCAGTCCAGGATAGACGGTCGACGATCACGGTTGCACGGTGGACATTTTTGAAATGTTCGACCAGCTCTGTTCGATCCGAGGTCCCTAAGTTGACCGTGGAATTTTGGACAACAAGGCGAACGAATCCACTTGATTGAAGGTCCGCGAGGAGCATGGCCAATTCATCGGTGGATTTCCAAGCGATCTCGAATCCGGCCATTGCCCGCCCTGGCGCGTGGGTGGTTAATGTGTCGAGGATGGTATTAGGAAAATGGGCTAGAACAGGTTGACCGCACTGAATGCAGTAGAGCGAAGCATGCTTTGCGAAGACGTTTCTGAGGTATTCCAGAATTTCGCTGGCCGTGCCGACCGTGCTTCGATTGTTTCGGGAACGTGAGTCGCGGGTTACAGCAATGGATGGGGGGAGCGGCTCGAGAATATCGAAGCTTGGTTTGTCCAGTCGTTGCAGAAATTGGCGGGTGTAGGCTGAGAAACTTTCGATGTAGCGGCGTTGGCCTTCCGCATAAAGTGTGTCGAATGCCAAGCTGGATTTGCCGCTACCGCTGACCCCACAAAGCACGGTCAATTGCCGGATTGGGAAGTCGATATTCAGCGATTTTAGATTGTGTTGGCAAGCTCCTCGCAGCTGGATGGCAGGTCCTATCGAGCTCATTTGCAGGATGCGAGCCGCAGGTTGGGGCGTCTCAGGAATCCCCGACCCGGGGGTGGCCTCCGGTGCAACGGGCTGAGAAGAGGATTTCGAGGACCGCGATTTCTTTGCCATAGTGTTAGAGCTTAGGCGCGGTGTTTGGAAATGACTAGTGCAACGTTGAGGGCACCTTCGGCAACCGCTATACTTCGCAGACCGCGGTTGGACCGCGCGCCAACTCGGGATGAAACCGCTTGAATCCACCTAGTTTGAGAATCAGCGGCCAAGATCCGACGAACCAGTTCGAATACGCGAGCATCGCGCGTTGGCGACAGGAATCAGACGAAACTGGCCAAGCATAAATAGGATGCCGTAATGAGCTCTCCGGAAGAAACCTCCCCTGCACAGAGATTTGCAAAGGCAGCCCCCGCTTATGACCCGAGCAAGGACATTGAGGAGAAGTTATGGTCAGGCGGTTACTCCCCTCGCGCCATGATCGGATCATGGATTGGTTGTCTGATTGCTTCGGCGATCTTGATTGCAGCGGCCATCTTTCTGCCGAGCGTCATGGAACAAGTCGATCGCCGAATCCTTTGGGGAGTCGCTTTAGTAAGCATCGTAGCGTTGTGGAGCTTTGCGGCTCTGACTTATCTTTACAGACGATTCAGTGTTCGATACGAATTGACGAGCCAGCGATTGATTCACAAGCACGGTCTGTTGGTGCGCACTACGGATCGGATTGAACTGATCGATATCGACGATGTTGCCTACACCCAAGGAATCGTGGAGAGAATGCTTAATGTGGGTGCGATCAAGATTCTCAGTACAGACCTGTCGCACGCATCTTTGCGGATGATCGGAATTGAGGATGTCAGTCGCGTCGCTGGCTTGATCGACGACGCACGTCGAAAGGAACGAAGGAAGCGAGCACTTCACATCGAGACGACTTAAAAACTCCGTCCTTCGATGAAAGCTGAATGATGCCGAGAACTTGGTTGCCGACGCGATGGATGCCCAAGCGGTGGAGGTCGGTTAAGTTCAAATTGCCACTCGAGCATTGGGGGCGCGAACATTATCTCCCATTTACACCCAATGCGCTCGTCGAGTCACTGCTGAGGGACTTACCGCTCGCCGAGTCCCAGCAAGCTCGATTTCGCGTGTTGGTCGATCAGATCAAGCGGAATATCAGCCTCGCATACCACACCCATCACGAGGTCTTGTCCGACCTGTATCAACGCTACGATCCTGATCGAGACTTTTCCGATAGGGTGTTGCGAGGTGACGGAGCGGGACTCGACGGCGAAGTGTCGGATATCCCTTGGAAATATGGATCGTGTGGGGGGCTTACCGACAGGGAGGCTTCTCGCGAATTGTTTGCCGAAATAGCCGCTTCACTGGGGCATGCCAATTACAGGCGACTGTCGCCGCGCGAGATTCAAAATGCCATCGGGGTAGCCAGCCATTGGGGAGTCCGGCTTCACATCCGATTCTCCTCTTTTCGCAAACTGGAGGTTTACGGGCGGGGGGATATTGTCACCAGGCGATCGTTTAGGAGTTGGAGGCATTTCTTCCGAAATGTAGACCGAGACGTACCCATCTACCAGCGATTGGTCGTCGTCTTTCGGCCGAGGGAGTTGCAGACGTTCCCTGAGCCGCTCGACCCGAATCGCGTTCACATTCGAATGTTTAAGAACGTTCCCAAAGCGGATATCGACATGATGCTCCCGGGAACTCAAATACGATTGAGTTGGATTGACACGGGCAAGATTGGTATCCCGACACTATGGGGGATCGCCATGATGACCAGCAAGCTCGCGAAGAGTCTATGGATCATCGCCCTATTCAGCACGCTGAAGCTCCTGTCTTCCTTTTTCTTGGTCGTTGCCGTTTTGGTGGCGACCTTGTTCTACGGGATCAAGTCGATTTTTTCCTATACGACGACCAAGCGACGTTATCAGTTGAATATCACCAGGAGTCTTTATTACCAAAACTTAGATAACAATCTTGGTGCGTTGCTCCGGATAGAGGAAGAAGCGGAGCAGCAAGAGATTTGCGAAGCCATCCTTGGCTGCTTCGTTCTGTTTCAGAGTTCTCAGCCCATGACGCTTGAGGAAATCGATCGGGAGGCGGAAGCGACTTTAATGCGTCTGACGGGTGTCGACATCGATTTCGATGTGCGGGATAGCATGCGAGATTTGGCGAAATGCGGTGTTGTCGAGATTCAGGAGAGCGGCTGGAAGCTTGTCGCCCCTGCGGGTGAGAGCAGTTCCTAGCCATTGTTGAACGGTTCGCTGTTTTTCAAAAGAAATCAGCCGTGACTTTTTGTCGGACCGCTCACGAGGTTGGCATTGCAAAGCTAGAATAGGCGGATCGCTCGTTCGTCTTTTTCTTTGTGGGTTTCATTTTGTCGGATGTCTTGGGTTGGGAGCGGATAGCGAGCGCGTTGGAGCATGGACTTCATGTGCTTCCAGCACAGGGCCCGATCGCGGTATTCGTGCACCACAACACGCTTCATGCGTTCGAGCATTTACCTTTCGATGAAGCGGTGGTGGCGGGCGTTAAGAAGTACGGTGCGCATCCGTATTGGCCTGAAAGCCGTTACCGCAACAAAGTAGAGTGGGGGCGGATTTCGGTATCGGATCTTGAGAAGGAGCTTCTGAACGATTTGGGCGATGCGGCACACGAGACCGTGGCACCCGATACGACCCGTTTACAGCTTCGGCTTGCAATGATGGCCAGGCGGCTCCGGTTGGGACCGGATGAAGAGATTCGATGGTCATTGGCGGAAACAGATGCCATGGCCAAGTTTTTGCCGGACATCAGTGCTGCTGCCGCGAACCAGATGGTGCACGAGGTGCGGCATTGGATGCTCCGGGAGTACAGCTCTACGGAAAACGTATCGAACGAAAGTCTCGCGCTCCTTCTTTTGGATCTATCGGAAGAATTCGATTTCGACCGACGCGCTTCTTGGGCCGATGAGACTTGGACGACTTTCACTCTTCGGCTTCTTTATTCGGTGTGTCGCAAAGGGGCGTCCCAGTGGTCAAGTCGAAACGAGGATGGAGCGATTTGCACACGCCATCGCGACTTGCTGCTCGACATCCTTCACGTCGATTGCGATGAGCCTGTGCACGACTTTTTGATTCGTTTCCTCTCCAACGCTCTCGATCAAGGAATCGCGCAGTGGCAGGGGTGTTTTGGGCACCGAGGATTGTTTGGATTGTTTCTAGATCTGTACGGTTCCTCTTCCGATTTTGTTTTGGAACGGCTCGCTTCCCTTCGAGACACCGTCCACCGCGAAGGGCACCGAGATTGTACCGCTCGCGAGTCGATTGCCATTTCCTTGAAAGCGCTCGGGGTAGAGGATGAAACGTTAGATGCGTTCATCGAGAGCACACTCTTGGCCTTGCCCGGATGGACAAGCATGGTGTGGCAGCTGGAATCCAATGCTGAATGGACTCCCCGACCGCTACCGGCAGGATCGTTGGAAGAATTGCTTGCTATTCGATTGCTGCTGGACCGCTCTTCGATTGCGTATGCCATCCGACATCATGCACCAGGATCGTGGAGGGAATCGCTTGGTTCTGACATTTCTTTGCATGCTCTCTGGGGGATGTCTTCGAAGCATCCGCGTCATGATCGACCGAGTTCCACGCAGCAGCAGCGGGCGTTTCTCTTGTTTCAGATAGCGCAGCGGTTGGGTTGGAATGCTTTGGAGTTGGTGGAGTTGTCCGGTTTGAAGTGGAAGAAAGTGGTGGATGAGGTTTTGGAGTTCGGCTCGTTGAACCGAAGGCGAGTCTATCATGCGGCCTTTGAGCGACATTATCGGGAGGAACTGCTCGATGCGATCTCGGAGATCGCCAAGTTCAATGAGAAGGAGCCACCGCGAAGTCACTATTCCTTCCAAGTGATTACTTGTATTGATGATCGCGAAGAGTCGCTTCGAAGGCATTTGGAAGAGTTGGACGCAGGAATTGAAACCTTTGGTGCGGCGGGATTCTTTGGGGTCCCGATGTACTTTCGTTCTGTCACCGATGCGCACTACATCCCACTTTGTCCGGTCGTGATCAAACCGAAGCACTTTGTTGATGAAGTCGCCCAGGTCACGCATCAGGAGATGCAGCGCCGTCAAACCGAGGCAAGAAGGGTGCTTGGTAAGGCTTCCCATCAGATTCATCTGGGAAGTCGATCGCTTCTTGCAGGAACGTTGACATCCTTTGCGGGGTCGATTGCCAGTATTCCAATGGTCGCCCGCGTGCTGGCCCCTCGCTTTACCGCGAAAGCCAAGGCATTGCTGGGGGAGGTGGTCAAAGGGCGGAAAGCGACGACTCTTTGCTTAGAGCGTCTACCGGCGGAAGGGGAGCGAGACAAACCTTTAGCGATCCATCATGGATTCACCGAAATCGAGATGGCGGACATCGTCGAACGGTTGCTGGGAGATATTGGCCTCCGGACATTTTCGCCAATGGTGGTTGTTCTAGGGCATGGTTCGTCGTCCTTGAACAATCCGCACGAGTCGGCTTACAACTGTGGAGCATGCGGTGGAGGACGTGGCGGTCCGAATGCAAGAGCTTTGGCGCAGATGGCGAACGAGCCTCGCGTACGCCGTATTTTGCGAGCCAGAGGAGTTTCGATTCCAGACGAAACTTGGTTCCTAGGAGGGTACCACAATACGTGCAATGACCATGTGGAATTCTCGGATCTCGACCGCGTACCACCGACGCATCAGCGACTCCTTTGGGAAATACAAGAGAAACTTCAGCAAGCTCGAGAACGCAATGCTTGGGAGCGCTGCCGACGATTTACGAGTGTGAAGGCTGACATCAGCCCTCCGGATGCCTTGCGATATGTCGAAGAGCGCTCGGAGGATTTGGCGCAAGCACGACCTGAGTACAATCATGCGACGAATGCGGCGTGTGTCGTGGGCAGACGGTCCCGAACGCGTGGGCTCTTCATGGATCGGAGAAGTTTCTTGACGTCCTACGATCCGATGTTGGACAACAGCCAGCACGACGTCCTTCATCGTTTGCTCAGCGCGGTGATTCCGGTCTGCGCCGGTATTAGCTTGGAGTATCTCTTCTCGACCATCGATAATTCTGTGTATGGATGTGGTTCCAAACTCCCGCATAATATTGCGGGCCTGATTGGAGTCATGGAGGGGGCTGCCAGCGATCTGCGGTGCGGATTGAGTCAGCAGATGGTCGAAATCCATGAGCCGATGCGTATTGTGTTTGTGATCGAGGCAACCGAAGCGGCCTTTCGATCGGTCATGCATCGAAACGAAACGATTGCGAGACTGGTGACGAACCAGTGGATTCAAGTCGCCTTGTTATCGCCGACGAGTTCCGATTTGCAATATTATCAACGAGGTCGCTTTGAAACGTATCAACCCACAGGGCGCCCGCTTCCAACCGCGAGTAGCTCGGGGAGTTGGTTCCACGGGTGGCGAGGTAATCTCGGTTTCTCACGCGTGGAGCGTCCCATTTCCATCGTACCGACGGTCGGCAACGGATCGGGAACGGGGGGGATGGAATGATGACTTGGTTAAATCTTTTTGGTGTATTGGTCGTCTTATGCCCGTTGGCGACGTTGAGCATTGTAGGGCTCACGGAGTTGTTTCAACGTCCGATGTCGGAACGCCAAATCACTCTTCTCACCAAGACCAATTTAGTGACTGGGTTGATCGCATCCTTAGCGATTTTGGGTTACATGTTGTTCACTGGGAACAGGCAGCTCATTGTCGACTGTGGGAACTTTGTGGTACTCGATGAAGAGCATTTTCACTTTCACATCCAATTTCTGTTTGACCGACTGAGCATACCGATGGTGATTCTGTCGTATGTTTTGGTCGGAGTGATCGGTGCGTTTGCGTCGAAGTACTTGCATAACGACGCGGGGTTCCATCGGTTTTTTGTCGTTTTCGCGATGTTTCTCGTGGGGTTGTTGTTGGCCTTTCTCGCTGGAACCATCGAGACCTTATTTTTGGGTTGGGAGTTGGTTGGACTTTCGTCTGCTTTGTTAGTCGCTTACTTCCATGATCGCGCGGGACCGGTTCGCAATGGATTGTGGGTTTGGACAATTTATCGTTTTGCCGATGCCGCGTTTCTCATGGCGGCAGTCGCCATGCATCATATGATTCGCGAGGGTGACTTTGCCGGACTGATGGGAGCGGCACCTTGGCCGGATGGAGCGTCGGCGTTGAGCGGGTGGGACGCCCTGTTGGTAGGAAGCCTCCTGTTGGTCGCGGCTGCGGGCAAATCTGGGTTGGTACCCTTTTCAGGTTGGTTGCCGCGTGCGATGGAGGGCCCGACTCCTTCGAGCGCTGTGTTCTATGGCGCGTTGTCGATTCATCTCGGAGCATTCCTGTTACTCCGAATGGGACCGATCTTAGACGACTCTCCGCTGCTTCGAGCGATGGTGATTGTACTTGGAGGATCGACTGCGCTTCTGGCGGCGCTCGTTTCACGCGTTCAAAGCGATGTGAAATCGGCGTTGGCCTACGCCTCGGTGTGCCAGGTAGGAATTATCGTCGTGGAGATAGGACTGGGGCTTTGGTATTTGGCGTTAGCCCATATGATCGGGCATGCGTTCCTGCGGTCACTGCAGCTACTCCGGGCTCCCAACCTTTTGCGAGACTACAAATCGATGGAAAATGCCATCGGAGGGCGATTGGCCCACGGTTCTTTCGGGATTGTTCAAAGGTTACCACTGCGTTGGCAGCAGTTCTGTTTTCGCTTTGCCCTCGAACGTGGATACACGGACCATCTATTGCGGCGATTGGTTGTGGAGCCCTTTATCGCCCTCTTTCGACAACTGGATCGATTGGAATCGAGTTGGGCGCGATTTCTATCCAACGATCGAGAGAAGCGGTAAGCGTTCATGATCGGTTTGCATTTCCCTTTTTTGGAAACGACGTTGCTCGTCCCGTTGGTGGGATGTTTGTTCTTACTGGGCAAGCAGACGAGGGAGGCTATCCGAAAAAAGTCGTTGTGGATCGCGTGTTTTACGTTGGTCTGTTCCATCGCGACTTGGTTGGACTTTGCTACGCTCCATGCGTTTGAGGCGCATGATGATTGGAGTTTGGTTCAATGGGTTCTTGGAAAAGAGATCCTCATCGTCGATGAGTTTTAGCGCCCCACTTTTGCCGCTGACGGCATTGATCTTTCTATTTACCTTGACCGCCACGGTCGGTCACAAGGTGAGCACCTTTTCTTATTTGGGAGCGATCTTATCTGAGGCGATTAGTCTGGCAGTTCTCTCGACCAAGGACCCGGTGTGGGTTGTCGCTTTGCTCTTTTTGTTAGGGGTTCCTGTTTTCTCGGAGCTTGGGAATCGAAAGCAAACGACGCGAGTCTTCGCGATCCATCACATGGTGTTTACGGTGGGTGCGATGGTGGGGGTGATGTTGATCGAATCCAAGAACTCGACTTGGATCACTATCGGCTTGGTCTGTTTGACCGTTTCGATCGGGTTGCGATGCGGTCTGATTCCATTTTCGGTAGCGATACGAGACCTATTGCAACGAGGCTCGTTCGGCAGCTCGCTGCTCTATCTGTTGCCTATGATGGGACCTTATGCCGCTGTTCGCTTGTTGCTTCCCGTTGCACCGGAGTGGGTATTTACTGTTATCGAGTGGTGGGCGATGGCAACGGCGATCTATGCAGCGGGGATGGCGTTGGTGCAGGTAGATGGGAGATCGTTCTTTGGGTATCTCCTGCTGAGTCATGTTTCGTTAGTGATGGTCGGGCTTGATGTTGCTACTCCCATCGCATTGACGGGTGCGTTGAGTTTATGGTTGTCCGTAGGAATTGCGATGACCGGCTATGGAATCGTTCTTCGATGTGTGGAGGCTCGCATCGGACGATTGAGATTCGACCGTTATTATGGGCTGTATGAGCACATGCCCACGTTCGCATGGTTTTATTTATTGTCAGGTCTCGCGAGCGTCGGATTTCCGTGCACGATTGGCTTCATTGCATCCGAACTTTTGATTGAGGGAGCCGTGGACGCGACTCCTGTTTTAGGGATGGGGGTCGTGCTCACCATGGCCCTTCAGGGGATTGCGATCATGAGTTCTTACTTTCGCATCTTCACAGGTACGAGGCACATCTCGTCTGTCTCGCTATCGATCTTGCCGGAGGAGCGAATGGCGATGATTGCCTTGACGTTTTTGATCTTAGGCGCCGGTGTGCTTCCTCAGGCTGGGGTGGGAACGCGTTACCGAGCGGCCGTCGACCTTCGCAAGAGTTTGAGGCTATCCGAGAAATCGATTGGGGATGGGGGCGGAGACCGGGGCGTGCCTGATCACCCGGGAGCCACCCATCCCTAGTGCGGATGGTTTAGCTGTTGAGCATGCACAGGAGAGCGAAGGTCCAGACTGCAGCCAAGATCACGAACAAGCTGCAGACGGTCGTAACCCAGAAGCGATGGCTCAGATGGTTGGGAAACAAGCTAGTTAGTTCACGTGGATGGATGGCGAGGAACTGATCTCTCGCATCTTCTTCTTCAAACAGAACCGCTTGAGCGGCCTCGAGAAGCCCGTATTGGATGGAGAACTCGAGCGCGCCGTGGAGGAAATGACGCCTCCCTACAGGGTCGACGCCGATCGCTTCGAAGAACCAAATCTGCTTTCCGTAGGCGAGATCCGATTCCTCGTAGAAATCAACGCAACGCAGGTTCTCAACGCGAGACTGTTCTGGACAGAAATCGCGGCGAAGCAGGCAGCTGTGCGCATGTTCGGAAACAGTTTGCCAAATTTGGCGGGAGAATTGTGTGTTGTGCGCTTCCGGTGTCATGCCTCGATTCCTTCGATTACTGGCGTCCCTTACGCCATAGGGATGCTTCAACTGGCCTATCTGCTGCATTATAGAAGTGGAGCGAAGGGGCGGTCAGTGTGGAGAGAACAACTTTTGCGGAAATTTCGGGAAATCGCAGAGTACACCCGAGGGGTGCGGATTTCGTTTCGAGGTAGTGGAGCGAACCGAAGGAGAAGGATTGGGAGCAGCGTTGGAAAATCAAAAAGGCCGGAATAGCAAAACGGCCGCGATGCCTAAAGCATCGCGACCGTTTCAAAGGTTTGGATCGCGAGGTGATCCTCGTGAGATTGATGGTACTAGACCATGTCTTTGAGTTTCTTGAGAGCGCGAACTTTAACGGTGGTCGAAGCGGGTTTGGGATCGGCCCACTTCATTTCACCGGTTTGTGGGTTTCGAACTTGTCGCTTTGGAAGAGCCTTTTTCTGATGGCGAAGAATCTTGCAAAGGTCGGGAATCACGAATGCGCCAACGCCCTTCTTGCCGAGCGAAGTGGCGATTTCTGCCTTCAAGGCATCGAAAACCTCTGCAATTTGTTTCTTGGATAGGCCGGTGGCTTCGGCGATGTTGGTGTAGATTTGGACTTTGGTGAGTGGCTTTTCTGCCTTGGCAGCTGCTTTTGCCATGTGACGAATCCCTTTCAAACGATCACTTTTCTAATCCATGTCCAACGGAGAACATGACTATTGGCTGAATTAAAGGATGCGGGGGGCAAAATGCAACTGGGATAAGGCCCTAAACCCATAAAAACACTGGAATTGGGGCGATTTTGTCCAAAAAACATTGGATTTTCAGGGCTTCAGGGGGCTGCGACCGGGTATTTCCGAGCGTTTTTGACCATTTTTTCACGAAGCGAGCTTGTGACATCCAATTCAAGGACGCTTGCGAGTCGCAGAAGATAAGAGAGAACATCGGCGAGTTCCTCGGAAATTGCTACTTTGGCGTCCGGGGCTAAATCCTTTGCCTCAGGGTCGGTCCATTGAAAGTGTTCCATAAGTTCGGCAGCTTCGATGGCCACCGACATGGCCAAACACTTCGGGCGATGGAACGTTTCCCACCTTCGATCGGCAGCAAAGCGATCTATCCATCCTTTCAGTTCGGCCACGGTGGTGAGGGAGTCGTCGATCGAGTCGTATGCAGCGGAAGCATGGTCTGTATGCATGGCGCGGAGCCTTGACGAAAAAGGGACAATAGCGAGCATATGGTCTGTCGCCGGGGCAAAGCAGACGACTCTCATGAGCCCCAGATTAGAGCATCCCTATCGACTGGAGAAATGGAAGATGGCAGTTCTCGTTACGAAACCAGCACCCGATTTCAAAGCGCAAGCCGTGATGAAGGACGGCACTTTCTCGGAAATCTCCCTCAGCCAGTACAAGGGCAAGAAGTATGTCTTGTTGTTCTTCTATCCGCTCGACTTTACCTTCGTCTGCCCAACCGAAATCATCGCCTTCTCGGATCGCGTCGCCGATTTCAACGCTCTCGATGTCGAAGTCATCGGCGTTTCGGTCGATAGCCACTACTCGCACTTGGCATGGCGAAACACACCTCGAACCCAGGGTGGTATCGGGCAGATCGACTACCCGCTCGTCGCCGACTTGAACAAGCAAATCGCTCGCGATTATGACGTTTTAGTCAACGATGCCGTGGCGCTGCGAGGTCTTTTCTTGATCGATAAGAACGGCGTCGTACGGCACCAAGTCGTCAACGATCTTCCGCTCGGTCGCAGTGTTGACGAGGCCTTGCGCATGGTGAAGGCGCTTCAGTTCTTCGAAAAGAACGGCGAAGTCTGCCCAGCGAACTGGCAAGAAGGAAAGCGATCGATCAAGCCGACCGTCCAGGACAGCAAGTCCTTTTTCGATGCGGAATATGCTGCGAAAGCGTAATGAGCTTCGTCGCTTTCGACACCGACTACCCAACCCGCAGAGTTCGAACCGATCTGCGGGTTTTTTGTTTGGAAGTCTTTTGGAGCCAGTCTTTTGGATAACAAAATCGATTCGCCCAAATCCAGCCAGCTGACGCATGTCAATGAACAAGGGGCAGCGCATATGGTGGATGTCGGTGGTAAGGGGATCTCGCAACGGATTGCCGTTGCGCGAAGCCGGGTGCTTCTCTCCCCCGAGGCGGCACAGGCGATCCGCGAAAACAGTCTTAAAAAGGGGGATTGCTTGCAAGTCGCTCGACTCGCGGCCATCCAGGCGACCAAATGGACGAGCCATCTTATTCCGCTTTGCCACGCTATTCCCATCGAGTCCGTCTCGGTCGAATCCTTTTGGCGAGGAGATTTAGTGCTGGAATGGCAAGTCACGGTTAAGTCGACCGGAAAAACGGGGGTAGAGATGGAAGCGATCACCGCGGCGAGCATCGCGGCAGTGACCGTTTACGACATGTGCAAAGGGATCGATCCGGGGATCACCCTCTGCGATATTGGCTTGCTCCGCAAATCGGGGGGAAGCAGTGGTGATTTCACTAGGAATGAGACCGATAATGCACGCACCCCAGCACGTTAGTGAAAAGGCCGAGGAAGATGTCTTTGCGACTTTGACCGCTCCATGGCGGGCACGTGGCGAGTCGACTGGGACCCAGCTGCGATCTGGCGTATCCGCCTCCTTTGAACCTGTGCACCCCGAGGCGACCAATTACCAGTGGGTTCTCCGAAGGGCGATGGCTCTGATCGAGAAGGACTTGGCCAAAGTCGAGACATGCATCTTGCAAGGTCTGGCGGCCAGCGATCGGTCGATTCAGCCGATGCTCGACCACGTCCGTACTTTGGGTGGGAAGCGGCTACGGCCTTGTTTGACGCTTTTATCTGCCAAAGCGTGTGGGGGCGTGACGGAAGAAACCATCCGGTTGGCAGCCGCGATCGAATTGGTCCACACCGCCACGCTTGTCCATGATGACATTCTCGATGGAGCGGATCAAAGGCGACATCGCCCCACGACCCATACCCTCTGGGGAGTTCAAGACGCGATCTTGCTGGGTGATTGGCTCTTTACCCACGCTTACGAATTGGCCAATCAAGGGGATTCGACCTATCCAGGACGTTGTATTGCCCGCGCCGCAAAACTCGTTTGCGAAGGAGAGATTCGGCAAGGGCGATCGGTTGGGAATTTGGACCTCTCCGAGCCAGACTACTTTGACATTCTCGGAGCGAAGACCGGAGCGCTCTGCGAAGTAAGCTGCCGCCTGGGGGCTTGGTCGGCCAACGCTTCGGACAGCATTTCCGAGCGATTTGCCCAATACGGCTATGGGCTTGGAATCGCGTTTCAGATCTACGACGATTGGCTCGACGTGTGGGGAGATGCCGCGGCAACTGGCAAAACATTGGGGACAGATCTTGCGGCGAGGAAACCGACGCTGCCGGTGATCCACACGCTCGCGTCTCCAGACGGACAAGGGTTGCGTGACGTTTTGGCGGCATCCGCCGACGTCCCTTTTGGCACGGTTCGTTCGTATTTCGACACCGTGGGGGCTTCCGACTACACGCTGAACTCCGCGCACCAGTGGGGGCGGCGTGCCATTTCCCACTTGAATCGGATGGATGGAATCTACACGGCCGATCAAGAATCCCTCGAGGCTCTCCAGCTTCTGGCGTACGCGGCAACACATCGGGCGGCCTAAGGCTGTAATTGACCCCAAAGCTGGGACGGGTTATTCTGATTCAACGGCGATGACGCTTGCAAGACCTTGCAACGCGTGGTTGTACCGTTCCCTTCCCCGTCCCCTGCCGTCACAGTCCTCCCTGAACGTGCTTACTTCGCTCGCGGTAGTCGGAGTTGTCCCGATAGGACAGCAACGAACAAAACGCTGAGCCTAAGAGGAGTTGGATTCCGTATGCGCATGCTGCCGCTTCGGGGCATCTCGCGATGCTCGCTTCTGGTCCTTGGAATCGCCATCACGCTGGGATCTTTCCACCCATCGCTTCGGGCTGACGAAACCTCGGCACCCAAGCAGCCCGTAAGTTTCTCCAAGGATGTTCTTCCCATCCTTCGTGACCAGTGCTTTGGTTGTCACCAACCGGCCAAATCCGAAGGCTCGTATAGCATGACGGAACATGAATCGATGCTCCGGGCTGGTGAATCGGGCGAGCTAGCTGTTGTCCCGGGAGATTCCGCCAAGAGTCACTTGATTGCAGAGATCGTTCCCAAGGACGGCAAAGCAGAGATGCCAAAGGGGAAAGCACCCTTGAAAGAGTCCGAGATTGAGACGATCCGTCGTTGGATTGACGAAGGTGCCGTGAACGATTCGCCAGCAGCAAATCGCAAGTACAGTTTAGAGAATCCACCCGCTTACACACGTCCTCCGAATATCAATAGCATTCGTTTCACCCCGGATGGAAGCGAAGTCGTATTGACTGGATTTCATGAAGTATTGGTCTATTCGACAGACTCATGGGAACTAAAGAATCGATTGATCGGTATCAGTCCACGCATCGAATCGATCGCTTGTTCACCAGACGGAAAATGGATTGCTGTAGCAGGTGGTGAGCCCGGGGTTCGAGGTGAATTGCAAGTCTGGAATCGCGAAAACAAATCGCTGCACCGCAGTTTTAGCATTGGCAACGATACCTTGTTCGGTGTGAACTGGTCACCCGACTCGAATCTTCTTTCGTTTGGCTGCGCCGACAATTCGGTTCGAGCGATCACGTTAGAAGGAGAGCAAAAGTTCTTTTCGCGAGTCCATGAGGATTGGCCTCGAGCAACGTCGTTTACGGTGGATGGAAAGCATTTGATTTCCGTTGCTCGGGACATGACCGTCAAGCTCACGGAGGTGGAAACGGAGAGGTTCGTCGACAACATCACCTCCATCACTCCGGGAGCGTTGCGCGGCGGCATTCAAACTCTGGCCGGACATCCCGAGCGAAACGAGATTTTGGTCGGTGGAGCGGATGGTGCTCCGAAGATTTATCGCATTTTTAGGCAAACGGCTCGCGTCATCGGTGACGACGCCAATTTGATTCGTCAACTGGAACCATTACCCGGGCGCATTTTCGATGTCTCCATCAGTCCAGATGGAAAGTACTTGGCGGCTTGCGCGACCCTGGACGGGAAGAGTTGGATCAAGGTTTGGTCGTACGATGTTGACAACCAAATGCCCGATGATATCAAGAAGATACAATCCAAAAGGAGTTTGAGTCGGACCAAGGAAGAGAAAGACAAGCTCGAGGTCTATGTGACGGCGCAGCCTGCTGTGTTGGCTGCCTGGGAGATTCCAAACGCCGCGGTTTATGCGATCGACATCGACGGCAACGGAAGGCTGGTAGCGGGCGGTTCCGACGGTAAGCTTCGGGCGTGGCAAATCGCCGATCAGAAGCCGATTGTGGAGCGTGACGCGACACCAGCGCAATCGACGGCTCTGCAATCGGATGCCGCGCTCGCGTCGCTTAAACGGTCGCGTCTCAGTCATTTGCATGCCCAGTGGACAGAGGAAAATCAAGTCGCCGCTGCATCGGGAGCTTGGAAAGTCCCTTCGGCTGCCGAAATCCAAGAAATAGTCGTCGAGCCCGCTACCGTCTCGCTAGCGCATTGGAATGATTCGGTGCAGTTTACGGTTCGCGGGAAGACCGCCGAGGGGAAGGAGTTCGATCTTTCCAGTCACGCCATGTACTCGGTTGTTGACTCCGATGCGGCGTGGGTGAGTCCCCGAGGCTGGCTGGTACCCTTATCGAATGCTGCGACGAAGGTTCGAATTCAATTCGGGGATCAAGCTCGGGAAATTCCTGTCGAAATTCGCACCGAGGCTACACAACCCATGGATTTCATTCGAGACGTCAATCCTGTCCTCTCCAAGCTCGGATGCAATCAAGGGACCTGTCACGGTGCTCAAGCGGGAAAAAGTGGGTTCAAGCTGTCGCTTCGGGGATACGATCCGATCTTCGACATTCGATCGCTCGCCGATGACTTGGCGGGGCGGCGACTCAATCCAGCCTCCCCCCTCGATAGCTTGATCCTCACCAAGCCGCTTGGGCTGGTGCCGCATGTGGGGGGGAAGCTCTTCCACGAGGGGGATGTTCAAGCCTTGGTACTGCGGCAGTGGATTTCGGAAGGTGCATCGGTTCGTTTCGAATCTCCAAAAGTCGTTTCCATCGCAATCAGTCCTCAAAACCCGATCTCCGAGGATGTTCAGCAACTGACTCAGTTTCGAGTCGTGGCCACTTACGCCGATGGCGTGACGCGAGACGTGACGCGAGAATCGTTTATCGAATCGAGCAATGCAGAGGTCGCGGCGGTGGTCGATGGTGGACGAGTTCAATCGATCCGCCGCGGCGAAGCGCCGATCTTGGCTCGTTTTGAAGGCTCCTATGCGGCGACGACTCTTACGGTGATGGGAAAACGCGAAGGTTACAATTGGCAGCCTACACCTACCAACAATCCAATCGACAGCACGGTCGCTCAGAAGTGGCTGCGACTGAAAATTTCTCCGTCCGAACTGTGCACCGATGCGGAGTTTCTGCGCAGGGTCTATATCGACTTGACCGGTCTCCCACCGACGGCCGATCAAGTTCGAGCGTTTCTCAAGGATGAAACGCCAACGAAGGAAAAGCGTGATCGAGTGGTCGACCAGCTCGTTGGCAGCGAAGCGTATGTCGAGCACTGGACCAACAAATGGTCTGATCTTCTCCAGGTCAATTCGAAGTTCCTTGGGAAAGAGGGAGCGACCAGTTTCCGCGATTGGATTCGGGAAAGCATTGCGACCAACAAACCCTACGACCAGTTTGTTCGCGAAATTGTGAACGCGTCAGGCTCCAACCGAGAGAATCCGCCCGCGTCTTATTACAAGATTCTGAGAAACCCAGAGGATACGGTAGAGAACACCACGCACCTCTTCCTTGGTATTCGGTTCAATTGCAACAAGTGCCATGACCATCCCTTTGAGCGGTGGACCCAAGATCAGTACTACCAAACTGCAGCCTTCTTTTCTCAAGTCGAATTGAAAAAGGACCCTGCGTCTGAGAACAAGACCATCGGCGGAACGGCAGTAGAAGGCGCGAAACCCCTCTACGAGATCGTATCCGATGCGGGAACTGCAGAGCTCAAACATCAGAGGACTCAACAAACCATTGCACCGAAGTTCCCCTTTGAAGCCGAGCACACCCATGCGGACGATGCGAGTCGCCGAGCTACTTTTGCCGCGTGGCTGACAAGTCCTAAGAACCCATACTTTGCACGCAGCTTTGTCAATCGGATGTGGGGTTACATGCTCGGCAAAGGGCTGATTGAACCCATCGACGATATTCGAGCAGGCAATCCGGCGAGCATCCCGGAGCTACTTTCGTTGCTGGAACAATCGTTCTTAGAGCAAAAGTTCGATACGCAGCAGTTGCTCAAAACGATTTGCAAGTCGGAGACGTATCAGCGCTCGATCGCTACGAATAACTGGAATGCAGACGACGATCGAAACTATTCTCACGCATTGCCTCGAAGGTTGCCGGCGGAAGTTCTATTCGACGCCATTCACAGGGTCACCGGATCGCAAGCGAAGATTCCTGGGCAAGCCCCCGGGACGCGGGCCGCATCGTTGGCGGATGCCGATGCTGGATTGCCGGATGGGTTTCTGAATAACCTTGGTCGCCCGCCTCGTGAAAGTGCGTGCGAATGCGAACGTTCGAGCGAATTGCGATTGGGTTCCGTCATGGCCTTGGTGAGCGGTCCAACGCTAGGGTCGGCGATTTCCGATCAGAACAACTCGATTCGTCAGATGGTTCGAGAGATCGATTCCGATCGGGAATTGGTTGAAGAGTTGTTTCTGCAAGTGCTCAATCGGCCATCGACGGAGAAGGAGATTGAGTCCGCTTTGACTGTGCTTCAGCAGATTGATTCGGATCACCAATCGTTGACGCGTACGTTATCCGAGAAAGAAGCTTGGTGGGCAGAAGAAAAGCCCAAGCGGCAAGCGAAGTTGGACGAGGAGAAAGCGCAGACAGCTAAGCTTCTTGCAGAGCGAGAAGCCGCCATTGCACCGGAACGGGATGCCGCGGAAAAAGCACGGCTTGAGCGACTCGAAGCAGCCCGAGCGGAGTTGCAGGCGTTCGAGGCCGCTTTGCCACAGAAGCTTGACGCGTGGGTTGCCTCCAATAAGAACGGCCATGATTGGATTTCGCTACGACCTCAAGCGTTGAAGGCTTCGAACAAAGGAAATCTCGTCTCGTTGCCAGATCGCTCGATTGTAGGCAGCAACGTCGATGAGAAGGGTGTTTATACGATCGATACCCGACCTCCAGCCATTGCCATCCAAGCGGTTCGCCTTGAGGCGCTGACGTTGGAGGGGACTCATGACAAGGGGCCAGGTGTTTCCGACAATGGGAACTTTGTCCTCACGGAGATCGAGTTGTACGCAGGTGACCCATCGAAGCCGAAGCAGATGCGAAAAGTGAAGCTGTCGAAGGGGATCACCGATTTTGACCAAAGCGGATTTTCTGCTGCAGCGGCGATCGACGAGAAAGTCAACGACCAAGGAGGTTGGGCGGTAGCAGGTGCAACGGGCACAGAGCATTGGGCCGTATTCCAGTTGGCTGAGCCTTTGCAATTAGGCAAAGGAGAAGTCCTTCAGTGGCGTTTGCATCAGTTCCACAATGCGGCCAAACACCGGCTCGGGCGTTTCCGATTGAGCGTTGCCGCGTTAGAAGGGGAACTCACTTTGGGGCTCTCCGAGACGTTGCAAGCTTATGCGAACGCAGCCCCCGAAGTGAAACGGGAATCGGTAGCGAACGCAGCGATCCAATACTTCAAGGTCAGTTCGGCGGACCGATCGAAGCTTCAGGACAAATTCAACCTAGAGAATCGACCGCTGGCGGAAGATGCGATGGTTGTATCCTTCAAAAAGAGCTTGGAGCGATTGTCGGTCCCAACCCCGGAGGACCCAGCGATCGTCCGTCTTCGCGAAGACGTCAAAGAGAGTGAAAAGCAGCGTGCTCAGTTGCGAGTCACCGCGGCGGAAGACATTACATGGGCGTTGATCAACAGCCCTGCGTTTCTGTTCAATCATTAAGAGCAATCAGAGAGAGTTCAAAGGGAGTCATTATGTTTCGCTTGATTGGTCGACCAGGGCGCGATTTGTGTGATCACGGAATGCTTCCCTCGCGCCGGGATGTTCTGCGCGTTGGAGCGAGTGGGATGCTGGGAATTTCTCTCCCATCGTTGCTGCGGCTGCAGCACGTTCAAGGGAGCGAAGGAGGAGGGGGAGCGGGTTGGAATAAAGCCAAACGCATCATCATGGTTTATCTCCAAGGTGGTCCTAGCCACATCGACCTTTGGGATCCGAAAGAAAATGTTCCGGACAAAGTGCGGAGTGTGTTCAAGCCGATCTCCACGAAGATTCCCGGGGTGCAATACACAGAGAATCTTCCGCGTTTGAGTCAGGTGAATGATAAGTTCACCATGATCCGTTCGATGAGCTATACGCCCAACGGGTTGTTTAATCACACGGCTGCGATCTATCAGATGATGACGGGGTACACGACCGACAAGGTGAGTCCGTCCGGGCAGCTAGAGCCTCCCTCTCCGAAAGACTTTCCTAATTTCGGATCGAACATCATCCGGCTTCGACCTGCGGATGAGCCCATGTTGCCGTTCGTCATGCTCCCGCGTCCTCTGCAAGAATCCAATGTGGTCGGCAAAGGTGGGGCGGCTGGCTTTCTCGGCAAAGCCTTCGATCCCTACACGCTTTATCCTGAGGGGGATGACATGGACCTCAGCAAGATGGAACGCATCAATGTCAGCGATTTGCAATTGCGTCCCGAGGTCTTCGCCGTCCGGCTAAAGCGACGTGCACAACTAAGGGATTTGATCAATGCCCAAATGCCAACGATCAATGCTGCGGTTGAGAATCAGCAGCTCGATGAGTACTTTGACCAAGCGCTTTCGCTCGTCGTTTCTGGTAAGGCTCGCGAAGCGTTCGATCTGTCGCAGGAGTCCGAAATGCTTCGCGAGGCATACGGTCGCAATACATTTGGTCAAAGCTGTTTGCTTGCGCGTCGGCTGATCGAAGCGGGGACTCGCGTGGTAGAGGTTATTTGGCCGAAGGTGGCCAATAGCGACAACCATTCTTGGGATCATCACGTGGATCTCTCCAAGCGGATGAAGAATCAGTCAGCCCCGATGCTCGATGCCGGGTTATCCACCCTCATCGAGGATTTGGATCAGCGAGGATTGTTGGAGGACACCTTGGTCGTCGCCGTCGGCGAGTTCGGGCGTTCTCCAGAACGAGGCGTCAGCACGAGTGGTAACGGTAACTCCGACGATGGTCGTGATCACTGGCCGTACTGTTACACGTCGGTCTTGGCAGGAGCGGGAATCAAACGGGGATACGTCCATGGAGCGAGCGATAAGACCGCGAGTTCCCCGGTCGACAAACCGGTCCATCCCGCCCAATTGTTGGCGACGATTTATCATGCCTTTGGAATCAATCCTGAGACCATTGTTTACAACCATCTCAACCAGCCTCGCGAGCTGGTAAAAGCTCAGGCAGTAACGGAACTCTTCAGCTAGTTCGTCGAAGCTCCAGACCTGAGAAGGATTCTATGCTACGATTACACCGTCGAGCGTCATAACTCGGCTTGTATCGTTACGAGTCTCGCGTCGCGATTGCGGCGCGGTACGTTGGAAAAAGGAATCGCAGGGGTGACGACCAAACGGAAGATTGTTCAACTGGCAATGGTTCAGATGAGCTGTTCCACAGCACAGCCGCAAAACAAGGCGCAACCGGAAAACATAGCGAAAGCGGTTCAGTGCATCGAGCGGGCGGCGGAACGCGGAGCGAATATTGTTTGTCTGCAGGAGTTGTTCAACGCGCCTTATCCGTGCCAGAGCGAGGATCATGACCGCTTCGAATGGGCCGAGTCGATACCTGGACCAACAAGCGCTGCGATGCAGGATGCGGCGAAAAGGTTAGGCGTCGTCGTTACGGGTTCTATCTTCGAACGACGCGCGCACGGCCTCTATCACAACACGGCCTTGGTTTACGATACCGATGGATCCCTCAAGGGGTTCTATCGGAAGATGCACATTCCGGACGACCCACTTTATTACGAGAAGTTTTACTTTACCCCTGGCGATACGGGGTTCACGGTCGCCGATACCCACTTTGGAAGAATTGGCGTAGGGGTCTGTTGGGATCAGTGGTATCCAGAAGCAGCGCGACTCTTTGCTTTGCGCGGGGCCGAGATTCTTTTGTATCCCACTGCCATCGGATGGTTGGAATCTGACAAGGCTGAGTATGGCAAGAGCCAGCATGAGTCTTGGGAGACGATGATGCGGTCGCATGCGATTGCGAACGGAGTCTTTGTCGGGGCCGCCAATCGAGTCGGTCGCGAGGATGCACTAGAGTTTTGGGGTGGTTCGTTCGTGTACGATCCCGCGGGGGTTCTTCTGCATCGCGCTGCGCACGATCGTGAAGAGATCGTCGTCGTCGAATGCGATTTGCAACGGATTGATCAGCAGCGGACGCATTGGCCTTTCCTTCGAGACCGACGCATCGATGCATATGGTGATTTGACAAAGCGCTTTATCGATGGAACAGGAGCGGGCGCATGACAACTCGCTACGCCAGCGAGTCTGGTTTTCGATGGGTCGCGGAATGGGAACCCCACGAGGCGACATGGATTTCCTGGCCACATAATGAAGAGACTTGGCCGGGCCTTTTCGATTTGATTCCTCCGGTCACCGAGCGGATGATCCGGATCCTGGCTGAGGTAGAGCATGTCCACGTACTGGGTGGACCCGATGAAAGCTATCAGCGAGCCACCCATCAGCTTGCAGACTGCCAGAATGTGACGGTGCACCCTATTGCAACGAACGATTGTTGGATACGCGACTACGGACCCACTTTTGTCGTCAAGTCAGAGGGTAGTCAGCTCGGTGCCATACTTTGGCGCTTCAACGCTTGGGGGAACAAATACCATCCGCACGATTGGGATGCAGCTGCCAACAATGCCGTCTGCGATGCATGGGAGACGGCGGGTTCTACTCCGATCGCCCGTTTTCCATCGCAGCTCGTTTGCGAAGGGGGAGGATTGGAAACCGATGGCGAAGGAACGTTGCTCACCACGAGCAGTTGTCTTCTCTCTTACGCGCGCAATCCAGATTGGGAACGAAGTCGAATCGAGAGCGAACTCAAGCGAATGTTGGCGATTGAAAAAGTGCTCTGGATCGATGGTGGGGCGCTAGCCGGCGATGACACCGACAGCCATATCGATCAGCTCGTCCGATTCGTACGGCCAGGGGTCGTGGTAGCTGCTGTTTCTTATAGCTTTGAAGACAGCAACGCAGAGAAATTGGCCAAGCAATATGAGTTGCTCAAGCAAGTCACGGATGCTCGAGGGCGTTCGTTAGAAATCATCCCTTTGGTAACCCCACCTCCCAGGTATGTGCAGGGAAAACGCGTGCCTGAAAGCTACTGCAATTTTTATATCGCGAACGAGCTCGTGATCGTACCCGTTTTTGGGTATCGCGAGACCGATGACGCGGCGCTTCGGGTTTTAAGTGAATTGTTCCCGGATCGCACGATTGTGCCCTTGGATGCGTCCAATTTCATTTGGGGGCTGGGAGCTTTTCACTGCGCGACCCAGCAGCAGCCGCGCGTAGCAAATTAAGCACGAACCAAGATGGAATCGAAATTGGAATCTCATGGAATGCCGGCCAGTGACACTCAATCTTTTCGCGACCAAGCCACGCCGCGTAGCAATCGAATCGTAACCTTGTTTCGGGTGATAGGGATATTGGAGGGAGTTTCTTATCTGTTGCTACTGTTTGTAGCGATGCCAGTGAAATACGGATGGAAGGAGCCCATTCTCGTGGAGATCTTCGGCGCAGCCCATGGTTTTTTATTCGTCGCCTATGTGTTCTTGGCTGCATTGGCTATATGGCTGAAGAAGTGGCCAGCGTGGGTATTTCTTCAAGCCTTTCTCGCGTCGCTGGTTCCATTCGGAACATTTTGGATGGATCGCCGAATCGCGACGAGAATGTCACTTGATTCCAAAAGCACGTCGTAGATCGTCGATGACGGCGGGAGGCATGGCGCAAACCGTTCCAATGGAGCGAGCGTTGATGATCGCTTCAGCGGTCGATTCAAAGACTTCCAGGCGATCGAATGCGTCGAGAATCGATGTTCCCATCACCACCACACCGTCGTTTTCGACGATACCGGCCGGGTTATTGGGCTGGATGAAGTCACCGATGGTTTTCGGCGTGAGATTCGCTCGGAGTTCGTCGACATATTGTGCACCGTATGGAATGCGTGGGACTTCCCGAAGAAACAGGTAGCTTTCAGGGATGGTGCGAGCATCGAGCGGGGAATCTGTGATACTGAAGGCCGTTGCGTTGACGGGGTGTGCGAAGACGATCGACCGAATGCTGGGATAGCGGATGTAGAGATCGCGATGAAGCTCGGAAGCGCGACTGGGTGTTTTCCCCTCCTCGTGAGCACCCTTTTCTACCAGCACAAGATCTTCGACGTGCAAGAGTTCTCGATCGCGCTGCGAAGGGGTGATGAGAAACGAATCATTGCCCAGCCGAGCGGAGTAGCTTCCTTCCGTGCTGATCAAGAGACGTTGACGGCAGCCGCGTTTGAGGAAATCGATGAGTTGCTTGCGACATTCGAGTTCCAAGTGGCATGGGGGGCCTGGAATCATTGTTCGGGTCGAGACACGTCGGGAATGGGCGATGGCGAGTTCTTCCTCGTCGAGGTAGCGAATGTTTCCCAGATGTTGTGCTTTGATCAATGTCTTCGATGCAAACTCCAAAGCCTCAAAACGTTGGAAAGCATGGGAAAGAGACGTGCCGCCGACGACGACCCCGTGGTTTTCCAGCACCACGCTATCGCACCCCATCCGGAATTGTTCGGCGATATTCGCGCCTAATTCCCGGCTACCGGGGAGCGCGTAAGGGGCGAAGCCGACTTTGCCACCCATGAAGTAGGCTTGATGGAAGATACGCGTGTTAGGAACCATGCGGCAGATGCTGAAGGCGACCAATGCGACAGGGTGGGCGTGAACGATCGCTCGGATATCCGGACGGACACGGTAGATGGCTTCGTGGAATGGGAATTCCGAGGAGGGAGGGTGCGGTCCTTCCACACGGTTTTCGGGATCGACTCGAACAATATCGGACCGCGAGAGGCTTCCTTTGTCGACGCGCGCCGGCGTGATCCAGGTGCTCCCATCCGTCTCTCGAATCGAAAGGTTCCCACCGGAAGTGGTCGTCATGCGATAGCGATAGATCCGTTCCATCGCCTGCATGATTTCATCTCGGGGATGGATGCAATTCCGCGTCAATTCCGACATGGTCGTATCGCCTGGGAGGGATCGCCGCGAGCAAATTATTTTTCGCACTGCAGCTTGTCAAAAAGAGGCAGCTCGCTACACTTCGAAGACGAAGCGAAGAATGACGCCAAACGGAAAATTGTAACCGCCATGGATTTACCCGCTAGCCAAGAAGACTATCCCATCCGACCGGTGGACCAGTTGGTATTGGATTTGCTACGCCGCGAGGAGGGGCTTTCCATTCAGGATTTGATGGAGCGTCTTGAAGTGACGGCGACGGCCATTCGACAGAGGGTTGATCGGCTGGAGAACACCGGATACATCGAGCGACGCAAAATCGTTCTCGGGCGGGGTCGTCCTTCCTACTCCTATTACTTGACCGACAAAGGATGGCGGCAGGCCGGGGTTTCCTATCGCGATTTGGCGATCGCTTTGTGGAGCATGATTCAATCGCTGGATTCTTCGGAGAGCAAATCGAAGCTCGTCCATGGTGTCGCGGATCGGCTAGGCGAGATGTATCGCACCGAGTTCCCAGATGCGAGTTTGGGGATGGCGGACGTCAGTCTGGAGGACCGGATGCGGATTTTGGCGGGATTGCTGAGCGACCGCAAGGTTCCCAGTTGTCTCGCGACAGGACCGGCAGACCTACCCATACTTGAGGTGCATGCCTGTCCTTATCCCGATTTGGTGAGCGAGCCTCACGATCGTTCGGCATGTCATCTGGAGGAGATGGCTTTAAGCACCGCGTTAGGGCACCCCGTCGAGCTTTCGAAATGTCGGCTGGACGGACATGGTTGTTGTCAATTCACGCCGCGAGCGGTTCCCGGTCCTGAGGCGGGTGTGACGGCGGCAGCGATCGCATCCAGCCCCGGCTAGTCCATCACTTGTTACTAAAAACAAACAATACATCCCTGTTCTATCCCTCGATCTTTCACAACACGAAATGTCCCATACTCTCAAAATTGAAAATCTGCACGTCTCTGTTGAAGGCAAGGAGATCCTCCGCGGAGTGAATTTGACGATTCACTTTGGAGAAACCCATGCGTTGATGGGTCCCAACGGTTCGGGCAAGAGTACGTTGGGATTGGCGATCTCGGGGCATCCGAACTACGAGATCACTTCGGGATCGATCTTGCTCGATGGCGAGGAAATCACCGAATGGGAAGCCGACGCGCGAGCTCGCGCCGGGATCTTCATGGCGTTTCAAAGACCGATTGCCATCCCTGGAGTAAAGACGGCGGATTTCCTTCGGCATGCGACGACGAATGTTCGCCGACCGGACCGCAAAGAGGGTCAAGATTTGATTCCGATGCGTGAGTTTCGCAAGGAATTGAAGTCCAAGATGGAGCAGCTCAAGATCGATGCCGAGTTCGCGCGTCGTTACGTCAACGATGGTTTCTCGGGTGGAGAAATGAAGCGTTCCGAAATTTTGACGATGGCCATGTTATCTCCCAAGTTCGCGATTCTGGATGAGACCGATAGTGGATTGGACGCCGATGCAGTTCGATTGGCCAGTGCATCGATCGCTGAGATCGGTAAAGACAAGATGGGGCTATTGATCATCACCCACCACGACAAGCTCTTAGAGCACAACCCACCTCAATTCACCCACGTCATGCTGGGGGGGCGAATTGTAGAAACAGGCGGATCGGAGTTGGCGAGGGAGCTTCACGATCACGGGTACGAGCGGATTCGAAAGACCTACCCGGATGCCGAAGCAGCGAACCAAGAAATGTTGGCTAAAGAAGAGCCCGTTACCGCCTAAATCGAACTCGTTAATCACTTACCTTAGAAGCGCAAATCCATGTCAACAGACATCGTCACTAGCACGGAAGAGTTCGGCGAAATCAACAAATATGATTTCCGAACGGACAGCAAAGCGGTCTTCAAGGCTCGTAAAGGGCTCGATGTAGAGATCGTCAATCAAATCTCGGAGATGAAGAATGAGCCGGAGTGGATGCGGCAGTTTCGTCTAAAGTCGCTTGAAATTTTCCATTCCAAACCCATGCCCACATGGGGTGGGGCGATCGATGTCAACTTCCAGGACATCTTTTATTACTTGAAGCCGACCGACAAACAGGGTCGTACTTGGGATGAAGTCCCTCAAGAGATCAAAGACACATTCGATAAGCTTGGTATCCCCGAAGCGGAACGAAAGTTCTTGTCAGGGGTGAAAGCCCAGTTTGAGAGCGAAGTGGTGTATGGATCTCTCAAGGAAGACTTGCAGAATCAAGGGGTCATTTTCACCGATACCGATTCGGCGATCAAAGAGTACCCGGACTTGCTCCGCGAGTATTTCGGCACGATCATTCCTCCGACGGACAACAAGTTCGCGGCTTTGAACTCGGCCGTTTGGTCGGGTGGCTCGTTCATTTATGTTCCAAAGGGAGTGAAGATCGAGTTTCCTCTCCAAGCCTATTTCCGCATCAACGCGGAAAACATGGGGCAGTTTGAAAGGACATTGATCATTGTCGACGAAGGTGCCAGCGTGCACTATGTCGAAGGTTGCACGGCCCCGATGTATTCCTCGGAATCGCTCCACTCCGCGGTTGTTGAGATCATTTGCAAACGCGGTAGCCGTTGCCGGTACACCACAATCCAAAATTGGGCCAACAACATCTACAACTTGGTGACCAAGCGAGCTGTTGCCTATGGCGATGCAACCATGGAATGGGTTGACGGTAATCTCGGTAGCAAACTCACGATGAAGTACCCAGCCGTTTACATGATGGAGCCGGGTGCTCGTGGTGAAATCCTGTCGATCGCGTTTGCGTCCAATGGTCAGCATCAGGATGCTGGCGCCAAGCTGGTGCATGCAGCGCCGCACACCACGGGGCAGATTATCAGCAAATCGATTTCGAAGAACGGCGGGCGAAGCAGTTATCGGGGGCTGGTTCGTGTCGAGCGCGACGCGAAGAAGTCGAAGTGCAACGTCGTGTGCGATGCGTTGATTCTCGACGCCAAGAGTCGTAGCGACACCTACCCGTACATCGAGATACTCGATCAAGACGTAAGCGTTGGGCATGAAGCGAGCGTCTCCCGCATCGGTGAAGAGCAGATGTTCTATTTGATGAGCCGAGGCTTGAGCGAAGCGGAAGCGAGCACGATGATTGTCAACGGCTTTATCGAACCGCTGGTAAAGGAATTGCCGATGGAATACGCGGTCGAGATGAACCGACTGATTCAATTGCAAATGGAAGGATCGGTGGGCTAGCTATGAATGCAGCATTGATCGCAAATGAGTCTCTGGGGAAATTCTCGCGGGAAGGCTTTGACGAGTTCGTCGCGAGGCGGATCGACCCGGTGTGGTTGACAGAAAAGAGACGGAGCGTCTGGGAGTCCTTTGACGCAATGGATTGGCCGAATCCTCGAGATGAGAATTGGATGCGCTCCGATTTACGTGGGTTCAAGCTGGATAAATACGCGCCCGTTGATGAAACACGGGCCATCGAACCAACCGCTGCCCCGGTGCGACTACGTGACGGAGTGGATGTTGGGGGCGATATTTCCAGTGTCAACGGATTGGTCATATCGGAATCGCTCGATCCAGATTTGGCTGCGAAAGGGGTTGTATTCTGTTCCCTTTCCAAGGCGTGCCGAGAGTACGCAGAGGTGGTGAAGAAGCACCTTCATAGCTTGATCGATACCACGTCGGATCGCTTCGCAGCCTTGGAAGCCGCGATGTGGAGCGATGGTGCGTTCCTCTATGTTCCCAGGAATGTGGTGGTGGATAAGCCGCTACATTTGCATTCCGCGATGCTTGAGGGCGGAATCGATTTGGCCCATACCCTCGTGGTGCTCGATGAAGGTGCGCAAGCGACGGTTTTGACCGAATGCAGCAGCGAAACCGAGCAAGGTTCGGGGTTCCATTGCGGTGGAGTGGAGTTAATCCTCGGAGCTCGGTCCAATTTGCGTTTTGTGAGCTTGCAGGATTGGGGCCAAAAAGTTTGGGCGTTCGCGCATCAGAAGGCGAGCGTTGGGCAGGATGCAACAATCCAATGGACGGTGGCAGCCATGGGAAGCCGATTTGCGCAGGTGGATCAGCAAGTAGAGATGGTTGCCCCGGGAGCTAGCAGCTTCGTGAATGGAGTCATGTTCACACGCGACCGTCAGCACTTGACTTACAACACGATCCAGAGGCACTGCTCGCAGCATTGCACTAGCGACTTCCTTTATAAGTCGGTTCTCCAAGATCGCTCTCGTACGGTATGGCGAGGGATGATCAAAGTGGATGAAGGCGCCGACAAAACAGACGGCTATCAGCGCAATGACAATTTGATGCTGAGCGACCATGCTCGGGCGGATTCCATTCCCGGTCTGGAGATCAAGGCGGATGATGTTCGATGTACGCACGGCAGCACGAGCGGGCGGGTTGACGAAGAGTTGATTTTCTACGCCCAAACGCGTGGCTTCACGCGTCGCGAGGCGGTATTGATGATTGTCACCGGGTTCTTTCAGCAGATCTTTGATCGAATCACGATCGAGTCGGTACGGGAGGCGCTCGGGGCCGCCATCGCCCGGCAAGTGCGTCAGGTCGATTAGCGCGTGTTGTGCACTGATCAGCACGCTATTCACTAAAACTCAACACCAACCCTCTCCCAGCCAAAGTGTATCATTCCGTTTGCGATCTCTCTGAGTTGAAACCCAATGTTCCAGCGACATTCGAAGTCGACGATCGGTTTGTGCTAGTTACTTTCATCGATGGCGAGGTGTACTGCATCGATGATGTTTGTACGCACGACGGCGGTACGCTCGGGGAAGGGGAAGTGGACGGGAACTGCATCGCATGCCCTCGCCATGGAGCGAAGTTCGATCTTCGCTCTGGGGACGCATTGTGCATGCCCGCCACCGAGCCGACATGCTCGCATGATGTGAAGGTGGAATCTGGCAAAGTCTTCGTTCAATTGCGAGATTAAGGGCCTTAGGGGCCTCGTGCGGGTGCCGAATCCCGTTCTCGCACAGGAGTTCCGCGAGCGCAACCCGCATGCGGCAAGCGATCGGCACACATTTCGAATTTATCTATTTGGCAAACAACGACAGCGATTGGGAGATAAGCAAAGTGATTACGGAAGACCATGTTCGCGAGCAGCTCAAACAAGTCATCGACCCAGAGCTTTTCGTCAATATCGTCGATTTGGGGCTGATCTATGTGGTGGATATTCAGCCCGCGGACGAGGGGAAGTTCAACGTCAATGTTGAAATGACCATGACCAGCCCCATGTGTCCGGCTGGCCCTCAATTGGTTGCCAACAGCCGTCAAGTTGTGGAGGCGATTGAAGGAGTCGCGGCCGTCGACATCAAGGTGGTCATGGATCCACCCTGGACGCCCGATCGCATGACAGAAGACGCTCGCGATCAGCTCGGAATATTCTAAGTCTTCCATTCGCGGAACGGCACCTATTCTAAAGTTGAAACAATTGGAATCATGATGGATTCGTTAGAGGACTTGGTCGAGGAATTCCGGGATCTCGAGACTCCAGAAGAGCGAATCCAATACTTGATCGAACTTGGGAGCTCGCTGCCGGACTTGTCCAGCGAGTATTGCACGGAAGAGTATCGCGTCGTCGGCTGCCAGAGCATGGTCTGGTTCGTGCCCCACTGGGATGGGACCGAGTTCACCTTCGAGGCATCCAGCGACGCCCCAATGGTACGGGGATTGGCCGCGATTCTTGTTTCTGCTTTCAGCGGAAAGACACCCCAAGCGATTCTCGAGTTCCCCATCGAGACCATCTTTGAAGACCTCCACTTGAAGTCCTTCCTTTCACCGCTTCGAAGCAATGGATTGAATTCCATGATCAAGCGGGTGCGGGAGTTCGCATTGGAGAAGCTGGTGGAGGGTACCCCTCAACTACCCACTACCACCCCTGCATCGAGACGAGCGGACGAAACGAAGCCGGCGATCACCGAACAAATTGATGCAATTCGCGAGGACTTCCCTATTCTCGCCCAAAAGAGCAATTCCGGGGTGGCCATCGCGTACTTGGACAACGCCGCGTCGTCACAGCGACCTGTGCAAGTCATCGAAGCGATTTCCAGCGTGTTCCGAGAGCATTACTCCAATGTTCATCGCTCGGGTCATGAGTGGGCTGGAACTACCACCGAGAAGATGGAGGCGTCGCGGGAAGCCGTTCGTCGCTACATCGATGCTCCCTCCGCCGACGAGGTTATCTTTACGTCGGGGACTACCGCTTCGATCAACTGTGTTGCCCAGAGTTGGGGGCGATCTCGATTGTCCGAGGGGGATGAGATTCTCCTCTCGGAGATGGAGCATCATGCAAACATCGTTCCTTGGCAGCAACTAGCCTCGCAGTGCGGTGTAAGACTCCGTTGGATCCCTATCGACGATGACTTTCAAATCGACATGGACGCTTACAAAGCGTTGCTCTCTCCCAAAGTGAAATTGGTATCGATAACGGCCGTTTCCAATGTGTTGGGGACTGTCAATCCGGTGCAACAGGTTGTTCGGGAAGCAAAGCAATTCGGTGCGAAGGTACTGATCGACGCCGCGCAGGCCGTACCTCATGGTCCTTTGTCCGTTCAGGATTGGGATGCAGATTGGGTCGTCTTCAGCGGCCACAAGATGCTTGCAAGCTCGGGAGTGGGAGTGCTTTGGGGCCGTAGGGAGATCCTGGAGGCCATGCCCGCTTGGCAGGGCGGGGGGAATATGATCAAGCTTGTTACGAAAGAGGGATTCACCGAAGCCGGTCTGCCACACAGATTCGAGGCTGGCACGCCTGCGATTGCCGAGATCGTATCGTTTCAACCTGCGATTGAGTTTTTGGAGAAGCTTGGTGGGTCCGCATTGCGGGATCACGAGCGAGTTTTGGCGGACAGGGCGATCGAAGGTCTTCGAGAGATTCCTGGGGTTTCGATTTATTCGCCCAAGCTCGGGGAGCGAGCGGGGATTGTTTCGTTCAATCTAGCAGAGGTTCACGGCGATTCTGTCGCTCGTTTTTTGGACTCGCGCGGGATTGCTGTTCGGGTAGGACATCACTGTGCAATGCCTCTTCATCATCGGCTTGGAATCTCCGTCAGTTGCCGGGCCAGTTTCTACCTTTACAACACGATTGAGGAAGTGGACAGGCTGGTAGCTGCTGTGCACGATGCAGCTTCACTCTTTCGCTAATTCCGACTTTCTTTATTCGATCCGCATTGCATCGGATCGTTAGGTCAGGTGTAGAATGATCGCTGCAAAGGGGATCGCCGGGGCCTGCGCCTGAAACGTGCGTCGGTCCCAGCCACCACTCGATTTTCGCTTGGAATTCCCATCGTGAGCACCGAAGGTCCTTCTACGACAAGTGAGACAGACGTCTCGACCTCCCAACCCGATGCGTCCCAACCCGATGCGAGAGCTGACGAGCGTGGAACGACAGGAAAACCGAAGGGTTCTATCCTTCAGGACCGTTCCTTTTGGGGGCTGGCCATCACGCAGTTTCTAGGGGCGTTCAACGACAATCTCTACAAGCAGCTCATTCTCTTGATCGCGATTCCCGCGGCGGGTGCAGCTGTGGGGGAAGACATGCAGGGGTATGCCACTGCCTTATTCAGTCTACCGTTCGTCTTGTTTAGTGGTTTTGCCGGGTACCTTGCCGACCGTTTCAGCAAAAGCAAGATTATCGTGCTTTGCAAGCTGGCCGAGATCGTCATCACCTTGCTCGCAGTCGTAGCCTTTCTTTGGTATTCCAGCCTTGGAGATATTGGAACTTGGACCGTCCTCTTTTGGATGGGAGTTCACAGCACCCTTTTTGGTCCCAGCAAATATGGCATATTGCCGGAGCTCTTTCGAGACGACGAGTTGCCGAGGGCAAACGGCTTGATCCTGATGTCCACTTTTCTGGCCATCATTCTTGGAGTTGTCGCTGCAGGTGGGTTAAAGGATGTGCTGGTCGTCGTTCGTCCAGACAAGAGTTTGGATTTTAGTAATTTGTGGATCGGTTCACTGGTCTGCACTGGCGTCGCGGTAATTGGAACCGCAACCTCTTTTCTCATTCGTTCGACTCCACCGGCCCAGCAAGCTGCCAAGCTTTCCGCGAAGGACTTTGGCATTAGCAAGGAAATGAGAGAACTGTTAACGAAGGATCGGCCACTCCTGCTTTCCATCCTCGTTTCGAGCATGTTCTATGTGATCGCCGGAGTCGTGATGCCCACGGTCAATATTCTCGGTAAGAATCAATTGAAAGTGGCGCTGGACTTGAACACCAGCATCCTAACGGGAGGGTTGGCTATCGGCATCATTCTTGGTGCGGTAAGTGCCAACCTGGTGATGCGAGGTCTGAGGCCGCGGTCTCAAGTCTTCCTCGGGACCGTCGGCATGCTTGTATCGCTTATCGCTATTGGGGCATGGCAACCAGGGGGCCAACACCTTCTTGGATATTGGGGCGCGTTGCTTGGATTGATCGCGACGGGGATGTTCGCGGCCGTGTTCATCATTCCCATCCAAGTCTTTATGCAGAAGCGCCCCCCCTCTGTCTTGAAGGGGAGGATGATCGGCACGATGAATCTGGCGAACTTCATCGGGGTGCTTATCGCAGGACCGCTCTATCAAATTTTCCTTGCGATCACCACGGCGATTGGCTGGCCCGTCTCCTCCATTTTCTGGATGCTTGCGATCCTGCTCCTGCCGATCGTGTGGTGGTATCGACTACCAGCAGAAGCGTAGGATGCGCCTAACGACCGAGCCTGTAAATTCGTTTCGCATTCTCTCCCCAAATCTTTTCACGATCCTGCGGCGGGAGCCGGTCCAGCCAACGCGAGACAATCTCGATCCAGCGTTCGTAGCTGCACGCAAGCCGAATTACAGGCCAATCGGAACCAAACAGAATGCGTTCGGGCCCAAAAGCTTGTAAGACTATCTCCCAATAAGGCTCGAGATCGGACAGCTTCCAGTTCGCATGATCTGCCTCGGTCACCATCCCAGAAAGTTTGATGGATGTATTCGCGTAATGAGAGATTTCCGTCATCTTCTCGCTCCAGCCTCGGATACTCTTTTCCTTGATTCTCGGTTTGGCGATGTGATCGATAACGAAAGGCTGATCAGGAAAGGCCTTCACGAGGGCGATTGCATCGTCAAGCTGGTGTTCAAAAATAAGAATGTTATAGACCAAGCCATGTTTTCGAAGCTTCGAAATCCCTCGTCGAAACGGTTCGCGAGCCATGAATTCGGGATCGGTCTCCCCCTGCACCACATGGCGCACCCCCACTGCCTTGGGCAGCGCCCCAAATGCAGCAGCCTGTTCCTCCACCTGTTCGCTTCGAAGATCGATCCAGCCAACGACTCCCTGAATCCAGTCATGCTGCGAGGCGAGTTTACACAGGTACTCGTTTTCGACGAGCGATTGTCGGGCTTGAACTGCGACACAACCATCCAAGTTGGCTGACAGGAGCAATGGCTTTAAGTCGCCAGGGCCAAAGTCGCGATGAATGCTCGAGCCCTGCGGAATCCAATCGTACTGCGCAAGGTCGTAATTCCAGAAATGTTGGTGCGAGTCAATTCTCATGACGTGCGAACTCCAACGACTAGTAGGAGATTTGCCCAAGTCGCTTGATCGGCCGTCTGGATGGTAAGCACATGATCATCCGACATGACCGAGTCGTAGAATTCCCATTTCATAATCGGCTCGAGATCCCTTTTGAATGCAAGCTCCTTCATGATTGACCGATACTCGCCCCACACGACCGGATCCGTTTTTAGCGCGTACTCATCCGAAGGATCGATTCCCATGGTATGGATATGGTCGATCGGCAGAATCTCAAGCAGCGGACGCAGAACCTGCGCAACGGTCGGAACGCCTGGGGTCAATTGCAATGACACCAGTTCTGCATTCGGACCTTTCTTCGACGAAGCAGGGTAATTTCCGTCCGCGATGAGAATTTTCGCGTGGTGGCCAGCGCGAGAAATGGCTTGGAGGATTTGAGGGTGAAGGAGCGACGTCTTGAGCATGCGAGAGGCCTGCGATCAAAGTGAGCAAAAGTTGGAAATGAACTAGGGAACCTACTTATACCATGGGACTGCAAGCTGTTTTAGGCCGGCAAGATCTCGCGGTGAAAACTCACCTTGCGAAATAAGGCCGACTAATCGCCAAATTTGCAATACTGAGCTAGTTACCCTTGCAAGATTTCCTTAGACTGAAATTTCGATCTCCAACGCGAGTTTCAATCGGCAACTCGAAAATTTGGCTTGGCATGAATCTGTCTCTGCGAATCCTAACGCTCCTCACCTTTGCTGCGCATGCAGTATTGGGGTGCTGTTTGTCGCATGGAAGCTGCATGCGAGATCCAGTGCACTCGCATGTCGAGGATTGCTGCGATCATGCGCATACCTCTGAGCAAGGGCATGACGAAGCCGAAACCGATCCCAAAGCAAATTTGGATTCCGTTTCCACTCCCGACTTAGCGGTGAGCTCTGCTGACGTTGGGTGCTTGAGCGATAAAGACGGCCACTCGAGTCCTTGCAATGACTCCCATTGTGTATTCGACGTTTCGGTTCGTACGGTCGCATTGCTTGATTGGAAAGCGACATCCGACGAGTGTTGGCTTGAACCGATGCTGGACTTCAGGATGGTTTCTGTCTCCACGATATCGCAGCGAACAGTAGAGGGAGGAGGGCCGCCCAAGCCGCTCTCCTGTCGTGCTTCCTTGCAAGTTTGGCTCATCTAGCCGAAAGCCTTTGGCGACTGTCGCATCTTGAATGCGTTCATCGGTCGCCTCTTCTTTGGTTTTCGAAGGTCGTCGTCTCCTCTGTTTGTGAATTATGAATAGCTATTCCATTCGATCGATCCTCCGCAGCCCAGCGTTGCGATGGGGGGTGGGGATCCTGTTATTAGTAGTCGGGGCTTGGACGTTTCCTCGCTGGTGGCCTGGATTGAACGCGTGGATCGATAACACGGTCGCGGCACGCAAGGAATCCGTGCCGAAGAAGTCGGACGCGGATGGGCATCAGGAAGAAAATTCCGCAAGTGGAGAGAGTAACTCGATCGAGTTGACGCCTCAATCTCTGAAGAATCTAGGATTGACCGATGAATATCTTCAACCGGTCAAGCTGTCGAATTTCTATCGAACGATCACCATCCCGGCGATGGTCATCGCCAAGCCAGGTCGAACGGAAATTCAAGTCTCCTCGCCAATGGTCGGGATCGTACAGCACGTCCATGCGGTAAGTGGCGAAGCCGTGGAGCCTGGTGAAACGCTATTCAAAATCCGGCTTACCTACGAGGAGCTGGTCGACACGCAAACCCAGTTCTTAAAGAATCATGCCGACTTAGCGGTGGAGCAACGCGAAATCGCAAGACTGGAGGAGGTAACTCGATCTGGCGCCGTGGCAAGCAAATTGTTGCTAGAGCGTCAGTACGCCTTCCAGAAATTGCAGAGCACGATCGCAGCACAACAAGCCGCTCTTCGATTGCATGGCTTGAGCGACGAGCAGATCAATACGATCATTCGTGAGAATCGTTTATTGCGAGATCTGACCATTGTTGCACCGGAGATCGATGACCATCCCCACGAGGAGAATCCGCTTCGATTGAGCGACCGTCGGATTCTGACTGCATCCTTCCCAACAAGCATCCAACCGACTCGATCGAGTGCCGAATCGATTCCATTGATTGTCGAGCGATTAAGTGTCTCGAAAGGGCAAGGGGTGCAGGCGGGTGAGATGCTGTGCACGCTCTCCGACTATTCGTCGCTCTATGTGGAGGGTAAAGCCTTTGAGCAGGATGCACCTGCCATAGCGGAAGTGGCTGCGAATGGGTGGCCTGTTGAAGCCATCTTTCCTGGCGTCGACGGTCAGGAGACAGTCTCCGGATTGAATTTGGCATTCGTTGCCAATGCCGTCGATTCTCAGTCACGCACTCTTTCTTTCTTCGTGGACCTACCCAACACCAAGCTGCGAGACGAAGACTCTGCGGAGGGGCAGCGATTTGTTACGTGGAAGTACCGCGTTGGGCAGCGACTGGAGGTTCGAGTCCCTACAGAAGCTTGGGAGGGGCAGATCGTCCTGCCTGTCGATGCCGCAGTGAAAGACGGCGCGGATTGGTTTGTCTTTCAGCAGAACGGCGACCACTTCGACCGAGTTTCCGTCCATGTGAAGCATCGCGACCAACGCAATGTCGTTATTGAAAATGACGGGTCGATCTATCCAGGGGATATTATCGCCATGCGATCTGCCCACCAGATGCAAATGGCCATGAAGAACAAGTCCGGTTCTGCAGTCGATCCTCACGCGGGGCATAATCACTAACAAAATGCTCAACTCACTAATCCGTTTTGCATTGCAACAACGCCTGCTGGTGATCACCCTCGCTATTGCAATGGTCGGGGTCGGTACGTGGCAAATCGTGCGAATGCCCATCGACGTCTTCCCCGATCTGAACCGCCCGCGTGTCGTGATCATGACCGAAGCACCGGGCATGGCACCCGAAGAAGTCGAGACGCTGATCACCTTTCCCATCGAAACGGCGATCAATGGTGCAAATGGAGTGGAAGCCGTAAGGAGCTCCTCCGGTGTCGGCATCTCCGTGATTTATGTGGAGTTCGACTATGGCACCGATGTCTATTCCGACCGGCAAATCGTCGCGGAGAGAATGCAAATGGTGCAAGACCGTTTGCCTGACGGGATTCAACCTCAACTGGCACCTATTTCGTCGATCATGGGGCAGATTCTGATGGTCTGTATGTGGACGGAGAATCCGGACGTATCGCCGATGGCTCTACGAACAGAAGCTGATTGGGTCGTCCGCCAGCGATTGCTTACGATCCCTGGCGTTTCGCAAGTCTTCACCATGGGGGGCGAACGCAAGCAGTTTCAAGTGAGAGTGAACCCCGACGCAATGACCCGATATGGTGTAACTCTCGAAAAGGTCGAAGAGGCTGTCAGCAAGAGCAACGAGAATGGCACGGGTGGCTATTTGGATCAGCAGGGACCAAGCGAATTCCTGGTACGTAGCCTGGGACGTATCCAATCGATCAGCGATTTGCAGGATATTCCCATCACCATTCGTGAAGGTCGACCCGTTCTACTTTCCCAGGTGGCTGAAATCCTGGAGGGTGCGCAAGTCCAACGAGGTGATTCGTCTGCTTTTGTAAGGCAGGCTGAAACAAGAGGCGAGAGTGGCCAACCTAAAACAGGTTCTTCATTCTCCAATAGTACTTTCTCCGGTGGACCTGCCGTCGTCCTTACAGTGAATAAGCAGCCCAACGCAGATACGCGCGCTGTCACGGACGAAATTGTCGATGCTCTCGAGGAACTCAGGCCTTCTCTCTCGCCCGGTGTCCAGATCGAAACCATGTATTCGCAAAAGTCGTTCATCGATCGAGCGATCCAAAATGTGGAAGAAGCTTTGCGCGACGGCGTGATCCTCGTCGTGATCGTTTTGTTTCTGTTTTTGATGAACTTGAGAACAACATTTATCACGCTAACTGCTATTCCGTTGTCGCTCGTGATGACCGCATTGATCTTTACTGCCTTTGGACTTTCGATCAATACGATGACACTCGGTGGAATAGCCGTCGCGATGGGGGAATTGGTGGATGATGCGATTGTCGATGTAGAGAATATTTATAGAAGGCTGAAGGAGAATGGGGCAGCAGGAAACGCCTTGCATCCCTTGGTTGTTGTTTACCGCGCCAGCTCGGAGGTGCGTCGTTCGATAGTCTTTAGCACGATGATTGTGATCCTCGTCTTCATGCCCCTGTTCGCTCTTGGGGGAATGGAAGGCAAACTTTTTGTTCCGCTCGGAGTCGCCTACATCGTATCCATTCTGGCATCGCTGTTGGTCTCGCTCACCGTCACACCGGTGTTGTCCTATTGGTTGCTAGGAAATATGGGGACCAACCAAGATGCCCGCGATGGTTGGGTGTTGCAGGGCGTCAAGTGGATCGGTGAGCGGATCATTCGCTTCAGTCTCGCATTCCCTTGGTTCAATTTGGGCGTAACCATTTGTTTGGTTGTCCTGTCCGCACTTTTTCTATCGCGGTTGGAGCGGGATTTCTTGCCGCCGTTTAACGAAGGAACGGTGCAGCTGAACGTCGTTTTACCACCAGGCACTTCGCTCACTGCGTCCAATGGAATCAATCGGACGGTCGAGTCTGAATTGATGAAGCTTTCCGATGTGCAACGATTCGTGCGACGAACTGGCCGCGCCGAGCTGGACGAGCATGCGGAAGGGGTCAATATGAGCGAGTACTTGATCGAGCTTGATCCTCACTCGACTCGATCACGCGAGCAACAGTTGCAAAGTATTCGCAATTCTATGGATCAGATTCCGGGGATCGTCACGGCAACGGAACAACCAATCGCTCATTTGATTTCGCACATGCTCTCCGGCGTGAAAGCCCAAGTAGGGGTCAAACTGTATGGGGACGACCTTGATTTGTTGCGACAGAAGGCTGAGCAGATAAAGGCCGAAATGGCAATGGTGCCAGGTGTGACCGATTTGATGGTAGAGCCGCAAGTCATCATTCCGCAGTTGCGTATCGAGATGGATCGATCGCAATTGAAGCAGCTGGGGCTTCAGGTCCATGACGTCAATCGATTTGTGGAAACCGCAATGAATGGCAAAGTAACGTCAGAGGTCTTGGACGGGATGCGGACGTTTGATTTGACTGTGCGTATGCAAGAGGACTATCGAGAAGATATCCACTCCCTTCGTAGGTTACCCATCCAGCTACCAGATGGAGGCACCGTTCCTTTGGGGAACCTGGCTCGGATTTACGAGTCAGGAGGGCCGAATACCGTCAATCGTGAGAATGTACGCCGTCGCATCGTCATTCAGTGCAATGTCGCAGATCGAGGAGTAGTGGACGTCGTTCAAGACATCAAGAAGGTCATTGAGCCGATCGTCGCGACACTTCCAGCAGGATACTATCCGACTTATGAGGGGCAGTTTCAAAGCCAGCAGTCGGCAAGTCGCGTGATAGGAATACTATTTATCGTTTCGCTGGTCGGCGTATTCCTTGTTTTATTTACCCTCTTCCGAACCGTCAACTTGGCATTGCAAGTCATGGCAGCACTTCCCATGGCTTTCATCGGTTCGGTTGCGGCACTTGTGATAACCGGCCAAACGGTAACGATCGCATCCATGGTCGGTTTTATTTCGTTGGCGGGAATCGCATCGCGAAACGGAGTGCTCCTGCTCCAACACTACATCCATCTGGTGGAGTTCGAAGGTGAAAGCTTTACCAAAGAGATGATTGTTCGCGCAGGGCTGGAGCGTCTTGCGCCGGTGTTGATGACGGCATTGACAGCAGGAATTGCGCTGATTCCTTTAGTGCTCTCCGCCGGTGAGCCCGGGAAAGAGATTCTCTATCCCGTCGCTACGGTGATCTTGGGTGGCGTGGTCAGCTCCACGATGCTCGATTTCTTTGTCCATCCCGCACTGTTTTGGCTCTTTGGCACTCGCTCAGCCGAACGAGCCATTCAGGCATCAAGCTCGCAACTCACACTACAAGACGCGAGTCAATCCGCGTTCGTTTAGGTCCTTTCCCATCGGACTAATTCCAATCGCTAACTCACATTTTTTATTTCAAGGAAAGTGAACAGTCTATGAAACTATTTCTCTTTTGTGCCGTTTCCACAGTGTTGATCGTAGCAGGTTGCAATGGTAATCCCGCTTCCGTAGAAGAATCGAAATCGATCAAGTCGGATCATCAAGCTGCCGCCTCATCCGGTGAAGAACACGCACATCCCACCGTAGGTCCTCACCAGGGTACGTTAATTGAATTGGGTAAAGAGGAGTATCACGCGGAACTAATCCACGACGCTCAACAGGTGACGATCTATATTCTCGATGGATCTGCAATCAAGGCGGTCCCAATCGATGCTTCCGAGCTGATAATCAATCTTGCACATGATGGAAAGCCATCGCAGTACAAGTTGTCGCCGGTGCCCGAGGCAGCGGATCCTGCGGGCAAATCGTCAAGGTTCTCGCTGCAAAACGCTGAGCTTGTTGAGGAACTTGAGCACAATCATGGCAATGCGAAACTAAGCGTCATGATTGGAGGGAAGGCATACCGTGGCGAGATCCATCATGAAGATCACGCCCATCAAGATCATGCTGGGCATGAGTAGGCAATCCATAGTTACTATCCATCTCTTTACGCTGCTATCGGCATCGTGACGCTCCACCATCTACGGACCGTTTGTTTAACAGTCATCCGCAGGCGACCACTCGCATGACTATTCGCCGAAGGCGCTCCCAAAGACATGGGCATTGGTAGGTATGTGGTGGACTCATCGTGTATAGTGGATAATGTGCGTCGAAGGTTGGCTGATGCGCGACGTGTACGCCTACGGCTGACTGTTAAACGATTAGCAGCCTGCGGCTGGGTGTCAATCGGTTGGCAGGCTGCGGCTGGGTGGTATGCGCTGGGGTTGCTTGCGATGGGATGATAGGGGAGGGTGGGGGATCGCTGTGTCACAAATCAAGTCCAAGGATGCCAGAACGATCGTTGGGGTGATCGGTGGAATTGCAAGCGGGAAAAGCTTGGTGACCCGGTTCCTTCACGAGCGAGGAGCAACGGTCGTTGATGCCGATTCGGTCGCCCACGAAGTGCTTTCTGATCCCGAGGTGATTGGTGAGATTTGCGGAATCTTCGGAGACGATGTACTCCTTTCGAGCACCGTCGGAAATGGAACGCCTTTGCGAATCGATCGAAAGAAGGTTGCGTCGCTGGTTTTTGGAGAGACCGATTCTCACCGGTTGCGACGACAGGCCTTAGAGGAGGTCGTTCAACCTCGCATCCGCGCAAGACTGATGTCCATCATCCAAGATTGGAAGGCCAGAAACACTTGTGGACTTTTAGCGTTGGATATCCCCCTCCTTTTCGAACGGAACTGGCACCCAGTTTGCGACGAAATTTGGTTCGTTGACACCCCGCGAGAGCGTCGAGAGACGTATGCCGCTGCTCGCGGATGGACCCCAGAGCAGTTGAAAGAAAGGGAGGCGGCGCAACTGGGCATCGAGGAGAAGAAGTCGCGGTCCACCCACGTGATCATCAATAACGGGTCTCTGGAGGAACTTGAGCGGCAGGTGGATGCAGCCTTTCTTCGCACTACGGTCGGGGATCAGGCAGAGAACCGCGATGGCAGGGGCGACGTTGCTGGTCGGGCTTGATCCTCGTGCTAGAATGGAATAGGTACGCCGCCCCCCTGATTCCTTAAGGACCTACCAAATGTTGCAGTGCAAACCGATTTGTCGATTCACCCCGGCCTTGGCAGCCTTCGCAATCCTCGGAGGAATGCTTGTCGCAGCGCCGATTCAATCCTCGAAACCTTCGGCCAAGACGCAAGAAACACCTACGGGTGAGACGC